>NZ_JAZQPV010000019.1:0-52517 GCF_045628685.1 Acinetobacter sp.
TGTTGCAGTCATGCGTGCACTACATAAAGGACAAGCTTCATCATTTTATTAGGGTCAGCCTCAGGAGTGTATCGAGTGAATAGATTTTTCGGTCTCTAGGCCCTTTTTAAAGGGAATAGAATCAAATTACTATTTGCAACAGTGCCGGATTTATTGAGTATCTTGAGATGTTCTACAATTCAAAACGCAGACATGGTTCCAATAGGCAGCATTCTCAATTAATTATGAAAAGGTCCATCAAAAGATGGTTATGTGTCTCTAGAATTTTAGTGGCTATTCACATTCAATAAAAAACCTCCCTGTACTAGAGAGGCTCTAGCACCACATATCTTATACAGAGGATGCGTTGTTTAATAACATCAAATCATCATCACTAAGCTTCAAAGCAATTGCACGTGTAAAACTGTCTAATTGCTCAATGCTTGTTGCACTTGCAATAGGCGCTGTAATACCCTCTTGGGCCAAAATCCAAGCTACAGCCACATCTGCAACTTTTGATTGATGTGTCTCAGCCACAATATCTAAAGCTGTTAAAATTCTCTCACCCCGTGGATTAAAATATTTGGCTAATGAATTAGCCCTTTGGCTGTTTTTGATTTGGTTAATCTCTCGGTATTTTCCTGATAAAAATCCACTCGCTAAGCTGTAATAGCTGGTTACACCAATCTCATTTTCAATACAAATCTGTTTTAAACCCTGTTCGAAACCTTGACGATCATACAAATTATATTCTGGCTGGAGTACCTGATAATGTGGCACATTGATATTTTTCGCTGCTTCAATCGATTGCTGCAACTGAGCGGAATCCAAATTTGATGTACCGACTGCACGAATTTTACCTTGCTGTTTCAAGGTCTCAAATGCTGTCAGTGTCTCTTCATAAGGGGTATTTTCATCCGGCCAATGTGCAAAATACAGATCGATATACTCTGTATTTAAACGCTTCAATGAGTCTTCAACGCCTTGCATAATCCAGCGTTTGGACAGCCCTTGATGTCCTGGAAAGCCCATATCTAAGCCTACTTTGGTAAACAGCACCAAGTCATCACGTTTACTCGGATTTTGCTTTAACCATTGTCCAATGATTGTTTCAGACTCACCACCCTGATTTCCCTCTGCCCAAATCGAATAAAAGTCGGCGGTATCAATCGCATTGAAGCCCCGTTCAACAAATGCATCTAAGATATTAAAGCCTTGCTGCTGATCAATGGTCCAGCCAAAGACGTTCCCGCCAAACACAATTGGCACAATCTCTAAACCTGTTTAACCTAAACGTCTTTTTTGCATGCGATTCCCTCATTTTATGGGTGATGATTCAATCAGATATATATGATGCATTATATATTTAATATCCAGTATTTAAGCCATCTCTATCCACTTTACATGATGGTGTATAACGCTTTACTTTAAAATGTGCGCCGTGTGGATTCAATCCAATTTTGGATAAAGATTCAATAAAATCGGATAGTGCATGGTCTGTATTCCCTGTTCAATCGAGACAAAGTAATGGATTGAATGGAGGGGGTAAAATGACCTCAAAAACGAATATTGATTGGCAGAATTTTGTTGAAAGTTGTGTTGACTTTCGCCGCGAAGACGGTGTTTACCGGATTGCACGTGACATGTTCACTGAACCTGATTTATTTGAACTTGAAATGCAGCATATTTTCGAAAAAGTCTGGATTTATGCATGTCATGAAAGCGAAATTGCAAACAATCATGACTTCGTCACCGTCCAAATTGGTCGTCAACCGATTATTGTAAACCGCGATGGTCAAGGTCAATTACATGCACTTGTAAATGCATGTGAACACCGCGGTGCAACACTGACTCGTGTTTCCAAAGGCAATCAATCGACCTTTACCTGCCCATTTCATGCATGGTGCTATAAGTCTGATGGGCGTTTAGTCAAAGTAAAAGCACCCAATGAATATAATGCCGAATTTGACAAAAGCACACGCGGTCTCAAACAAGGACGGATTGCCAATTACCGAGGCTTTATTTTTGTCAGTTTGGATACTGAAGCAACGGACAGGATTGAAGATTTCCTCGGCGATGCAAAAGTTTTCTTAGATTTAATGGTCGATCAATCCCCTACAGGTGAGCTTGAAGTTTTACAAGGTAAGTCCAGTTACAGCTTTGCAGGCAATTGGAAGTTACAAAATGAAAATGGTCTCGATGGCTATCATGTCAGTACGGTTCATTATAACTATGTTTCAACTGTACAACATCGTCAACAAGTCAATGCAGCTAAAGGCAGTGAACTTGATACCTTAGATTACAGTAAGTTAGGTGCAGGTGATGCTCAGACAGATGATGGCTGGTTCAGTTTTAAAAATGGCCATAGCGTATTATTCAGTGACATGCCGAATCCTGCTGTTCGCCCTGGCTACAGCACGGTAATGCCTTATTTGGTTGAAAAATTTGGTGAAACCTATGCAAACTGGGCGATGCATCGTTTACGTAATTTGAATTTATATCCAAGTTTATTCTTCATGGACCAAATCAGTTCACAAATTCGTATTGTTCGTCCCGTGGCGTGGAATAAAACCGAAGTGATCAGCCAGTGTTTGGGTGTTAAAGGTGAATCTGCTGCAGATCGTCGCAATCGTATTCGCCAGTTTGAGGATTTCTTTAACGTATCCGGTCTAGGCACCCCAGACGATTTAGTTGAATTCCGTGAGCAACAACGTGGCTTCCAAGCACGCCTAGAACGTTGGAGTGATATTTCGCGCGGACATCAGCATTGGTGTCATGAACAAAACCACAATGGTCAAGCCTTAGATATTCACCCAGTGATGACAGGCACAGAATTCACTCATGAAGGCTTGTATGTCAATCAACATGGTCATTGGCAACAACTGATGCTCAAAGGATTGAATCAAATCGCTTTAAAAATGACAGATCAAGATTCTGCGATCAACAATGGTGAAGCATGTCACTCAGCGACATGTGCTGTAGAAGAGGTTTAAGCCATGAATATTGAATTACAACATGCAGTCAGCCAATTCTTATATCAAAAAGCAGCCCTATCCGATGCATTTGATTGGGATGCTTATCTAGATTTATACGATGAAGATAGTGAATATCACATTCCCCAATGGATGAATGATCATGAATATGTCAAAGATCCAAACCAAGGGCTTTCATATATTTATTATGAAGACCGAAGTGGTTTAGAAGATCGGGTGTTTCGTATTCGTACAGGTAAAGCTGCCTCTGCAACGCCTTTACCAAGAACCATGCACAGCATTAATAATATTCAGGTCAGATCTATAGAGAATGGACTTCTCGAAGTCAAAGCCAATTGGCATACCTTTTATAATCGTCAAGGTTTAGAAGGCTATTTCTACGGTTTAGTGACCTATATTTTACGACCGACTGAAGACCATCAATTCAAAATTCGTCGTCAGCATACCATTTTACTCAATGACAAAATCGATTCAGTGCTCGATTTTTACCATGTTTAAGGAGTGAATCATGGGACATTCTGCTGCTTTAAACTTTGCAGATGGAAAAACTTTTTTTATTGACGTACAGGAACAAGAATTTCTGCTTGATGCAGCTGTACGTCAGGGCATTACACTTCCCTTGGACTGCCGTGAAGGGGTTTGTGCCACCTGTCAGGGACGCTGTGATGCAGGCCAATATGAACAAGATTATGTTGATGAAGATGCTTTGACTGAACAAGATCTCGCAGATCGCAAAATCTTGGCCTGTCAAACCCGTCTGAAGTCCAATGCCGCATTTTATTTTGATCACGCTTCAAGCTTTTGCCAAGCTGGCGAAGCATTGAAAATTGAGGCCATCGTTACTGATTTAGAGTGGGTCTCAGATGAAACGGTGCTTCTGAAGTTGGATGCGAGTCAACATAGCGCCCAAATTCAATTTTTAGCAGGACAATATGCCCGTATTTATATTCCTGAGACTCATGAATATCGTGCCTATTCTTTTGCTCATGCTCCGCAAGCCAACAATCAACTACAATTTTTGATTCGCTATCTTCCTGAAGGCTTGATGGGTAGATTTTTAAAGTCTCATTGTCAAATTGGGCAAAGTATTGAACTTGAAATTCCATTTGGCAGTTTCTACCTTCGTGAAAATGAAGCAAAACGCCCGCGCTACTTTATTGCAGGAGGAACAGGCTTATCTGCATTTTTATCCATGTTGGACCAAATGCCAGCCAGTGATCAAATCATTCATCTCTATTATGCCGTTCGACATGAAGAGCATTTATGTGAACAAGCGCGTATTCATAGTTACACAAAGAAATTTAGTCGATTTGAATATCATCCAGTGATCTCTCAACCCAGTGAACATTGGCAAGGTTTAAAAGGATATGTTCAAGAGCATTTAGAAACTGAACAATTACACGCACATCATTTCGAAATGTATGTCTGCGGTCCCCCAACATTAGTTGAAGCAATCAAATCGCATTTAGCTGATCATCAGATTGAAAATGGTGAATTTTTTAGTGAAAAATTTATAGCCGCAGCATAGTGAGCTGGTTCTAAACTGACATGAATGAATAAGTGTTAACACTGCTAGCTTGAATATCAGTTAGCAGTTAATATATCCAAGAAATATTAAAATAATTAAATAATACATTTATATGGAATGAAAATTGCACCTATGGAATAGGTAATCCCCACTTGATTCGGTTGTTAAAAGATGAACACTGCTTCGCATTTTTTAAAAAATAGTATCCAATCTTCCACACAATCCATTGATGCTGCAAATCAATGCTTAAATCAGATTATAGGCCCCCATGAATTGCACGATTTGTCACATGAAGACCCTTTGAACTTCAGTTTTAAAGGTGAACAAATGGGTGGCATTATTATGGGTGATCTGATTTATGGTAAAGATGTGGTTTTTAAGACCCAACACCAACAAGACATGCACTTTTATTGCATTACACGCCCTAAAATTGGCACCCCTAAATTTAAGCAAGAACACAGTATGTTTGAGGCCAATCAAGCCAATGCTGCAATCGTGTCGCCTTTTGATAAATTTGAAATCGAAATTGCGCAGAACTGTGTGCAATCGTTTATTTCTATTTCTAAACCGTTGCTCGAAAAGACCTTATCTGATCTGATTCATCGCCCGTTAAATGCACCTATTGAATTTTCGCATACCATGTCAGTCAGCAATGAAAAAATTCAAGCGTGGTGGAATTTATTAGATTATTTAGACAATGCTCATCACTCGAATTTAAATTTTGATTGTTTAATGCGTGACATTAGAAGTGATTTTGAAAAAATTATGGTCAAATCGCTACTACTGTCACAGCCCCATAATTACAGTCATCTACTCGATAATGAACACAACGCAGATCCTGAGTTTTTAAAACGTGCATTAAATTATATTCACTTAAATATTCACCAAAATCTTCATCCTGAGGATCTTGAATGTATTACGGGTGTTTCAAAGCAAAAGCTGTCTAAAGCCTTCCGTGATCGTATGCAAGTATCCTTAAACAGCTATATCCGTTACTACCGTTTAAAGTGTATTTATCAAGAACTCTCTAAACCTGAAGATAAAAAAAATATTACGCACGTTGCCATGAAATGGGGAATTAACCATTTAGGCCGTTTTTCGATTGAATATAAGCAACAATTTGGTGAAAGTCCAAGTGATACTGTGCGTAAATCACAATTACACGCACAACAACGTTCGCTCAGTTAATGTCATCATCAATCACCATATAAAAAAGAGGTCTTTGACCTCTTTTTTATATGCGGAGTTCAAAAAAACTTTAAAAATGATATGCAGCTCGAATCATTGGAACACTTGCTGTAGCCCCCTTACCTGCATCCCCTTGCGTGTCATTACCATATTTGTTTTTCCAATACTGGTAAGCCGCTCCCAGTTTGAATGTTTTCGGTTTAGCTCCTAAAGCCGCACCTAAGTCATACATCAATGATGTATCGATAAATGTTTCTGCTTTGCTGTCGCCGCCAAATTCATTCTTGCCTTTTTCGCTCATCCAAACAGCAATGCCATTGAACTCCAAACCTGTTTCTTGAATAGGAATGCCCCAATTTAACTGTAATGCAACATAGGGATCGTAGCTGTATTTTCCTGCAATGACATTTGGTTTATTGCTTTCAAAATAGCCTAAAATGCTAAAACTGAGAAAGCCCGGCACATTAAACATCACACTTGGCCCTGTCACCCACATCTCACGATTAGAGCCATAATCATCATTTTTAGTATTCCAGTCTCCGCCAATCACATAGCCAAAACCCCGTATGAAGTCTGGTTTTGATTCAAGTGTGCCAAAGATTTTTTCATAATCAAAGGTATGTCGATAGATCACATAGGCTTCTTGCGCACCCTTTCCTGAGACATTGCCATTCGGTTCATTATTGGATTGATGCAGATTGACTTGAAAAAAGTTACTGCCGTATTTATATCCACTAACGTGTACGAGAGAAATAATATGTTTCTCAATTTCAAAGGCACTGCCATCGGCATTGTTTTTAAAGGGCTCTGAAAATTCTGTTCCATAACTCAATGCTATAGAGGTATCACTCCACTCTGCCGCATATGAATTTCCACAGAATGCTGCTGATAAAGCGATGCCCCAACCCCAATTTATTTTCATTCATTTTTCCTTTTGTAACGCATAAAAAAAGCCAATCGTGATTGCGATTGGCTTGGTTTAAACTAGCGAAGACCTTTCGCTTCAAGTAGAGGCAGAACATTGTCGCGGAAGTAGGGAAATTCTTCGACATAATCAAGGAAAGATAATGTTGTGCCGCTAAAACCTGCTTTATGAAGGTCTTCAATACTTTGTGCAACTTGTTCAGGTGTCCCAATTAATGGGAAGCCCCCATGCCCAACGGCCATACGATCACGTAGCAGCTGTCGAATATCGGCTGGGAAGCTTTGTGCATGTGCAAACATTAAGTTCATTAAGTTATCAAGTGCTGGAATATCCGCATTTTGCAACTGACGATCCCATTCTGCCTGCGCCTCTTCAAGCGTCGGCTTACAGATCACATGTGAGAACGTCATAACATTGGTATCACGGCCTTGATCTAAACCAAGCTGTTTTAATTCCAGGACTTCTTCTGTTGATCGTGTCAAATCGGATACTGGGGTAAATAAGAAATCTGCATTGTTGATTGCAAATTCACGTCCATTTTTAGAACCCGCTGCATTAAAAATAGGGGGCGTGAAATTCGGACGCGGTTTTCCATAGCTGCCTTTGGTTTTAAAGTATTTTCCATTAAAGTCGAAAGGTGTTTCACTTTCCCATACTTGTTGAATCAGGTCATACCATTCTTGTGCATAGCCATATCGTGTCTCATGGTCATCAGGTAGCTCCAATCCCAATGCATCATATTCAGGTTTGTTCCATCCAGCGACGATGTTCAGACCGACACGGTCCTGACTAATTTTTGACATGGTCGCAATTTGTTTTGCCACTGCCATAGGATGGTTAACAGCCGTTTGAATCGTGGCAAAAACCACAATGTTTTTAGTACTTGCAAGTAAGGCTGATGCCCAAGTAACCGTTTCAAGTACTGTTCCTTGGAAATCTTTTTCACCGCCATATCCCGTAAAACGTGCAATCGGTAGCATAAAATCAATGCCAGCATCATCTAACAGCTGAGCGAGTTTTAAGTTTTTTCCCCAACTTGCATCCCAACTTTCATCCAGCTTGGAAATGGTCATTCCACCTGAACAGTTACTTGCAAATGTGCCCAATAAAAATTTATTGGTTTCTAAAAATGGATGTTTAGACATGACTTCCCCCTAGACATAGCGCGATCGCACAATGCCGTAGATGTTTGAAAAAAATTAGAAAGAAATTGTGTTAATTAAGCACACTGCTCAAGATGTACGGTATGCAGCTCGGCTTGATGATATTTACCGTTATGGAATAACAAGGGTTTACCTGAATTGAGGATACAGTGCTCGATTTGACCCAAGATAATATAGTGGTCGCCTGCTTCTACCCATTGAAAATTTTTACAGACCAGGGTGGCAAGTGCATCATTGAGTACAGGTACGCCTAAGGCGTGTACATCGTGATTAATCTGCGCAAATTTATCTTCAGATGATTTGGCAAAATGATTGGAGGTCTGATCTTGCTGTTCATTTAAAATATTAATCGCGAAATGATCACACTGACGAAAATCCTCGAGATGTGTTGCCGTTTTTGCGATGTTCCATAAAATTAATGGCGGATCTAAAGAGACAGAGGTAAATGAATTGGCCGTCATACCGACTTTGCTGCTGTCTTCAGCTAAAGTCGTAACCACTGTCACACCTGTGGCAAATTGACCCAATATATTTCTCAGTTGACGCTTATCTGCATCTTGTACTGCAAATGCTTGTGAAGAATTCATAATGACTCCAAATTTGGCTCAGAGCAGATCTGTCAGTCTGAGGTTGACTTCTCTGCTCGTAATCCCCTGCTTTACAGCAAATTATTCAATCGGTTTGCCTTCACTTGATGCCCATGTTGGCATTAAGGTGTTTGAAGGAATGCTTTCATCCAGTAATTTATGTGCTGTGATCGCACCTGCCACAGGTAAACCGGCTGGATCGATCAGACCCAATTGCACCAATAGGCTGGCTTGATCCCAATAAATATGTTCATGACATAATTTAGGGCCGCGGAACTTGATCACACCCAACATCGGAATTTCAACAAATTTGCCTGTTGGTGCGATGCCGGGAATAAGCCAATCAATTTCCTGATCATGGGTAAAGCGCATAATGAATTCGTCAACCACCTGCGTCACGCCTACGGTACGAGAAATTGAAATCAAACTCATATCTTTTGGATTATTGTGCACAAAGTGATGTCGATAGAAGCGTGATAACTGTGCATAACCTACGCCACCTGTGAGTGTCGGAATATGGTTCACATAAGGTTCTGCGACCATGGTTGCCATCGTTGCAGGTACATCACGTGTTTCAAATTCGTATTTACAATGATCTTCCCAAAGTGCTTCTAAGTCATATTCTGGACCAATCGCTTTGCGCAGTGCAGTCACTGTACGTTCATGTGCAATGAGCGCACTGGGTTTATCGTAATGATCACCATGTGGACGCGCGAAGGCATGATCCACATTCGGATATAAGAAAGTTTTCACATTCTTTTTGTAGGCAGCCAGCGTATTATTGATCTGAGTACGCGTTTCATCCGAACAAAATTGATCCAGTTCTGCCATGTGCAGGACTAATTTACCTTGAATATTTTTCGCTTCATCAAGGTTATTTTCAATGCCTACACCGTAATAGCCAATCGCACAGGCAACTTCTGGCAAACGACATGCTGCAAGGTAGGCCAATTTACCACCTAGACAATACCCCACAACACCGAGCCCAGCAGCGCTATCGCAAACATCTAAATTTCTCAAGGTATTTAATGTCGCCTGGATATCTTCAATGCCAAGATTTTCATCAAAACCTTGATATAATTCAAATGCTTTAGCGAAACCCGTTTCAGTATAATCGAGCTCAATATTGGGTTCAGCACGCCAAAATAAATCGGGTACGACAACGGTATATCCCTCTTCAGCAAGGAAATCGGCTTTCTCACGCATGGCTGCATTAACACCAAAAATCTCTTGGCATAACACGATACCAGGACCTTTACCTGCTTCCGGTACTGCAAGATAAGCACTAAATTTTTTTTCGCCGCTTTCAATTGTAATAGATGAACCGCTCATCAATTGATCTCCTCTGTCTTGAATTTATCTTGTCGATTTAAAACCACGAAAACTATCCATAAAAAATGTCGCTTTTATCCGTTTTAAACATTTTTGGTGGCGATAGATTCTATCTTATAAATAATTTTTTATTAATAATCATATATATAGTTTTATATTCTAAAAATGGATGCAGACTGGATTTTTTTTGGATAGTACAAGTGACATTTCTACCGTTCAATCAAGAGATCATGACAGAGCTGATGAAAAAAATTGATCACGACTCTGCCTGCCACAACAGCAACAATCACTATGCAGGAGTCACCATGCACAGCATTCAGCCGCAACATATTATTGATCGGGAAAAATTATCTCCCTTTCAATGGATGGTCTTTATTTTTGGCTTTCTGATCTTTTTCTGTGATGGCTTAGATACAGGAATTATTGGATTTATTGCGCCTCAGCTTCTAGACCAGTGGGGAATCAGTAAACCTGCTCTGGCACCTGTGATGAGTGCCGCTTTGGTGGGTATGTCCATCGGTGCATTATGTTCGGGTCCACTTGCAGACAAATTTGGGCGTAAAGGACTGATTATTATTACGTGTATTCTTTTTTCCGTATTTACCATTTTATGCGGTTTTGCCACCTCAACGACAGAGTTGATACTGTATCGCTTTATGACAGGTTTGGGACTAGGCGCAGCCATGCCCAATATCAGTACATTGGTGTCTGAGTATATGCCTGCAAAACGTAAAGCCTTTTTAACAGGTTTAGCGGGTTGTGGCTTTATGTTAGGCATTTCCTTTGGTGGCGTATTATCTGCTTATTTATTAGATTATTTTGGTTGGGAAGTGGTCATGATGATCGGTGGAATTCTTCCGCTAATCCTCGCCGTGATCTTATTTTTCAAACTGCCAGAATCTGTACAATATTTAGTTAAAACAGGACAACAGGCTAAAGCACGGAACATTTTAGGTCGTATTCAAGCAGAAACGCTCAATGCATCCGTGCATTTGAGCTTGGATGAAAACCAAAATAGTCAGATCAACAATCCTGTGAAAGTTTTATGGTCAGGCTATCGTTGGAATTCCATTTTCTTATGGGTATGCTGTTTCACCAGTTTATTGGTGTTTTATTTATTAACCAGTTGGATGCCAACCATTTTAAAAACCGCCGGTTTAACTACACAACAATTTAGTTTAATTGCTGCTATTTTCCCATTCGGTGGGGTCATTGGTGCCATTGTCATGGGCTGGTATATGGATAAAGCCAACCCCACCAAAGTGTTGAAATATGCATATTTCCTCGCAGTGCTGTTCTTTATTATTGCTGGATTTTTACACAGTCATATTCTCCTGCTTGGTGTGACCATTTTCCTCATTGGTGCGCTCTTGGCGGGTGCTCAATCTTCATTATTACCGCTTGCAGCAATCACTTATCCCACGTCATGTCGTGCCGTCGGTGTGTCGTGGATGCATGGCATTGGTCGTACAGGTGCAATTTTAGGCGCATTTTATGGCTCACTCATTTTTAGTTTTGAGCTCGGTCTCGCCGAAATCTTCTTTATTCTTGCCATACCTGCCGCGATTTCATGCATCGCCTTGTTATTCAAACTACTTTATGAAAAGCAACAGACGGAAAAAGTAACAGCATCCGCATAATCTCTATAGACCTATGCTGCATTGATAAAATAAAGGACTATAGTTTTTTATAGTCCTTTTTAGTTTTACGGTTAACATCTGCGGGTGTTATGACAGATCTTATTTAAAACGATGATGATTCAAAAATAATGTGTTTAGTTCTCTCATCTGCTGAGCATTTTTGCTACAGAAAGTCATACCCCCCATTTGACGCTCAGCCTGTGCAACATCTTTTACCCTTGCGCATTAATTTGATCATTCAACTTTTTTTGCCAAGTGAGGTGTATATTATGTGCCATGCCCAAAGACCTGTTTAATGCCTCCATGAAAAACTCCTTTTCTACTCACAGCCAGATTGCTGTGGTGTCTAGTTTTGCAGACCTGAT
This sequence comes from Acinetobacter sp., assembly GCF_045628685.1. Classification (GTDB taxonomy): domain Bacteria; phylum Pseudomonadota; class Gammaproteobacteria; order Pseudomonadales; family Moraxellaceae; genus Acinetobacter. Next base: position 11,701 of record NZ_JAZQPV010000019.1, read on the forward strand.
CAATACACATTTTCAAGGGAATGAAAATGCCAGATGCTGGTCTAGAAATTTGATGGGTGATTTTAAAGAAATCGTAGATCGTTTGCATTTAAAAGAAAATATTACCGAAGTATCTTGTGAAGATCTTTTAGCATTACAGCTTTCAGAACAAGGGCAACGCGCTAGAGAGACGATTTTAAACGATATACAGTTATTAACTGATTTTGGTGCTTCACCCTGCCTGAACTTAGTGCAACACTACCAACGTGATGACGAATGTGATTTCATTGCAACCGATGTGTATTCCTATCATGTCGATCGCTCCCCCATTGCAACGGACACATTCTTGTGTACTTACCATGGCGCAGCAAGTGACATCTTGCCCAATGATCAAGCTAAGCAAAAGATTTTAATTCCAGAGCTGCGTGAAAAACTAAAAGCGTTATATGACGGACCAGAATCTGGGTTTGATGATTTCTTGGCAGAGTACTTTTTTGACCTGCATTATCAGCCGAAGCCGCATGCGCAACCCATCAATTTAGGCAATGGACATATATGGCGCTTGGCGGTAGATCATCCAATGCAACAGGTTGTACCTTGTATACATCGTGCACCTATTGAAAATGAGGATGAGTATCGACTGTTGTTGATTTGTTAGTATTTTATTCGACTTAAGTTCATCAAATATCTATTTGAAATAAATTTAAGACATTTTTATTATTATAAAATTTTTCGAATTAATGAAGTTATAAAATAGAAAGTAGACTTTAACCTGTCGAGCAGTTTTAGGTAAGAGTCTGTTTTTTAATCAGCAATTTCATTGTCACTTGATCATATTTCTAACTCATCACACCCACCGAATCAACTTATAAATATTCAACCCTCTTCAATTATATCGATCCTTAATCCTCTCAATGAGTGCATTGTCATATGAGTCGCCTGTGGTAATGACTGAAGTCCTTAAATTTGCCTGTTCACTCCTCTACACTCGATATGTTAAGCTCGAGATTCATAAGAATTAAAATATTCAAAAACTCTAATAAAATTAGTAGACATATTTATGATTAATCCCATTGCTTTAGAAATTACTCAAAATTTACGGTCTATTTATAGCCAGCAAGACCGGGTGGCAGAGCTTTTTTTAAAAATAGGTGAAGTTTCTGATCTCACTCCCCTTATCATGATGGGAAATAAAACTGTTTTTTCTTTTAAAGAAACCGGAAAATCTCTCACTAAAATTAAACAGGAAATTTTGGCCATTAGAACTACGACACAAGCAGATGCAATGCTGGCAGAGATTATTTCCAATTTGATATAGGTTTTACTGGGTGATGAACCGCTGTAAATCTCCATCCTCAATTTGGTCATTACTGCTCAAGTGCATGATCGCGGACACTCTATGATCCAAACACATCTTGGACCGAATGAGTATCGGGTAATATATAAGTCTCGGCAGCGAATCCATGACTCGTCACAAAGCCAAACAATATCCCACCCAGACACAGCCGCAGACTTTTCATAATCGCTGCAGAGTGCGTGAGGCTGCTGCCCCACTCAGCGTTCTGGTGTTATCCTTAATCCAAATCATTGCATCAATATTTAGGTGATCAGTGTCAATAAAGCTCACCCCTTGCATTTGACCGGGTATTTTCTCAGCAAATTTTGGTAAATCTTTTCTGACTCCCACTGTCAGCACATGGCCTTGAGATGAGCAGCACGGCTACACAAGTTATTTATACCATCATGATCAAAACGCTTAAATTCTAGCTTTGACTCACAGTTCAGGGGAATTTGTTTAAATTCCGCTTCCAGAGTAATAGCATAATTTAGTTAAAGTTAAACCGTTAATTGAAGATATGAATTTTCCAGCATTATGGGCAATAAGATATTTGATGCAGATGGGTGGTTCAAATAACGTGATGATCGAGGCACAAAGATATTCCTTTCGCTAACAGCTCAGCCTAAGGTTTAACATACATTTGATCGTTGGATATATAAATGGCAGCATCTGATCGAGAATTACTTCTGTAAATTGAAAAAATTCAAATGTATTACCTTACGCAGTGAGCAAATAGATTCAAGTTTTGCCGCCATGATTTATCTTTATGCAAGGATAATTAACTCCTGTTAATTAATTCTCAATAGACCGTAGTAAAAACACCATTAAGTATTTTATTTATAATTATATTTTCAATTTTTAAAAATATTTGTTTCTTTTTCAAACTTATATTTACATTCTTAACTTAGAAAAACTCAAACTCTGATAACCCTTACACATGCCTCATTCTTTATTGCGTAGACTGTTCATCTCAACTTCTATCAATAGGCAATTATAATGAATAATTTCAATCCAAATGATATTAAAGAACATGCTTCAGTAATTGCTTCATGTGGTACTGAAATAGGTAAAGTAGATCATTTAGAAGGTCAAGACTCAATTAAATTGACAAGAAGTGATGATGAAAATAATGAACATCATATTATTCCACTCAGTTGGGTAAGTGAAATCAAAGATGATAATGTGATTTTGAACAAAAATGCAGAAGAGGCGAGAAAAGAATGGAAGACTTTATAACAATAAAAGGTTTTGAGTGAATAGATTCTCTGTCTTAAATTGAAGAATGTCAGTCTAATAGACTGGCATTTTAACTTTACCTATAAATCCAAGATTTAATAAATAAAAACATAGCCTGACACTTAATATTTTTAATGAATACTCCGGTATTGCTTAACTTTTTAGAGTTATGATTTTGACCCAATAATTTTGCTTTAATTGAAATCGGCCAGATAATCGATTTCTAAGCTGCCGACTGCGGTATTAAACTGAAAAAAGTCTAGCTGAGGACGAAACATATGATAGAGGGTTGTTTAACAACTAAATTATGAGAAAAAAATGAATCTGAAATCTTTACATAAAATCTTGCTTGCATGCGTTCTAGTATCTCCAATTACAGCTGTCTTTGCATCTGATGCTCAAGAGACGATTAACAAAGGGCATATGGAAACCCAGCTTGATGGGGCGACAAAGGCAGGATGCTCAACGAGTTCAGGCGATTCAGGCGATTCAGGCGATTCAGGCTCAGCGTAGCTATGAAAATCAGATGCGCCAAAGAGAAAATAAAAGCCAAATGGAAAAATCGAGACAACAGGCTCTCAACCGCAAGCCAGTCACAGAAGCAGAAATGAAAAAAGGCTTAAAAGATCTTGGTGACTTAATTACTTCGGATCAAGCAAAAGATGTATTCAATTATATGAATAATCTAAAACCAGATCCTTATGAGCCAACCAAACAGGATCCCGTAAATATGGATGGTTTTTATTTCGATCCAGACCTACAGCGATGAACTCTTGGTCAGATGCTTCAAAACAGCTAGGGCATTTCAATCCACACCCTCGTGTGAGGGTGAACCGCCGCGTTCCGTCGTGCTACACATTAATAGGGGTATCATCACAGACTAAATGACCCCGCCAATCTTTTAAAAAGGCTTCGGCATGTTCACCCTTTTAGTTTTTGCATGTATTCATGTATCTTCCACACCCAAACTAAGATTTTTTCTACCTAACTCAAGTTATAATGACTACCTTCCAAAATACGATTGATCTATTATGAACACCTCCAATGACCCTTTACACGGCAAAAAACTTGCTGACATTTTGGATGAATTGTTGGATTACTATGGTGGCTTTGAAGGCTTGAGTCGTAAAATTGAAATTAGATGTTTTTGCATAGACCCAAGTGTTAAATCATCATTGCGATTCTTGCGTACTACACCTTGGGCACGTGAAAAAGTAGAAAACTTATATCTGTACGTCTTACGCCAAAAGGCCAAACAGAAACCGTAGCTGTTAAAGCCCTAGCCTCATCTTGACATCCTCTCCGACCTAAAGGATGGGGATTCCTACTGCTAGACGCTCATATCCGAGCGCAAGAATATTTAGTGCGGAATTTATATCCCGATCATGGAGCGTACCGCACTCCATGCACTGCCATTCTCTTATTCCTAAGCCTGCTCTACCTTTCGGACTACTGCAGCGTGAGCCACAGCACGAACAAGTTTGGATGGTATAGGCTTCATTGACTTCTTCATACCATACTCCTGCGTTCTCGCATTTATACTTGAGCATAGTTCTTAGTGTTGTCCAACTCGCATCTAACACTGACTTGGCTAATCTGGTCTGTGCTAATGCTTTGGCATTTACATTACTAACGAAGATTGCTGCATGCTCATTCACCAGTTTACGACTGAATTGATGCAGCATATTTTGACGAATATTTTTAATCTTGGCGTGAATCGTTTTGACACGCTTTTTATTTCTTGCTCTTTGAGCAATACCTAGTTTTTCTTCGTACTGGCGGTAAATTTTAGGAGCTTTGAGTTTTATGCTATCTGGACAAGTAGCTAAATATTTTAAGCCTAAGTCTATGCCGATTGAGGTTTTAGCTGTAGCTTTAACTTGTTGAATATCATCAACTACAAGACACACATACCAACGTCCACGGCTATCTTCTACAAATGAGCCTGTTTTAATGCTGTATTGGCTTAAACCGTAACTATCCCATAATTTAAATTGATGCTTTCCGTACTGAACGTATCCATCGGCATATTTGATTGCGACTTTTTTAAATGGAATCCAACCTAATGATCTACGAGCAGATTTTTTATTACTGACACGCCATTTAAGTTTTACTTTTTTGAATTGTTTTCTTCGAGTGACCAATTCCTCTGTGACAGCCTGAATGGTTTGGCTGTGAAGATGACATTCTTTAGATGTGCCTTTAGTATACTTAGCAATATCATAGGCTGAAAGAAATTCACCTTTTCTTTTTAGATGCTTAAATCCTAAATCATTGACATAATTCCAGACGAAATTCACCTCAGATGCCAGTTGGTCTAGTATCTTGCAGTGTTTGTCTTTTATGCGTAATTTAAGCGTCTTCATCACTAAAATATATTTGGCCTATGACAATAGTCAAGAGATTAGAACAGGTCGTCACTGTGTTTTTAATATGCACGTTCATTTAGTCTTTGTGGCTAAATATCGTAGAAATGTTTTTACCCAAGCCATGCTCGAAAGCATGAATGAGGTGTTTAAGCGGGTTTGCTTAGACTTTGAAGCTGAGTTGGTAGAATTTGATGGTGAACATGACCATGTTCATTTACTTGTGAACTATCCGCCAAAAGTGGCTATTTCTAGCTTGGTGAACAGCTTGAAAGGCGCATCTAGTCGAATTTTACGAACTAAACATCCTGAAATTAAAAACAAGCTATGGGGCAATGCTTTATGGTCGCCTAGTTACTTCGCTGCAAGTTGTGGCGGTGCGCCCATTGGGAGTATTAAAAATATATTCAGCAACAGCAAACACCGCACTAATGGCTTACGCCAGTCGCTTATATCCTCGGGCTAAACCCCGAGGTTTTACGCTCTAAACGATAAAATTTTATACCAAATAGTGAGCTCCTTTTAGATAGAGAATATATAGATGTTGGTAGTTATTGTTGATTATCACAATAAAAATTAGTGACCAAAAATCAAAGTACCCCACTCTACCTTAAATTACACCACACAAAATAAAAACCCTATATACATGTTATATATAGAGTTTATTAAAATAAAATTTATGTAATTCAAGATACTTTATGTCGGTGACTCTTGCCAAGGTTGGGGTTCTTTTATCTTTACTCCCCCACCCATACTAAATATTTATGCTTTATCTCCTGCTTATATTCCCAGTCAGCAACCTGCTGTGAAATTGCAGATCGTGTGATTTTTATTGTCATGAGAGGAAAAGCATCAATAAACATATAAGCTGTTCACACCCCCTTCACATCTCTTTTTTTAAATTAAATCAAAAGTAAGGAGTAGGGTGATGAAACTTATAAAAACACTTTTGGTTTCGACCTTGACACTTGTCAGTCTAGCCGCGTGCAAAACTGTTCCCAGTTATAGCAGTGACTATACACAGGCCGATCATAAAATTCAGGGTATCAATTTAACCGATCAACAAGCTTTAGCTATCGGCACTCGTTTTGTAGCTACATTTAATACCTTAGGCACGCCTGCTTTTGTGGAACAAGCCAGTAATTTATATGCCGACCAATTATTTATTAACGATACCCTGTCTCAATTTTCTCAAAAAAAAGATTTGGTCCAGCATTTTCAAGGCATGAATAATCGAGTCAGTAATGTCAGCGTCAAACTGATCAGTGCTACCCATCATCAAGACTCTGCTTATATTCACTGGCAAATGGTCTATGACTTTAAAATGTTTGGTCGAACCAAAACCATGGATTCGTATGGGATGAGTGAAATTAAAATTAATCCAGCGAATCAGATTATTTTCCAACAAGATTTTTGGGATCCTGCCAATGGGCTTTATCGTTCACTACCCTTGGTCGGAGGAATATACGGATGGATTTTACCGTTCAAAAAATCGCTTTAACTCTGATGGCTACGGCCATCCTAGCTGTTAGTGTACCGGCGGGCGCGGCAACATTGCAGAAATGTAGCTCGGCCCCGTTAATGGTCACTCAAAAAAATCTGGGACAGGTCAGCTATTTTGCCGAAAATTGTGAAAAAGCCTGGACGAGTCAAAGCATTCAACTCGATTTTGCCTATCATTATGATATTCCCGAATGGGCATTTAAACGTGCTGCTACTCATTTTCTCAAAAAGAATGTGGCGGACTATAGCCCAAACCTGGCACTGAACCAGATCACCCAATTCTATAGGCCGGTTAAAAAAGGCGATTTATATCGTCTAAGTTACCAGCATACAACACAAAAAATGACCTTGTTACTGAACCAAAAAATCTTGGGGCACGTAAATGATCCTCAAATAAATCAGTATTTTAATATTTGGTTTGGAGCGATGCCTTTTAATGCTAAATTAAAGCAGCAATTATTAAATTAAAGGTTTGATCATCGACTTATGAGCAATCACTTTATCCTCATGGTTGAGGATCACTTTGAACTGGCCGCAACAGTATGCGAATTTCTAGAAGAATATGGCTATATCATTGATCATGCACGGACTCTAGATGCTGCACGGCATTTTCTCAAAACTCAGCACTATCATCTGTTATTGCTGGACATTAATTTGCCCGATGGTTCAGGCTATACATTATGTGACTGGCTGCGGAATGAGCAGGATCTGGATTTACCGGTACTGATGCTGACTGCGCGCGACACTCTGGATGACAAGCTCAAAGGCTTTGCCTCTGGAACCGATGATTATCTGGTCAAACCGTTTGATTTTAATGAGCTGGTGGTGCGTATTCGTGCCCTGATTAAACGCTCCTTGGGTGAAGTGTCTAAAAGTAAGTTACAGATTCACGATCTGATCCTGGAAAGTTCAACGCAGACAGTGATTCGTGCAGGACAGTCTCTTGAACTTCCGCCAATTCAATTTAAATTACTGAAAATTCTCATGCGCCACTCGCCCAAAGTCATCAGCAAACAGGAAATCATGATGGAATTATGGGGCGATGAAGAGCCGGAAAGCGATGCTTTACGCAGTCATATCTATAATTTGCGTAAAGTCGTAGACAAACCTTTTGCGCAAAAATTGATTCATACTGTTTCGGGGGTGGGTTTAAAAATTGCCCTTGAAAGTTGATATGACCGTACAGGTTAATGTAAATACACCACCACGATCAGTCCAGTCGTATCCGCAAGATTTAAATCGCTATGCACACTCAAATAATACTGTCGGTCAAATAACTCTACTCGCCATGCCAATTGTTTGCATAGTTTCTGTACCAATTGCAGGCCAATACCGTGCCCCTTGGCGGTGAGAGAGAGTTGCGAGTCATTCAGGGCCTGCACCTTGGCATCATTCGGCAAACTAATGCCAATCCCGTTGTCTGCGATTACGATCTTATTTTTTTGCTGAATAATATGGATTTCTGATCCTTGAGAATAGTTCAGTGCATTACGTAAAATATTGCTCAGCACCATTTTGGTCATCGAAGGATACAGCAAACGCGGTTGTTCTCCGGCCTCATCTTGCACTTCAATACTCATGCCTTTACTTGTACTGACTGGATTTAAATCTGTAACTAAATCTTCAATGATTTCAGACAACATACATAGTTCAGTGCTTAAATCATTAATTCTATTACGCGCAATCGCCAGTAGTGTGTCTACCAGTAGCTCCATGTCTTCAATGGTATTGTTTAAGCGGATCAATGCTTTATCGTGCCCATAACGCGCCTGGCAAAGCTGTACATTACCCTTTAAAATGGTGAGTGGAGTACGCAGCTCATGACTCACATCTCCGGTAAACTCACGTTCACGTTGTATAAACTCATTGAGCACCTGATGATATTTTTCCAGGGCCTGTTTGAGGTATTCTGCTTCCATGTTGCCATTGGTATGAATGCCCAGAAAAGGCGAAAGCTGTTTATTCTGATGTGCCCAGTCAATATGCTCCAGTGCATTCGCCAGTCGGGTAATCGGAGAAAAATAACGTTTTGCTCGCCGGTTGGACCAGAGCAGAAAGCTATACAGGACAAATAAGCTAAACATCAGCGGAGCCAGACCAAATAGCCAGATCAGCTTGTTGACATTGCTTTCCCCAAACACCAGCAACACATGCTGACCATTACGCTCGCCATAGACTGTCATTCGCTCCTTGCCATCAATAAAAATACGATGCACGCCGTCCTCAAGCGGTATCGACTGAAAACGGGCGGGCGGAGTTTCAGTGCTCCAACGATAACCATAGAGGTTTTTGGTATCAGGTAAGTCGGCTTTGGGATTACGTTCTATCCGGCTCCAGTAATGTGCCATTTCCTGTTCAAGCGCAGTTTTCAGCAATGAACCCTTGATGACCCATGCACTACAGGCCAGACCAATTACCACTGACAGCGCTATCAGTGCAATCTGCAACCAGTAATATTGGTTGAACACCTTGCTTAATGGATGGGTACGAGGACTGTTTGAACCGGGTTTCAACATAAATAGACCGCTATGATAAAGCTGAGAAAATTATACGGCTTTCTGTTTGAACAGGAAGTGACCAATCACCCATTCCTGCCCCTGCTCCCAACCAAACAGTTCAGCACAGGCCATAAAGAAAATGCGCCAGCGTTGCCACCAGACCTCTGCACCCTTGCCATAGACCTGCTGAAATAAAGGCTTCAGCTCAGCCTGTTTTCGGTCCATATTGTCCAGCCATGCATTTGCTGTTCTTTGATACTGCATGCCCGACCATTGCCAGTGCTGACTCAGCTCTAGATGCTGCTGAAAATGCAGGAAAGTGGAAGCCGAAGGCATAAGACCACCGGTAAAGAAATACTTCGACATCCAGTCATATGTGGACTGGATGTCAAAAGGATAATGTAAAAAACGGTGGCAGAAAATATGACACCACAATAAACCATCGGCTTTTAACCAGCCCTGAATCTTTTCAAACAGGCGCTGATAATTACGCACATGCTCGAACATTTCCACCGAAACTACACGGTCAAAAGCGGCCGCTTCCAGTTCCAGTACATTCACATCACAGGTGATGACCTGCAGATTACTCAAGCCACGCGCCTGTGCCTGAACCTGAATATGCCGGCGCTGTGTCGCAGAATTAGAGACTACAGTAATTTTTGCATTTGGATAATGCTCGGCCATCCACAAGCTTAAAGATCCCCAGCCACAACCTAACTCAAGTATGTGCTGACCATCTTTTAATTGGGCACGCTCTGCATAAATGTGTAGGGCATTTTCTTCTGCTTCATCCAGCGTTGTTTTTTCACTGGGAAAATAACAGGCGCTATATTTCAATCGCTTGCCCAGTACCGCCTGAAAAAAATCGGTCGGTAATTCATAATGTTGTTCGTTGGCTTTATCTGTGGCGACGGCGATTTCACTGTTTTTCAGCATATTCAGTACCTGCATATAACGCCGAGCCGCCTGTTCAGGATCATAACGTCCTTCCTGAATCAGCCTTTTTTTGCTCAGTGCCCGAATAGCAGCACGAATTGCCTGATCGGGTATCAGCCCACTTTCCACCAGTTTTAAAGTTTGATGAATAATAAAATCCATGTGCCTGCCTACTTTTTGGGTTTCCACAAAATAAATAATGAGGTGCGTTGTTGGTAATCGCGATAATTCTGTCCGCGGTTTTTCAGGGCTTGTTGTTCATTAAACGGAATGCCAGTGACATAATATAAAAACAGCCACATCAGTACCGGATAAATCCATAATACATATAGCCCTGTGGCCAGCCCCAGAATTGGATAAGCAAACCAGTGCAACCATTCAAAGAAATAATTGGGATGGCGTGAATATTTCCACAAGCCCTGATCCAGAGTTTTGCCGCGATTTTTAGCATCAAGTTTAAATTGGTACAGTTGCTGATCAGCCAATGCTTCACCCATAAACGCGACCAGCATAATCAAAGCTGCGATGAACAGCAGAATGCCACTCTCACTGCCCCATTGATTTGCACTCCTATTCAGCAGCATCCACATCGGCAGGAAAAACAGAATTGCAAGTCCTGCCTGAAAGATGAAAAAAGCCAGAAACCCGAGATTTTGAAAGTTGCCCAGGGTACGTCGCATATTGGCATAGCGACGGTCTTCCTGATGTTCTGACTGATAACGCCGCAGCAAATGCCAGCCCAGACGCAGAAACCAGAAACCACTGAACAGCCCAATAAAAATCCGTACTGAATCCGGAGCCGTTTCAATAAATACCGCACTTAACAGCACATTTAACGCAATACAAAAACTCCAGGCCACATCGACAATACCGGCACGCTTATTCAATAGAGTAACCACCCAGCAGCACAGCATAATGAATACATTCAGTAAGAATAAATTCAATAACATCAACGTGTCTCCTTCATCTGCGCGGTGAATTGAAGTTAATAGGGACTGGCTTCAAACAACATGTGCACATCACTAATCACACCTTCTTTAAAGCCGCCTTCGCAATAACACAAATAGAAATCCCACATCCGAATAAAGTTATCATCAAAACCAAGTACCTTAACCTGATCCTGAGCAGCTAAAAACCGCTCACGCCAATGATGCAGGGTTTGGGCATAACTTTGACCAATATCATCCAGCTGCTTCAAACGTAACCGCTGTTCAGAAGCACTTTGCGTTAAAATACTAATACAGGGAATAAAACTGCCCGGAAAAATATAGCGTTTAATATAGTCCACGGTATGCAACGCTTTTTTATAACGCGCATCTTCAATAGTAATCGCCTGAATTAGTGCCAGACCTTGGGGCTTAAGCAAGGCCCGGCATTTTTCAAAATAGGTCGGCAGATATTGCTCCCCAACCGCTTCAATCATTTCAATCGAGACCAACTTGTCAAATTTGCCTTGCAGCAAACGGTAATCCTTGAGCTGTACCTCAATACGGTGACTTAAACCCGCTGCTTCAATCCGTTTAACTGCTTCCTCATACTGAGCCTGGGAAATGGTAATGGTGGTGACCTGACAGCCATAATTCTGCGCTGCATAAATCGCGAATCCTCCCCAGCCACTGCCAATCTCGACCAGATGATCCATGGGTTTCAACTGCAATTTCTGGCAAATCAGTTGTTTTTTATCCTCTGAGGCCTGCTCCAAACTGGTTTGCGTATCTTTAAATACTGCACTGGAATACATCATTGAAGAATCGAGAAACAGTTTAAAAAAGTCATTACTGAGGTCGTAATGCTCGGCAATATTTTTGCGGCTACCTTTCAGGGTATTTTGGCGGGTCTTGTACCAGCTTTTCAGCGCAAGCTGACTGGCCTGTACAATAATATTCTGATTGATTTTATCCAGTACATCACGGTTACGGGCCAACAACTGGATTAACTGGACCAAATGATCACTGCTCCAATAGTCCCGAATATAAGCTTCAGCTGCACCTAAAACTCCATTTTTGACAATGAGTTCGATTAATTCTACATCATGCACATACAGGTCTACATTTAGATCAGAAGGCTCACCGACTGTACCACTCCATACCCCGTGAAAATGGATCTGGCCATAACGTAATTTAAGTACGCGTCTTAACACCCAAGGCAAGGAATCCTGCTCACCATAAATAAAAGTTTTCAGCATGACTTATTGATCCTTTTCTTTTTTGGGATGCCGATAAAATGGAACTTTTTTCCACCAGAGCTGCAAAGCTTGAACATAGATGGAAACCACCATTTTGAAAGGTTCAATACTATGCATGACAGCATAACGATGCAGTTGTGAAGGAAATGTGATGCTATTTAAACAAAAGCGTAGGGTGGCATCAAAGATCAGTTGTTGCTGCTGAAACAGCTGCATATGAATCACGTTGAGCGTCTCGGAAAAGTTAAACCGCCAACGGTAATCAATCTCCATCGGCATAAAGGGAGAAACATGAAAGGATTTGCCAAAATCAAATTCATAGTCCTGAAAATCTCCATGTATTTCAGCCTGATCACGACAGTCATGTACATACACCTGACGTTCATTCCAGGGCGTATTGGTAATCTCGCTGAGAATGAACAGGGGTTGATGGTCTTGATCCAAAATGAAATAAAACACCACGGAATTGAAGCGAAAACCCAGACAACGGGGTAAAGCCAGAATACGGATCTGCCAGGTGGGTAACAATAAGGTATTGGTATACTGCAATAGCGCCTTTTGCACCTTTTGTCGTAGCGTACCCTGATAGGCGGTGAGAAAATCAGCTGGATATAGATTCAATATATTCCAGCGCCGGCATGACCATAGCCATGATTTTGCCGTGATGCTCTCCAGCTGATCGGGATCAAACCATAAATAGCTCAAACTTGACTCAAAAGAGTGTGCTTTGGGCGCATAGCGCCTATGACGAATTTTGGCATCCGCAATCGCAAGCGATATATTTAACATCTGTGAGCTCCATGGCGAATCATGCTAAATGAGCCAATTGTTCAACCACACCTGCCGCACTGTGGGCACCATCCTCATGGAATCCCCAACCCCAGTAAGCTCCACAAAATGAACTGCGATTGTGGCCCTGGATCTCCTGCCAGCGCGACTGAGCTTTAATGGCTTTTTCATCAAAAACCGGATGACGGTAATGCCGTTCGACCAGAATCTGATTTGGATTGATCGGCATACGGGGATTTAAGGTCGAGAAAATCTGGGTCTTGCAGGCTAAATTTTGCAGCCTGTTCATCCAGTAAGTAAAACCATAATAAATGTCAGATGCAGATGCTGTTGATGTGCTCTGATCGGGCGTCACGTGCACATGCCAACTAGCCCACTGCGAACGCCGTTTCGGCATTATGGACTGATCATGGTGCACCACCATATGATTGTCCTGATAACTGAAATTTTTCAGCACCTCCAACTCTAATACGGTCGGATCTTTGAGCAGTTCCAGGCTGTCATCGGCATGACTGGCAAAAATAACCCAGTCAAAGCTCTGCAGTCCCTCAGCAGTATCGATCAGTACCTGATCTGCATGCCGGCTCACCCCGTCTACTGCCAGATTTTTCCACTGAATTGAGGGGCATTGCTGCTGAATCGCCCGTATATAAGTGGCAGATCCGCCTTTGACCGTTTGCCATTGTGGACGTTCTTTCAGCTGTAACATCCGGTGATGCTGAAAAAAACTGATCACAAATTTATACGGAATTTTTCCCACCTGATCAACCGGACTCGACCATAAGGCACCACACATCGGATAGAGATGTTCTTGACGAAATTCTTCTGAATAATCATTTTGATTTAAATAAGCTTCAATGCTCAGTTCAGGATCATAATCAGCCACAGCAAGATCTTTATTGTCACTATAAAAACGCAGTAAATCAGAAAGCATCCGGCGGAATTTTTTATTGAGAAAGTTTTGCGGACGGCTCAATAAAGACCATTTTTGTGAAGGATTATATTGCAGCCCGGTGACCCGATTATTGACGGAGAAACCCATATCACTACTTTGTGCTGCCACCCCGAGCTGCCTCAGCATTTCACTAAATAATGGATAATTAAAGTCATTAAATACAATAAAACCACTATCGACTGCGACCTGCTGCCCCTCGATCTGAAACTGATGCGTGTCGGTATGACCGCCAAAATATGTATTCTTTTCAAATACAGTAACCCGATGCTGCCCCGAAAGTCTCCATGCTGCATAGAGCCCTGAAATACCGGATCCAATAATGGCTATGTTCATGAATTTTCTCCAGGTTCAACTTTATGCAAACCGATTTTGAGTTTTGATGCTGTCGTGAGGCTTGCCCCATACACCCGTTCAGGAATGGGTTTTAGCCCCCATACCACGCCCAGCCATGACATGATTTTTAGCAGGTAATAAGTCATATCAATTTGCCACCAGTAAAAACCCTGACGGGCACTGCCTGCATAATAATGATGGTTGTTATGCCAGCCCTCACCCAAGGTAATAATTGAAAGCAATAGATTGTTGCGACTGTAATCTGGAGTGTCAAAATCACGTGAACCATAGAGGTGTGCCAAGGAATTGATACACAAGGTGGCATGAATCAACAATACGGTTGAAATCACAAAGCCCCAGATCAAAAGCTGGGGTCCCGTCGTACCTAATAATGGAGAGGTAACAGCCAGCCATTCACCTAAAATATAAATGCCCACTGCGGTTACCAAAACCACCGGAAGACTGAAACGGTCTAGCCAGATCAGCTCAGGATATTTAAGCCAGTCTTTAATCACTGCTTTACGGGTACTAAAATTTTGCTGGTTTAGAAACCACCCGACATGGCTATACCAAAAACCATGCGTGGATGAATGCGGGTCTTGCTCGGTATCGGTAAAGCGATGATGATAACGATGATGGGCAGCCCACCACAAAGGCCCCCGCTGAGCACTCATGGTACCAATCAGGATAAAGACAAACTGAACAAGTCGCGAAGTCTGAAAAGTTTTATGCGATAAATAGCGGTGAAAAAATGCCGTAATGGCAAACATTCTTAAACCGTAGAAAAACAGCATAAACAGCACAGCAAACCAAGACACCCCCACCCAAAATACGGCTAAACATGCCACATGCAATAGAATGAAAGGCAAGATGCGCAGCCATTGAATTTGGATATCTTTAGTATGCCGGGGGTGTGGCACAGTTTGAATATCCGCACTCTCCGACCAGCTATCCATCCAGCCTAGAAAAAATTTAAACATTGTTTCTTCCAGATATTGAATATTTATTTATATTTTTCATTCTATTAAACGCGATATGAAATTTATGTGAAGCTTATGTCCTAGGCTATACTGAGGCAATCAAGATTAGCTCAGTATCAACTCAGCCCTTACTGTTGTGGCGTTTTGATCAAATTTTTCAGGTCATAACCATACTGGCGTGCTGTTTCTAAATAAGATTGATAGGTCGCTTCATCTAAATCAGGATTTTTAGATAAAACCCACAAGTACTTATGCGACGGTCCGCCGATAAGAGCAACCTGATATTCAGAATCTACTCTTAATACCCAGTAATCACCTTTAGTAAAGGGTAACCATCTCAAACCAGCGGGCAAAAAACTGACCTTGAGTTTGCTCATGCCTGGATTTTGGGGGTAAGCCCGACCTTGGGAAGCGATGATTTTTCCTGTAGTAGTATGACAGCTATTTAAAACACCAATCGTCTGATCTGAATTCACTGTGTAATCAGCAGTGGTATTCCCTATACAGTTTCGTTGAAAATACATAGGCAAATGCGCAATTTCATACCATCGGCCCGCATACTGCTGAATATCAATACGGTCTACTGCTTGGGGTTTCATGGTATCGGCTTGCACCGTTAAAGAAAAACCGAGACAAGCCAATGCGATTAAGCGGGTGGCAAGAAGAGGTTTGATAAAGTTTTTCATGTGATGACCTGTCAGATATTCAATCCTGCAAAATACACACAGCGGTGTGAACAAACTGTGAAAAATTAAATAAAATCCTGATCTTAAAAAAATGAAGGGATTTTCAGGAAATCTATTATTTATATCAGTGTTCAAATCATGTGAATGCTTTCATTCATTGAACAATATGCAGGGTTATAAAAAGGGTTTTTCCTGCGGCTTTTTGCTTTTCACTTCACAAAAAATTCACCAGACCATCTTTATTATGTTCAGTAGACTAGTATTCTAGTCACTGAACAAATCTATAATTCCTTGAAAATTTAAGGAATTAAAGGAGAATTGATGCTCACATTTTTAAAACAGTTGTTCTGTGTGCATGCTTATGAGTATGAACAGGACAATAAAGGTAATGTGGTTAAAGTGTGCCGAAAATGCGGCCAAACCCACATTAGATATTCATCCCACCCTCTCTAGCCGAAGTTATTACGGCAAATGCTTACCCCATGTAAATGTTGGTAAGCTTTTTTATGAGGGATATATTTTTAACGGAAAAAATTAATCTTTATAACAAGATATGGTATGAATTGAGCGGTTCAAAATAAGGTTATTCTTGCCAAAGTATTCAAAAAAAGAGGGTAAATCATAGCGGCACAAATTCAAATTCGGTTAAAGTCAGGCTTGGTTTTTTATGAATATAAACAGCTTCAAGCTGCAAAATAATTAGATGGTTAGTTGACGGGGAGGGTTTGATTCGACGTAACAATTAGTAAGTTTAAGTAATATGTGATTTTAGTCACACTAACTTACATTTTAGTGAGCATATTTTGATCTTTTGTGATGAAACCTTAATCGATAAATGATTTAATCAGTTTCAGAATAACAATAAACAAATATAAAATTATGCAGGGTAGCAGAAATTTAACTCTCTAATTCTTTGTTATAAAAAAAAGAGCAAAGAAGCAAATAAAGAATTAGAGGGTTACGCTTTTCTTATCCAAATCATTTCACTTTCCATCCTATAAATCATATGAAACGTGGATATAAAATCCAAATTTTATTTTTAATAATTATAAGATTGCCCTATTCTACAAGGTAATAACAGCGTGAGCTAAAATCTGTGTTTTTTACCCAGTCAAAAATATGCAGGGTTACCTCCTTGAATTAATCCTAAATTTTCATATTGTAATATCCGTCTAAAATAGAATATTGCCTAAAATAAAAACAAAATTTTATAGATTAAAGCGGAAAGTCAGCCACTCAAGATATTATTAAAAACCGCTTACCCAGATTCACTGTTCTCAAGCAAATAAAGTTTAAGGAAGCCAATCCTGACTTTAAAAATGAAGAACCGTGCAGCTCTCCCCCTGATTCTTATTCAAAAAATAAACTTACCACCCTATATCTTTCCAAACACCTGATTATAATATTTAATTTTTAGCCCTTGGCTAAAGATTATTCGATTTTCTACTTTTAAACTCAATTATTTGCAGGGAGCATTACCCTTGCAGATAATTGTATGTGAGAATTATCACATTTTGTTATATTATTTAAGTGAGATGAATAATCAATATTTAGCGCGGATTTAAAAAATTCAGTTGAGAATCTATCAAATATGAGCAATACCACTCAAGGATGACATATGAGTCCAACCGCGAATGATTTAGATACTCAGTCTATTTTTAATTTAATTGGACAACATGCGGACTTAACAGTGATCTTTCATACTGTAAGTCAATGGTTAGAGGCGCGGATACCGGATTCAATGGTATCGATTATGTTGTACTCAGAAACTGAACAAACATTAAATCTGATCAGCGGTACAGAGCATTTTTCGAATCGCTATAAAGAAGCCATCACCGACCTAAAAATAGGCCCAAATGTGGGTGCATGCGGAGCAGCCGCTTTTCATCGAGAACTGGTGGTTTGTGAAAATTTAATGCAGGATAAGAACTGGGAATTGTTCCAAACCCAGATTCAAGAAGAAAATCTCAATGCCTGTTGGTCTGCGCCCATTATTAATGCACAAGGAAAACTCTATGGGACCTTTGGAACCTATTATCGGGCGCCTAAACAGCCTACCTCTACGCATATTAAATTAATCCGTCATGCCGCATCTTTGGTTGCCTTAAGCATGGATCTTTATGCAGAACGGCAGCAAAGACTCGCCCTGAATGATAAATATCGATCTTTCTTTAATTACCATCCAGATGCAATTTTTGAACATGATCTTGCAGGCAGGATTATTGATGTAAATCTCGCCTCTACAGACTTCACTAAATTTAATCTTGAACAGATCCCGGGCTTACATTTCTCGGAATTTATTTGTGCTGAATTTCAATCCACAACTCAAACTGCTTTTGAACAAGCAGTGCAAGGCAATGGTCAGCACCTGGAAATCCAAGCTATTGATGCCTTAGGGGAATGTTGCTGGCTAGACCTCACTTATTTACCGATTAAACAAGCTGAACAGGTCGTGGGAGTATTCGGTATCGCTCATGATATTACCGATCGGCGTAAATCCGAGGAAATGCTGCGTTTGCTGAAACGGAGTGTCGATGCTAGTCCTCATGGAATTCTGTTGACTAGTATTCGCCAGAACCAAGCAATTGAATATGTGAATCCTGCGTTTGAAAGCCTGACCGGTTATACCAAAGAAGAAATCTTGGGTAAAAATTGTCGTTTTCTGCAAGGTCCTGATACCGATCCTGAAACGGTAAATCAAATACGCCATGCGATTAACCAACAGCAGGAAATTCAGGTCACCTTAAAAAACTATCGCAAAGATGGGAGCTGGTTCTGGAACCAACTGATATTAGGACCGGTTTTTGATGACAAAAATGTTTGCAGCCATTTTATTGGAATTCAGCAGGATGTCACTCAGCAACGGGCAAATAGCGAATATATAGCGCGTCAGCAAACCCACGATAGTCTAACCGGTTTAATCAATCATCACACCTTTGAAGAAGCACTCGATGCCGCATTCTGCATACAACAAGAGAGTCCTCGATCCTTGGTGGTTATGTATTTGGATTTAGATGACTTCCAGCCCTTGAATCAAAGCTTGGGACACCTCATTGGCGATCAGCTTCTAAGTGCGGTAGCAAATCGCCTGGGTCAAATTATTCAAGAAGATAATGTGATTTCTCATTTTTCAGCAGATGAATTTGCCATACTTCTCAATAACTGCCAGGATCTAAAACAAGTCGCTGTGATTGCGGAGAAAATATTAAAAAGCTTATCCGCTCCATTTGAGATTGAGGAGCATAAAATCCATATTAGTGCCAGTATTGGCATTGCAGACGATGACCCTCAGGTAGAGAAATCAAAACAATTGCTGCATCATGCGATACATGCCATGAGTGAAGCCAAAAAAGAAGGTGGAAATACTTGGCACTGGTATGCTTTTAACGCAAACCGCACCCCGAAAATTGATTACGTGCTGATGCGTCATGAATTAATGGTCGCACTTGAAGAAAAACAGTTTAGGCTGGTCTATCAACCGATTATTGATGCTGATTCCGGTCAATTGAAAAGTGTAGAAGCCTTAATCCGTTGGCAACATCCACAAAGAGGTTTGATCTCTCCAGCAGACTTTATTGCATTCGCTGAAAGAACCGGGCAAATTGTCGTGATTGGTCAATGGGTATTACAACAGGTTTGTCAGGATATCGTAGCTTGGAACAAGCTGCATGATGCGAGCCTCAGTGTTGCAGTCAATCTTTCTCCCTTGCAATTTAGACGCACGGGCTTTCTGCAGGAACTACAACAAACGCTGGCAGACACCCAGCTAGCGCCAGAATTATTAAAAGTTGAAGTCACTGAAACCATGTTAATTGCCGGTTCTGACCGCTCTTTAGAAATTTTAAAAGCTGTACGTGATTTAGGCGTAAAAGTCTCGGTCGATGACTTTGGAACAGGATACTCCAGCCTGAGTTATCTACGTACTTTACCGATTGATGAGATGAAGCTTGATCGCAGTTTTATTGAAAATTTACCTAAAAATGAAAAAGATGGCGCTATTGTTGCGGCAATTATTGTCATGGCCCATAAACTGGGCTTAGATGTGGTGGCTGAAGGCATAGAAACGCAAGCTCAAGCTCAGTTCCTCAGGAAATATCAATGTGATTATTTCCAAGGCTACTATTTTGCCCAACCTGCTTCCCTGGCAGAGCTGAAATTAAATTATGGAGAGGTAGAATGAGGATAAAAATCAATACAGCATCAATTTTCTAATGACGAACACAGTTACGTCCTCTATTTTTAGCTTCATAAAGCTTGTTATCGGCCATTTTAAACACTTCCCTCACATCATCTGAATTTTGAGGCCAGAATGCAATTCCCACAGAGAGGGTAATGGGTCCAATAGAATTGATATTGCTGGATTCCATAGTCTTTCTTAAACGCTCAGCTGCATTGTAGGCCACCTTAGGATCGGCAGTCGTCATTAATACAATGAACTCTTCTCCACCATAACGACAACACACGTCTTCGTCCCTGAAATTACTTTTCATAAAACTTGCCAAGGTCTTTAAGATCTCATCGCCCTGATCATGACCATAGCTATCATTGACGTTTTTAAAAAAATCGATATCAATCGCAAGCACAGCAAAATCTCTTTTTACACTGACTAACTCTTTTAAGAAAATATTCATACCACGACGATTATATAAACCTGTGAGTGGATCGGTATTCACATGTTGACGCAATTCAGTAATCTTTTCACTAAACGTCTGGGAACTAAGCAACAATGAAGTTCTAAATTTTAATACTTCAAAATACCAGGGATCAACTTGTTTAATTTTATCTTGAATGTCTGGCTGATTAAGCATACTGGCCATTTTTGCCAAGCTATTTAAAGGGGATGAAATAAAACGCGACATTTTCCAGACAATAAAAAAGATAAACAAATAAAAAATTAAAATTCCCACTGAAACTTTTAAAAGAATTATATTGGCCTGCTTTAATAACTCTTCTGTCGGTTGCTGAGAAACTACAACCCAGTTTAAGCTGGGAATATAAGCAAAACCTGCCAGATTTTCCACCCCCCGACTATTGATTAAGCGGACACTCCCTCTATGAGTACGCACCATATGGTCCAAACCATTATTATTGAGAATTTCTTCTCCAATTCTGCTCGGATCTGGATGAAAAATAATACGATTATGGGGATCAATCACATACATATAACTTTTTTTAAAATCATAATCGGTAGAGAGCATTTTCTGAATCAGATTATTCTTTTGTAAATAAATCGTGCCGCCAATCATGCCGTGATAATTTTTATTCTGGTCATAAATAGGTTGAGACAAGAGTACCACTAGATTATGTTTAACTGACCAATAAGGCGAAGAAATATAAGTGGTTTTATGCTTTAATGACTCAGAAATCCCTACTGTTTTATATAAAATCCGAGTATTCAGATTCAAGCTTTTTGGTGCAAAAGAGACAATTCTTTTTTGCTTATCTACAATTAATAAACTATTAAATTTGTTGGATTGATTTTTAAGACGCTTGGCTTCTTCTTCGGTTAATTGACGATTAGAAAAATCCTGTCCTAACAGATCAGCACTATACTTTAATTCTTTGAGCATATCTTCAAAATGCTGGTTTACACTGGTGGCAACCTTGGCAGCATATTTGGCATTGACTGAAAGCGAGTTCTGAATCAGTTGCTCTTTAATTACATAATTGAGAATAAATATAGAAACAATAAATAAGCACGAAACACTGATAATGATCGAAATCAGAATCAATTTCCGAAGATTTAACTTAAGTGCCAAAAGAATCTGTTTCAAAAACCTGATCCAAAAATATTGCGACTAGATTTACACTTTATAACATATATGCCAAATAACTTAACAAATTGATTTGTAATCAACTTGATGATTTATAGTTTTAGTCACCAGAATATCAAAGTCTTTATTAAAATAATTAAAGGTAGCATGGTTGATCTGCTTTAAACTTCTGCCCTCCAATTTATATATCGTGCCATCTCGAAAATCCTTCCATTTCCAGTTTAATCAGCAGTCAAACCATAATACTGTTAATTTAAAAAACCGAGCTATTTCCATAACTCGGTTAACACGCTGGTCTTCGCTCAGCGCAAAATCATGTTGATGAAAATTAGAAAGTGCTACGCTTATAATCACGGTAGCCCGGCTGCCAGAAATTTTCCTCAATGGCTTGCGTTAACAGCTCATCAGAAATGAGGGGTGCAACACCGGCTTCCATTGCTGCTTTGGCCACTTTAAAGGCAATCGTTTTAGAGACCTGCTGAATTTCATTCAAATCCGGCAATAAATCTGCTTCCGGGTCTCGTAACATGGGTGAGCATGCTGCTAGGGTATTGCTCGATGCGATCAGCATACTATCGGTTACCCGAGTTGCACCCGAGGCAATCACTCCCAAACCAATACCCGGAAAAATATAAGAGTTATTACACTGCGAAATGTTATAAATCTTGCCATGATAATTCACAGGTGCAAATGGGCTGCCGGTCGCAATGAGGGCCCTACCTTCGGTCCATCGCAGAATATCTGCTGGCACCGCTTCCACTTGTGAGGTCGGATTCGATAACGGCAAAACAATGGGACGCTCACAATTGGCTGCCAACGTCTTAATGATCTCCTCAGTGAATAAACCGGATTGACCCGATACACCGATCAACACCGTAGGTTTGGCGTTTCGTACCACATCCAGTAAAGAAATTATTTGATCCGCATTGCCCCAAGGCCCGATGTTTTCAGATTTTTGCGCAAGCCTGCGTTGGAAATCAAGCAAATTCGGCTGGTTTTCAGTGATCAAGCCAAAGCGATCGACCATATAAACACGCGCACGTGCCTGTGCATCGGTTAAACCTTCTGTCACCATTTGTGCCACGATTTGTTCTGCGATCCCACAACCCGCTGAACCTGCACCCAAAAAAGTTACCGTCTGATCTTTCAGTTGTTTGCCTGCTGCATGCGAAGCAGCAATTAAACTGCCGACTGAGACGGCAGCTGTGCCTTGAATATCATCATTAAAACAGCAAATTTGATCACGATATTTACTCAACAAGGGCATAGCATTTTTTTGCGCAAAATCTTCAAACTGAATCAGCGCTTTTGGCCAGCGGCGCTGAATCGCTTCAATCACCTGGTCAATAAATTCATAATATTCATCTCCACTGATCCGTGGCTGATTCCAGCCCATATAAATAGGATCATTGAGCAACTGCTGATTATTGGTCCCGACATCTAAGGTAATCGGTAAGGTATAAGCGGGACTTATACCGCCACAGGCAGTGTATAAAGACAGTTTTCCAATCGGAATGCCCATCCCGCCAATCCCTTGGTCACCCAAACCTAAAATACGTTCACCATCGGTAAGTACAATGACTTTGACATTTTTTTTATTCACATTTTGTAAAATGTCATCAATATCTTCCCGATTTGGGTAAGAGATAAAAATCCCACGATGGCGGCGATAAATATCGGAAAAATGCTGACAGGCCTCACCCACGGTGGGAGTATAAATGATCGGCATCATTTCACTTAAATGCTGCTCAATTAAATGATAGAACAAAGTTTCATTGGTATCTTGAATATTACGCAGGTAAATATGCTTGTTGATGGCATCATTAAAAGCACAATATTGTTGATAGGAACGCTGGCTCTGCTCCTCAATGCTTTCAATCACATGAGGAATAAGGCCTTGCAAATTGAAATAACGACGTTCTTGTTCAGTAAATGCAGATCCCTTGTTTAACAAGGGTAGTTCTAACAGGGCATTACCGGCATAAGGAATATATAAAGCTCTCTTTTGATCCAAATTTTTCGTTGTCATTTCCAATCTCATTTTGACGTATTGTCGATGGGATTCAGAAAAAACCCATCCCATCTAACCAAAATCTAGCTTAGCCCTATTTGATGACAATTTGATATTTATAAACTTGATCTCAATTCACAACTGATTTTATCTGTGAATAAAAAAGCGAACCTGTAAAACGTTATCGTCAAGCCAAACTCACTTTTACGATGCTTTTAACTCAGTTGAACGATTAATATCGGTTTCAGCAATGAGAGCTCAACAACGGAACTAAATATTTTTCTTCAACCCAGAATCCCGAATCTGTCTCGCGATTTATATAAAAAATGGCGAGACAGACGCTGGCTGATTACTCTTCTAAAAGACTTCTTAACATCCAAGCCGTCTTTTCATGCACATCAAGTCGCTGTGTTAACATATCAGCAGTCGGTTGATCATTGGCTTTTTCTACAATTGAAAAAATCCCTCTGGCAGTGCGTGCCACAGTTTCATGCGCATTGACTAAAAGCTTGATCATGTCTTGGGTTTTAGGGACACCTTCAACTTCGTTAATGGCTGTTAAAGATGAAAATTGCTTATACGTACCCGGTGCAGGAAATCCTAAGGCACGAATTCGCTCCGCAATCACGTCAAGTGCATTCCATTGTTCGGTATATTGAGTCATGAACATGGTATGTAGACTGTTAAACTGAGGACCAGTTACATTCCAATGAAAGTTATGCGTCATGAGATACAGGGTAAAACTATCTGCGAGTAAACGAGACAGATCCTGAACAATGCTGGCACGATCTTCCTTCGAAATCCCAATATCTATATCAATTAGATTTACGGGTTGCTTGGTTTTTCCCATTTTTTAGAACTCCTTATCAATTTTTATAGAAAATATCGTACTCCTTAAAATTTAGTTTTTCTGTTTCTTTTTTCAATTCTAGTAATGCTATGTAAAGATAAACAATGGGTGTCGGCTAAGGATGAAATATTAATCATGCCGCACGGTTACCTGATATGCCTATAGAAGGAGTCCTCGCCTCTCAAATATAACTCGTTTATCCACACATCCGCTGTTAAGTCTTATCTTCTCAGAAAAATAATTTTTTGAGACCTATTAGGCAGTTATCCTCCCCCCAAATAACGGATATAAACTACATAGTGAAATACGGAATTAAAACAGTGCTCCAGTATAAATCAGCAGTACTTTTTAAATTTTGGAATAACAGAGTGGCTTGGTACTGCGGTCGCATCAATCACAGGAACTTAACAATTTTAAAGTCATTCTTGCGCTGGGGCATCCAGTGTCTCAAAGGAGAGCCCCTCACTCAAAGTATGTGAATGAGGGGAAGAGATCAAACTTAAGCCTTTCATTAATCAAATTTATGAAGGAGATCTACGTATCAATATTAATAGATATTTTCTATAGGCTGCTTATTCCACGCCAGCCCTAACTTTTCCAAAACTTTTTCAAATTTTGAATTATCAGTTTGCCATTGTGGATTTTTATCCTTATCAATAATCAGTGCACGCACACCTTCAATAAAGTCGCCCTGCTCTAACCAGATGTCTTGTAAGTCCCGCTCAAGCTGCATACATTTTTCCAGCGACAAATCCTGTCCGGCTTGCTGTAACTTCAAGCTGGTTTGCTTGGCCATGACCGGACGCTGCTGCAAGATAGCCAGCATTTTATCTGCCCAGTCCTGATCGGTTGCACTACTTGCATACGTCAGGCTCTGCTCAATCTCATCGAGGTTTGAATGACCAAAATGCTGGCTAATCAGATTTGCACGTTTTTGCAACTCGCTTTCTACCGGATGGGTAATATACGCACTGATGATTTTTTGGATTTCAATCTGATTTAATACAGGCGCAGCAATCAATGCCGCTTCCAGTTCAGCAAAATGTTCACTCGGCACATGATAGTCGACCAGATCCAGATATAGTGCATCACTGCTGCTGATCTGCTCACCTGTCAATGCCATATAAACGCCTACATCATCCAGTCGGGATAAAAAGTGGGTTGCACCAACATCCGGGAAAAATCCAATAGCCGTTTCTGGCATGGCAAAGCGTGATTTTTCACTGCTCACCTTGATATGACATGCCTGAGCCAGACCAAAGCCACCACCCAGAACATAGCCATCCATCATCACGATGACGGCCTTTGGAAAATTGCGCAGCGTGCTTAGCATGCTATATTCAGTGGCAAAAAAATCCTGATACTGGGTATTTCCAGCCTGATAACTGTCATACAAATAACGGATATCACCTCCAGCACAGAATGCTTTTTGACTATTAGAATTGATCAGGATGGCTTGCACCTCTGGAGCATGGCGCCACTGATCTAATTGCGACTGAATACCTTGAATCATCGGCAGGGTTAAAGCATTTAAATGGCTGGTTCGGTCCAGGCTGATGATGCCCAGCCCCCCTGCTACCCGAATCACTAAATTATTTTCATCACTCATTATTTTTGTTCCTATTATGAATTTCCTATTGATGGGTAAATCGGGCTGGACGTTTTTCCACAAAAGCCTGCATGCCTTCTTTTTGGTCAGAACCGGCAAAAATTGAATGGAATACCCGTCGTTCAAAGCGCAAGCCTTCGGCCAGGCTCAATTCAAAGGCCCGATTAATCGACTCTTTAATCATCATCACTGCAGGTAAGGATTTTTCGGCAATCTTTTCCGCGGCTTGCAGTGTCTGTTCCAGTAATTCTTCTTTGGCAAAGACACGTGCGACCAGACCACTTTGCTCCGCTTCTTGCGCTCCCATTTGTCGTGCAGTCAGGCACATTTCCATGGCTTTAGCTTTACCGATTGCCAGAGTTAAACGCTGGGTTCCACCAATGCCCGGCAATACGCCTAAGGTGACTTCAGGTAAACCAAACTTTGCATTATCGGCGCAGTAAATAAAGTCGCACATTAAGGCCAATTCACAACCACCGCCCAAGGCATAGCCACTCACCGCAGCAATTAAAGGTTTACGGCGCTGGGCAATTCGATCTGCCAGACTGAAAAAATCATCCAGATAAATTTGCGGAAAATTCAGATCTGCCATTTCTTTGATATCGGCACCGGCGGCAAAGGCTTTTTCCGAACCGGCAATCACAATGCAGCCAATCTGCGGGTCTTTTTCCAGCTGATCCAGTGCCTGATTGACCTCGACAATCAGCTGGTTATTCAAGGCATTTAACGCTTGCGGACGGTTTAAAGTAATCAGCCCGACACCGTTACGCTGTTCAAGTAAAATAGTTTGCAATTGCATGATAAAAATCCCTTTAAAATGAGTTATAAACTGCGTGCAATTACCAGACGTTGAATATCGCTAGTGCCTTCATAAATCTGACAAATACGTGCATCTCGATAAATACGTTCAATCGGGAAATCTTTCAGATAACCGTAACCGCCAAAAATCTGTAAAGCTTTGGAGCAGACACGTTCTGCCATTTCCGAAGCAAATAACTTGGCCATGGATGCTTCTGTTAAACAGCTTTCACCGGCTTCCTTTTTACCTGCGGCAAAATGTACCAGTTGACGTGCAGCTTCAATTTCGGTGGCCATGCTGGCCAACCGGAAAGAAATCGCCTGCTGCTCAAAAATCGGTTTGCCAAAAGCCACACGATCATGCGCATATTTGGTGGCTTCTTCTAAAGCAGCCCGTGCCAGCCCCACTGCTTGTGCAGCAATACCGATCCGCCCGCCTTCCAGATTGGCTAGGGCAATTTTCAGGCCTTCGCCTTCTGCACCAAGTCTTAAACTTTCATGAATGCGGACATCGGTTAAGGCAATCTGGCAGGTATCCGAAGCATGCAGGCCCAGTTTTTCTTCCACCCGGATCACTTCATAACCTGGCGTATCGCGCGGGACTAAAAAGGCACTCATGCCCTTTTTACCTGCACCTGGATCTGTCACGGCAAAGACAATAATCATCCCGGCATTATGTCCAGAGGTAATAAACTGTTTGGCACCATTGATAATGTAGTGATCACCATCTTTGACTGCCCGGGTTTTAATTGCGGCGGCATCCGAACCGGCATGCGGTTCGGTCAAGGCAAAGGCACCAATCATTTCCCCTTGGGCCAAAGGTTTTAAAAACTGCTGCTTTTGCTGTTCAGTTCCAAACTTGAGAATCGGCACACAACCCACCGAGTTGTGTACGCTCATGATGGCTGAAGTTGCCCCATCTGCGGCTGCCACTTCTTCAAGGGCCAGTACATAAGCCAGCGTGCCTGTACCCGAACCGCCCCATTCTTCTGGAATCAGCATGCCCAAAAAACCTAATTCGCCCATTTGAGACAAGGTCTGTTTAGGGAATATGTCTTTTTGGTCCCACTCGCCGGCAAAGGGTTTAATCTGTTCCTGGGCGAAGCTTTTGGCCATATCCTGAATCAGTTGTTGCTCTTCCGTAAATTGCATTGATTCTTCCTTCAATCTCTTTAATTCGATCTTTTATTCAATTTGCTTGCTTTGGTTGATTTATGCGGTCTTCACCTGCTGCTTGTTGATTTCCTGATTGCGCAGTAAAAAGCGCTGAATCTTACCGCTCGGGGTTTTTGGCAATTCAGTGACAAATTCAATCAGGCGTGGATAGGCATGTGCAGACAAACGCTTTTTCACAAACTGGCCCAGTTCTTCTTCCAGATGGGGCGAAGCTGCAAAATTATTTGCCAGAATCACAAAGGCTTTGATGACTTCGGTACGTTCAGGATCAGGTACGCCAATGACGGCGGCTTCGATTACCGCATCATGCTCCAGTAAGGCACTTTCTACATCAAATGGCCCCACGCGATAGCCTGAGGTTGTAATGACATCATCACTACGCCCGACAAAGCTCATACTGCCATCGGCATGAATTTCTGCGGTATCCCCTGTTAAATAGTAGTGTCCAATAAATGGCGATTTACAGCTTTCTTCATAACCCGAGAACCACATCATTGGAGATTGACTGATATCCACTGCGAGGACGCCCGGTTGATCAGCCGTTAATTCATAACCCTGTTCATCTACGACCGCAATTCGATAACCGGGACTGGCAAAACCTGCCGAACCTGAACGGACCGGATGTTCCAGAGCATGATGATTGCACACCACCATCCCAACTTCAGTCTGGCCATAATGGTCATAAATCGGTACATCCAGCAACTCCTTAAACCAACGGATCACTTCCGGATTCAAGGGTTCGCCTGCACTGCTGACGACGCGTAATTTGCCGCGCAACTGTGCCATCTGTGCAGGATCAGCCGCCATCATCATGCGGTAAGCTGTTGGCGCACCGGCCAGATTGGTAATACCATATTCCTTGACAATTTCGCAGACACTTTCTGCATTAAAACCGCCTTCATAAAAAAAGGTAGAATGGCCGAGCAATAACGGTCCAGTAATAGCGTAGTACAAGCCATAAGCCCAGCCCGGATCGGCAATATTCCAGAAAGCATCATCCTCAGTTAGACCGATGGCATTGTGCATGTAGCCGGCAAAAGCAATCAGCGCTTTAAGTGGAACTTTTAAGGGCTTTGCCGGTCCGGTGGTTCCAGAGGTAAACATCAATAAAAATGGCTCATCGATACTGAGCATTTCCAGTTCACAGTTTTCAGCTTGCCGGTTCAACACCGTCCAGAAACTCATATCTTGCGGATAGGCTTCGGCCTGCGTTTCGGCATGTACCGTCACAATCGGAGGGCAGTTGCTAATCTCGGTTAATTTCTCCCGATTCGCCAGATCGGTCACCACCAGCTTGCTTTGCGCCAGCTGAATGCGATGCTCAATGGCTTTAGGACCAAAGGCGGTAAATAAAGGTTGATACACTGCACCCATGCGCCAGGTCGCTAAAATGGTAATGATCAGCTCTGGGGTACGTGGCAATAAACCGGAAACGCGGTCACCTTTGCCAATACCTTGAGACTTAAGGAAATTGGCAAACTGACTGGAATATTTCTTCAGTTCGCGAAAGCTATATTGTTCTTTGCGGCCATCTTTGCCGTACCAGTACAAGGCAACTGCATCGGAGTCGGCATGACGATCGCAACATTCATAACAGGCATTTAACGCCTGCATTGAACCGGACAGATACTGCTTTGTAACCGTATTTAAATCAAAATTTTGAACCGTTTTTTGATAATCTAACATTTTACAAACCTCAGCCTGAATTTATCGTTATTAGTGACAGAGTATTGTTAATGAAGCGAATCCTTGCTTCATCTGGATATTTCAAGTTTTAAGCAGGTGGCGTGGTGTATTGATGTATGATACTGGAAAAATCCAGATGGGCATCGCCTTCCTGACACAGTTGCTGATAGAGTTTTTGTACCATGCTGCCAAGTACAATCGGCTGGTCAACCTGTTTTGCTGCATCGACGGCCAGACCCAAATCTTTAAGCATCAGCTGTGCTGCAAAACCGTCTGTATAACCTCGTGATGACGGCGCATTGGCACAGATATCCGGCCAGGGATTATAAATTTCAGAACTCCAGCAACGCCCGGTTGAACTATTAATTACGCCAGCCAGAGCCTGAGGATCAATTCCCAGTTTGGCTCCAAGTGCCATCCCTTCTGCAACGGCAGTCATGGAAATACCCAGAATTAGGTTATTACAGATTTTTGCCACCTGTCCTGTTCCAACAGCGCCACAATGCACCAGATTTTTTCCCATACAGCTGAGAACCGGTTTAACGGCTTCAAAAGTGGCATCGTCTGCACCAACCATAAAGGTTAAGGTGCCATCTTTGGCGCCCAAAGTCCCCCCGGATACAGGTGCATCACAGATGCGAATCTGTCTGGCCTGACCTGCTGCGGCAATCTCCTGAATGGTTTGCGGGTCAATGGTACTGCTATCAATACACAAACTGCCCGCTTGAAGTACGTTCAGAATACCGTGTTCACCGAGATAAACCTCACGTACATGCTTGGCTGCAGGCAACATGCTGACCACGATATCTGCCTGCTTCGCGGCTGCTTGTGGACTGTCGCAGACCACACCGCCCGCTTGTGCAAAATGCTGTAAAGCCACTTCACTCAAGTCATAACCAAATACCTGATGGCCTGCCTTGAGCAGGTTCTGTGCCATGGAGCCGCCCATGTTGCCTAAACCAATAAATGCAATCTTCATGCTCATGCTCCTTAACGCAGACTGATCGTGGTATTGACACCTGTGGTTTCCTGATCATCTTCAAACCAGCGGCTGGTAATGGTTTTGGTCTGGGTATAAAACTGCACTGCCTGCTTGCCATAAGGACCTAAATCACCAAGTTTTGAACCACGCGAACCGGTAAAGCTGAAAAAAGGTACAGGGACAGGAATTGGAATGTTGATGCCGACCTGACCAATATCAATCTGATTCTGGAATGTACGTGCAGTATTGCCATTTTGAGTAAAGAGCCCAACGCCATTACCAAATGGATTGGCATTAATCAACTCAATTGCTTGCTCTAAAGTGTCGACATGCATGATCGCCAGTACAGGACCAAACACTTCTTCTTTATAGATTCGCATATCGGTCGTGACCTGATTAAAAATCGTGGGTCCGACAAAATTACCCTGCTCATAGCCTGGAACCTGTACATCACGGCCATCCAGTAGCAGTTCAGCGCCTTGTTCAACGCCACTGTTAATTAAATCTATGACACGGGCTTTGGCACGGGTTGAAATCACTGGTCCAACATCGGTATTCGGCTCATGCCCGGCATTCACCTTTAAGGTTTTGGTTTTATTAACCAGTTCATCGACCCAATGCTTGGTTTCACCGACCATTACAGTCACTGAAAGTGCCATACAACGCTGACCGGCTGCACCAAAGGCTGCACCGACCAAAGCATTTAAAGTCTGTTCTTTATTGGCATCCGGCATGACTACAACGTGGTTTTTGGCTCCCATCATCGACTGTACACGTTTACCGTGTTGTCCCGCCAGGTTATACACATGCGTACCCACAGCGGTCGAACCGACAAAGGAAATGGCTTTGATATCGCGATGGGTACACAGCAGATCAACCACTTCTTTACCGCCATGCACTACATTTAGCACACCAGCAGGTACGCCTGCCTGAATCGCCAGTTCGACCAGCATCATGGTCGATAGCGGATCTTGTTCTGAGGGTTTTAAGACAAATGTATTGCCGCAGGCAATCGCCATCGGGAACATCCACAGTGGAATCATCGCCGGGAAGTTAAACGGTGTAATCCCTGCACAGACACCTAGGGGTTGCTGCAAGGTATAGGTATCAACACCGCGTGCCACCCCTTCAATATATTCACCCATTTGTAGTGAACCGATAGAACAGGCATGCTCCACCACTTCTAGACCACGCTGGATATCACCTTCGGCATCTGCCAGTGTTTTACCCTGTTCCGCCGTTAATACTTGCGCAATACCTTTTAAGTTAGTACGAATCAGATCCTGCAGTTTCAGCATGATCCGCATACGTGCCTGAATCGGGGTATGGCGCCAGCTGGCAAAGGCATTCTGTGCGGCAGCAATGGCGGCATTGACTTCTTCTGCGGTAGCAAAAGGTACCTGACCCAACACTTCCTGAGTTGCAGGATTCACAATATCTTGCCAATGGCTGGTTTTTGATTCGACAAATTCACCATTAATAAGGAGTTTGGCGGTGGTAAATCCGGTACTTTGCAGTGGATGATGAATAGCGTTCATGGTCGCTCCGTGCTAGTTTGTTATTGTCGTTGTATCTGCCTTTACTGGCTGTTTTAAACGTATTATTTTTTACGCTGTTTAAGCAGACTAACAAAGAACACTTTGACCACCAATAGAAATTGATGCACGATGGATGTGCAAATATGCACAGCAATTTAACAGGATGTTAAATAAAAAAATGAAAGTAGATTGGGATCATTTACGCTTTTTTTTGGTTTTGGCACGTGCTAAAACGCTCACCAATGCAGCACGCTTGATTGGGGTTGAACACAGTACCGTGGCACGGCGTATTCAGGCTCTAGAAAATACCTTGGGTATTCAACTATTTAAGCGTGAGGCCACCGGCTATGAACTGACCTCAGAAGGTCTGGCACTGGTGCCGCGTGTGGAACAGATGGAGCAGTCCTTTATCCAGATTGACAAGCGCCACGATCCATTGCAAGGCCGAGTGCGTATTGGGGCGCCAGAAGGTTTCGGTACGGTATTTTTAGCGCGGTTACTGGCCGAGTTTTCACAGCACTACCCTTTGCTGACCATTGACCTGATTCCGGTGCCGAAAGCGATCAAACTTTCACATCGTGAAGCTGATATTGTCATCGCGATTGACCGGCCCAAATCTGGTCCCTATATCATTACCCGGCTCTCCAATTACTGTCTAAAGCTGTATGGCAGCCAGCATTATTTACAGAAAAATCCGAAAATTAAAAAACTGGAAGACCTCAAGCAGCACCGTTTTGTCGATTATATTGATGATCTGGTCTATAGCTCCGCACTATATTCATTAGAACGCTTGCCGCTGCAATTGACTGCATGTTTTCGCAGTAACAGTATTCTGGCCCAGCAAATTGCCGTCAGTGCGGGTGCCGGACTAGCGATTTTACCGAAATTTCTGGTTCATGATAAAAGCGAACTGGAAGAGGTTCTGGGCGATCAGGTCAGTTTTACCCACACTTTCTGGATGCTGACGCTGGTCGATCTGCAACACGAACCGAAAATTAAACTGGTCTGGGATTTCCTGCGTAAACAGGCTGATGTTCAGCAAAATTTGTTAATGGGAAAATAAAATATGCTTATTTCTTAGGCTATTTTCATTGCTGTTGATTGTCTAAAGTTCGTCATCACATTGAGTAAAATCACCTTCTCAATAATCGTGTTGATCATTGTAGAGATAATACAATACGACTTAGAACCGATCAGATTTAATCAATTAAAAAATCATATTTTTCATTTTATGAATTCATTTTTATAAATTGACACATACATAATTTTATAAAAATCACCATTTTTTCAACAAAAACCTGCCCCTTTATTCCCAAGTTTTTGATCAAACAGTCAGAAGATATAAATAACTTTTATCATAGAGACAGGCATAAAAATAATAAGACACCTCTATGAAAACAAAAACGTCAGAGAAAGAAGATCACTTGATGAAATTAGTGCAAGGCCTCAATCTTTGTATGAGTGAAGTGACCCAGGCAATGCCTTCTTTATTGTCAACTCAGCAAGCTAGCCGGTCATTTACAGTTGCCCGAAAAAAACTGCTGGCTCAGGCTGAAAAACTGGATGGTGAGGAGATCCATTTTCAGCTCTCCCAGGTATTCATTGCGACATTGACTCAGTCCAAAATTAATATCGATCAGATCTTCCCTAACCGGTTGCTGAGGTTGTTAAACCGGCATCTCAGCAGAACCCTTATTTATGATCTGAACTGTGATATCTACCACAAACCTCGTACCACTCTGTCAATGGAGCTGCTGGCAAAGATTCTGGGGTGTACACGCAATCAACTCAACTATCGTCAACAGCAAATCGATAGTGAGTATCGACTTAAGCTTTCTAGACTTAAAGCCAAATGTGAAGCGCTAAAACATCCGCAGATTGATCCTTCGATGTTCTGGAGGACAGAGTATGCCTGAGTCTGTTCAAACTATCCTAACCAGACTGTTAGCACTCGAAGATGCCCCACAGGTTTTTCATGATTTTGGTTGTCATATGTTGGGTCAGATACCGTCTCTTGAGGGGCTGCAGTCCTTATTGCCTGACACAAATGCTCCTTTCGCCTTAGAGAATGCAGAGATTCATTTCCCTGATCAAAAGCCGCATTTGACCAGACAACCGATCAGCAGCTATCTGTACTACCTAAAACAGTTCAGTCCGGAAACTCAAGCCTACCAATGGGGCATAAATACGCTGGTTGCATGCTGCATTTTAATCAGCATCAATCCTTCTGCCGCCACTGAACATCAAGCCACCATCACCACATTAGTCAACCGCTTCCGTCTGGCCTCTCAGGCACTGCATAAGGCAGAGCAAAACGGAAAACTGTTTAAATATGACAAACTCTATTTATGGTTATGGGAGCAACTTCCGCAAATACCCACCTCACTTGAGGCTTTTGTTCAGCAGCTTTGTGAACTGGAACAGTCCAGTGCCCTGGATACATTCCAGTTTAATCTCATTCAGGAGATCAGACGGGCCTATAGCTATGTCCTCAATCTGGCCCCGAAAAAATCAGGACATCACCATTCAAACCAGCGACGCCTTGAACAATATGCCCTGGATGAATCAGACAGCCTGCTGGTGATTCAGGAATTGCCTACCTCGGAACAAATCCGCTCCCTGCAGTATGAACAGTTAACCGATCATCAGCAGGTACAAACCTATCAGATCGATACTGCTGAGGTTTCGCCGCTGTGCAAAAACTCCAGACCGGTCCAGCAACAATCAGTCCGGTTGATGCAGCAGCATATTGTCCGGCTACAACACCGTTTTAGTAGCAGCAATCACTATCCTGACCTTGAGTCGATCCAGCTGCTGATTGCCCATTGCTGGAATCAATACAGTACAGCGCAATACAAAAACAAAGCCTATCTGATTATCCTGCTCAGCCTACTTAGCGGTAATTCCACCGAGGAATGGCTCAAGCTACAGAAATCCACCACCTCACGCCTGAATCAGCGGCAGCGTTTGATGAGCAGTGATAGTGGTTATGTACTGCGCTCCAGATTCACCCTGTTTGACCCCATGCACTTCCAGCATAAGGAAGCCTTACAGAATCAGATCACTTACTTTGATCTGCCTTTACCGGATGAACTCCCCCTTGGACTCAGAGCACGGCCTCTGCTCGAACAGTCTCATATCAGACAGGCTTTGCAGCAATGCCGGGAATCTCTGTATATTCCCTCACTCACCAGCAAGAAGTTAAGCACCTTGCTGCATGCCTGCATTTACCAGATGACAGGCAATGCCCAGCTGGCCGATATCCTGACGGGGATTGATGCCAACCGCTCCTGCTCCATCTCCTACTGTTCTTATCCGGTCTATCGCTTGCAGACGCAGTATCTGGAAACGGTGAGACAATTGTCTGCTGATCTGGCCCGGCTGTTCCAGATCAGGGAAGACTCGCAGAATTTTGGCAGCCTCAAAGCCCCAACCGCTATAACCGTCACCAGTATCTTTGCCTATCTCTATGCCCAATGCATCAAGGCGATGCATGAGTTTGATGTTATTGCAGCCTATAACCATTACAACATCTGGCTCTGGCATATCCTGCTACTGTTCACCGGGGCACGGCCGGTGAAAGATTTTCCAGGTTTCCTGAAAGACTTCAATCTGGATCAGGGCTGGTTCTGGGTATCCGACAAGGAAATTCACGGTCGAAACGAGGATGGGCGCATTCTGCCCTTATGCAGTTTTCTACGCAATGAACTGAAATGTTATCTGGCCTATCTACAGAGAAATGCCAGCAGTCTGGAAGCACTAGTCGGAAACGCTATCCGGCACATCAATGAGATCCTGGATAGCACAAAACCTTTGCTTGCGGTGTATGTAGATCATCAGTGGCAATCTCTCAGCCCCGCGATTGTCGCTGAATTTACCGAAGCTATGCAGCTTGAACAGGCCAACTGGCTCAGGCACACCACCCGTGCCTTTCTCACCGGCAAGGCTGAAGAACCTTTAATTCTTGCGCTGTTTGGCCATGAAAAGAATCAGCAGGAAATGGGTAATGCTTACTCAAGCCTGGCTTTAAACACCTACCGTACCTTGGCGAATACCTTGGAGGAGATGAAAGATTTCTTTCAGATTGACGGGATGGGTGGTGAAAGCAAAGATTTCTAGGTTCACCAAATCGCCATAGTACAGAACGAGTCAAATCCAATCTATATGAGTTACAACTCATCAAAAATTAGAAATTTTGAGCCGATTTCAAAATTTTTAATTAAATCAGTCGGGGTTTCCTTTGTACAACAATGTTCGTCCTTTTCCCACTATGAAAATATTTTCTATGTACTTAAGAAAAGTCTTTTGATGCAATCATGATTTCGTTTTTTGTTCGCCCCAGACCAAATACCGGTGGCACTGCCAAGCAAGAATGTCATCCTCCGTTAAGGTACTCTGTGAGGGTACCTTAAGCGTTATGTATCGGCGAGCGATCATCAGTACCGGAAATTTCCCCACAGCGCCGTGATTTGTTGATCAGCGCGGGTTTCCACGCGGCTTTTGGTGTCAAAAATCATGGTCTTTTTATCTTTGTCTGAATATTGGGGCCACCCCGGGTTGCCATATTTAGCAAATGCGACCCAGGCATTATTCATACGGTCAGACAAGGACTGCGGTGGATTAGTACCGATAAAAGTCTCCGCTTCTTTTGTGTGAATCGTTCCGAACGTAAACGGTACGTCTACAAAATGAGCGGCGCCCAGACGACCATTGTAGGCCAGCGACCGCCAGGAAAAGTTATAAAACCACGTATTTTGATTGCGGCTCATCATTCGGGCTATATTCAGTGCAGGCATCCTGAACGTGTAGTCCGACATGATCTGGGCGTAAATGTCACCCGGGTTCTCCGCGCTGATACTGTTTTTTGTATAGGCCTGAAGTGCATCTGCAGGGAGTCCCAGGACATTAATAACCGTGTTCACATCCTTATCCGTGATTTTTTGTAATCTGCCACCGGGCATCAAAAATAACCTGTACTCACTGTCGGTGCTGCCCACAATAACAGGGACACGGTTGCCGTCATTCTTCGCCAGATCTTCCATTGGGCTTCTGTCGATGATTTTAGCGTCCGCAACTGGCAAAAATGCCGTGCCTCCAAGAGAAATCCTTCCCCATTGGGCAGCATCTTTGATCTGCTCCCCAACTTTCAGGACATTCTGATCCAATTCATCAAAAGGTACTTTAGCCACGGCTTCGGGATCGGCAGGAATCCCCAGATTGTCAGTAAATTGCCGAGTTATTCGGGTTGCATCGGCCGGGCTAAGCCACTTCATCGAAGGGCTCTGAAGAATCACCTGCTGGTAAAGCCCTTTGGTCTCTGGATTGCCTAAAATGATGGCAACACTGCCTGCACCTGCGGATTGCCCAAAGAGCGTCACTCTGTCGGGATTGCCTCCGAAGTTTGCGATATTACGCTGAATCCATCTAAGTGCTGCGATCTGGTCCGCGATACCACGGTTGTCAGGACGTTCAGCAAAATGCATAAACCCATCCACGCCCACCCTGTAGTTTACCGTGACGACCATGACCCCTTTTTTAGCAAACACGCTTCCGTCATAAAAGGACTCCGTGGCATCTTCCCTGATCCAGGCCCCTCCGGGGATCCAGACCATGACGGGCAATTTTTCTTCACCATTGCCAGGCCGCCATATATTGAGGGTTAAGTCGCCAGCGTGATCAACTAGCCGTTGCGCAGCGCTACTGCCCGGCCGTTGCGCAGGACTCCATCCCGGCTGTGGCACAGGCCAGTCGGACACGGTCGCTTTTGTCTCTTGCCAGGGCTGCATGGGCTGGGGGGTCTGAAACCGTCGTTCAGGGGTAAAGGGGTTCGCCGCATAGGGGATTCCTTTATAAACGCTGATGCCCTCATTGGTGGGGTAACCCTGTACCTTACCCGCCTCGGTGTCGACAACGGGAGCCGGTGCACTGCACAGTAAAAATTCCATTCGTATTCCTCCTGGAGTCTGCCCTGCATAATTTAGGTTCAGTATGCTACTGAAATACAATAAGGCTAAAAACTAAAGAGATTTTTTTTGTTAAAAATAATGAGCCTTCAAGAAATTAGCTAACACTAACAATTTAAAATGATTCTTTTTTATCTTTAAAAAGACAATATTTTCAACAAAAACCCATCCCTTTATTTCCGAGTTTTTGATCATCCGCGGCATGAGGTTATTTCAGCTCTAGCATAGAAACAGGTCATAAAAATAATAAAAAGTCTCGATTTAAGTAATTTGGTGGCACAATCTGAGAACGACCACAGCCATAACTTTTATGATTTTTATATTCTCGAATAATGGCAATGCTATTGTTCTTCAGCACACGATTAGGTCCCCAGCTTTCACCTCATTCTTTTAGATCCAGCGTGATGCGGCGATAACCGTAGATACCATAACTGGCATCATAAGAAGAACGGATGAGCTGTAATAACCGCTTATCTTCAATAGTCCTGCCTGATTCGGGTTCATGCAACCAGGCATAGTAGCCAGCACGAGCAATCTTAAGAACCCGACACATCGTTTTAATCTTAAATTGATGGCTGTATTCCAGGATAAACTGATACTTTACTCGGGCAGGCTGGCAAAGCGGCGTAAAAGCAGTGCTTTCACTTTAAGATGTCCCGTTCCTCTTCAGTTTGTTTGAGCTGACTTTTAAGGCGTAGGATTTCTTTTTTTGCCTCGAGCAGTTCATGTTCATCAGAGTTGTTATGTAAAGGCTGTACTGCCTTTAGCCATTTATAAATGCTGTGTTGTGATACGCCTAAGCATTCTGCGACATCAGTGACAGAATAGCCACGTTCGGTAATCAATTTAACAGCTTCATCTTTAAATTCCGGGGTGTATCGTTGTCCACTCATAAGGTTCTCTCCTATGCAAAAAGAATAGACTAAATTTGTCTAGGAGAGTGGTGACAGTCCAAACACCTAACCTCGGTGTCCACGAAACTGAGCTTCTCAAGGGAATGCACCATGATACCCGTTGGATAACCCTGACGAGCCATTGCATAATTAAATGCTTCACACACCAATTGACGGTCTATTCGATGACTGGTTTGCCAACCCACAATACGACGACTAAATAGATCCAGCATCACACATAAATACAACCAACCTTGCTTGGTACGGATATCTTGCGAAGCAATGCTTCTCATATCCGTTGTCCAAACCTTGTTCGGCTGAGTGACTGTAAATTGGCGATCCAACACATTGGGTGCTGGAGGCAAACGATGGTTTGAATCAGTCGTATGCTTGTATTTACGTGCAATTTTGCTACGTAAACCAAGCTTTTTAAGCATTCTTCTAACGGTTCGTTCGCTCATGCTGCAACCTAAATCATGCATGTCATGTACCAATGAAAGTGCACCCAATCGTGCATGATGCTGCCAATATACAGCTTTTAAGTCATTATATTTCTGCATTGTATTAGTCTGGCGTTTTCGCCAGGCATAATAACCCGAAGTACTGACACCCAGGCATTTACAGGCAGAAGATACAGTGATTTCACTCACATCCAAATCTTGAATTACCGTGTACTTTTCTTGGCATGATCTGTCAGAAAGTACACATGCGCTTTTTTAAGATGTCATTAGATTCCCTAAGCTGTTTGACTTCTTTCTCTAATTCCAATATCCGCTGTTGTTCTGGTGAAATTTGACGTTTGCTTGAACCCACTGGATTGGCTTCACGAATCCATTTATCTAAGGTTGAATAACCCACACCTAGTTTTTGGGCGATTGTAGCTACAGACTCGTGTGAGTTTGAAAGTGCATAATCAATTTTGTTGTTTAAATTCAGGACTTGAGTAGCACTGCTGCGCAAGATAGCCACCTACTTCACTCCAAAGTTAACATTACGCTATCTTTAGAGGGAAGTGCTGTCCATTATTTTGGCTAGGATCACAAGACCATAGATTTGCAGCATGTGAAAGAAAGATAAGGCTCTGGTTAATATAAGTGCTGCGATGAGTTTAATGACGAGAAAAGAGTTAATAGCATTACTGTACAAGCAGTTACCTTCTTTATACATGAACAAATAGGGAGTGAGAAAGATTAAGGTAGAATAAAATTCTACAGATGGAATTCTTATGCAGATAATTAATAAAAAAAACTTAAATTTAGAGATAAGTTTTCATGATAACGGTGTTTTTCTTTTAATTTAAATTATAAATAGTGGAATATGTTATTATTTTTTTGGTGTAATTGGTTTAATTTTCGGTTTTACCACAGTTCTTTTTACCAACCTTGTATATGGAGCAAAAGAAGATAAAGCAAACATAATATATATGTGGTTTCTATTATCTTTAGTAATACTGGGTGGAATTATTGGTTTTCTATTAAAAATATCGCTTGAATTTTATTTTTATATTAGCTTTCTTATATTATATTATGTACGGGAAAGACCCTTATATAGATAGAACCTTTCCTTTTGTACTTATTTTTTCAAGTGTAGGAACAGTGTTTCAAAATGCAAAGGTAATGCTCCCTGCAAATAATTGAGTTTAAAAGTAGAAAATCGAATAATCTTTATCCAAGGAGATTTTCTATGAAAATATCTAAATATTCAGACAGCTTAATTATGAGTATTTTGAAACAAGCTGAAGCAGGAACACCT
>NZ_JAZQPV010000020.1:0-22146 GCF_045628685.1 Acinetobacter sp.
TTGGTAGGTATAAGCAGACTCGAACTGCTGACCTCTACGATGTCAACGTAGCGCTCTAACCAACTGAGCTATACACCTAAGTGCTGTGAATCATATTCATTTTTATTTTTTAAGACAAGGACTTTCTATTATTTTTTAGAGTATATGCGCAAGTTTTAAGCATTCCTTTAAATTGTTTCATTTTCTGGTCAGTTGGCACTACAGAAAATTGTTGCTGCTGATAATATTCTGCCGTCTGGATAAATATCCTTTGCTCATCATCTACTATCTCCTTGGCTAATCGGTGCATCCAAGCAAAAAAAGTTTCAGCAGGCTGCTTGCGTAATGGCTCATCTAATTGCTTAGAGAACTGTTGAACTGCACGCTCATATGCCGAACCGTGCTGTCTATTACGATAATAAATCCAGGCAAAATAAAAAATCATCACCAATAAAATGCTTGAGAATAATATCAGGATACTGGCATAAGCCGTTTTCAGGCCTAATTTCGACAACCAGCTTTGCTGCTTTTCAGCATCATAGCCCACAACTTTGCTTTGCCACTGATAGCTCGCATAGTCACTCCAGATCCGCATATTTTTCATCATTGAAAACTGACGATACTTCCACTTCTGCTCTTTACTTCCCAAGATTGTTCGATCATTTTCTATATAATTCTGCATTCCCCCCTCTATACGTTGTGGTGCAATAATTGCAGTTGGATCAATCCGTTGCCATCTTCCGTTTAATTGCACTTCGGTCCATGCATGGGCATCCAGTTGACGAACTTCCCAACTGGCTCGGTCAAGTGCAAGTTGCCCACCTTGATAGCCAATGACCACACGTGCAGGAATCCCTACATATCGCATCAACATGGCAAAACTCGAAGCATAATGCTCACAAAATCCGCGCTGAGATTGAAACAAAAAACCATCAATACGATTTTCACCCAATAAACCCGGCGTTAAGGTATATACAAAATCATTGTCCTTATACCATTGCAAAATATTCTGCACATATTGACTGGGTATCTCTCCACTTTGCTGAAACATTTCCAAAGCGAATTGACGTGATTGTTCATCAAGTTGTGCATGAGTTTGAGTATTGATTTTATCCAGTAAATTTACTTTGGTTAATTCCTGTTCTTGTAGCACAACATCCTCTAACCAATGCAGGGTAATCGGTTGATTTCGTGTGACAGAGCGGATCGGACTAATACTCCAATCCTGCTTTAATTGATATTGAGAATCTTTTGGAATAGATTTTTCCAGCCCCATGATCCACATCACGCGTGAATCTGCAGCCAAATATTGATAATCAAAACCCCGCTTAGTTTGATGTAAACTTTTATAATTCAAAACAGGCTGTTGATTTACAAAACTACTGGTCCATGTTCTGCCATCATATTGATCCAGAACCATTGCCCGCCAGTACAGCTCATTGCGGGAGGGCAGCTTATTCATATTGCCAATAATGCGAAAAGCCAAACTGCTGGATTGCGAAAGCTCTGCAATATCCCCAGGTGACATGCTGTCGCTCATCCCCGTGACACTTTTTTGTTCTGGAATTGGAATATGCCAAAGTGGCGGTAAGCGCGGAAAAAAGATAAACAGCAAGATAAAAAAAGGCAAAGCCAAAATCAGAAATTTACCCACATGCCTAGCATCTGTTTTTAATGCCGACGGTTGATTCTGTGCCTGTTTAAATTCACTGGTCTGTAAACGATAAAGCCCGATTAGGCAACTGAATAAACACAGCAGAATCACAATCGCCATCCAGATGGATTGGCTATATAAAAATGAACTCGCCCCAACAAACAAGGCAAAATTAAACAAGATAATGACATCTCGTTTATTCTTGGTTTCCAAGGCCTTGGCAAATAAAAAAGTGGATAAAACAGCAACCCCCGCTTCTATCCCGATAAAACTCTGATATCTAAAATAAATCGTCATTAAAGCCAGAATTGCTAGGGCAAAGATCCAGATTTTGGATACTGTTTTTGTCTCATCTTTAAAGCTAACAAATAAACAGAGGAGAATCAGGACAAAAATTACGCTTAACAGAATAGGATTAAAAAATACTTGTGCAATCAGTAATAATGACAAGGTAACTAAAATCGAGGTTCTAAT
This sequence comes from Acinetobacter sp., assembly GCF_045628685.1. Lineage (GTDB taxonomy): Bacteria > Pseudomonadota > Gammaproteobacteria > Pseudomonadales > Moraxellaceae > Acinetobacter. The sequence continues at coordinate 2,108 of NZ_JAZQPV010000020.1, forward strand.
ATCAGGATGCATCATAATTTAAGCCTGCGCCAAAAGTTTTTTCGCCTGAAGCAGCTGGTTTGTACCAGCGCCTTCGGTTAATTCAGCTTGAGGTAAAAATACTGCATAGTGACATTGCAGTTGCTCGCATTGCTCAATCAGCCCCATCATTAAGCTCAGTTTCTCTTCATGTTCTGTACTAGGCATGTTTGCATAATGGATTTCCACACTCGGCTGATCATTATGCTGCTCAAAAACTTTGATATATAAACCTTGCCCACGTGCAGCCTGCTTCCATGATACAGCCTGCAAGCTATCACCCAGTTTAAAATTTCGCAGTTCACGAAACTCATCCATATCGGGTTCAAAACTGTGCTGATACTGTTTATTTTCCGCATTGTAAAATGCAGCTTTGGGGGCAACCCATGAATATTGCGTCAAATAAAAATAAGTCCAGGCACGAACCAGTCCAAAGGGATATACAGCATAAATCTGTACAGTCGGATAATGGAACTTCCCGCGTCTATCGGCAAAAAAAGACAGGGTGATTTTTTGTTTGAGTTCAGTAATCGAAACTTTTTCTAAATGCTGATCAGTCTTAATCCACAAATAACGCGATTGCTTTTGTGGCTGTTGGAAATGTAATTGCAAATCAAGATGATCCCCCATTTGCCCGATCTCATTTACTGAAATTTTAATGCTGAGCTCATGCAATTGTTTAAAAGTGACATAAAAACTGATACATAAAATCGCACTGATCAGAAAGCAAAAACCCAAAATCAGGTTGTTGGCATAATTGATCCCGGCAATAAACGTAATCAAGATCAACACCAGATACAGATAGCCCTGTTGATAGATAAAAATCAGAATATCTTGTTGTGAGAGCTGTTTTACTTTTTCAAATTGAAAGCGTTTCGCTAACCATTTTTGCCAAGGCTTACTCAATTTAACCTTCCCTTAGCTAATAGTCACTTGCTGCATTATCTGCAAGGTTTCTGCCTCACTCAATCCAATGCGATGAGATACCACGGCAACAAACACTGCTTGAACATCATCTGGGGTGACATAACTACGCTGTTCAACAAAGGCATGCGCTTGTGCTGCTTTTTTCAAAGCCAATAGACCGCGAGTCGATAAACCATGCCGACTTTTACGGGTCTCGGTAGCCAAATCCAGCAGATAGTCCAGCACTACATCGGCAATATGAACTTGCATAACCAGCTGTTGCATCTCTAAAATTTCATATTCATCAAAAACATGTTCCAATGTTGAAATCAAGGTATAGCGGGAAGCCTGCTGTAATAACAGTTTTTCTGCGGAACGGGATGGATAGCCCAGTGACAAACGCATCAGGAAACGGTCAAGCTGGGATTCTGGCAAACTATAGGTACCACTTTGAAAGAGCGGATTCTGCGTTGCAATCACCCAAAAGGGTTGCGGCAACTCATAGCGCACCCCATCAACTGTCACCAAACCTTCTTCCATTGCTTCTAGCAATGCACTCTGAGTTTTGGGGCTACAGCGGTTGATTTCATCTGCCAGTAATATTTGGGTAAAGATTGGACCCTGCTTAAACTCAAACTGATGCTGTTTTTGATTAAACATATTTACGCCAATCACATCACTGGCAAGCATGTCGTTGGTAAACTGAATGCGCTGAAACTTCAGCCCTGCAATATGAGATAAGGCACTGGACAATGTCGTTTTACCCAATCCGGGTAAATCTTCAAACAACACATGTCCTCCGGCTAACAAACTACTCAAAGCCAATTTGGTCTGATGCTGTTTATCCAAAATTATGCTATTGATTTGATTCAGGAATGTCTGAATTTTGGCAGCATAGGATTCAACTTGATCATTCAGTTGTCGTTGCTCATGTGTGAGTTCCTGTTTTTGAACCTTGTTTGTACCCCAAATCACAGCTTATTTCCCCATAAAAAACGGTGCATGATTAACATACACCGTTTTGCTGTTTTTCCAAACAAATCAAAAGATTTCTGACAAATATCTGCTTAGATTAACAAGGGCATTTTTTCATTCCACCGCCTGCGCTTGGGTAACGTGCATCCACACAGTAACGGTAAAATGTTTTGGCATCCATTGCGACTAAGTCTGGATGATTCTTTTTCATATGCTCTAGATAAGTCTGATAGTCCGGCACACCGACCATCAAGCGAAAGCTCTGCTGCAAGCGTTGCCAAATCAGTTGAATGGTTTTAATGCCATTCAACATCAAAAACTTTTTCGGCTGAGCCAGCACGGTAAATTTAATGATTTTACCCAAAGCCATTTTTTGGCGAATTTGATCTTTTAGACTCATTTCACCTCTCCTGCCACTTTATTCGCACTAATCTCATCACGGTAAATCGCTTCTGACTCATGCACGCTTGGATTTGGATTGGCTAAGGCACGGCGGATCACCCCAATGGCAGCAAACAACATTACGAAAGCCACAATCATAAAGAAGCCGCAAAGTACTGCATTGATCTGATTAGAGAATACAATAGTTTGCATTTCAGCAATGTCTTTGGCCGGTTTCAATATTTCATTTCGTGCAATCGCATCCGAGAAACGGTTGGCTTGTGCCAAGAAACCAATTTTTGGATTTTCATGGAAGATTTTTTGCCAACCTGCCGTCATCGAGGTAATGAAAAGGAAAATGGTCGGAATAATCGTCACCCACACATATTTCTCTTTCTTCATTTTAAACAGAATGACGGTGCCGAGTATAAGAGCCATCGCTGCCAAAATCTGGTTACCAATACCAAACAGCGGCCACAAGCTGTTAATCCCACCGAGCGGATCTATTACACCTTGATAAACGAAGAAGCCCCAGCCTGCAACTGCAACTGCGGTACCCAACAAATTACCAAAGAAATTATGTGAGTTTTTCACCGCAGGAATCACGATACCCACCGTATCCTGAACCATGAAACGGCAAGCACGTGTACCCGCATCTACTGCAGTTAAGATGAACAATGCTTCAAACAGAATCGCAAAGTGATACCAGAATGCCATCATTGAACGGTTATTGAAAATTTCCGTAATAATGTGTGCCATACCAATTGCAAAGGTGGGTGCACCACCCGTACGCGAAAGAATTGAAGTTTCACCCACTTCTTGCGCAAGTAAAGTCAATGCCTCAGGGGTTACCACAAAACCTAAAGTACGCACCGCTTCTGCCGCACTTTCCACTGTTGTCCCTAATATGGCAGCAGGGGCATTAATTGCGAAATAGACGCCTGGTTCAAGAATGGTCGCACAGATCATTGCCATCACAGCAACGAAAGATTCCATCAACATACCGCCGTAACCAATCACACGAATATCCACTTCGTTATCGACCAGTTTTGGTGTGGTTCCTGAAGAAACCAGTGCGTGGAAACCTGAAATGGCACCACAGGCAATGGTAATAAATAAGAACGGGAACATTGAGCCTGCAAATACAGGACCTGTACCATCAATAAAATGTGTAACCGCAGGCATTTTCAGTTCAGGCAATGCCACCATGATCCCAATCGCAAGACCTGCAATCACACCAATCTTCAAGAAAGTTGAAAGATAATCGCGTGGTGCAAGCAGTAACCAGACTGGTAAAACAGAAGCGACAAAACCGTAAATAATTAAGCACCAGGTCAGTTGCGTACCAGAAAGAGTAAACAATGGTCCCCAATACGGATCAGCTGCAACATTGCCACCATACACAATCGCCAGCATCATCAGCACAAAGCCAATAATCGAAACCTCGGCAATTTTCCCTGGGCGGATATATCGCATATATATGCCCATGAACAATGCAATTGGAATCGTTGCAGCAATACTGAACACGCCCCATGGACTGTTGGTCAAGGCTTTCACGACGACCAATGCAAGAACTGCAAGGATGATGATCATGACACCTAAGGCACCCAGCATTACAATTATACCGGCAAAAGAACCGAGCTCTTGCTTCGCCATTTCGCCGAGTGAACGGCCATCACGACGGGTAGAAATAAACAGCACTAAAAAGTCTTGGACCGCACCCGCAAGAACCACACCGACCAACAGCCAAATGGTGCCCGGCAAATAACCCATCTGTGCCGCAAGAATTGGCCCGACCAATGGACCTGCACCTGCAATAGCGGCAAAATGGTGACCAAACAAGACATATTTATTAGTGGGAACATAATCCAGACCATCGGCTAAACGATGTGCCGGTGTTAAACGTCTTGCATTGAGTTCAAAAACTTTATTAGCAATAAATAAACTGTAGAAGCGATAGGCAATGCTATATACACAGATGGCGGCCAATACGAGCCAGACTGCATTGACATGCTCTCCTCTGCTGATCGCCAGTATCCCGAACGACACTGCACCTAAAATCGCGACTAGAAACCACACTATTTTTGAAGTTGTGGTTAACTTCGGTTCAATCGTTTCCATATAAATCCCTCATATCTAATGCATAAATCAGCGTTCATTTTTATTGTTGGAAATACTGCTGTTTCTTCCTTTGCGACTCTACTCCTCATCATTAACTTTTCATCTAATACTTTGGCATAAAAAAAGGGATGATTTAAATCATCCCTTTCGATAATAGTCTATTTTAAAACCATTATGCACGTTCTAAATAGTCACCCGTACGAGTATCTACACGAACGCTTTCTTCTTGCTGTACGAATAATGGTACTCGTACTACAGCACCAGTTTCAAGTTTGGCAGGTTTACCGCCACCACCAGAAGTATCACCGCGTACGCCTGGATCAGTTTCAACGATTTTCAACACAACGAAGTTTGGCGGACTTACTGACAATGGAACACCATTGAAAAGCATGATTGTACATTTTTCGTTGGAATCGTCTTTCAACCATTTGGCAGCATCGCCCATCGCAACCTTGTCAGCTGTGATTTGTTCGAAGCTCTCTGGATCCATAAAGTTCCAAAGTTCGCCATCGTTATAAAGATAATCCATTTCAACTTCAACAATGTCAGCACCTTCCAGTGTTTCATTGGATTTGAATGTTTTTTCTAAAACCTTACCAGTTTTAAGATTACGCAATTTTACGCGGTTGAATGCTTGACCTTTACCAGGTTTCACATATTCATTTTCCATGATTGAACATGGGTTACCATCAAGCATAACCTTTAGGCCTTGCTTAAAGTCATTCGTAGAATAATTGGCCATGAAAGGCTCACTCCAAACTTACTAACTTAAATCTATTAATGCTAGACTAGCATTATTTTTTACATGCGGCATGATAAACTATTTATATCAAGAGCAAAACTGGCAATCTCAACTCAGTGACCTTATTACGGATCCATTAGAGTTACTTCAAGCCCTTCAGCTCTCACCTGATCAATTATTATCAGGGGCAATTCTGGCTTCTGAACAGTTTAAATTACGTGTCCCGCGTGCATTCGTGGGAAAAATGAACATTGGTGACCCACTTGACCCTCTTCTTTTACAAGTCTTGCCACATCATCTAGAACTTGAAGATCATGCTGGCTTTGTGACCGACCCTTTGGGTGAAGAACAAGCCAATCAACAACCCGGCGTATTACATAAATACAAATCACGCTTTTTGCTCACCTTAACCGGTGCTTGTGCAGTGCATTGCCGTTATTGTTTTCGTCGTCATTTCCCTTATCAGGAAAACCTGCCAAAAAATGAAGACTGGCTCAACATTAAAAGCTATATCGAAAGCCAACCCGATATCAATGAAGTTATTTTTAGTGGCGGAGATCCGCTTACGCTCTCCAATCGAAAATTAAAGCTTTGGATCGATCGTTTAGAATCTTTACCGCAAATTAAATTTTTGAGAATTCATTCACGGGTTCCTATCGTAATCCCCAACCGTGTCGATGAAGAACTGGTTTCCCTATTAAAAAACAGTAGGCTACGCATTATTCTAGTGGTACACTCAAATCATGCAGCTGAGCTTGATGATTTTACATGCGCTAAACTTTCTCTATTGGCGCAGCAACAAATCACCGTGCTCAATCAGACAGTTTTATTAAATGGGGTCAATAATTCTGCGCAGGTTTTAGTAGATTTAAGTTACCGTCTGTTTGATGCAGGCGTGATGCCATACTATTTACATGTATTAGATAAAGTAAAAGGTGCACATCATTTTGACTTGGATCCTGAGCAGATTAATCTTATATATAAAGATGTTTTAGAGAACCTACCAGGATATTTGGTTCCTAAACTCGTCAGGGAAATAGCGGGCGAAAAAAATAAAACACCGCTTTTTGGGGTTTCAACTTTTTGAGTTAAATAATAACGATGCTTATGAGTACTTCTGATATCTTCCAAACGCCAACTGAATTAAAGTTGGAACAATTGAGCTTTTGTCCTTCTCATGCAAAAGGTTTACAAGAATGGGTGTCTAATTTATCCATTTTACAACTCGGAAATTCTTCAAAAGAACTTTTCAATGCGTTATTGGAAATATCAGAACTTCAATGCCCGGAAATGCTGCGTTTTGATTTAATTCAAATCTTGCACCCGACCATTGACAATGTACTCACCAGTCTGGAAAAGCACTTTTTTAACCAAGGTCTGATTACCACCGATCGAAGTGATCAAATCATTGAATTGGCGATGCTACTACGTAGCCATTTCGCTAAAATTTACATCGACATTTCAAAACGCTGCAACACTCAATTAAGTCTGCAAAAGTTTTCGATCTTTGCATTCAATCAAAAGAAAAGCTTACAAACCGCTAGAATTGTTTCGACGTATTACGCATTACAGCAACTATCGTTATTACTTTATCAACAGAATTTGTTGTATAGCACGCCCTTATTTGGTCAATGGCTGGTTGCGCATCAACTGCTCGAATGTGCAATCAAAAATAATTTTCATCAAACCAATATTAATCAAATCTTAGATACGCAGCACCAATTACAAACCATTGCTCATGCTTATTCACAGCTCATTTTATTGGATATTTTTAATACTCATCAAATTCGCCCCTCAGAAATGCAAGGTTTATATTTATGCAGCTTTGACTGGGCCACACTAGTTCATATTTTGCCGAAAGAAACTACGCTTTCACGTTATATTGTCGATACCAATAAAGATCATCCACCAGTTTTCAATATCAATCAATCTAGCTTATATAAGCCGACGATTTATATTGCATCGCAAAATTTATTAGATCATCTGTCTGAGACTCAAACCAAAAATACAGGATATTTATCACGTAATGAAAAGCTATTTCTGACCCCAGCACTACATTTTCATATTCACAACCTGCTTACGACCAATATTGAACGTCGTCATGAGCGCTACGAATATTCAGCACAATTACAGATTTGTTTTAGTCTTTTAGTGGCACACTTTTACCTCTCTAAAGGTAAAAACTTTCACGAAACTTTGGAGGTGGAAAATAACTATCATTTTCAAAATGAAAGTACCTTTATCAATTCCAGAAATTCCAATATTCCTGCTGAACTTACAACAGCTAAAGTTCTGGATCGAGAAGCAAAACAAATCTATCCGACTGAAGTTCTAGATATTAGCGTCAATGGTTACAGGATTAAATGGACGGGTGCTACACCTTCAAATTTAAAAACCGGTGAATTTATTTTAATTCAGGAAAATACCAATAGCCCATGGCGTGGCGGTGTGGTTCGCTGGATTAAACAGTCAACAGAAAAAAGTCTGGAACTCGGACTTGAAGTACTGGCTCAAGATTTATTCCCCTGCTCAGTCATGATAAAAACTGAACGTAACAGCAGCAACTACCAACCTGCCCTTATTGTTCAAACATCTCAACTCGATAATGTCTCTACCAGTTTAATTGTATCGGGTTCGCATATGTTTAGAGAAAAACAAACCATTCATTTGCGATTAGGAAAAGAAGAATTAAAAATTTACCTGACCAAAGCACAGCTGATTACTCAAAGTTTCATTCGTTTTGAATTTGAGTTACTAAATGATCAGCAAGAAAATCTGATCACAAACTTTATCAACAAACAAATGAATGAAATCAAGAATCACGATTTATGGGAAGCATTGAAGTGAGAAATCCATTATTGTCTAAAAAGTTAAAACGTACCGAGACACGTTTACTCATTATCGATGATAATCAAATACGTTTTAACCAAATTCGTGCTCTTTTAACATCGAATGGACATGTTGTAGAAGCAACATTGCTGGATGATTTACAAACTTTTGAAAAGCAATTACATCAAAATTGGGATCTGGTGATTTTTGGCCGTGCCTACGACTTGAAACACGACCAAGCTTTAAGTTTAATCCAATTATCAAAACAACCAAACCTACCGATTATTCTTCTAAAACCAGAAGATTATCAGGCAGATCAATATGCGGGTTACATTCGTAAAGGCATTTACGACATTTTGAATCTGGACTATCCAGATCGTTTCTATCTAGGCTTACTTCGTGCACTTTCATTAAGTCGTTTAATGCTTACTCAGCAACATTTAATGGATGAATTAGAGTCTGCCCAAACCCATGCCCAATCTTTAGTACAGGATAGCAACAAGGCCTTTGCACTGATTCAAGAAGGTATTCATATTCAAGCCAATCCTGAATATTTACAAATGTTTGGGATTAAAAATGAGGATGATATCGTAGGTCTTCCTTTGCTTGATTTGTTACAACCAAAAGATTTGAATGACTTCAAACTACGCTTTAAAAAAATTACTCAAGGTCAGTTTGATCTGGGTCGATTAGAAATCGCCACCTTAAATGATCAGGTTTCTATTCCTAATCCGCTTAAAATCGAATTTTTACCTGCTACAGATGAAGATGCATTACAAATTACCATTGATATTGAAACTTCAGAAACGAGCAAGACAATCTCAGGAAAAGTTGAGAAGAATACCCAGAAGCCAAATACATTCCAGTTAATTAACCGTGGTGTTAATCAGCAGCCTTCGGATATTAATGCACTGGTCCTCTTCTCTTTAGCCTCTTGTCCTGAAACTATTTTTAAAGGCAATTGGGTCACTTCAAAAAATTATTTCAATGAAATCGAAACGTTTTTAAAAGAACAAACCCATATTCCATTATTTAAAGTTTCACCGGGTATTTTTGCGGCTTTATTCCAGGCAGAATCTAAAGCAAAATTAGAATCTAAACTGATTGGTTTAAGCGCATTAACCAAGCCACAACTATTGATCGTCAATCAAGTGAGCTATCCCCTTAATTTAAGAATTGGTTACACTATTCTAGATGGTGAAATTCGTGATGAAAGCCATTTTGAACAATTTATTAATTCAGCATACCAGACGGCTTTACCACAAAATGTGCCGCCTGTAGAACTTAATTTAGAAACACATTTAGATATTCCAACGATGGAAATTCTACGCCCTGAGATTAAGACATTAAATGCTTCACCTGAATCATCACTAATTAGAGCTTTAGAACAAAGCTTGGATCGTGGAGAGATTCATCTTAAATATCAACAACTTTATGATAAACAAGATACCAACCTGTACACATATGAGGTCACTAGCGGCTTTATTTTTGAAAATTCCTGGAAAGATTTATCCAACTTAAGAGAATTGGCAGAAGATCCTGAATTGTCGATTAAACTGGATCGCTGGATATTAGTTGAGTCATGTAAACAATTACACAATTTTATTACACAATACCCTGAAGCCAAATTGATTGTGAATTTGAATCAACAAGTGTTATTTTACGATCGAACTTTCCCTGAATTTATTTCCAAGCTGATCACGATTGTACGTAGTAAATTAACGCATCCGCTTATTTTACAATTTTCAGAAGAAGACCTGACCCAGAACATTTCTGATGCCCAAAAGTATATTGCTCAACTACGCCAGTTTGGCGCTGAAGTATCCTTAAGAGATTTTGGCAATACCATTTATAGTGAATCTGCTCTACGTCAACTGGATATCAACTGCTTAACATTACACCCCACCTTAACGGCAATGTTAAATACAGAACAGTCTACGCAGGAATTACAGGGAAAAATCACAACTTTCCATGAAATCAAACCTGTTGAAATTATGCTACGTGAGTTAAACGATATGACACTCTTTGCTAATGCCTGGAATGTAGATGCCCGTTTTATTCAAGGTGATTATTTCCAGAAAAAACTGGATCACCTGATTGATGTACAAGACCAATAGGTCTTGCACATCTTGTCTTACCACTAGATACATAAATTTCAGGTATAAAAAAACGGGCAAATTGCCCGTTTTTTTACATTTGACAGTATTAGTCAGGACGTTTGATAGAACGTGACATACCAGAAAAACGTTGTTTAAACTTGTCGATACGACCACCTTGGTCAACATTCTTCTGTTTACCAGTATAGAATGGGTGACAAGCTGAACATACGTCAAGGTAAAGAGTTTCTTTACCAATTGCTGAACGAGTTTCGATTACATTACCACATGAACAAGTAGCAACTAATTTTTCATATTTTGGGTGGATATCGGCGCGCATGGTCGACTACTCCTAAGTTAAGAAAGGCTTATGCTGTCATCGCAATTGATCACTCTCATTATTAGAGGAAAAAGCTTTCCAAAGAAAAGCGAGATCAACACCACAACAGACCATTCTTTTGGCCCACCGAGACGGTTACCGTCAGAGCTAAGCACAACAAGTGGGCATATTATAACTGAAATAGAGTTATTAATAAATAGATCATTCTTAGCTTAAAGCTTTCTTTTTCTGCGTTGTTCTTTCTATATCATGACTGTATTGCATTTCTACAATACGTTGAAATTCAGCTGGATCAAAATCATTTAATCGATCAATAAGAGAAGGGCAATATTTCTCAGCATCAATTTTTTGATCGATATCGACATTATCTCAAGCATTTTCTGCAATTCGTGTTTGAAAGCAGCATCAACAGGTTGATCAATCTCTTTTTGTTGTAAAGGGCTAATTCTATTGTATTTTACATTCTTTGCAGCATTGACCAACTTTACTTTCGCAACCGAATACGCTTTTCTAGTTAAACATTAAGTTGTAGTTGTTCTTCATTAAAAATTCAACATGGATTGTAGTGAAACCAGTAGCATTTTTTCAAAAATATCTCGATTTTTTTAATTATTAACTCCTCTTCAGCAAAGTAAAGGAATGAAAAATAAATTCTATTAACTTCATACAAATATTATTTTAAGTATTTAATTTAATTAAATATATGCAAATTGATCGACTAAATCTAGATTCATAAAAAACTCAAGCTTAAAGACCTGAGTTTTACATTTTTCAATTATTCATCTACATTTTGTTTCGACCAATAATTCGCAATCACCCCACAGACCATCAACTGAATTTGATGAAAGATCATAATCGGTAAAACGATCATCCCTAAAGGCTGCCCGATAAATAAAATTTGTGCCATCGGTACACCACTAGCCAAAGTCTTTTTCGAACTGCAAAAAAACATCGCAACTTGATCTTCCCGGTTAAAACCCAGCCATTTTGGAATGTACAAAGCCAACAGCATGATAATAGTTAAAAATACTGAGCAAGCTACGGTCAAAATCAGCAGCGTTTGCCAGCTTAGCTCTTGCCACAATCCGGCAACTACTGCCCCGCTAAATGCCCCATATACCACCATTAAGATAGTGCCCTGATCAAATGCTTTAACAATCCCGGGTAATTTCAGCATATAGGGATAAACATACGGACGTAATATCTGTCCTAATATAAACGGCACCAGTAACAACAAGGTAATCTGAACAATTGAAGATGTAGGGTCAAAGCCATGTTGTGACTGACCTAAAATAAAGAAACTGACCAATACCGGAGTAATAAACATCCCGACAATATTGGAAAATGAAGCACTGCATACTGCACTGGCCACATTCCCCTTAGCAACCGAGGTAAATGCAATTGAAGACTGTACAGTAGATGGCAAGAAGCACATAAACAAGAAGCCCCAGTACAACTCGCGCCCTAACAAGGGCAATAAAACCGGCTTCGCCAACAAACCAAACAGCGGAAAGAGTGCAAATGTGAAAGCAAACACCACCACATGAAATTTCCAGTGCATGATGCCTTGGACCACAGCTTCCCTGGAAAGTTTTGCGCCATGCAAAAAGAATAAAATCGCAATCGCAACAGAAGTAATTATTCCAAAAATATTTGTAGCAAGACCGGAGACTGGAACTATAGTTGCCAAGATCACCATAATAATCAGTAAAATAGTAAAGCGGTCCAATGCCAAGAATTTTAACATTGCTACGTCCTGTAATGATTTAAAATATAAAAAAGCCCAATAAGTGAATTTACCTAGTGGTAAAGTTTCATCTTACCGAGCTAAATAAATAAAGCTAGTTTTTCAACTCAATGTTGAATATTTAGTTTATCTATACTGCACTATTCATTAGTTATTGCGTGCATCTTTATCTTGCTGAATCAGCTCGATTTTATAACCGTCTGGATCCTCAACAAAAGCAATAACCGTTACCCCACCCTTCATTGGACCTGCTTCACGTACCACTTTCCCGCCACGTGCTTTAATTTCTTCACACGCTTGATAAGCATCCTCTACAGCAATGGCAATATGACCATAGCCATTCCCTAACTCATAGCTGTCTGTATCCCAGTTATGCGTTAATTCTAAAACCGTATTGTTTTCTTCATCCCCATAACCCACAAAAGCTAAAGTGAAACGACCTTCTTCATAATCACGTTTACGAAGCAAAGTCATACCGAGCACTTCAGTATAGAACTTTAAAGATTGTTCCAAATTGCCTACACGTAACATGGTATGCAGCATGCGCATATTCTTCATCCTTATTAACTCTTTATATGTTGATGTTCACGCAATAACTTCGCCACCCACACCACTAAAATTAAAATTGGAATACCAATCAGGGTGGTCATGAGGAAGAAATTCGGATAACCAATATTACTCACTATAGTACCCGAATAACCGCCTAAAATCTTGGGTGTTAGCGTCATGAGCGAGCTAAAAATCGCGTATTGTACGGCTGTAAACGACACACTGGTCAAGCTCGACAAGAAGGCAATAAATGCAGCGCCTGCTAAACCTGACGCCAAATTATCGACAATAATGGCAAAATATAACCATCCTGAACTATACGGTTTGATGACTTTTCCGCTAATTTCAACTTCGTCAGTAGATTGGGCATTCACAGCAGCTAGAGGTTGCACATCGACATCCAATTCTTTTGCTGTGCTTAAATTCATATTTACAGCATAGTTATGCTTTTTACTTAAGATCACTTTATTGTTTTCAAAAACTTCAGCAACAAGACTCTTAGAAGCTGAATTAATCAAAACCTCAGCCGGAATTGCCACACTAAATATTCCTGTTTTATCCAGATTTGCATCAAAAGTTTGACCATCTAAAGCTAAAACAATTTTTTGAGATTCAGATAATGCCGGTCCAGAATATTGTCCGCGAATGACTAAACTATTATTTCGCTCCTGCGCGCTAATGGTATTGTCACTGGTCACGGGTAGAATTTGCATGCTGGATTGCTTTTCATCCAGCTTTAAATACGGCAATGTAGTAACTGCGGTATTTTTAGAGCCATCCGAATATTGTGCAGCAACCTGCACTTTATCCGCTTGTGCCAAGACCTGACTCGGTACTTTGAGTTTCCAGTATCCTACTTCATCGGACTGCACTTTATAATTCTGCTGTCCGACTGTGACATTGACATCATTCAGCTGTTGCCCTGATTTCACCAAGCCAATAAAAATCAGATTGGTAGAGCTGGCCAACACGGCACCGACAAACATTAACTTCATGATGTTCATGCGCTGTGCCAGCAAGCCACCCAAGAAACCACCGACCAAACTAAAAATCACCCCATAAATTTTAACTGCTTCGGCAATTTGCTCTTTAGTGAAGTTTAAATCTTGATAAAACACGTTAGAAATTACACCGGCAATAATATCGGAAATACGATAAAAACCAATCAACAACAACAAGACCAATGCCAGTTTCACGCCATAACGTTTAAAGAAATCAGCGATTGGATTAACCCAGGTTTCAAAGGCCATTTGTTTGTTTACCGCGCCCATTTTTACCAGCAATGTACCGGCCATTAACGCTACAGCAGCAGAACCAATGAAACGTAAAGCTTCAAAGCAGAACAATAAGAACGAATCTGAAATTTCAAATTGTGATTTAAGCGCTTCAGTTAAATTACCCGAAAAAATATAGCTCAGCACAAAACTGATCACGGCCACAAAAAATACCGCGACCAAACGGTAGTAATCGGTACGTTTATAATCTTTATAGATCCGGTTCACTATCGGTTCACGGATGACCAATGTGGTGATAATACCCACCAGCATTACCGCAGCCATGGCTAAATAGGTAATTTTCCATGCACTATAGATATAGTTGCCTTTCGCTGTGCCCAAGGATGCCGCTAAAAATAACGCCCCGGCGCCCGCTACAATCATCCCGATGCGATAACCGGCATTATAGGTAGAAGCCAGAACGGTCTGCATCTGTGTTTCAGCCAGTTCAATCCGGTAAGCATCAATCACAATATCTTGGGTTGCCGCAGAAAAGCCCAACAACACTGCACCCACCGCCATTTGGTATAAATAACTTTGCCCGAGTGCAGGATTTGAAAATGCCATAATACAAATGGCACAGATAATCAGTACTTGCGCAATCAAGAGCCATGCCCGACGACGACCGAGTATTTTCGTCAATACAGGGACCGGCAATTCATCAATTAACGGTGCCCACACAAACTTGAAGGAATAACCCAATGCTGCCCAGCTAAAAAAGGTGACTGCACTTTTATCAATTCCGGCTTCCCCGAGCCATAAAGAAAGGCTTGAAAAAATCAGTAATATCGGAATACCTGCGGAGAAACCCAGAAACAGCATAATAAGGGCACGGCGATCAAGAAATGCCGTAAAGGCTGATTTCCATCCAGTAGATTGTGTTGTCATTGATTTATTATGTTCTGCAAAAACTCAATGCCGCTATTCAAACGCGTAATGCGATAGGTTTCAACAATATTTACGAAATCATTATTTTATTTTATCGATTAAAGCATCATGTCCGCTTGAATTTTTCAGGTAAACCTGTATACCTTTAAACCTCTACCGCAATATTTCGTTTTGGATTTTCACAGTGACCCAAAAACTCGAGCAAATGAACTCTTCTTTATCCGCCAATATTATTAGCAACATTGAACAACCGAGCCAAAACATTTTAACTTCAGCATTTGAACAACCAGAAATACAAAGCACTCTAGAAAAAACCAAACTGAAATCTGAGCAACTGACGCATATTCCTAATTACGATAAAATTCCTGCGTCAACGCGCCGACTGAAACCGCTAAATAATTTTCTGGGACAAGACCGCGCGCGTGCCTCGGTAGAAGCAGGTATTGCCTTACCTTATTCAGGCTATAATATTTTTGCTGTAGGTACAGCAGGCCTCGGCAAACGTACCATGATCAAGCGTTTATTGCAGCAACACGCCAAAACCATGCCGACGCCAAATGACTGGGTCTATGTCAACAATTTCAAACATCCACGCCAACCAATTGCGCTAGAGCTTCCATCTGGACAAGCGACTAAATTTCAAACGCTGTTGCATCAGACCTGGCAAACCATCTTAAAACAGTTAGAACGCCGTTTTACTGCAGAAATTTATCATAATCGTATTGAACTGATTCGCCAGCAAATTGGGGATGAACAACGTCAAGCATTAATTGATCTCACCAAAGAAGGTGAAGCACTTGATCTGAAACTGATTACCCGTAATGAAGAACATTGCTTTGTTCCGGTTCATTTCATTGACGATTTACCTGAAGAAATGACAGCAGAAGACATTAATGCGCTCAACAGTAAAGAGCGGGCTGAAATTTCAACCAATATGCGTTACATGGACAAAAAACTGGAACGCTTAGGCCTACATTTGGGCGATTTGGAAGATGATGCACGCGACAAAGTGCAAGTCTTAAATCGTGATATCGCAAAACAGGTGGTGATGCCACGTATCGAGCAAATCCTAAATAAGTTTGGTGAAGTTGAAGGCTTAAAAGACTATCTCAAATACTATGCTGAAGACATTATTAACAATGTCGAAATCGTGCTTGAGCAAGAAGAAGATGACTTTACGCCAGGTTTATTCAGCCGAGTGCCTGCGCGTTATCAAGCCAATATCATAGTTTCCTATAAGCCAAATTCTGGCGCACCGGTCATTTTTGAAGACTTCCCAACACATTACAATTTACTGGGTCATGTCGAACAGCTTACCCAAAACGGCACCATCACCACAGACTTCACCCTGATTCGCCCTGGCACATTACATAAAGCCAATGGCGGATTTTTAATGCTCGAAGCTGAACAACTGCTTGAACAGCCTTATGCATGGCAAGGTTTAAAACGGGCCTTAAAATCAGGTCAGCTGAAATTATCTTCACTGGAACACATGCTGACTTTAACAGGCAGCATTTCGATTGAACCTCAATCCATTCCATTGAATTTAAAAGTGGTTTTACTGGCAGAACCTGAAGTTTATTATGAAATTTTGGAAGTAGAGCCAGAACTGGGTAGCGTCTTTAAAATTCGTGCCGACTTTACAGATACATTACAACGTAATGACAGCAACGAGCAGGCGTATATGCAGCTGATTGCCGATTATGTGCAAGCAGATAAATTACTCCCTTTCGACCGTTCTGCTTTAGCTGCATTACTGACAGATTCAAGTCGCCAGGCAGAAGACCAGAGTTCATTGTCATTACATGCTTTAACTCTGGGTGACTTGATTCGTGAAGCACATCATCATGCGGAAAAATCGGGTGACAAAATTGTTACCGACAAACATATCAATACCGCGCTCGATCACCGTAAATACCGCCTAGGTTATTTACGTGAATTGTACTGGGAAGATTTGTCTCGTGGTACCCAGCTGATTGAGACTAAGGGTCATCGTTTAGGACAGATTAATGCCCTGTCTGTGATCCAGTATGCAGATGTTGAATTTGGTTTGCCTTCACGTTTAACGGCTTCGGTCTATCAGGGCGGTGGCGATATTCTTGATATCGAACGCAGTGTTGAACTCGGTGGCTCCTTACATGCAAAAGGCGTGTTATTGATGTCCAGTTTCTTAAAGGCACATTTCGGTCGTGAACAGATTCTACATTTCTCTGCTGCCCTTGCCTTTGAACAGAGCTATGGTCAAGTGGATGGCGACAGCGCAACTGTGGCCGAACTTTCTGCACTATTGTCTGCCATTAGCCAGCTGCCGATTGACCAGTCCTGGGCAATTACCGGCTCAATGAATCAGCTTGGTCAAGTCCAACCGATTGGCGGGGTAAATGCAAAAATTGAAGGCTTCTTCGATGCCTGTAAATTACACGGCTTAACTGGCAAACAAGGTGTAATTATTCCACGCCAAAACATGCAGCATCTGATGTTGCGACATGATGTCATTGAAGCAGTTGAGAAAGGTCAATTCCATATTCATGCCATTCAGACCATTGATCAGGCTTTAGAAATTCTCATGGCTCGCCCTGTCGGCACCCTAAACAAAAAAGGTCGCTATAGTAAAAATTCGATTTATGCTGCAGTTATGGATCAACTTGAGTATTGGCAAGCCATAGAAGATGGTGCTGCGTTTGAGGAAGAGACCAAGAAAAAGAAGAAAAAGAAAAAAACCAAGAAAAAGCTGAAAGAAGAGCTGGAAAAACAGCCTGTTCCTGCTGATGTAGTCGAATCTGAAGACAACAGCAAGAATAAGTCAGAAGTAAAGTAATCTGCTTCTTTAAAAGCCTTAATTAAAAAACTTCCATTAAAAAAGCGCCTCAAGGCGCTTTTTTAATCATTTCACAACTGAATTAAGCTTCAGGTGCTGGGCTGTACTGTTCGATCAAGGTTTTTAATTCACCTTTTTGGAACATATCAAGCATGATATCGCTACCGCCAATCAATTCACCATTGATCCACAATTGTGGAAAAGTAGGCCAATTAGCAATTTGCGGTAAAGTTGCACGAATGTCTGGGTTTTCCAAAATGTTTACATAAGCAAATGGACGACCAATTTGACTGAGTGCTTCTACCGCACGTGCAGAGAAACCACATTGTGGGAATTGCGGCGTACCTTTCATATAAAGAAGTACTGCATGTTTAGCAATTTGGTCACGAATTAACGCTTCAGTATCGCGTGCTTGTTCAGTCATTGATAAATCCTCAACTAATCTGCCTCGCATTATACCCAAAACTTAACAAAACAGTATGACTAAAGCAATATTTCCATTTTTATTTACATTTGGGCTTTTATTCTGTGGCAGTTTTTGCTTAGATAAACCTTTACTTTCCCACCTAACAGATAAGAGTTAGTCATGAATAACATTACCCTTGCTCCTGTGCAATCTGATCAACCCTCACACTTGATGCCTGTATTTGGCCGTCAGCCGATCAGCTTTGTTCTTGGTCGAGGCTCTTATCTTTATACAGAAGATGGCACTGAATATTTTGATGCACTTACCGGTATTGCGGTATGTGGTCTGGGTCATGCTCATCCTGTTATTGCTGAAGCCATTGCCGATCAAGCAGCAACCCTCATTCACACCAGCAACTTGTTTGAAGTGCCTTGGCAAACTGCTGCAGCGCAAAAACTTGCTGAAGTTTCAGGCATGGAAGAAATTTTCTTCTCCAACAGTGGTGCAGAATCCAATGAAGGTGCCATTAAAATTGCCCGAAAATTTGGATCAATGCAAGGGATTGCCAATCCGAAAATCATTGTTGCAGATCGTTCTTTCCATGGCCGTACCCTGGCTACTCTGGCTGCAACCGGTAATAAAAAAGTTCAGGAAGGTTTTGGCCCACTGGTGGAAGGTTTTATTCGTGTACCTTTTGGTGACATTGAAGCCATTGAAGAAGCAGCAATTAACCATCCAGACATCGTGGCTATTTTTGTTGAACCCATTCAAGGTGAAGGTGGTGTAAATACTGCACCTCAAGGTTTTAGCTACCTCGAAGAAATTCGTCAAATCTGTAATCAACACAACTGGTTGATGATGCTTGATGAAGTTCAAACTGGTAATGGTCGTACTGGTAAATACTTTGCTTACCAGCACACCAACATTGTTCCAGACGTTTTAACCACGGCAAAAGGTTTGGGTAATGGCTTCCCGATTGGTGCCGTGATGACTCAAGGTCGTGGTGTCGGTGTACTGACTGCAGGCAATCATGGTTCAACTTATAGCGGAACAGCATTGGGTTCACGTGTGGTATATACCGTTCTCGATATTATTCAAAAAGAGAATATCGTTGCCAATGCTGCCGAAAAAGGTGCTTATATTGTTGATCAGCTGCGCAACAAACTGGCTGATCAAAATGTCATTGTACGTGGTTTCGGTTTAATGATTGGTATTGAATTGCCAAAAGCATGTGGCGAATTGGTAAATATTGCCCGTGATGAATATCATTTGATTATCAACGTGACTGCAGGTTCTGTCGTTCGTTTACTGCCAGCTCTCAACATTACTCAAGAACAAGCCGATCAATTGATTACACGTCTGGTTAAAATGATTAAAGCCTTTTTAGCTTAATTTTTTCATCATTCACAAAATGAAAAGCCGCTGATAGCGGCTTCTTTTATATGGGTCGGCTTTTATGAAGCTTCTTGGTAAATTCTGCCACCGGGTAACTGGCAGAAATATTGTTTTAATGCCTCTAAACAACGATGAATTTTCATCGGTTGCTGTTCATGTTTTGAAATAATGGCATACAAGGTAAAACTTGGCAACTTCCACTCTGGTAAAACTTCAACCAAAGTACCACTCACTAAATCTTTTTGTGCATCTAAATATAGAATTCGAGCGATCCCATGTCCTTGCTGACATAATGCTTTAGCCACCAAGACATTATTTGAGGTCAATCTCGAACGCATTTCTAAACTAATGTCTTCATTTGTCCCACCATGCTGGAATGACAAAGATTGGTAGTTTTTGATCACATTCATTGGAATTAAATCATGATGCTTTAAATCCTCAGGACGTGAAATAGGTGTCGACTGATTCAAATAACTCGGTGAAGCCACCAGGATCTGCTCAACTCGGGCAAGCGGTACCACATGCAAATTACTATCTTCAATTTTTGAACTTAT
>NZ_JAZQPV010000021.1:0-11275 GCF_045628685.1 Acinetobacter sp.
AGCAAACCGTGAAAGAATATATTCACTATTACAACCATGAACGAATCAAGGTTAAATTAAAAGGACTGAGTCCTGTAGAGTACAGGAAACAGTCCTTAAAAGCTGCTTAATCAAACCGTCCAACTTTCGGGGGTCAGATCATAACGTTAGGCTTTTTATAAACTATTAAGTTGTCTATTAAATTAGTGACTTTTCACACCTTATTTCTTAAATAATCATTTCTTAAACTTCGGTCGCCAGATACCAATTCTTCCAGGAACTAGTTCCACGCACTTCAAGCGGTACAGTGGGAATCAGCTTTTCTTTTAAAACTTCCGTCTGTCCCAGGGCCTTGGCAAGCCGGGCTTTCACAGAATGAATGCATTCCCGATCTCCAAATTCACAGCGATCTAGGGTAGTTCCCCCACACGGGCCATTGGCCAATCCTTTCGGGCAGGTTTCCGGGCAAATATATAGAGTATCTCCCAAGCGGCATTGACCACAACTTTCACAGCCCACAACGCCATGCTTAGAGATAAATTCAGTTTTCAGTAATGCTTTTGCTGCAAATGTATTTTTCCACCATGCGGCTTTAAAAATAAAATGCTCCACACCCTTGGCAATTTTGGATTCAAATAATGCCTCATGCATGAAATGCAGTTGCTGATATTTAATGATCTGACTGGATGTCGGTTGACGGGAATAATAAGACAATTCCGGTACAAACTCTTTGCCAGTCTTCACTTGCCATAGTGAATTCCAGAGTGATTCAAGTTCATCTAAAGCTAGATGCCGAAATTGTTCGATATAGCTTTCTAGCAGTATTTGCTCTTCAGGCTTGTGACAGGCAGATAGATGAATTCCAGCAAAACCAAGATGCTTGCAGATTAACATCTGTAAAGCACAGCGTAAATACACCCGTTCGTCCAGTCCTGCCTGCTTTTCATCTGCCAGCACCTGCAGCATATGCGGTGTGATGACGATGCCGGCGACCTGATGTTTCACCATAAAATTGGCACGCGCCAAACTGAGCGGCATGACACAAGCGAGTATTTTCTGAGGATAATGGTAACGCTTTAAAAAAGCCTTTGCCTGTTTTAAGGCATCCAGGTCGTAACCCAATTGCGTGATAATAAAATCCGCACCTGCCTTAAGCTTCTTGTGCAGTTTTAAATATTGTGCGTCACGCTCAGCTTCGGCATATTTAAACGGATTAAAGGCCACACCCAGATGAAATCCGCCATAGTGCTTGGCTGCCATCACCGCATTGACCGACTCCAGGTATCGGGTACGTGAAGATCCATCTTCTCCATAACAATGTGCTTTTAGCTTGTCGCCTGTCAGCAATAAAAGATTGTTAATCTTCGCTGCTTTGGCTTGCAGCAGGAATAGCTCAAAATCCTGAATATCCCGCCCTTTTCCGGCAAAATGTAAAACCTTGTCGACTGAATCGGGGTACTGCTGGCTCGCTGCAAACGGTGCCATATCATGGTCTGAATGAACACGGTCTGCCAATGTCATCACTGCAGGATATCCAGCAAATTCAGTTTTCACGGGGGAAATCCCATTCAATGAAGTGAGGTATTCCACCAGAATACAAAACTGGTTTTTCTGAAAACAGGAAGATAATTGAGGCATATACAAAGGAGATCTAAAAGATTAGAAAGAAATCTAGCTGAATTATAGGCCAGAAAGATTGAAATACCACCTGTCACTACCAGTAAATAGCGGTGACAGAAGTGATACCTACTAAGTGATAATTATCCCCAAACCTCTTTCGCAACCTCATTCATCAGTTTGATTTTCTTCCACTGGGTATCGTAGGACACCTTATTGCCTTCTTCCATCGAGGCAAAACCACTCTGAAGACACAAGCCTAACCGCTCTAGGGGTATGAATTCAGACGCTGCTTTAATACGACTGATAATCTCAGATCGAGTTTCTAGCATTTCTTTTTTGGTAGAAATCAGACCTAAAAATATATCCAAATCTAAGTTTATTAATTTTGCTAAAGGTTCGAAACTTCCAGCTCGTTCAGTGTCAAACTCTAAGAAATAGCGGTCAATATTGTGCAATTTATTCAAAACATGGTCTGTAATAAAGTCGTAGTCTCCTTGATATAACCAGCTTGAACAAAAGTTTCCACGTTCTATATGCAAGGCGACAAACAAGTCTTCAGGCTTATTGTCTAATGCAAGGTTTAGAGCTTTAACACAGCAACCAGCTAGTTCTACTGGACTCATCCCCTGCTCGCGCTCCTGCGTACGATAGCGTTCATCACACAGATATGCCAAAAACTGGTCATTGATCTGGATATAGCGGCAACCCTGATCATAAAGTGCAGTTATTGCTTCTCGAAAACATAGACCTAGATCTTGAATATAGGTATCTAAGTCACCGGCATAATAGCGGTTATTACGCAGATGCGGATACAGCATCATATTTGGGCTAGGCAGACAATATTTGGCTGTTGCAAAACCCTCAATTGCATCGTATAGATAACGATAGTGGGCCAAACAATTATGATATTCATTGAAAGAAATTTTGTCTACGACACGAATGTCATAAGGTTTAGTCACGGCATTCTTAAATTGTAAACCATTACGGGTTTTATAGCCTTCAATTCCATCGAGCTGTTCCAGGAAATCAAAATGCCACCAAGCACAGCGAAAATCACCATCTGTCATCACTGAACAATCAAGATCGAGCTGGATATCGATCAGATTATCAATTTCTGCATTTTCAACCTGTCGCAAAGTTTCTTCATAAATAACACGATCCGCAAAATCATAACGTGCCTTCTTTAATTTTAGCGCTCTTAAAAAGCTGCCGACATGTTCTGCTTTATTGCCTGCATACTGAGTTTTAGCAGTTTGAATGGTATTGCTTGTGGTCATTGTTTTAATTCATCGTCGTATAAATGCCATGAATGGATCAGCATTTATTTAAATAGAGGGAGGCAGAACGTCACTTGGTCAATCCAGGACGTTGAGTCAATAAAATATTTTGTAAGGAATTAGATTTCAACAGGCAGACCAGCTGAAGGAGATAGGTAAAAAAAGGAATAAAAATAAAATGGTTTAAAAATAAGCATAATTTACCTGAACACACGCCCCGTGCGATATCGAAATGGATGATGCTGGGGTGATATAGGCGCGCAAAAGAAAATTGAAAAAGATCAAATTAAATTAAGACAACCCCTGTTAACGCCCACCGCATTATTTTGGTCTGCTTTAGGCCGGTCTCCGGACTTAAGGATATTGGATTAACATCCTATTCACCGTTGCGGGGGCAGTGTTAGCTTGCACAATGTGCACTAACTTCCCAGTTTCACTTCTCTAAGGAAGCACCTGAAGCCATGCAAAGCCTAAGGTGAAGTTTTTGCTAAGTCAAACAGTTTATGATTATTCATCATCAACCTCTCTGATACTCCAAGTCTCTGGAAGGACATCATTGTTTTTAATTAAAGTGGCTTTATTGCATATACCTACCATTCAGGGCTTATGCAACCATATAATTATCAGATGAATAAGCCTACACCTAAGAAACTCTATTGCATAATTAATGGGTCTTCTTACATGAGCAGTATACTGCACAAGGTTGATGAATCAAGGAAACTTCAAGATTTAGCTTAATCCTATTGCCCCTTGGTACGCTCAACCAAAAGGCAAACCAGAATAAAATCAAACTTATTCTGATGGCAGCCATCCCATGCTGCCTAATGGTTAAATCTCTATTTCAGCTCTCTTTGCGTATGGTCACAGGTTTTGTGCAAAGTCTCATTAAACTTTGTGGCTTGGATTGGACAGTACCAGATTATTCAATTATCGGTAGAAGGCAAAGGGATATTGATATTGCGGTTAGTTATCAAAAAAGTATGGTGGATTACCCATCTGCTTAGTGATATGAAAAACACTTTTTCGTAAGGTTTGAAGTGGGTGAAGGTGAATGGAAACTTAAGAAACATCCCTCCTGAGTATCCTATCCATCTTTACTGGCTCAGCGCCATGAACAGTGATTATATGGTCAGATATCTAAGCTCCCTTTTCCGCTTTCTCTACAAAAATTCATCTTGCAGCAAACAATCTAAGTGCTGCACTTATCGGGTCCAGACCTGTGGTTGGTTCTTGGTTAGTGGCGTATTTTGTGCCATGACTCCAGACAGAAAATGTGGCTGATAACGCTCTTCCAGATAATAAATATCTTCTTGATTGAGCTGTAAATTCACGGCATTTACTGCATCGTCAATCTGATGTTTTTTAGTTATGCCCACGACTGGAGCTGTAACTTTTGTGAGCAGCCATGCCAGTGAAATTTCAGTCATTGAAACCTGATAACGTCTAGCAAGTTCAGCTACCCTATCGATGATGATCTGATCCTGGGCAGCCGTTTTATCGTATTTCAGTTTTGCATAGTCATCTTCAACGGCGCGTCGGGTCTGATGATCTTTCTTCCGGGCGAGACGACCGCTGGCCAAAGCACTGTAAGGAGTCATCGCAATACCATCTTCAGCGCACAGACCCGAAAGTTCACGCTCGTCCTCACGCATGATCAGGTTGTAGTGACTTTGCACGGAAACAAACTGGGTAAGACCTTCACACTCAGCCAGCACATTCGCTTTGGCCAATTGCCATGCATAACAGTTGGAGATACCAATCGCACGGATCTTACCGGACTTGATGGCCTGATGCAGGGCCTCAAGTACCTCAATGATTGGTGTATTGTAATCCCAGAGATGGTAAATAAAGAGATCAATATAGTCCATGCCCAGATTTTGCAGGCTCTGATCAAGTGATTGAGCTATAGCCTGCTTCCCGCTGATACCACGGGTAATTTGTTCGGGCGTACGCGGTAAGAATTTGGTGGCCAAAACGACTTTATCGCGCTTTGTCATATCGTGCAGCGCTTGACCCACATAACGCTCACTTGATCCATTTTGATAGGCAATGGCAGTATCGAAAAAATTAATTCCCTGTTCCAGACCGTAGCGGATAATGTCACGACTTTCCTGCTCTCCTAGTGTCCAGCTATGTTGACCTGTGGACGGATCGCCAAAACCCATGCATCCCATGCAAATACGAGATACCGTTAAATCACTTTTACCCAGTTGGGTATATTGCATTTGACTATTTACTCCTCAAATCATTTTTGGGTGAAATTTCAACCGTAGCTGAGATGGCACGCCCACTAATCATGCTAGGCAGGTAGCTGCTTTGAGCATATTTGTGGCGGTAAGCATCGTCAATTTTTTGCTGTAACAAGGGATCAGACACAGGTGAAAAACTGACTTCATGAACCTTGCCTGCTGCATAGATTCTGCCGGCCCTTTGCTTAAGGGCAGCTTTGAACCAACTGGATGTCACTCCGCTGTATGCCCGTACAAAAAGACGGTTTTCAACGACCACCTCCCATATCCAGGTCGGTGTACCTGTTGTTTGCATATCATAATGATATGGGGCAATTTTCAAATCATCTGCCTTGTTGATTTGATCAAGTAAATCTGGATCCCAGCTCATCTCCACCTCCTGATATTCACGCACTTCATGAGTAACCATATCGAGAAAATAAGAACTTTCACCAGGAATTGGTATTAGCTCATCACGATTCACACTATTGATCTGACCAGCTTATAGAGTCTGGTGAGAGTTTTACTTTGATTATCCTCAACGTGATGATCAAAAAAATTCTTCTAGCCATTTAAGCCCCGGTATAAGGCCTATTCTTTGTAGCGCACAGATAGCTTAATTACTTTTAAGCCACTTCAGCAGCGCCTGCATATAGTGTTTAGTGCTATAGCCGGTTTCATCATGACTTTATTTGGAGTAACCGTTCAGCATTGCGGAAGGCTATTGCTTCTTTATCCTCTTCCGGAATGGGTAAACTTTGAATAAATTCTGGTATACCATCCAGAGTCTGATAAGGATAATCCACAGAAAAAAGAATCCGTTGTGATCCCATCAGCCCATAAATAAACTGAAAATGTGGAAGCGTGAGCATGCCTGATGGTGTCACGTATACCTGTTCCTGAAAGGTTCGGGTTAGGGTACGGTTTAATCCTGTCGCGGCCTGGGGAAGACTGTCATCTAGGCGCTGTAACCAGAACGGTAGCATCTCTCCCCAGTGACCGCTAATGACCTGAAGATTTGGATATTTATCAAAAGCACCTGAAAGGATTAACCGCAGCAGCTGAATACCTGCCTCGTGATGCCAACCCCAGCCAAACATGGAAAGTCTGGCGGTAACCTCACTATTGAAACCGCTGTAATAAGCCTGCTGTACGTTGCGCACAGGAAGCCCAGGGTGAAGATAGAGCGGCACGCCAAGCGTGTTAAAGCATTCAAGTAGCCGGTTGAAATCGGGATGGTCAATAAAATGGGATGAAGGCCGACCATTGAGCAGAGCACCCTTGAAACCTAATTCTTTGACCGTTCGCTCCAGCTCTTTTTCTGCCTCATCCGGCTGAGCCCAAGGAAGCGTTGCGAATGCCAAAAAACGGTCGGGATGAGCGTTAATTGCTTGAGCAAGGCGGTCATTCGCGGCGCGGCTTAAATTTACCACTTCAGCGGCAGGTGACAAGTGAGGAAATCCACCAACAGAAAGAACCTGCATTGTAATCCCAGCTTGATCCATATCCGCCAGACGTCCGCTACCCAGGTCTGCACCTTTTAGATTTATTAGATCATTTTTCTCGATTTGAGGACGGCTTCGATCCGGATGATTACCATCTGTAACCATCCTTCCCCAGTCAAGCAGAAATGGAGCCTGTGCACGCGCTACAGCCATGGATGCTTTAGCAAATGCCTTATCGAGATAGTGTTCTTCCAGACAAATTGTTTTCATTTTTTACTCGCAAGTGACACAGATGACGCCAACTTGTTTCTGCTGATGTCTTTCATACAAAGGGCCAACACAACCATCAACTGAATATGGTTAAAAGCCTACTCAAAGGGGGACCTCTTTACTGGCATCAGACCTGTTAAATCATCGGTTTTTCCCAGGCACCTCGGGTATCTACGCCTGTTGCTTTAGCCAGCTCCTCCAGGGTGACTATTTCGTCAGCACCAAGTTGAATCTCTGCTGCTCGGGCAGCATCTGTAACATGATCAACTTTGGTTACACCGATGATTGGAAGAGTTCCTTTCGCAATTGCCCATGCAATGGCAATCTGGGCCACGCTGGCATTCTTCTTATCTCCCATTTCCTTCATCGCAGCAGTTAGTTTTTCCAGTTGCGGTAAAACATTGTTATAGGTTTCAGCACGATCACTACCCGCCGGCATAGGATGTTGCGAATCATAACCACCACTGAGAGCACCTTGCTCCAGCACCATATAGGCAAAAAAGGTCAGATGGTTTTGATGGCAATAGTCGAGAATCCCGGCCTCTTCAGAAGAACGGTAGAGCAAACTGTAATGATTCTGAACTGCGCTGACCGAGAAACCGGCTGGTTTTAAAATCTCGTTTACACGATTTATTTGTTTCAAACTGTGATTTGAAACACCGACCTGCTTTATCTTACCGCTCTGTAAAAGAGGGATCAGACCTGGCGTCCATCGCTCTACATCGGCAGGATTATGTATCCAATAAATATCAATATCTTGTACACCCAAACGCTCAAGGCTGGCATTTAGCATTGCTGTTACGGGTTCAGCGGACTGTTCATCTGCAATTTGCGGCGTAAATTTGGTTGATATAATGATATCTTCGCGCGGATATTGACGAATCAGCTTACCCAGCGCCGTTTCGGAACTTCCCATCCCATAAACGGGAGCCGTGTCCCACAAATTCAGCCCTTGCTGCATAGCCTTGCTGAATACCTCTGCCATCTGGCTATCGGGCAGGTGATTGCCGAATACAGTGTCTCCTCCCGCAAATCCTGTTCCCCAGGACCAGGTTCCCAATGCTACTTTTGGTAATTTTTTCATGCTCTACTCCTGAAAAAAGCCGGTGAAGTCATTTAGTACCCGGCCCGATGAGGTTCAGACCAAGGAAAGAAAAAGTTGAAGGGCAGTATTTTTTTATAGGAGACAACTGCCGTCACCAGGCCTCTTGTATAGTGGTTTCTTATAAAAAAAGAAACTTGCTGTTTCCTGAACTGACTCTTCTTCTTGGTGGATAAATCCAAACTCTTTCCTGACAAAAATTCGCATTTCACTTTTTGAAGCGATAAGTAAAACCAGTCTTGAATCATATGAACTCGCAGGTCTAATCACATTAGATGCTTATTGAGCCGAGAACTGAAGTTTATAGTTGTTAATAATCTTGAGTTCTTGTAAATAAGGAGGGGCTTGGAATCTGGCTTTCTATAATCAACACTTGTTTTTAAAGGTATCTTTCAGAAGCTGCGAGAAAATTAGAAATTGTGCAATCTTTTGTTAGGTCGTGTCCTCATTTAAAGAACAGGTTTTAAATACTTAAAATACTCCTTTAAGCTATTTTCATTTCTATATTTTCCATGCCAAGTACTCTTTTTACCGACGAAGTTTGCTAGAAACCAAGATGCATTGCATCAAATTATTAGGCGATAAACTCAGTGCTAGAAACTTTGACAGTCAAGTGAATGAGATTCATGCCCGTGTAGATGTCCTCAATAAATTTACGGAATTAGACCGACCTCATACTCAAGTTGCATCTTAGATTTGAGTAGCTCAGGAAAGCTCTAATCTTTAAATCTTTGTGCAAAAAAGCCATCCAGTTAAAAAATGCCATGCAGAACATTAAAGAAGCGATGCAACCTACTAAAGATTATTTGAAAGAAAATCAATAATAAAAAGGTGACTCAATCATCATTAAGTTACCTTTTTAACATCCGTAATCTTTTATAAATAAATTTTTTTTATTTCTTTTCCCATTCTATTTCTTTTTCTAAATAGTGATAAGCATGACTTGCACGATGCCAAGTCGTGATCAGCGCACCGACATTTAATAAAATTAAAGCAATCAACATTGCATCATCACTTGTTCAAACGCAGTTAAGAGACTTGCTATCGTTAATAAAGCCATACGATGTTGCTTTGCCATAGGCCCAACGAAGTGCCAAAATTCAATGGGGATTAATGGTCAGTGTATTCTGTATTTCCCATGTACCGGCTTTACTTACACTTAAAGTTCCAGGATTTGAAGGTGAAAAAATTTGGCTCGCAATTTGGCTCATTATGGTTGTTCAAGTTTCAGATGTTTTACAATATGTATGCGGAAAGTTATTTGGAAAACACAAAGTCGCTCCTATTTTGTCTCCCTCGAAAACAATTGAAGGGCTTTTAGGTGGGGTTGCTTTAGCAACTGCATTGGGCGTTGCAATGGCTTGGTTAACACCATTTAATTATTGGCAAGCTGCATTAATCGGCTTTATTGTATGTATGTTTGGTTTCTTTGGTGGTCTAGTTATGTCTGCCATCAAACGTGACCGTGGTATTAAAGATTGGGGGAATTTAATTCAAGGTCATGGTGGAATGCTCGACAGAATTGACTCTATTTGTTTTCCTGCACCTATTTTCTTTCATATATTACGCTATTGGTGGAGTTAAGACATTGAATCAGCGAATTTTTTGGCTTTGCTGATTCAGCATTTCACGTCCATCTTACTTACTGAGTAATTGATTCAATACATTATTCGATAGCAAAATATCTGTTCATTAAAATCCAAAAACAACATGACAAACCCCCTTCATAGCAAATTAAAACTAACTAGAATCCGCATAAGCTTGGTACATCTTGTGAAGCATTATCAGCCGCCTCATTTGCTGTGATTACAGACTCATCTATCGACATGGCTACTTTAAGTAGCGTGATCCCTGACCCAAAATAATAAATCATCATGGTTGTGATGATTATATTTAACGCCAAGAGTCAAGGGCTTGGACTCATGCCAACGATAAACCTGAGCTGTTTTCTTTAAGGCTATACATTTTGAGTCATCATTTTGTCCCAGGTTTCCCCCTATTACAGAATTCTCTAATTTCCTAACGCCGTATAGATCAGTTTTAAATCCGTGATCGGCGCCGGTTTTGCATAAAAATAGCCTTGCAGCAGATCGCAACCTTGCTGATGTAGCAGACTGGCCTGTTTCAATGTTTCGACACCTTCTGCCACAACTTCTAAATTGAGCTGATGTGCCAGATGGATAATCGATTGGACAATGGCCGCATCCTGATTATTTAGGGTGAGTTCTTCAATAAAACTACGGTCTAACTTAATTTGATTGATGGGTAAACGACGTAAATAACTGAGGCTTGAATAACCGGTACCAAAGTCATCAATTGATACGTGTACTCCTAGAGCACGTACCGATTTCAAAATTTCTACCGTCCTTTCTGCCCCTGTAATAATCACACCTTCGGTAATTTCAATTTTGAGTAATTCAGGAGGCAATTGACTGAGTTCCAGCACATTCTCAAGTCCCTCCAGAAACCCCGTTCTATTAAACTGTAAGGGAGAAATATTGACCGAAACAGTAAGACGCGTATCATATTGCTGATTCCAGTGGGCAATATCTAAACAGGCTTTTTCTAATACCCATTGACCAATAGCTACGATCTGCCCAGTTCTTTCTGCTAAAGGTATAAAGACATCCGGGAAAATATAACCTCGTTCTGGATGACACCAACGGATAAGAGCTTCCACCCCCTGAATCATTCCTGTTGATGGCAGAACCAGCGGTTGATAAAACAAATTAAACTGTTTCTTCTGAATGGCTTCCCGCAGTTCCAGACGCAAATAGGCATAGTCTATTTCTGGAGCAATTTTATGATTACTTTCTTTATAGCATTGCCAAGTATTACGACCTTGTTTTTTGGCTTCCTTCATTGCCCAAACCGATGCATATAAAAGGTCAGAAGAGCGTTGTATAGAGTCATGATTGATCCCTATGCCAATACTGGCACTCAAATGGATCTGGTGACTATCCACCTGAAATGGTTGCGAAAGAAGATCGAGAATTTTTTCCGCTACTGCGATAATACTCTTCTCATCAAGAGGTCCTGACATCAATAATGCAAATTCATCTTCGGCAAAACGGCTAAGAAAATCCCCGTCTGTTAGAGAATTTTGTAAACGTTCCGCAACACTTTTCAGAATCTGATCCCCGACCTGATGTCCCAAGCTATCATTCAGGGGCTTAAAGTCATCTAGGTCGAGGTAAAACAGAATTAAAGGTGGTATGTATTAGCCCCCGTAAAAACGGACAGTTAACTCGCTAATTTTAGCGCCCGAAACTCCCGAGGGGATTTCATTTTTAATCCACTATGTGGATGATTGCAATTGTAATCTTCTATCCATAGCGGCAAAGCATTCAGCAC
>NZ_JAZQPV010000022.1:0-13968 GCF_045628685.1 Acinetobacter sp.
GGTGTATCGCTTGAACTGAGGATCAGAAAGCCTGTTTGAATCGATGTATTTCATCCGCAGATGATGCACGAATGCCAAAAAAACTGGAGTACAAATATCAACCAAAAAGAAGATTATTTTTTGATTTATGAAAGAGATCTAATATTAAGCAAGAAAAACTCATTACTTTGTAAAAAACCTATTAAATTATCAATTTAATTTATTTATCTTTGTCCATCGAATGAGGAGATGTGGTTTTATCTTGTTGAGGAGTATCAGTATCATGTTTTTGACATGCAGTTAAACCTAGCATGGTTACCAACCCCATTATCATTAATGATTTCATGACTTATCCTTATCTGGCTTGAAAAACAATAATAGAATAATTACTCAGTTACACCGTTTAAATTTTATGATACAAATGTAAAAAACTCATAGTTTGGTTGCAGGATAGGACTGCTAAAAAACCAGTAACTTTACCTCAAGCTAATGTTGAGGTGAAGAGAATTAAATGTTTGATTGAATGCCGTGAATTGAAGTTGACTTCAGCGAAGAACTTGATCATACACCTCAACTGCAAAATGCTGCCTCAATTTGGGAAATGTCAATTTTCTTCATTGCATCAAAAGCCCTTTTGGCGGCTGCACGGTTAGGGACTGATCCACCTGTGTTGATCACCAGCCAATTCTGCCTCTTCCTGTCGGCGCTTGACCGTCGCCAAATCGATCAGTGCCAGCTCGGCTTGCCGAACCTGGGCTAGAAGCTCATCTGATTTCAATAGTACCAATAGGTTACCTGGCTTAACTTTATTACCTTCCTTGACCCTTCGCTCAAGAACCACCCTCGCTAATTTTACTGCCTATCTAGGTCCGTGCAACAGTCGTTACGACATTTTGCACCAGCGGCATGGCCCTTAAAGTATAGCTAGGTACTACTGCCACCAACGAAATAGAGCAAAACATAGTGCCAGTATCAGTAATACAATAATAATAAAAAACTTATAGCGGCCAGCACGCAATTGTACATCTCCGGTTGAGGATTAAATAATGATAGATGAGGGAACAAAGTAAAGGTCTTTATTCTTTTGTATTTATTTAAATTTATAACAGTTTTCTGAAAAGCTTCCCAGTACGTCACTTTCATTTTTATTTCAGGTCTGATTTATTGAGCGAAAGCCATTTATTCTCACCATCAAATTTCCTAATCTCTTTGATACTACAAACCCTGTATCTTTGAATAGTTTATTTTTTTAATTTTTTTGAAAAGACTTAATCTTTATTACAAACTGTAAAATCGTTTTCATCCCTAAAAAATTCTGAGTGAATCAGGAGCCTTAAATCTCCGAGTGATTTATCGGCTTTAGCCACCTGTCTGTGCAAACTTGCACTCTACGGCGTCATTCATTGATGTTCTTTTTATAAGCACATCGCGTTTTATAGACTCTATAAAAATAATAGTTGAGGTACACATTTCCCCGGTTTTATTAAATCAGGTAACAAAACTTTAAGTATTGAAATTGAACATCACTTATGGCCTGAATGACTGTTAATATTAAGATAGCCTTCATAATTTTTGATTCTTGTTGATAAGTAAAATTTTTATTTGATATATCTAGGCTATTTGAATATTGATAAATTTTTATGAAGTAAATAAACCATTTAGCTTTACTCCAAAATGGAGCTTCAAATGAATGACTTAAATAACAATATATTATCCCGATTAAGCCTACTTACGATGATTTCAGTATTGGTCGCTTGCAGTAGTGATAATGGCAGTAACAACTATCCAGGTAATCCTCCTTCGAACCAGACACCGCAGCTCTCACCCGCTGTTGGAGCTAAAATAAAGAAACAGTGCCAGCAGCTCAGTGCTTTTACATATGCAAATACCACTATTACTTCAGCCACTGCCGAAGCAGCAGGTGCTGAAACTGTAGCGAATAAGCCTATTCGGGCACATTGTCTAGTTACAGGATATATGTTTCCACGAACCAGTCCTGTAGATGGACAAGAATATCGAATTGGTTTTGAGATGCGGCTTCCTCTGGACTGGAATGGACGCTTTCTTTTCCAAGGCAATGGAGGGTTTGGTGGCGAGATCATTCCAGCGCTAGGTTTTATCGGAAGTGGGGGGCCACTCACCAATGCCCTCTATGAAGGCTTTACAGTAATCTCTTCAGATATGGGGCATACGCTTGAACAAAACTCTACTTTTGGGCTGGATCCTCAAGCGCGACTTGATTATGGCTATGCTGCCATGACCAAACTCACCCCAATGGCAAAACAGCTCATTAAGTTTAGTTATGACAAACTGCCTGACAGGTCTTATGCTGCTGGGCCTTCGCGTGGGGGAAATCTGGCACTGATTGCCGCTACGCGATTACCAAATGAATTTGATGGCATTTATGCCAATTCACCTCCATTCAACTTACCGGTGGCAATAGTTGCACAAATATATGATGCACTACAGTTGAGAAAGGTTGCCACCAATGTTGATGAGTTAGAGACAGCTTTTACTCTACAAGAAAGAAAAGTTGTGGCAGATGCTATTTTAAAGCAGTGTGACCAGCTTGATGGGATTGTAGATGGCATGGTACAGGATGTAGACCAATGCCAGTCACAATTTAATATTCAGAGAGATGTTCCGGTATGTCCGGGTGAAAGAGATGGAAACTGCCTGTCAGCAGAACAAATTCAGGTTATTTCCAATGTCTTTAAAGCACCGGTAAATTCTAAAGGTGAAGAATTCTATGTGGGTGAACCCTATGATCCGGGTATAATTGGTCAGAAATGGGCCGATGTAAAATTGTTTTCTACTAGATATCTAGAAGGTCTTGCTAGCGGCGCAGGAATTATTTTTGAGGTTCCGCCTGATGAATCATCTCTGGAAAATCCGCTGGAATTTGCATTGAATTATAATTTCGATACCGATCTCATCAAGTTATTCAGAACAGATAACACCTATAAAGAAAGTGCGGTTGAATTTATGGAACCGCCTAACCCACTGAACCTAACTCCTCTTACTTCTAAAGGAGGTAAAATTATTGTAGTCCATGCTGTGGCGGATGGATCTACTGCCTCACCGTATGAGTCACAAAACTGGTATAAACAACTCTTGGAACGCAATTCAGCCACTATACAGAATTCCGTTCGGTTTTTCCGGGTTCCGGGCATGAACCATGTCTCTCAGGGTGTGGCTACTGATCAGTTTGATGGACTTACTGCACTCGTCAGATGGGTGGAATATGGTGAAAAACCTGACCGTATTATTGCGACTGCACGAGGTCCGGGTAACCCGAGTGGAGAAATTAATCCTGAAATTCCATCAAATTGGGCACCAAACCGAACCCGCCCACTCTGCCCATACCCATTAGTTGCACGTTATAGCGGCAATGGAGATAGTGAAAAAGCTGAGAGCTTTAACTGCGCTCGATAGCTTCTGAATTTAACTTAACCGTTTATCAAGCTGGAAGAAATATACTTTTTATTTCTTCCAGTCTTAGTGAGGAATTTGAAATTCTACTGACGCTAGCTATGATAATAGTTACTCCATTTACACTTTGCAAGGTTGCTTCTAACTCAAGAGCATCCTGATTCAGGTACACATCTCCTCCGGTTTTATTAAATCACGTAACAAAACTTTAAGTATTGAAAGTGAACATCACTTATGGTCTGAATGACTGCTAATATTAACCCACAATTCTTAATTCTTAATTCTTAATTCTTAATTCTTGTTGATAATTAAAACTTTTATTTGATGGACAAAGACTATTTAAATATCGATAAATTTTTATGAAATAATTAAACCATTTAGCTTTCCTACAAAATGGAGCTTCAAATGAATGATTTAAATAACAATATATTATCCCATTTAAGCCTGCTTATGATGATTTCATTATTGGCCGCTTGCAGTAGTGATAATGGCAGTAACAACTATCAAGGCACGCCTCCTTCGAACCAGACACCACAGCTCTCACCCGCTGTTGGAGCTAAAATAAAGAAACAGTGCCAGCAGCTCAGCTCCTTCCAATATGCAAATACTACTATTACTTCAACCACTGCCGAAGCTGCAGGCGCCCTCACTGTAGCAGATAAGCCAATTCGGGCCCATTGTGTGGTGACAGGATATATGTTTCCACGAATCAGTCCTGTAGATCAACAAGAGTATCGAATTGGTTTTGAGATGCGTCTTCCTCTGGACTGGAATGGCCGCTTTCTGTTTCAAGCCAATGGTGGATTTGGTGGAGAACTCATTTCAGCCCAAGGCTATGTCGGAAGTGGGGGGCCTCTCACCAATGCGCTCTATGAAGGCTTTGCTGTGATCTCTTCAGATATGGGGCATACACTTGAACAAATTAATACCTTTGGTCTAGACCCGCAGGCCAGACTTGACTATGGTTATGACTCCATGATCAAGTTAACCCCGATGGCAAAGCAGCTCATCAGGTTTAGCTACGACAAACTGCCTGACCGATCTTATGCGGGTGGCGCTTCACGGGGTGGAAATCTGGCACTGAATGCAGCAACACGCTTGCCAACAGAATATGATGGCATCTATGCAAACGCACCTTCCTTTGAGCCACCTCTTTCAGCAATAGCACAACTTTATGATTTTAAAGAGCTCAGAAAAGTCGCTACTGAGATTGATGAGACCATAACAGCTTTTACCGATGCTGAAAGAAAGGTTGTAGCAGATGCTGTCTTAAATAAATGTGACAAGCTCGATGGGATTGTAGATGGCATGGTACAGAATGTAGACCAATGCCAGTCAGAATTTAATATTCAGAGAGATGTTCCTGTCTGTCCGGGTAAAAGAGATGGAAGCTGCCTGTCAGCAGAACAGATACAAGTTATCGCCGCTGTATTTGATACACCTGTAAACTCTAGAGGTGAAAAATTTTCTGTCAGTGAACCCTATGATCCAGGAATCGTGGGTCGGAAATGGGCCAATTTGAAACTCACACCTCTTAGCGGTTTAGAACGAGGTGCTGGAGTATTAGGGACTGTGTTCGAGACTCCACCTACCTTATTAGGCCGGGAGAGACCAGCTGAATTTGTGTTGAATTATAATTTCGATACTGACCTTATCAAGCTATATACGGCAAATGACATTTATACGCAAAGTTCAACTGCTTTTATGGGGCCACCTGATCCGTTAAACGTGACTCCTCTTACTTCAAGAGGAGGCAAAATTATGGTGATACATGGGGTGGCGGATGGCTCTACCTCAGAAAAGGAATCACAAAACTGGTATGATCAGCTCTTGAAACGTTATTCAGCCACTATACAGAATTCCGTACGGTTTTTCCGGGTTCCCGGCATGAACCATGTTTCTCAGGGTGTGGCTACTGATCAGTTTGATGGACTTACTGCACTCGTCAGATGGGTGGAATATGGTGAAAAACCTGACCGTATTATTGCGACTGCACGAGGCCCTGGCAACCCGAGTGGAGACATTAACCCAGAGATTCCATCAAACTGGGCGCCAAACAGAACCCGCCCACTCTGCCCATACCCATTAGTTGCACGTTATAGCGGCCAGGGAGATAGTGAAAAAGCTGAAAGCTTCAACTGCGCTCGATAGCTTCTGAATTTAACTTAACCGTTTATTAAACTGGAAGAAATATACTTTTTATTTCTTCCAGTTTTAGTGGCGAATTTAAAATTAAAGACTGTTCCGTAACCCGCTATGAAGATAGTTGCTCCATCTAACTTTGAAAAATTTCCTTAACCAGTGACGCCTCACAGCTTCAAGCCCCATAATCATGAAATTTTCCTAGTTCTATAATATAGAATAAAAAATTCATTCTTTCTTTAACCCTATGCCACTTACCTTCGTTTAGATCAGATTCGAGCATGCTTGTAGCAATTCACTAACCTGAATATCTGTTAGCATAACCTGGAAGGCATATTACGTTTGAACCTCGACAGGGTCAGCCTTAATACATCTGAGAAATTCAGGTATTTCATTCACTGAAAGAAGCTAATTTTTTTACTTTTTTATTTATTACAGGCTGGAGTAATCATTAAAGAAAGCTAATTATTGTCAGAAAGCCGATACCGCTTATCTTTGCGCTGAGCTTTTCTGCATTCAGTATCTGTAAATGGCCTGTCGATTACCCATAATTGATGTATTAATTTCTGGGTAAATTTTCCCAATATTT
Source organism: Acinetobacter sp. (assembly GCF_045628685.1). GTDB lineage: Bacteria > Pseudomonadota > Gammaproteobacteria > Pseudomonadales > Moraxellaceae > Acinetobacter. The sequence continues at coordinate 6,143 of NZ_JAZQPV010000022.1, forward strand.
ACCCACCAAGAGCAAATATGGGGTCAGACCATATCGGACAAATAGGCATAAAAAAAGCCCTAAACACTGATGTTTAAGGCTTTTTAATTCATATATCGTAATGTAACAACATATAAATTTAAGAATTTGGTGGAGGTGGCGGGAGTTGAACTCACTAGGGTTCAACTCTATCGAAATCTATTATATATAAGCCTTTGTATTTTCAGTTATTCATCTAATTTCGTTTGATAGTCTTTGATAGATATTTAAAAAAGTGTGGCAAAAAATGTGGCAAGCATATCCAACTAAACACACATCTTATATGTGTACATGATGTATACAAGATGGTGTCAATTGAACTCAAAACTTAAACTAATGATTATAAAAATTATTTTCAAAAATTAAAAATCCTGTACCCAAATTTGATTTAGTGGATTTAGCCAAGTTAACCAGCCACTGCTTTTAGTCTATATACTTTGTATGGTAGCAATGAATTAAAAACAGTACTGGTCATAAATAGCTAAAAATTATTTGATCTGACTCAAGCAATAACTTAGCTTTTCCAATAATTCATCCGCATTTGATTGATTAAAAATAAGTGGTGGACGAATTTTCAGTACGTTGTCATATGGCCCCATTGTGCTGACTAATATGCCTTGCTCTTTTAAGTTATTAACCAATTGCTTAGTTTCTAAAATAGCGGGTGTCTTAAGGTGTTTATCAGATACCATTTCAAAACCAATCCAAAGCCCAACACCACGCACATCATCAATTAAATTATATTTATTTGCATAATGTCTTAAACCTGTACGGATATAATCCCCCACCTCAGAGGCATTCTTTAATAATTGTTGCTCTTCAAATACATCTAGCACCGCATTCGCTGCAGCTGCAGCAACTTGTGCACCAGCAAAGGTATTAAAATAGAAATTCTTTTGACGAAATCTTTCAAAGAGTTCTGCATGAGCTACTAACGCAGCAATCGGATAACCATTGCCCATTGGTTTTCCCATCGTGGCAATATCAGGTACAAATCCCATATATTCATGTCCCCACATCAATCCTGTTCGACCAAATCCCGCTTGGACCTCATCTGCAATCACAAGACCACCTTCAGCATGAACTAAATCTGTGACTTTTTGCAGCAAGGTCGCCGGTACATCAGGTAAGCCTTCATTGGCAAACAAAGAACAGAAAATGATCCCTGCAAAACCCACCCCACTCTTCTTAAATGCATCAATCTGAACTTGCACTTGCTCTAGGTAAGCATTAATCAAAGCTTCACCACTTAAGCCATTTAATGGTCTATAAGTTTCTGGGAATGGAATCATCCGCACATCATCATAATTTTGACGATCCTGTGCTGCTTTAAATAGGGGGGATACGCAGTCCACGGCTGCGGTATTCCCATGATAAGCATAATTTGAACAAATGATGCCTTGGGCTTCAGTTACCTGACGCACAATCCGTAATGCTTGGTCATTCGCTTCTGAACCTGAACATGTAAAGATGATTTGATCAAAACCCGCTTTAAATGTGGCGAGTAATCGCTCACCATAACTCACAATATTGTCACTTAAATAACGGCTATGCACATTCAGTATTTGCGCCTGTTCATAGATCGCTTGAACCACGTGTGGATTACAATGTCCAACAACAGGAATATTGTTATAACAATCTAAATAGGTTTTACCATCAGCATCGTAAAGATAAACACCTTCTCCTTTCACTAAATGTAAAGGTTGTTGATAAAACAATGGGGATTGCCCCATGACACGTTTACGACGCATTAATAGAGAATTATTGATTTGATGCACTGAACTATTCATATTTTAAGCGCCTTTTTTATATAAACTTTGATGATCAAAAACTTGATTTGCTAGATATTGTTTTGCAAATTCAATTGTATCGATGGTGTATTGGACACCCATTTCCTGGGCAAGCTCTGTATCTGGATGTGAACCTGCCCACCCCATAATCACAAGTCGTCTTAACAGCATAAATACTGGAATTTCAGCTAAATCTGCTTCAGACAATGGCGCAACTTCTAAATAACCATCAAGCCATGAATGAATAATTTCATCTCGTTGCTCATGAAGTTCTAAAAATGTCATAGATGATGCGAGATCATATAAGTACCACCCAAAACCACAATCGTCGAAATCCAGTATTTTGGTTTTACCCTCGTGAACAAAAAGATTGGCAGTTCTAAAGTCAGAATGAATTAATCCATAGCGATCATTAGATTGACCATAACGATGCAAACGCTTTTCCATATAGACAGCAGCTTTTTCAACAATTTCTATGCCCTGAATGTTTGCAGCAAAACCTGTTTTCCAATGCCCCCAATTTGGTTTTAGACCAAAAGCACCATCCAAATCCCAATGTAAGCGCTCAAAATATTCAGGTCTTTTCCATTGCTTTGCATGAACGTGTAACTTTGCTGTCATTGCACCCAATTGATTAAAAGCAGCGACTAAATCTTCTGATTCGGGATGTTTTCCTTCAATAAAATGGAACAGTGCCATCGTACGCAGGGTATTGGTTTTTGGTTCATCAATAAACTGTAAAACATCTCCATCTAATCCTTCGATTGCGAGTGGTGTTTCAAGTCCTGTCTCTTCTCGCAGTGCTTTCATCCAAGCTAGTTCGGAACGAATTCCATTTTCAGTATGATAGTCAGGGCGATTCACTCGAAGTACCCATTTTTGTTCTTCATCTGACACAAGAAAGGTGGCATTTTCAGAGTAACTCAACAGCTTCAGTGATGCCTCTGGTGTAATATTCCATCGAGGTAAAGCCTGCTGAATCAGTGTTTCAAGATAATCTACTGGTTCTAGTTGAATCATGTCCTTAACCTCCTTACTTTGCTAAAGTGTGCGTTTTTTTCACACTCATCATCTTGCTGAAGTATTGGCTACCCATACACACCATCAAAATCAGGAATGGTCCAAGCACTACAAGATCAAACTTAAATGCAGTCACGAATAACAGTGATGATGCAATTAACATGACATACCCTAAATACACTCCACCAATCGCTTTGTAAGGACGTTCTACATGTGCTTGACTACGACGTAGGTAAATAAATGCTGCGCTAGTAAGTACATAAGTGAAGGTAAACATCACAACAACACCGAGCATCACACGTTCAGGATCAAGTAATGAGATACCAAAGCCGGCAATCGCCACAAAGAGTACTGAATAAACAGGTGTGCCACTTTGATTCACTTTGGCAATTACTGATGGAATGACACCTTCACGTGCCACATCAAATAGTTGGCGAGATGCTGAATAGACAATAGAGAAGAAGCCTGCCAATAAGCCAAGTAGAACGCCAAAGGTCACTATATTTTTTAAAACAACTTGTTCTGTAGCAATACCCGCTAATAATGGATCTAACACGCTCGTAAGTTGACTTGTACCCACTGCACCTGGTGCAGCAAGTAATAAACATGTTGCTGTTGAAGCTAATATTAATAGCCCTAGTGTTAATCCTTTAGGTACATCTTTCGCAGGATTCTTGGTTTCTTCTGAACATGACACGGTATGTTCAATACCGACGAACATCCATAGTGCAAATGGAATCGCTGCTGCAATTCCCACTAAAGAAATTGGCATATTCGAAATTTCTAAATTATCTGCATTAAATGATGGTGCAACACCACCAGAGAAGATAAACAAAGTTGCAACGGCAATTGCACCTACAATTAAGGTGATCGAAACTAAATCTTTTGCACCACGTAAACTAATCGCTACAACAAAGACAAATAAAATCAGTTTGATGAGTGATTCATTCATAGTGAATAGTGAAGAGGCATAGCCCACAATAAAAGTGGCAACCACACCTGCACATGAAATAAGTGCTAAACCAATCGTGATGCCTGAGAAAGATCCTGCCAAATGGCCAAATGCACGACGTACAAAAGAACTCAACCCACCTGCATTAGGCCAAGCCGCTGCAAGCTCAGAAATACATTGAGTGAAACCCAAATAAAACATAAACATAATAGCGAAAGCGATACACATATTGCTCCAACCATATTCCAAGCCAAAATTCCAACCTGAAAATTGGCCTGCAATGACGATGGAGACCCCTATGGCTGTGACCATATACCAACTTAAAGTGCCTTTTTTGAGTGACATACTTCTTCTCTCCCAATCTCTAACTTCCACCTTTTGGATGACATTTTTCAACTAGTTTTATGTCATCCAAATCAGCAAAGTGATTCGTTGTTATTTATTTCGATGTATGAATTGTGGAATGAAGTTAAAAAATCATTTAACAAAAATTGTTCTTTTTAGAGTTTATTTTATGGCACCAAATTTGCTTAATGTTTTGGTTAGTTCAACAGTAAAATTCGACTGCCATGTTTGAATCCCAAAAAAACAATCAAATTACTCCACCTTTGTATTTTAATGATGCAGACGAACAAGCTCTGTTCATTCAAGGCTGGGATCAACAATACGAACAAATTAGCATGGGCAAGTTTAGTGGTCGTTTGCAGGAGTTATGGCTGGGGGATATTCAATTTATTTTGGAAGGTTGTAGTCAATCTGTGCATCAAATTGGTGCTTCTTGGCATGATTCACGCTGTTTTATCCTTCCTATTCAGCAGGAAGGTGTCTCATTCTTTCGTAATCAAGTAGTTGATATTGACACTCCTATGACACTAAATCCAAATGAGATTATGGATTATCGCACCTGTAGCAATAATTTAACGATTGGCATTGCGATCCCAAATCAAATTATGGATGCACTCTCTTGTCTCGAAGAATGTGAAAATCTCAATGATTTTTTCTGCTTACATCCTCATTTACATGCCAATACTGCCCAATTTAATGAATTAAAATCACTGTTAATACACCTTTTCAGCCATGCTACAGCACATGCAGAACTTCCTTCATCAGTAAATGAACACTTTATTTTGGATGAAATTTTTTGCTTACTGTTCTCTTCATTCAGTATTTATGAAAATACTCTCGCAAAGAAAATTTATTCTCACAAAAAAATTGTAAATCATGTCAAAGAGTTAATTCTCGAAGATCCCTCTATTCCCCCTTCTATGACAGAGATATGCAAAGAAGTGGGTGTTAGTCAGAAAGTGCTTCAACACTGTTTTCATGAAATTATGGGAACAAGCCCTGCTCAATATTTAAAGGCAGTTCGTTTAAACAGAGTTCGGCGGGACTTAAAAAAAGCAGATCATAGAATCGAATCGGTACAAGATATTGCCTGCAAATGGGGCTTCTGGCATGCCAGTAATTTCACTTCAAACTATAAAACGATGTTTGGTGAATTACCTTCGGAAACTTTAATTCATTAATCATTATTGTTATATATCAAAACAACTTTATATTTTTAAATCAACTGATTGAGCAACACAGTCAATGCCAATCGATTGGGTACATCTAATTTTTCAAATATTCTATTGGTATTGATTTTAACTGTGCCGACTGAAATGCCCATTTGTTCTGAAATATCCTGATTCGCATAACCTTTTAATATCAAAAAACAAAGCTGTTTTTCACGATAAGTTAATGCTGCTTGATCTAGATAATTTGCAATCACTTTATTTTTAATACCTTCAATATTAAAAATATTGGTTTTAAGAATATTATAAAGTGCTTGATTTGACGTTAAATCTTTTTTCTTCTCTTCATTTGGATTTGTAATCGCTATACCTGCAAATGCATGGTCATTTTCCCAAAACACAACTTCAAAAATTTCATTGATATTTAAATCTGCTGTGAAGGTTTTATAGCGATGTATGTCTAGCGTTGTGTCTGGAATTGAATTGAGATAGTTCATGTTGTCATGACTCTTCAGAAAGTAGTCAACATTTAAAGGATCACAATCTTGAAAATGGTGATGATATTTATGAATGAATTCCTTTGGAGCTTCAATATTATGATGAATTTGAGCCTTACGTTGATCTTCATCAATCCAATAAAACATCGCACCTTCAGCATCTAGATAGTTTTTTGCCAAAAGTAGTGAGTTTTCAATAATTAAGTTTTCTTTTAGCATATCTTTCGTAGCTCATATACTTTCCAATATATAAGTAGCAATTAATATGCCAGTCAGATAAATTAATTCTTGGAACTTTGCTTTTAAATAATATTTACACATAGAAGAAGCCTCTCATCTGAATATATTGTCTTTATCTAACAACTATTCAAGTGAGAGGTATTTAATAAATTTAAAGATTAAACGTGCTCACCAACCTCTTTTGCATATTCTTTAATGACATCATTTCCTGAAGCAACCGTGACATTTAGACCTGCTGAATGTCTCTCTTCCTTACCTCTAAATACATCTAGCGGGTCTTCGAAGTCACGTACATAGCCTAATGCAAAGCATGCACATTGATATCCCATTAGCTTTAATAATTCATCATCTAATGTTTGTGCAATTTCTGGTGGTGTAGCTAAATATTGATTTTCTTCCTGTCTTAACCAGCCAGCACAATAATTCACATTGATTGCTTGACGAATTTTATCTGTATTGTTCGTTCCAGCACCATGGTAAATTTTACCTGTATAGATGAGTACTGAACCTTTACTCATTTCAGCAGGAATTGTTTGTTCTTGCACAAATTTTTGTCGAGCTCCTACATACATACTGTTTGGAACTACACGTGTTGCTCCATTTTCTTCAGTGTATTCAGTCATTGCCCATAGTGTGTTGAACTGTGGTTCAAAATCATCTGGAAACTCAAAAAAATCCCAAGTTAATTGATCTTGATGTAAAACTTGAGCTGGCGAACCAGGATTAACAGTAATAATTTGCGTCAGCTGCAACTGTATTGTAGATGATTTATGCAAATGTTTTTTCGCTGCCGCCAACATAAGGGGATGTGTAATAATTTTTTCACGAGCTGTTTTAGAACGTGCAACAAGAGCACCTGTTCGCTGGATTTTTTTACCTAAAAATACATCTTCTCCATATGGACTAGAATAAACATGTTCATGTGTTTCTTCTGCGATACAATCCATCACCTCAGGCGAAACTAAATTTTCAATAATACAATGACCATGTTCTTTTAATGCTTGTGCAACTTCATCAGCAGTTGCTGTATTCGGTAAACGGATAAGACCCATTGTTATTGTCCTTTTAAACTTGTTTTCGATGATTCAAAGTTAAGGCAAAACAAGAGACGTAGCATCTAACTAAAGTTATATAATTTTATAATTCCTAATTTTTTACCAACAGCAATTCAGTCACATCTTAAGGGGGGCATCAATTAAATTTGGAAGCCAACCCATTAATTTTATTGAGTAAAAAAAATTAATTGCCCCAAATTAGATTTAATGCATTAAATCACTTTAAAATCTTGTTCAAATCCGAATTCAGGATTTGAAATGGCGTACGGCATTATAGCAGAACATTATACTTAAAAATAATTATAATGTTATAACATTACAATTAATTCCTTGTGATATTAATCATCACATCAACCTCAGTATAGTTCAATTTTTTAATTTTTATTTTTGCTTAGGACTCTTAGGCTTATCAGGAAGGGTACGTTCAACCACACCTGCTTCTAATGCTGGAGTTAAATAATTTTTTTGGAATGTTGCTCGGTGGGACAAGTCTAATAGAGCCATCAGCTCAGTTAGGCTATATTCCTTCAGCTCCATATTCTGGATAAGACGTTTAACTTGATCGCTAACTTGTACGCTAGCTTGAGCGGTATCTTGATCGCTGGCATCAGAACTGAGTATCGCATCTAGAATCATCTGCAAAATAAACTCAATAAAAAGTGCAGAATCTGAGCGATCTGTACTCGCTTGCAATGCATCGTAATAAGCTTTTTGGTTTTGATAAATCAAGCTTTCTACAG
>NZ_JAZQPV010000023.1:0-54978 GCF_045628685.1 Acinetobacter sp.
GGTTAAAGCAGTTCAGAGGAATAGCAACACGATATGATAAGCTAAAGTGTAGCTATGAGGGTGCAGTTGCATTAGCTTGTGTATTTATTTGGCTACCTTTATCGGGTAAATTCTATACTTGAAATGTCAACAGACCCTAATGTAATCAATCAAAAGTTTAGCTCGAGACTTTATATCCTGAATATCTTGTAAACACCAAGAGGATAATCTGAATAAATGCGTTTGTGCCGAAAAACCTAAAAATTTACTAGATTCGCTGTTGATTTCATCAGCAGCATCTAACATTGCATAGAGATATGAATTAAAGTTTTCATGCGGTACTTGTTTACTATAAGCTTCAAATTTAGATAAAAAATCTTCTAATACATTTCTAGTATCTAGAGAAAGTATATGTTCTTTAAGTGGTTCTCTATCAGCGGTTAATTGTAGAAAGCTTACAAAATCTGATGTCGAAAAATCTTCACTATCAAAACTAAGTTTGAAATATTTATCAAAATGGTCTTTATGACAGATTCTTAATTGTGTAAACCATTCTTGGTACGATTCGTAGTGATGATAATAGTTGCTAGTGATCCATTGAGTAGTTGGAAAAAGACATTCTAAAATACCTTTCACAGACTCTCTATTTTCTTCAGATGAACTTTTGATAACATCTTCAATTACTTTTGAATATTTTACTTTGTCTGCTTGATTATCGCCTGAACTTGAACGTAAAGTTGTGAAAGCTTTTTTAGATTGAGAAACTCTCTCATACACAGTTGGCTCAAATACTCTTAAGCATTCAATACCAACCAAATCTATTGGATCTGCTTCGAAAATATCATTATTCTTAAATAGATTAAAATTAAAAGAAAGAGTAGAGTTGAATCTATAAACATTCCTCAAATTATTAAAATAATTTTTTAAACCATTATGATATATCTCAGCCCATCTCTCTTGATCAAATTTTTTGTCTGCATCAGTGTGGCTATTTATCACATTGTTTAATAGCTTAAATAAGACTTCATGGACTTGTTTCAGTTGAATTTGAGGAATTGTAAAAGGAATTTGAATAATTTTTTCTAAATAATTTTCACCAGACTGTGTGCTATCGGTGAGCTTCTTTTCAACAATATCTTTTTGAAATAGTAGTGAAAATATTACATTTGGAAAATCAGTGTTAGCTTTAATTAATTGGAAAATCATCCTTAACTCTGGGGTTGTAAGACGATCTAAATCATCCATAACAATCAAAAGAGGAGTCTGTCTTTTACCTAAAGCTTCAATGAGCTCTTCACGAATTTCTGTTAAATTTTTCTCATTTAACTTTGCTTTCTTTTCGTAATTTTCCGAAAGTTTACCCAAGTATTCACTTCCTTTTTCCGTAGCAGGTAAAATTAAAGCGATAAAAGAAGTGATGGTTGCAATGAGTATTGGTAATTGGGCATTATCAGTAAAGTAACTACTAATTAAGCCTGTACTTAATATTGCAGTTATAATTAATGGTAATGCAAGATTAGCACCTTTAAGAAGGGTGTGAGCTGTAGATAAATGGTTACCATATCTAGAGAATATATTTGCTAAATTTTGATCTTCTTGGGAGGAGTTTTTTCTTCCTATAGATTTTGATATTTCATCAAAGAAAGCTTGAACAATCTTATCTTGAGCTGACCATTCCCAAGGTGAAAACTCTATAATTGTCGGTGAGTTTTCTTGTTTTTTGGAATGTGCTAAAGCCATATTTTTTATAGATGATTTACCGGCGCCCCAATCTCCATGCAGAGCAATAACTAAACTATCATTACCTTTCCATTGTGAAATAGCATCACTTAAATTTTTAGAAAAATCGGCTCTACCTAATAAATCATCTTCCAAATTTTTAATTGGTCTGTCGGCAGAAAATCCATATTTATCTATATTCGTCATACTGTAGTATTAATTAAAGTTTTAATAATCTTATAGTACCAAATATATTTCTGATTTTTAATAAAAAAACCCCTCAACTGAGGGGTTTTTTCAAATCAAACTAAAGCATTAAAGCGCTGCAATCTGATCCATATTCGCTTGAATTTTCACTAACTGGTCAGCCAATTCAGCAAGTTTCACTTTTTCACCTTCAACTACAGCAGCAGGTGCTTTTGCCACAAAACCTTCATTTGCAAGTTTGCCTGCAATCTGGTCATGCTGCTTTTGCACTTTGTCGAAGTCTTTTTGTAAACGGCCCAATTCCGCTTTAGGGTCAATTAAACCCTTCATTGGAACAAAGACAGACGCATGACCGACTACAGAAGATGATGACAATGGTGGTTGTTCGCCATCTGCCAAGTAAGTGATGCTTTCCACTTTCGCCAATGCTTTAAACAAAGGTTCGATACGTGAAATTTGCGCAACTTCAGCATCAGTGATGTTTTGCATTAATACTGGAAGTAAACGCGCATTACCTAAGCCCATTTCACCACGGATATTACGAACCGCGCCAATCAAACCTTGTAGCCAGTGCATATCTGCTTCAGCTTGGTCGTTAATGAGTGCTTGATCTGCAACAGGGTAAGCCGCAGTCATAATGGTTTCGCCGCCCAAGCCAATCATTGGTGCAAGGGTTTGCCAAATTTCTTCAGTCAGGTACGGCATGATTGGGTGTGCAAGACGTAAAGATGCTTCCATTACCGCAAGAAGAACACGACGAACTTCTGCTTTACGTTCTTCAGATACGTTTTCATCGTTCAGAACTGGCTTAGTTAATTCTACATACCAGTCACAGTATTCATTCCAGATGAACTCGTAAATTGCTTGTGCAGCCAAGTCTAAACGGTAGGTTGCAAATGCTTGTTGAACGGCTTGTTCCGCTTTTTGTAGACGGCTCACGATCCATTGTTCAGGTAATTCCCAAAGATCAGGACGTGCAGTTTGACCCACCGTTTGACCTTCAACATTCATCAGCACGAAACGGGTACCGTTCCAGATTTTGTTACAGAAGTTACGGTAGCCTTCAACACGTTTCATGTCGAACTTGATGTCACGACCGGTATTGGCAAGCGCACAGAAGGTGAAACGAACGGCATCCGTACCGTAAGCCTGAATGCCTTCCGGAAATTCTTTACGGGTCGATTTTTCAATCTTCGCCGCCTGTTTCGGATTCATTAGTCCTGTAGTACGTTTTTGTACCAGAGTTTCTAAATCTACACCGTCAATCAAGTCTAAAGGATCAAGTACGTTACCTTTAGATTTAGACATCTTCTGACCTTCGCCATCACGTACCAAACCATGTACATACACAGTTTTAAACGGAACTTGCGGCGTGCCATCTTCATTTTTCATGAAATGCATGGTCATCATGATCATGCGGGCAACCCAGAAGAAGATGATGTCAAAACCGGTGACCAATACATCTGTTGGGTGGAAAGTATTAAGGAAATAGTTTTCCGCATCTTTCTTGGCATCACCCGTCCAACCTAAAGTTGAGAATGTCCAAAGACCAGATGAGAACCAGGTATCCAAAACATCTTCGTCTTGTTTCAGTTCAACATCAGCCGCAATGCCATTTTCTTCACGCACTTCCGCTTCATTACGACCTACATAGATGTTGCCATCTACATCGTACCAAGCTGGAATGCGGTGACCCCACCAGAGTTGACGTGAGATACACCAGTCTTGGATGTTGTTCATCCAGGCCATGTACATGTTGCTGTATTGCTCAGGCACAAATTTAATCTCGCCATCTTTCACCGCTTTAATGGCAGGTTCAGCAAGTGGGGCAATTTTTACATACCACTGGTCAGTCAATAATGGTTCAACGATTACGCCTGAACGGTCACCGCGAGGTGCTTTCAAGTCATACGGCTGGATTTGGTCTAACCAGCCTTCAGCTTCAGCTTGTTCAACCAGTTTTTTACGTGCAGCAAAACGCTCTAAACCAATATAGTCTGCAGGTGCAGGAATGGTTTTAGAAATCTGTTCGCCTGCTTTGGCAATGTATTCAAACTCAGCCAGCACTTCAGCATTTTTGTTGAAGATGTTGATGATTGGCAAGTTGCAACGTTTACCTACTTCATAGTCATTGAAATCATGCGCAGGGGTGATTTTTACACAGCCTGTACCGAAGTCTTTTTCAACATATTCATCAGCCACCACAGGAACCAGGCGGCCTGTAATTGGCAGAACGATGTTCTTGCCGACCAGGTGTGCATAACGTTCATCTTCAGGGTGTACTGCAACAGCCGAGTCACCAAGCAATGTTTCAGGACGCGTTGTTGCTACAACAAGGAAGTTATTGCCATCTTTGGTACGAAGGTCTTTATCTTCAAAGAAATATTTAAAGTGCCAGAGTGAACCTTTTTCTTCTACTGATTCAACTTCAAGGTCAGACAGCGCAGTTTGCAGTTTCGGATCCCAGTTCACCAGGCGTTTACCACGGTAAATCAAGCCTTCTTTATGTAAGCGTACGAAGACTTCTTTTACTGCGTTGGAAAGACCATCATCCATGGTGAAGCGTTCACGCGACCAGTCTACAGAAGAACCGAGGCGACGAATTTGACGGGTAATGTTGCCGCCAGACTGTTCTTTCCATTCCCAGACTTTTTCAATGAACTTTTCACGGCCCAAGTCATGACGGCTGATGTCTTGTGCAGCCAATTGACGCTCAACCACCATCTGGGTTGCAATACCGGCATGGTCAGTCCCCGGTTGCCACAAGGTATTTTTACCCAACATACGGTTATAGCGGGTCAATGCATCCATAATGGCATTGTTAAAACCATGACCCATGTGCAAGTTACCAGTGACGTTTGGGGGCGGAATCATGATACAGAAGGAGTCGCCTTTTCGAGACGGCTTAAAGTAGCCATTTTCTTCCCAAGTCTTGTACCATTTTTTCTCGATCTCGGTAGGATCGTATGTCGTAGCAATATTTTGCGCAGAATCAGTCATAGTCAGAACAGATCAAAAGTGAATGAAAAATTAGGACTATTGTAGCAAAAAAATTACCGAATGAGGCAGCTTCACCAAATGCAAACTTTATGCAATTGGCATACCCTGAATAAGATCTTATGATAAGAGTTAAATAAAAACAGCGCAAATGATCGCAGAACAATTCTAAAAGGATATTATCATTATGAACTATATAATTTCTTTAAAATTGAGCCGAGAAACTCACCAGCGGTTTCAGCAGATTCATCAGCAATTGAATCAGGGGGAAACGCAAAGTTTAGCCAAGCCCCTAGGCAAGGTGCTGGCAGATATTTCCTGTGAAATTGTCGATCAGGTTTTTGGTGAAATTGCCCGATTGTCGACTACAGCCGATGGGGAATCTGAAAGAATGGTGCAACAAATTTTAGATACCGTCCATAAATATATGCCATGGTCAGTTTCCTTTTTCGGCAATGATCGCCTGGTTCCGATGGTGAATTATCTGAAAGCTAAAGCCTATGAGGAAAATGGTCAGAATTATATTTCTTATAATGTCGATCATGTCTTGGTGGTGGAGTTGCTGGAATGTGTGGAGCAACTGAAAAAGGGCAATACGCATTATGTTTCGCCCGGCTTAAAAGCGTTTACCCAGATGATCGATCAAGGCGTAACCAGCCTGGTTCGTGAACCTAAGAACATATTGAAATTTAATTTGGTGGTCGATAAAACTTTAAATGGCGTAATTCATTTGACTACTCAAATGGGCTATAAGCGTTTAGAAAAGCTGGGTACACAGTACGATTCGCAAATGACCCATCGTTATTTTGATCATTTTCTGATGTTTTTAAATCATGAGCAAAAATATTAACAAACTATAAATGTATTAATATATCAACATATTATCAATCTTAAATGGGATAAGGAATAACCAGATGACGAAGCAGGATAGTTTAAATAATAAAGTGGTATGGATTACCGGTGCATCTTCAGGTTTGGGTAAGGCTCTTGCACAAGAGTGTGCCTTACAGGGGGCACAGATAGTACTTACTGCCCGTCGTAAGGATGAACTGGAAAATGTTCGTCAAAGTTTAGTCAATCCGGATCAGCACATTTTAGTGGTTGCTGACATTACCGATGAAACGCAAGTCCGCCATGCTTATGAACAGGTGTTGAATCAAAAGGGGCGTATTGATTGGCTGATCAACAATGCCGGACTCAGCCAGCGTGCCTTGATTGCCGATACCACCATGCAAACTGAGCGTGCCATCATGGAAGTGGATTATTTCTCTCAAGTGTTCCTCACCAAAACTGTTTTGCCGACTTTCTTAAAGCAAAAATCAGGTCGAATTGCTTTTGTTTCCAGTGTCGCAGGTTTATTGGGAACCCAATACCGAGCATCGTATTCAGCAGCCAAAGCCGCTATTCATATGTGGGCAAACAGCTTAAGAGCAGAAGTGGCGGATGATGGCGTGGGTGTTTCGGTCATTTTTCCGGGCTTTGTTAAAACCAATGTTTCATTTAATGCTTTAAATGGCGAAGGCAAAGCTCAGGGTCATCAGGATGAAGCGATTGAAAATGGTTTACAACCTGATGAATTTGCCAAAATTGTAGTCAGGTCTTTGCTTGCAGAGGAAGAATATATTGTGGTTGGGGGACGTAAAGAAAAACTGGGCGTTTTAGTTTCGCGTTTATCGCCATCCACACTGTATAAAATGATTCGCAAGATGAAGGTAAAATAATCGTTTACTTAAAGCTAGGCAGACTTATCAAACCAAATTTGAGTTGAGCATGTACTTTAATGATGAAAAAAGATTTTTCTTATGGAGTGCATGTCTAAGCTCTTTTTCATTTTCGAACTCAGCTTTGGCCAATCCTTAATGCAGATATCGATGAAAGAAATTCTGTATGAGTGATGCAAAGTAAAAAAGTGATGCAAAGTAAAAAACGAATCGCTACTAAGATATTCAGTTATGCAGTTAAATAAAGCATCATGAAAGGACAGGGAGTCGGGAAAATTGTAAAAAGTTGAACTTTAAATTATCCTGGCAAAAATTCAGGCTTAAATTTGACGGAGCCCAGTATCAATTTCCCAAAAGTTTTGTAGACGAATATCAATACTGAGCAATGGATTCAAATAGATTTATTAACTCTGTATCGCCGTTCCATAAGCAAATACTTCGACCATCCCACCTTGCATGCCTAGTTCAGTGGTACTTAATCGAAAGCCCATAATATGGGACGCGCCCATTTTTTCTGCTTCCAGTTTTAAACGCACAATGGCTTCACGCCTAGCACGTTCAACCACACTTTCATAATGGGTTAAACGACCACCGAAAAAGTTCTCAATATTGGCAATGACATATTTGAAGTAGTCATGGGAAATGACCACATTGCTACTCACCAATTGCCCATCATGAGGTGAGATCTTAAAACGGCTATTATCCAGCGTAATATAAGCCAGACGCTGTTCTTGTTCATCCAGTTCATTTAAATGCTTTCTTTCGACATGACGTCCAAAGCCCCAGCCAATCGCAAATAAAATCACAAAAATGGCTATTTTAAATATCAAGGCATCCATAACTTAGCCTTGAGTCGGGAAGGGATCAGGCAGGTTTTGTGTATTGGCTTCAACTACCACGGCAGTGCCATAAACAAAAAGTTCCGAAGCACCCTGCGCAATATTTGAAGTTGAAAATCGGATACCGACTACCGCGTTTGCACCGATAGATTTGGCTTTTTCAATCATACGGCTCATGGCTTCCTGACGGGACTCTTCAAGCAATTCGGTATATGCAGTCAGTTCACCACCGACGATATTTTTTAAGCCGGCAAGCAAATCACGTCCGACATGTTTGCTGCGAACGGTACTGCCATAGACCACATCAATTTGGCGGATAATGGTATGTCCCGGAACAGATTCTAGATTACTTAAAAGCATTTTTTGATATTCAAATAAAAGAGGTTGTAGTGAAGATAGGAAATCGAGCCTTAAAAAGCAATAAAAAAGCCTGCAAGAGCAGGCTTTTTAACAAGGCTAAAATTTATTCAGCGCTGTTTGCAGCTTTTTGTTCAGCAGTAGAAGCTGGTTGTATAACGACATCACTGGTGTTGGCTTTAATACCACCCCCGAGTGTTTTATAGATTTCAATCTGGTTATTCATGTTGGCTTGTTCAAGCAACAATAAACCTTGTTCAGCTGTATAAGACGTACGTTGTGCATCCAGTACCGATAAGTAGCTGTCAATACCGGCACGAAAGCGGGCATTGGACAGTCGGTAAGTGGTATTGGTTGCATCCACCAGACGACGCTGCGCCGCTAAACGGTCACCAATATTTTGACGTACAGCCAAGGCATCATTCACTTCGCGGAAAGCGGACTGAATCGATCTTTCATAGTCAGATAATGCAATTTGCTGATCTGTTTCTGAAATTTTGATGTTGGCTTGACGGGTGCCCCAATCGAAAATTGGGAGATCAATACTTGGACCAAATGACCAGACAAATCCGCCTGATTTGAACAGATCACTTAAGCTGGTTGAAGCATAGCCTGCATTACCGGTCAAACTAATGGTCGGGAACAAACGTGCTTTAGCCGCAACAATATTGGCACCCGCTGCAGAAAGTTGATACTCAGCAGCACGTATATCAGGACGGTTGGTGAGCAAGTCACTTGGTAAGCCTGCAGTGAGTGCATTGTTGGTGGTAATACGCGTTACACGTTGAACCGGTAGCAAGTTTGCAGGAACCGCTTGACCTACAAGCAGGTTAAGCAGGTTCTGTGCTTGAGCAATTTGGGTCTTGTAATTGGCAACATCATTACGTGCGGTTTCTACCGAGATCTGTGCCTGACGAACAGGAATTTCACTGTCGATACCGACATCAAAACGTTTCCTGTTGAGGTTATAAGACTCTAGTTGAGTTTTCAGGGTGTCCTCCGCAAACCTTAAGTTTGCATTGGCAAAAGAATAGTCCAGCCATGCTTGAGCAACCTGACCGACCAGTGCAATTTGGGTGGCATCACGTGCACTTGACGTTGCTAGATACGTATCTAAAGCATTGTCTTTTAAGCTACGGACACGACCCCAAAAATCCAGTTCGTAGGCAGTTACACCCAGACCAACATTGTAATTGGTCTGTGCACCATTGCTAGTGAGCGTGTCTTGACGAAGCACACTACCACTGGCACCAATGGTGGGCAGCTGGTTGTTCTGGGTAATTTGATACTGTTGCTGTGCACGTTGAATATTCAATGTCGAAATGCGCAAATCACGGTTATTGGCCAATGCCAGATCAAGCACTTGTAATAAGCGTTGATCGGCAAAAAAGTCTTTATAACCTTGTTCAGCAATTGAAGGACCAGAACTGGCAGTTAAATAGCCCTGTTCTGGAATATTCGCTTGAGCTACGGGCTCTGGGCCACGCATGCTTTGACAGGCTGTCAAAGCAAGCGCAAGTGCAGATACCGCAATGCTACGACCTGAAATAGACCATACCTTTTGCATCACGATGTTTGCTCCTGATTATTTGGTTTTTTAGGTTTAAATTTAAAGATACTTCGAATCCAGACATAGAACACCGGAATAAAGAAAATACCCAATAAAGTCGAACTGATAACGCCGCCCAGTACACCATAACCGACCGAGTGTTGGCTACCTGCACCCGCACCCGAAGAAAGGGCAAGTGGAAGTACACCAAAACCGAAGGCTAAAGTGGTCATGATAATTGGACGTAAACGCATTTTTGCGGCATGAAGGGTTGCTTCAAGTAAAGGCTCGCCTTTATCTTCTTGCAGTTCCTTGGCGAACTCTACAATCAGGATCGCATTTTTTGCAGCCAAACCAATGACGGCAATAATCGCCACCTGGAAGTAAATGTTATTCGACAGGTTTGGATCTTTTAGCAGAACCATACCCAAGAAAGTCAGGCCGATTGCACCGACAATACCCAGTGGAATCACCAGCATGACTGAGAATGGAATTGACCAGCTCTCATACAGTGCAGCCAGACACAGGAATACAATCAGCATTGAAAGCGCATATAAACCCAGGGTTTGTGAGCCAGATTCACGTTCTTCCAAAGATAAACCTGTCCATTCATAGTCAAAACCGGTCATACCCATTTCAGGCAATTTGGCGATGATTTCTTCCATGGCAAGCATAGCCTCACCCGAGCTGACACCCGGAGCAGGCGTACCCTGAATGTTGACAGATGCAATACCGTTATAACGCTCTAAACGTGGTGAACCATAAGTCCATTCACCGGTTGCAAATGATGAAAACGGAACCATTTGACCTGTATTATTACGCACATACCACTTGTTGAGATCTTCCGGCATCATGCGTGCGTCAGGAATTGCCTGTACATAAACTTTCTTCACACGACCGCGGTCGATAAAGTCATTAATGTATGAACCACCCCACGCAATACTCATGGTGCTGTTGATTTCTGCAATACTGACGCCCATAGCGCTGGCTTTTTCATTATCCACATAAATCTTGTACTGTGGCGTGTCTTCTTGGCCATTTGGACGTACACCGGCCAGACGTTTGTCCTGAGCAGCCATCCCTAAGATCATGTTACGTGCAGCCAGCAGTTTTTCATGACCATTACCCGCTGCATCTTGCAACATCAAGTTAAAGCCTGCAGAAATACCCAGTTCAGGCATTGCAGGAAGCTGTAAGGGCATGACATAAGAGGCATCTTTGGCAATCACGTTAAGTGCCATACCACGTTGAATAATGGCACCCACAGCAGACTCTTTACTAGTCCGTTCTTTCCAGTCTTTTAGCTTAATAAAGGCAAGACCGGCATTTTGACCGACACCAGTGAAGGAGAAACCGGCGACACTAAAGACCGAGTCGACATTGGCTTTTTCATTTTCCAAGAAGAAATTCGTCATCTGGTCAATGACTTTTTCAGTACGATCAAGAGCGGCATTTGGAGGAAGTTGAACCAGTGTTATCACCACACCCTGGTCTTCATCCGGTAAAAATGAACTTGGCAGGCTTTTGAACAAGAACAATAGACCGACAATCACTACCGCATAAATCGCACCGGCAATGACTTTATGAATTAACAGTTTTCCTACCCAGTTTTGGTAGCCTTGGGCCATACGGTCGAAACGGCTATTAAATCCACGGAAGAAACGGGCAAAGAAACCATTGCTCTGCTCTTTGTTTTTATCATGCTGCTTTAATAGGGTTGCACATAGTGCAGGAGTGAATGTTAATGCCACAATTAGTGACAAAATCATTGCGGTAACCAGCGTAATCGAGAACTGGCGGTAAATGACCCCAGTGGTTCCGCTAAAGAACGCCATTGGAATGAATACTGCAGACAAGACGGTGGTAATACCCACCAGTGCACCAGAGATCTGACTCATCGACTTTTCAGTCGCTTCAACAGGCTCGAGGTGTTCTTCCGCCATAATACGTTCAACGTTTTCGACCACAACAATCGCATCATCCACCAGTAGACCAATGGCAAGGACCATAGCAAACATCGTGAGCGTGTTAATCGAGAAGCCGAACAAGTTAATAACCGCAAAGGTACCCAATACCACCACAGGTACTGCCATGGTCGGAATAATGGTCGCGCGCCAGTTCTGCAAGAACAGGAACATCACCAGGAATACAAGCACAATAGCTTCAATTAAAGTGTGAACTACACTTTCAATTGAAAGTTTAATAAATGGCGTAGTATCAAACGCTAATTGGTCTTTTAATCCTGTCGGATAATTTTTGCGCAGTTGAACCAAACGTTCTTCAATTGCGGTTGCGGTATCTAATGCATTGGCGCCAGTTGCGAGTTTAACCGCTAAACCGCCAGCAGGTTTACCATTAAATTTAGAGGTAAACTGATAGTTATCCGAACCTAATTCAACTGTGGCAACCTCACCCAAAGTCACTTTTGCTCCAGTTTCCGCACTTTTTAGATAAATATTACGGAACTGGTCTACTGTTTGTAACAGACTTTGTGCATTTACGGTGGCATTTAAAACCTGACCTTTAACGGCAGGCGCACCCCCCAATTGACCGACTGCAACCTGTGCATTTTGTGTACGCAGGGCAGCTACCACATCACTTGGAGAGAGCTGGTAGCTGGCTAGTTTGGCAGGATCGAGCCAAATACGCATGGCGTATGAACCACCAAAGACTTGAACTTCACCCACACCCGCAACACGGCTAAGCGGTTCAGAAATATTCGAGTTCACATAATCTTTAATATCGGCATCAGTCAATTCACCATTCGGTGAGTAGAAAGCCAATACCTGCAAGAAACTTGCACCAGACTTGGTTACTCGAATCCCTTGGCGTTGTACATCTTCAGGTAAAAGAGCCGTTGCTGACTGCAATTTATTTTGTACTTGAACTTGGGCAATATCTGGATCAATGCCTTGTTCAAAGTTTACCGAAATAGAGGCTTGACCATTACCCGCACTATTTGAAGAAATATAGCGCAAGCCATCAAGGCCATTCATTTGCTGCTCGATAATTTGAGTGACTGTATTTTCTACAGTTTCAGCAGATGCACCTGGATAAGTCGCAGAAATGCTCACCGTCGGTGGCGCAATGGTCGGATATTGTGCAATGGGCATTTTGCTTAGGGTTAAAATACCCGCCAGCATAATGACCAAGGCAATCACCCATGCAAAAATCGGGCGATGAATAAAAAAGTGAGCCATTTAGTCTACCCTTATGTATTTGAAGTAGATTTTTGTTCAGTTTTGGGTTGTGCTTGCTGTGCAGGTTGAGCGGCTTTATTCGCTTCTCCTGCAGGTTGACCTGCACCTTGAGAGGCAGCGGCTGGTTGATAAGGCTTGGCAACGACTGTTGCTCCTTCTTTAACCTTGGCAACACCATCAACAATCACTTTTTCACCGGTTTTTAAACCAGAAGTTACGATCCAGTCTTTACCTTGTACACCCGCAGTTTCAACCGGACGTGTTTCAACCTTGCCTTCAGCATTTACAATCATCGCAATTGCCTGACCGGTGGGGGTGCGGGTAATTGCTGCTTGTGGAATCAAGAGGGCATTTGGAATCACACCTTGTACAATTTTCGCAGTAGCGTACATGCCTGGAAGCAACAAATGGTTCGGGTTGGGGAAAACGGCACGTAAAGTTACAGTACCGGTTTCCGGATTGACACTGGCATCAGAGAATGCAAGACGACCTTCAATAGGGTAGTCGCTACCATCTTCAAGCTTAAGTCTAACTTTGGTATTGTTGCTGCTGTCTAAGCTGCCTTTACTCAATTCCTGACGTAAACGCAATAATTCAGTACTAGACTGATTAATATCGATATAGATTGGATCTAGACGTTGAATAGTCACTAAAGGTTCTGCTTGGTTCGCAGTCACTAAAGCACCCACAGTCACTGTTGAGCGGTTGCTCTGACCAGAAATTGGCGCGCGAACGGTTGAGTAGCCCAAGTTAATTTCGGCATTTTTCAAGACTGCGCGGTTCGCACTCAAGGTTGCTTCAGCCAACTTTACTTGTGCAGCGATATCGTCATATTCTTGTTTTGAAATGGCATTTGAACCGACCAATTGGCGGTAACGACCTTCTTTCACACGCAGAACATTCAAGTTTGCTTCAGCACTTTCAATTGCAGCGCGGGCATTATCGACATTTGCACGGTTGGTACTGGAATCAATTTGATAAAGCGCCTGACCTTCACGTACATAACTGCCTTCAGTGAAGAGACGTTTTTGAATCACACCACTGGTTTGTGGACGGACTTCAGAAATTTCAAATGCCGTGGTACGACCTGAAAGTTCTACTGATTGCTCTACGCTTTGTGGTTGAGCAACAATGATACCGACTTCAGTCGGTGGCATTTGTTGGGCTGCTGCAGCTTGCTGCGCATCCTTGGGATCTTTGCTACAACCAACAAGTGCAATACTTGTTGCTAATGCGCAAGCGGTAAGGGCGGGCGCCCATAGCTTTGCAGACATCATTGTTTCACCTCGATTAGATTTTTATCTAAAAATTAATGTGTTTTCGTCCTGCTGAATTTGGCATACAGCATATAAAGTAATGTGATCCAAATAAAACTTATGCTCCAACCAGCCAAGACATCAGAGGGGAAATGTACACCAAGGTAAACCCTTGAAATTCCCATAATCAACAGCCATATAAAAGCACATATACAGATGAGAGTGTGCTGTGGATGTCTTTGACTGAGATAAATTGCAAGACAGCCCAAGGTAGCGGCATACATACTATGCGCACTGGGAAATGAAGCACCATAGCTGTTGACCAGATGATACATTTCGGGTGGACGAGGTCTTGAAATTATATATTTAAGCAGCCAAACCGTGGCAATGCTCCCTATAAGCCCTAAACTTGTAAAAATGACATTTGCATATTTTTTACACCATGCTTGGTGTAAACACCAGATTGTGGTTAAAAATAGCACAAATGGCATGCCCCCTATAATAGAAAGTGTGATGGATATCTTATTTAATTGTGCTATACGATGCTGGCTCATCCATTCAACCATCCCCCAATCGAAGTGATGAAATGATGGGGTGGAAAGCATTAATGCACTGAAAATAAATAAGAAAAAACCTACACCAAGCAATAGGTATGGCATGTAAGGAACCTTTGTTATCTTAGTCGATTGGAGCATGACTAATGAATGGTTAAAGTGTACTCATCAGTACACTTTATTTCAAGTGTGTGTAAATTATGCTAATTTCTTTTTTACCGACTTTTTATTGTGAAGTAAAATAAAAAATAACCAATTACTTATAAACCGTTTTCTGTGTTGTTAATGATTCATCTACTTCTAATGGCGTTTTCGGTGGCCAAAAGAAGTCACTTGGACGGGTTAAGAAATGAGTGAGCACCAATTTGGCCAAAGGCTTCCATTGTTCAAATCGAACCCGGCGTGCGCGTAATGCCACAATAATAGTCAGACTAAAACTTACAAATAAGTTGGTCAGGCCAATCAGCAATACCCCTAAAAATGATACAAAAATCAGGCCAATTTCAGGACTGCCATTAATATCGATCAGGCCTTGAATGAAGTTGGCTGAGGCAAAAGCAATATGTCGAATATCCAGCGGTAGACCTAAAATAAAACCCAGAGTTCCCATGCTGCCAAGCATAATCCCAAATAAGAAGTTTCCGGCTAAGGCACCTAAATTCCGTTCAATATATGCAGCAAAATGATTTAAGCGTTCTTGACCCAATAACAGTTTTAAATGGGCATGCACTTTCAAACGCGGACCAACTTTGCGGTATACCGCCATATTATCGAAATAACCTGCAATCAAACCCGAAAAAAACAGGCAAACTCCAGCAATGGCAGCATGGGGAATGGCCAGTGAGGTGAACGGATTAAGTGAATGTAATGTTGTGCTTGCTTTAGCATGCGTCAGCAGTGGTTCATCCATTCCGTATTGCCAAAGCAGGCTAATCACTGCTGCAGTAGGAATAGCAATCGAAATGTTGCCGAGAATGGCAATAAACTGGGTTCGGATAATATTAATAATCAGTGCGGCAAGTTCCGCAATTTGTGCAGTTTTAGAACCTTTTTGATGCTGTACGGTGGCTGCAAGTGCCGCTGCTGTCATGGCCGGCTGTTTGGTCGCGACAGTGAAATGGAGCACATGAATCAGCATGAAGCCCAGTGAATAGTTCATGCTAAACATAAATGCCTGCATGAGTGGAGCCATAACTAGACGTGCTGTCAATATTTTCAAGGTCGCCATGATGGCAATAATGACACCAGCACCTGCTGCTGCCTTGTACATCGACCAAAAACCCTTTTTATCGGTACTTACATAATGCTCGCCGGTTTTGCTGGCATTTTCGGTCACTTGTAAGGCCACTAATTCACTATTATTGGCAAGTAAAGAACGAACACTGCGTTCGCCATAAATGGCAGAGGTAATATCGACCAGTAAAGCGCTGAGTGATTCATAACGAATTTTGTCTTTTTCAACAATCAAGTTGATTAACAGTTCGATCCGATCTAGACATTGTTCCAGAAGCGATAATAAATAATTCAGACTGATACTTACGCCAATGCGCTTGATGGCACGACGGATTTTTAAAACCACATCGCGACATTGCTCAATCATCACCAAGGCTTGCGAGGCATCGGGTGGGGCAATGATTGCCAGAGGATCGGTATTTTGATGCAGTTTTTTATAATGCTGAATGAATTCGATAATTTCCCGGTTCTGTACCAGAAAAGGTGATTCGTATTCTGTTAAGTCGGGTTGTGCATTGATGAATTCCGGATACAGTCCAATTCCGCTAATCCGGTAAGACAGAACGGTGATGGCTTTAATCAGCTCACTGTTGATTTTCAGTTTTTCCGCCTGATTGCCATGACCTTGATTGAGTAATGCAAATAATTTTTGCCAGTCCTCATTAGAAATGCTGTCTAACCAATACTTATCACTACGTTGATAAAACACGCGACGGACTAAGTCTTGTAGTTGGGTTTCATCATTAATCAGCGGTAAAAAATGAGCGCCTACGCGTTGTGCGAGCTGATTCCAGAAACCATCGAGAGATAAAATGCCGGTATCGGCATACAAACTGGTCTGTTTATATTGGCTAATCAGTTTTAAGGCAAAATTTTGTAAGGTAGAAACAGCATTGGGGGTAATCAGCAGTGCTTGTACAAGTGCACGAAATTTGCAGTTAATTTCTTCAGTATTGGTTGAGTCATTTGGTCGAATTCGGTTAACCAGCTCAATTAACAGTGAGTCATCAAGAACAGCTTGATGAGAGTCAAGCTGCTCCTGCATTTTTAAAAATAGATCATTAAAATTTATATGCATAGGCGGGGATTAAATCTATTTTTTCAGAATTCATCATTGAATCCGGTTTAAGGCAAGTTGAGTCAGGTTAATCAGTGCCTGGCGATATTCAGTACGAGGAAGTGCATCTAAAGCTTGCAGCGCAGATTCAGTTTCTTCGGTTGCACGTTGGCGGCAATAATCCAGCGCGCCACAGTTCTGCACAATGTCAATAACGCGTTCTAATTGTGCTGTACCACCGGTGGCAATACTGCGGCGAACAATTTCATGTTCTTCATCAGTGGTTTTTTGCAGTGCAGAGATTAATGGCAAAGTGGGTTTTCCTTCCATTAAATCATCACCAATATTTTTACCTAATGTTTCAGCATCCGAGGTGTAGTCTAAAATATCATCAATAATTTGAAAGGCATTGCCAAAGTGACCAGCAAAAATTCGCAGTGGTTCACGGTATTGCGGTGTGCCAGCTAAAATGGCCGCACCTTCTGTCGCCAGTTCAAATAAACGTGAAGTTTTACCGTGAATAATATCAAGATAAGTCTGTTCTGAGGTTTCAGGCTGATGCTGTGCCTGTAATTGTAGAACTTCACCTTCAGCAATTTCACAGGTGCCTGTCGAGAAATCTTTGAGCAAGGTCATGTCGTTTAAATCGACCAGCAAATCGAAAGCACGTGAAATCAGGAAATCACCGACCAGAACCGCAGTTTGATTATTCCAGGTTGCGTTGGCGGTTGGACGGCCACGACGTAATCCTGATTCATCCACCACATCATCATGTACCAGAGTCGCAGTATGGAGCATCTCAATGATCGCAGCCAGTTTGCGATGCTGTTCCAGATGTTCTGCACCACAGGCCTTGGCAGCCAATAAACACATAATCGGGCGCATACGTTTTCCACCAGCTTCCACCACATGTTTGCTGACAGACATGACCAGGGCAACCTTCGAAGTAATCCCTTCATTAATAAATGTGTCCATCGCAGCAAAGTCTGAAGCAACAGGAGCGAGAATATCTTGCTTAAAGTCGATGGCCATGTGAAGAGAAACCTCTAAAAATTGAATTGCTTATTCTATAGTGTAACAACTATATCTGATGATATAGCTAAGATCTTAATAGAGTTGCTTAAATCCTGACTAAGCAAATGGTCTTAAGCCGGTGCCCGTTCTAACAACTCATCTCATGTGTGACTGAGCCGGCATTCGCTAGTCTATAGTAGCGAATTGATTTTAAAAATCTATTTCATTTTATAAAATATAAGATTCCGATGTAAAAGGAATTTATTTTCTAGATTTTGATCGTTTATAAAATAAACATTCAATCCGCATAAAAAAACATTAAAATGGCTTGTTGTTTGATTTGTTATCACTTAATATGTTTGCCCTAATATATACCCCAGTGGCGCTCGTATTAAGATCGGTATATTCCTTTATCGACACGACGACACGGGCATGTTTGGAGTACATATGTACGCAGTAATCCAAAGCGGTGGTAAACAGCACCGTGTTATTGAGGGTGAAACCCTTAAAGTAGAATTATTGAAAGCTGAAACTGGTACAACTATTACGTTTGATGACGTATTAATGCTTGTAAACGGCGAAAGTATTCAAATTGGTGCTCCAGTTGTTGCTGGTGCTACAGTAACTGCTGAAGTAGTTAGCCACGGTCGTCACGACAAAATCCGTATTGTTAAAATGCGTCGTCGTAAACATTACCGTAAACAACAAGGTCACCGTCAATGGTTTACCGAGTTGAAAATTACTGCTATTTCAGGCTAATTACGAGGAGTAATAGACATGGCTCATAAAAAAGCCGGTGGTTCGACACGTAACGGTCGTGACTCAAACCCTAAAATGTTAGGTGTTAAAATGTACGGTGGTCAATCTGTGACTGCTGGTAACATTATTGTTCGTCAACGTGGTACAGAATTCCACGCTGGTACAAATGTAGGTATGGGCCGTGACCATACTTTATTTGCTACCGCTGATGGCGTGATCAAATTCGAAGTGAAAGGCCAATTTGGTCGTCGCTACGTATCTGTTGAAGCGTAAGCTTTAGTAGAAAAAAACCCACATCTGATGTGGGTTTTTTTATGTCTGTAAATGAATAAAATGCATTCTGAGTCTTCATCATGATGTAGAAAAAACGACATTAAGCATTAATAACAATACAAAACTTCTTATTTTCTCAATTATTAGGAATAAAAATTGGTTTAAGATGAGACATTGAAGAAATTGCGATACAGCAAATAAAAAGGTGATGAGATGAAAATGCTTCGTAAAACCCTATGTGCTATGACATTTGGTGCCGCAATACTTGCGCCAGTAATAAGTACTACTGTTTTTGCTGCGCCTGTTGCAGCATCGGAGCAACAAGCAACGAGCAATTTGGTAAGACAGTTAAGTAATATCCATAGTTTGTCGGCAAATTTTGAGCAAACTACAAAAGCCACTTCTGGCAGTAAAGCTCCACAGAAAAAAGGCTTAACTGGACAACATATGAATCAGACCTTTAAAGGTGTGATGAAAGTTGCCCGTCCTGGTAAGTTTTTCTGGGAAACCACGACTCCATCAAAACAAACCATTGTGACTTCAGGTAAAACCGTCTGGATTTATGATCCTGACTTGCAACAGGCGGTTCGTCAGAGCTTGGATGATCAAGTCGCAAATACGCCAGCTTTGTTATTGTCGGGCAATACCAGTCAAATCATGAAGTCATATCGTGTGACTCAACCAGATAAAGGCAAGACCTATTACACTTTGTTGCCTAAAGATCGTGATGGGGCATTCCAAAGCTTGACCATTAGTTTTGGGGCAAATAAGGCACCAAGTTTGATGATTTTGGAAGATTCACTTGGTCAAACTACCTATGTCCGATTTAATAATGTGAAAGTAAACCCTTCAATTCCAGCATCAACCTTTAATTTTACACCGCCTAAAGGTACCGATATTATTGATCAATAATTGATTGATTTTTAGAATTTAATTAAGTATTAATGGGAATTTAAAAAAGCAGTCATTCATGACTGCCTTTTTAGTTTTATATGCGGCTAAAAATATAAAATGCTGTTATAAGCAAAGTAAACTTATGCAAAATAGCGCTAAGTTGCAGAATGAATGCAACTCGTATGATTAAAAATATAAAATAAATGAGAAAAAATGAAGGGCAGAATAACCAGAATTGAGGGCTCTTAAAACAAAGAGAAAAATACCAAAGAAAAAAGCTCAGGAGAATTAAACGTGGCAAATAATAATGTAGTGACCCCATCCGTGGATTATCCGCGGTTAACACAATTAAAATCAAAATTTAACACTTACCGTCAAAAAGTCATGGGTTTAGGGATGAGTGGGTTACAAAGAAGATCAAAAGATTCATCTAAAAACTCATCTAAAACTAGGGCAGAAAATCCTTATCTACATGGAATATTTGGTCCGGTCGAAGAGGTGGAAAAGCGCGAATTTAAAGTCATTGGTGAAATTCCACAGCACCTCAACGGACTATTGCTGAGAATAGGACCAAATCCCATCCATGTTGAAAATCCAGATTGTTATCATTGGTTCACAGGCGATGGAATGCTGCATGCTCTAAAAATTCAACAGGGCCAAGCCGTGTGGTTTAAAAGTCATTATATCGAAACGGATGCCGTACAGAAGCAAAAGAACAAGGCGGTTAAAGCGGGATTTCGCCGTGGTCCCGGTGATGTAGTGAATACCAATGCTTTTTATCATGCCAATAAAATCTGGGTGAGTGTGGAGGCGGGCACTTTACCGGCACGTTTAGACTTAAACCTGAACACGGAAGAACACAGTTTTTTTAATACAAATGCCGACCTGCCTTTTACTGCACATCCCCATAAAGACAATCATACAGGGCATTTACATGCGATTTGCTATGATGCGCTAGATATCAAACACGCCTATTATGAAGTGATTGATGAGCAGGGTTGTCTGGTGCATTGGACTAAAATTCCTGTACAGCATGGCCCGATGATTCATGACTGTGCCATTACCGGGCAAGACGTTTTAATTTTTGATTTGCCTGTCACGTTTTCTTTCAAGCAACTTATTAAAGGCAATCCATTGCCTTATGAATGGAATGAAAAGCATGCGGCACGCATCGGGATTTTGCCCAAATATGGCCATGCCGATGAAGTACAGTGGATTGCTATAGATCCTTGTTTTATTTTTCATGCCGCAAATGCTTATCGAAATGATCAACAGCAAATTATTCTGGATGTCGTCGTTCATCGCTACATGTTTAGAAAATCCCATCAAGGTCCATTTGAGCAGCAGAATACACAATTGCAACGCTGGACAATTGATCTGAAGAAAAATACCGTAAAGCGGCAGGTGCTGGATGTGCAGGCGCAAGAATTTCCAAGAATTGATGAACGATATACCGGTGAGCCACATCGTTATATTTATAGTGTCAGTTTTGATCCTGCGACTATGACCAAGGCCAATCATTTGATTTGTCACGACCTGCAAACGCATGAAAAAACCACATATGAATTTGGTGATCAATGGGTAACGGGAGAAGTGATCTTTATTCCTGAATCATTAGATACGGCTGAGGGGAATGGTCACTTGTTGTGTTATGTACATCACATCCATAAAGAAAGTTCTAAGGTTATGATTTTAAAAGCCCAAGGTTTAAATATTCAGCCTCAAGCTGAAGTTTTTCTTGGCGTACATGTGCCATTGGGCTTTCATGGAAATTGGGTCGATTTATCTTAAAATCTTGAGACTTTCCTGTTTTTTATTCATCGCTATCAGGCTATATATTTTAAAGATACATATTTTAAATTTCATTCAGTGAGCGAGCTTTGTATAGTGCAGGGGCATGATCAAAGGTCTTAGGTTGTAAAAATAAAATGGAAATTTGCACGAATAAACAATGGCTCTGGGCACTTCCTGTTTCTTTGGCGGCACTGGTCATGACGGGATGTCAGGAACGGGCTGTACCGAAAAGTGAACAGACAACAACGACGAAGCAGCAGGAAAAGTCGGAATCCATTCCATTAATTCAAGCCAAGGTTGTTCCGGTCAAACTGACCAAGCCAGAAGCTTGCGATGAAAATGGCTGTATGCAATATGACATTCAGAGTGTAAAGACCAATCTTCAATGGATTGATGATTATTTTATCGACCGGATTAAAAAAGCTGATCCTATTGCTTTTTCAACGGCACCAAATCAAAAAATCAATACTGCTGAAGGTGCTAATCCTAACTTAAGTCAAAGTTCGACGTATGTACGTTTTATTGGTCAGCAATATGACCGAGCGACATTTGCCATCCAGACTTACAATTATTCATCGGGTGCAGCACATGGCATGTATCACCAGGAATTTGTTAATTTTGATTTAAAACAAAAAAAACGCTTGGCGCTACAAGACATTCTGGTGAAAGGTGCAGAGCAGCAAGTATTGGATACTTTGTATGATTCAAACAGCATCTGGCTGGATCAACATAGTATTGAGCGCAGTAAATTTAAGTTAAGTGATAATTTTTACTATGGCGCCAACGGCATTGTATTTGTCTATCCTCTATATGAGTTGGCTTCCTATGCTGAAGGCATGACCGAACTAACCTTGCCGTATGTTGCACTGACCAACCTGGTTAAAGCGCAATATCTGCCAAGTTTACCCAAGTATCCAAGCCTATAATTTCGGCTTAATTCGGTTAAATTTGTTCTAATAAGGCACAGCTGTAAGTTCGGTCACTGTCTTTTTTAGCGTTTAGCGCTTACACTATAGCCAGTTTTTTTCTTTGCAAAAGATTGGCTATGATCGACCCGAAATTAATCAGAAATAATATTGAGGCTGTAAATTTAGCCTTGGCAAAACGTGGTGTACAGCTGAATGTAGAAGAGTGGGCTTCACTTGAAGCTCGCCGTAAAGAGCTTCAGTCGAAAACTGAGGCTTTACAGGCAGAACGTAATTCGGGTGCTAAACAAGTTGGCCAAATTAAAAAATCTGGTGGCGATGCATCTGAAATCATGGCACGTATGTCTGCGATTGGTGATGAAATTAAAACGGCTGAAGTTGCGCTTGCTGAATTGCAAAATGAAATTGAAACCAAATCATTAAGCATTCCCAACATGCCGCATGAGTCTGTACCTGAGGGTAAAGATGAAGACGATAACGTTGAAATTCTAAAATGGGGTACGCCACGTCAATTTGATTTTGAAATCAAAGATCATACTGACCTGGGTGAATGGATGGGCGGTTTGGAGTTTGAAACTGCAACCAAGTTAACGGGTACGCGTTTCAGTGTTCTCAAAGGACCCTTGGCGCGTTTGCAACGGGCATTAACCCAGTTCATGCTGGATACCCATACCTTAAAAAATGGTTATACCGAAGCCTATGTCCCGTATTTGGTCAATGCTGATTCATTACGTGGTACCGGTCAGTTGCCTAAATTTGAAGAAGACTTGTTCAAATTACAAGGCGAAAAAGAACTTTATCTCATTCCGACTGCTGAAGTGCCTGTCACCAATTTCGTGCGTGATGAAATTCTGGATCCGGAGCGTTTACCACTTAAATATGCAGCGCATACACCCTGTTTCCGTAGTGAGGCTGGGTCGTATGGCCGCGATACCCGTGGTTTAATCCGTCAACACCAATTCGACAAAGTTGAAATGGTGCAAATTGTAAAACCTGAAGATTCCATGCAAGCTCTAGAAGAGCTGACCGGTCATGCAGAAGGTATTTTGCAGGCTTTAGGTTTGCCATATCGTAAAATCATCCTGTGTGGTGGCGATATGGGCTTTGGTGCAATAAAGACTTACGATTTGGAAGTTTGGGTTCCAAGCCAAAATACCTATCGTGAAATTTCAAGCTGCTCATGTATGGGTGACTTTCAGGCACGTCGTATGAAAGCACGTTACCGTGTCGATCAAAAGAAAACTGAATTTGTGCATACCTTGAATGGTTCGGGCTTGGCAGTGGGTCGTACCTTACTTGCGGTGATGGAAAATTATCAACGTGCAGACGGTTCGATTGAAGTTCCTGAAGTGCTCCGTCCATACATGGGTGGTGCAGAATTTATTGATTAATCTTTAGATTGATCAATACATTTATAAATGGCACAGTTTTGTGCATAAAAATTGCTTAAGACAGTCAGATTTAAAAAAAACTGAGGTAATACGTGGATATCTTTCCAATCTCTTTAAAGTTGCAACAGCAACCTTGTCTGATTGTCGGTGGTGGACATATTGCTTACCGCAAAGCGGTGCTTTTGGCAAAAGCGGGTGCAGTCATTCACGTGATCGCACCGGAAATTGAAGCCAATCTTCTTGAGATTGTTAAAGCTTGCCAAGGGCAATATGTCCAATCAGCTTTTAGTCCAGATATTCCGTTACGAAATTATCGTTTAGTCATTGCGGCAACTAACGATAAAGCCACCAATATTCAAGTTTTTGAAGCGTGCGAAGCTGAAAAAATATTGGTGAATAGTGTGGATGATCCACCGCATTGTCGTTTTATGGTTCCAGCCATTATTGACCGTTCGCCTTTAGTGGTTTCGATTGCCACCAATGGCACATCACCGGTTTTATCCCGTCAAATCCGGACTCAGCTTGAAGCAAGCATTCCACATGGCATGGGCAAGCTGGCAGATTTTTCCGGAAAATGGCGTGCTGCAGTCAAAGCTAAAATTGAAAATCCAGATGAGCGCCGTATTTTTTGGGAAGACTTATATGCAAGTCCACTCAAGGAACAGGTGTTTAATGACAATATTGCAGAAGCCAATCGTTTAATTGAACAAGCGTTAATTGAATGGAAAAAACCCAAAGGTGAGGTTTATCTGGTCGGTGCAGGTCCAGGTGATCCGGAACTGTTGACCTTGAAAGCTTTACGCCTGATGCAGCAAGCCGATGTGGTTATTTACGACCGTTTAGTGTCGCCACCGATTTTGGATTTGTGTCGCCGTGATGCAGAAAAAATCTATGTTGGCAAAGCACGTTCTAATCATAGTGTTCCTCAAGACGGGATTAATGCCTTATTGGTGGAATACGCAGCGCAAGGTAAGCGTGTCTGCCGGTTAAAAGGTGGTGATCCATTTATCTTTGGTCGTGGTGGTGAAGAGATTCAAGAACTTTTCGCTGCAGGTGTGGCGTTTCAGGTGGTGCCCGGAATTACCGCGGCATCCGGCTGTTCGGCTTATGCCGGTATTCCTTTAACACACCGTGATTATGCGCAAAGTGTCCGCTTCCTCACTGGACATTTGAAAGAAGGTTCACCTGAGTTACCTTGGAGTGAACTGGTCTATGAAAACCAAACCCTAGTGTTATATATGGGCTTGGTGGGATTGGAAAAAATCTGTGCCCAACTCATTGCACATGGTCAGCGTCCTAATATGCCAGTAGCACTAATTTCTAAAGGCACGACACCCGACCAGAAAGTGGTGGTGGGAACTTTGGCAGACATTGCATCGAAAGTGACAGAACATCAAATTCAAGCGCCTACCCTGACCATTATTGGTGAAGTGGTAAGTTTGCGCGAACAGTTACAGTGGCAAGGCTAATTCAAGCCATGTTGCATTGAAAGAGTAGAGAAATCCTGTGATTCATGTTGTTTTGTATGAGCCTGAAATTCCTGCAAATACCGGGAATATTATTCGTTTATGTGCCAATACCGGTGCACAATTGCACTTGGTTAAACCGCTTGGTTTTGAGCTGGATGACAAAAAGCTCAGACGTGCAGGTTTGGATTATCATGAATGGGCACATATGAAAGTTTGGGAAAACTTTGAACAATGCATTGCTCATTTAAAAGAGCAAGGGATTGAAAATGATGCGATTTATCCATTAACCACCAAAGGTTTTGAAACCCCGCATACTTCAAATTTAAATCGTCCGGTCGCATTGTTGATGGGACCCGAAACACGTGGTTTGCCTGAAAATGTGCGTATGATGTTCCCTAAAGAACATTGGATTCGTTTGCCGATGGCAGAAAACTCACGCAGTTTAAACTTATCCAATGCAACTGCTGTGATCTTGTATGAAGCATGGCGTCAACAAGACTTTCAAGAATTAAAGTAAGTCGTTCAAGAGGCATGAAAACCACCGTCGGGTGGTTTTTTTATGTAAGTTCGGTTGATTTTTCCTTCATAAATTGACGAATTTTAGTTATAAAAACTAAAACACAGAAATAAGATAAGCCATATGTCGAACTTGATAAAAACAGTAAAATTTCAAAGTATTTTGAGTGACCTAATTAAGATCGTGGCAGTGACTGCTTCTGTATCTGTTTTTGCCAATCCGACAGCAGAGAGGGTGTCTGAAAAAGTAGAACCGCTTACCCAAGTGGAAATTCAACAAGGCTTAAAGGATATGCAGCAACGTATGAATCATCAGATCGAAGCATGGGGCAAAACCCTAAAAGCGGATGATTTTGAGCGAAGCTGGACTGGACGCAAGTTGAAGAAATCCAAGCGTCAGGAAGTCTGTGGAATTTATCAAAACATCATTAATGATATCTATCGCATGGCGATTGAAAATCAGGCACGTTTAGCAGAGCCGGATCAAAAGCTGTTACAGGACCGAAATGCCTTTATTCAGCGTCTGGGTTATAAGGACAATATTGTAGATACCCAGATGGATTTTAACTGTCGGATTAAATAAGAACTATATAAATAAAAAAGACGCATTACGCGTCTTTTTTATGGAATGAATGAGCCTATTAATGAGAGTCATCAAACTCGTTATGTTGTGGAGCAGGGTGTTTAAAACCTTTGGTTTTATAACCAAGATATAAAATACCGAACATCGCCCACCATAAGCCATATTTCAATGATGTTTCTTCAATTTCTAACCACAGTGCAAACACACTAACGAAACCGAGTAAAGGCACAATCACAAAGTTTAAAATATCTTTAAAGTCTTTGGTTCGTCCATCACGTAATGCATAACGTGAAATGACTGACAGGTTGACAAAGGTAAATGCAGTTAAAGCACCGAAACTGATCAGTGAAATCACAGTATCAAGATTCATAAAGCCAGCAGTTAAAGCCACAGCACCGACAATTAAAATATTGTATGAAGGTGTGTAGTTTTTTGGACTAATATGACCGAAAATCTTCTTGTTGATCACGCCATCACGACCCATGGCAAACATCAAGCGTGATACGCCAGCATGTGCTGAAATACCTGATGCCAAAACTGTCACAATCGCAAAAGCAAGAACATAGGATTGGAATAGTGAGCCACCCACAAGCATTAAAATATCTGGCTGAGTCGCTGCAATATCCTCAAAATAAGTTTTCGGATCGTTCGGGAAGTAAATTTGCATGAAGTAGGTGCTGATAATAAAAATCACACCGGCAATCAAAGCAGTTAAGAAAATTGCTTTAGGCAATGTCTTTTCAGTATCTTTGGTTTCTTCAGCAAGCGAACTCAGTGAGTCAAAACCCGTGAATGAGAAGCACAGTAAAGTTGCACCGGTAATCAGTGCACCGACTGAAGTCAGCTCGTTCCAAAATGGTTCCAGGCTCCAAAGCTGATAGCGCTGTTCTGCAGAGATTGGACCATCTGCATTAAATCCCGCTTGCAGCTTGGTGTAAACCAAATAGGTAAATACAGCGATTACAACTAACTGTACCAACACAATCATACTGTTGAAGTTCGCAACAAAGCGTGCACCCTTTAAGTTAACACCAGTCATGAATGCGGTAAGTACAACTACCCAAACCCAGTGGTTTACATCCGGGAATAGTGCTTCAAGGTAAATCACTGCAAGAATGATGTTGACCATTGGTGATAATAGATAATCTAACCAAGATGACCAGCCCACCATAAAGCCGACATTGGGGTGAATCGATTTTTGAGCATAAGTATAAGCCGAACCCGAAGAAGGGTAGCGACGAATCATATGACCATAACTCAGGGATGTTAATAAAATTGCAACGAGTGCAAATATGTAGGATGTCGGTACGTGAAAATGACTTTCTTCCGATACAAGGCCGAAAGTGTCAAATAACGTCATGGGCTGTATATAAGCTAAACCGATAATAATGATGTGCCAGAGTCCCAGCGTTTTTTGCAGTTTAGCTGCCGATGGAGTCCCAGAGATATTTGTCAACGGCGTTATCCTCTTAATCGTTGATCAAGGATCAGTCATGTTTTAAGGACCGTTTGAGACGAACGATCCCCCCTATACGAATAAAACAAAAGTGCGCCAATCTACTCTAGTTTGGTACCTTTTGCCAGTATCTTTATGAATTTTTAATGCAGAAAATATGCCATTTGATATAAAAACTTAATTTTATCTTTCCACAAAGCAAAAGCCCGATGCTTAAAAAAACATCAGGCTAATTTTTAGCTATATTCGCTTACTTTTCAATATTTACCAAGCTTTTTTTAGAATCGCCTTTAAATCGCTTAAGGTGGCTTCTTTAGGGTTGTAAATAATAGAACCATCATTTAACGCTTTTTCTGCCACTTCATCTAGCTGTGCTTCAGATACCTTACCTGTTTCACGTAATGTGCGCGGTAATTTGGTCAGGGTATTTAAGCGATCACGCATGGTCAGAATGGTTGCAATGGCTTTATCTGCACGTAAGTGAGCAGGTGTTTGGGCGTAAATATCGGCACCCGCTAAAGGAAGCAATAATTCTGCAATTTTGTCGCCATTCACTTCTTTGTTGTATTCGAGTACATAAGGCAGGAACAGGTTCATGCACAACCCATGCGGCAGGTGCGCAACCGCCCCTAATGCATGTCCTAATGAATGCACCAAGCCCACCATTGAGTTAGAGAAGGCGATACCTGCCATGGTGGAGGCTTGAGCCAATTCAAGACGACCAAACTCATCAGTTGGATTATCCAGTACATTGAACAAACTGTTGCTGACTTTTTTGATCGCAGCAGTAGCATAAGCATCACTAATTGGATTTGCAGCCATACAGGTGTAGGCTTCAACCGCATGGGTCAATGCATCCATTGCCGTCATTGCGGTTAAGTGTGGCGGCAGTGTCTGTGTCATACGCGGATCAAGAATCGCTGCATGCGGCATCAGGTAATAAGATGCAAATGGCATTTTGACATTTTTTTCAAGGTCAGAAACCACGGCAACCATCGTCACTTCAGAACCCGTGCCCGAAGTCGTTGGAATCACGAAAAATGGCTTTAACGGTTTTGGAAGATTATGCGCACCTGAATATTTCAGTAAGTCATCACCACCTTCAGTTACCAGAATATTGGTCGCTTTTGAAGTATCAATCACTGAACCGCCACCCACCGCAATAATCGCATCACAATTATTGTCACGATAAGCTTTTGCTGCATTTCGAACGGTTTGTACGCTTGAATCCGGTGGAACATCATCAAAAATATAACCAATCACGGCATCGGTAGATTCAAATGCAGCTTCGATTGGCGTCAATAAATGATTTGCGCGGACGCCTTTATCGGTAATGATCAGTGGGCGTTTGGCACCTAAAGTTGCGAGTTCAAATGGAATGTGTTCTAACGCGGCATGACCTGCGATGACTTTTACTGGACAGAAAAATTCGTAATAAGGCTTAGCCATGTTATGCACTCCGTTTAAAATATGATTGAGCTAGTTTCAAATAAATATTTGCAGCTCCGGTGAGTTTTTGTTTTAGGCTCAATTCAGTTGGATATTGTTTTACAGCAAGCTCGGCCAAAAGTTTAGGTAAAATCAGTGATTCCATTTTATTTAAACAGCGCACCAGACGAATGGCGAAAGAAATGTCGCCATCGGCAATCATGCGGTCATGAGCAAAGGCTTGTGCCGTACTTTCCTGAAAAGAAAAGACCAAAAAAGCATGGCTTAAGTGCTTAAAGGTGATGGTTAGATCAGGCTTGATGTCTACAGATTTTAGTAATTTTAATTGATGGTCTTCCGTGACTTTCGCAATAAAAGCCGGGCCATGGGGAAATACTTTCATCGATAGAACAAAACCGACAGGAAAGTTAGAAACTTCCTGTTTTACTTCGTCATCGACTTTACTCGCCATTACCAGACCTCTGCCAATCACATCCATCATGAGTTTGACATAGGTTAGTTGTAAAGCGGGCTTTACGGATTTGGTTGAAATCACTCGCGCATCCCTTATCTAAAAAATATTTTATTAGTTTAGAGTAAATACTCTAATTTATTTTTATGTCAAAAGCAAAGTTATTGTTGAATAACTTGAACTTGATTAAAGTAACCGCTGTGGTCTAAAGTTTCAATGATGTCGACGCACAAGTTCTCGAATTTTGGATAGTCAGGAACCAAGTCCATGACACGAACCATTTCCAGTCCTGCATAACCGCAAGGGTTAATGGTATGAAAGCCAAACAGGTTGCAATCAATATTTAGAGCCAGGCCGTGATAGCTGCGTCCTTTACGAATTTTAAAACCTAAAGAGCCAATTTTACGTTCCGCGACATATACCCCGGGGGCATCTGGTTTGGCATAGGCTTCAATTCCGTATTTTTTCAGCAGTTCAATCATGAGGTTTTCGGCATAAGACACCAAAGTACGCACATTCCAGCCTAAACGGTTCAGGTCAAACATGAAATAGGCCACCAGTTGACCCGGACCATGCCAGGTGACTTGTCCACCACGATCAGTTTGCACCACGGGAATGTTACTGGACATCAGAATATGTTCGGGTTTTCCTGCCTGACCTTGAGTTAAAACGTCATGATGCTGCAAAATCCACAGTTCATCCGGGGTATTTTCATCACGGTTCTCCGTCAGGGTTTTCATGTCCTGAAAACGATCGAGATAGGGTGTGAGCTGGTTAAATTGACGAATGATCAGGGTAGGTTTTAGAACAGCATCAGTCACGTAAAGTGCGTCCTTAATAAGTGTAAATATTGTGAATGATTATAATCAAATGCTAGGAGGATAGGGGATGATACTAGGATGATTTGCCATTTTTATTAAAGGAACTGAACGGTTTTTTCTGGATATAAAAAACACGCCTCGAAGCGTGTTTTTTAATTTTTCTTAAAGGGCTGTTTTAATCAATGGACATGCAGCTAAATCGGCATAAAGTGCATGTACTTGTTCGAGCTCCAAGAAAAGCAGTTGTGCAGTTAAAGAGTGATATTTTCCAGTACGCGAAGGCTGTACTTTAATGGTAGCAATATCAAAATCTGGAAAATGTTTGAGCAAAATCTCTACAACAGCCCCATGTAATTCATCACCCGCGATACCAATCAGTTTAATTGGGTAATCCATAGGGAAAACCCATAGGTCTTCTTGAAGTTCGCGTGATGGCGTGCGGTCTAACATGGTCATAGTATAGTCCCCTTATATCAAACGCCTGCATTTATGCAGGCGTTATATGTCTTATGAATACTAATGGAGATGCTCGATTATTTTTCAAGCCCCTATCGGTATCATCAAGAATTAGTCATTTTCCAGGAATGAACGTAAGTGTTCAGAACGAGAAGGATGACGTAATTTACGTAATGCTTTGGCTTCAATCTGACGAATACGTTCACGTGTTACATCAAACTGTTTGCCGACTTCTTCCAAGGTATGGTCGGTTGGCATGTCAATACCAAAACGCATTTTCAAGACTTTGGCTTCACGTTCAGTCAAATTCTCAAGGACTTCACGAGTCGCTTCTTTTAAGCCTTCTGAAGTTGCAGCATCAATTGGAGAAGTGATATTGCCATCTTCAATGAAGTCACCAAGATGCGAATCTTCATCATCACCAATCGGCGTTTCCATAGAAATCGGCTCTTTGGCAATTTTGAGTACTTTACGCACTTTAACTTCGTCCATTTCCAGACGTTCGCCCAATTCTTCAGGAGTCGGTTCACGACCCATTTCTTGAAGAAGCTGACGCGATACACGGTTGATCTTGTTAATCGTTTCGATCATATGCACTGGAATACGAATGGTACGCGCTTGGTCGGCAATCGAACGGGTAATCGCCTGACGAATCCACCATGTTGCATAAGTCGAGAATTTATAACCGCGACGGTATTCAAACTTGTCTACGGCTTTCATCAAACCGATGTTACCTTCTTGAATCAAGTCAAGGAATTGCAAGCCACGGTTGGTATACTTTTTCGCAATCGAGATCACAAGACGCAAGTTTGCCTCAACCATTTCTTTTTTCGCACGGCGTGCTTTGGCTTCACCAATCGACATGCGTTTAGAAATGTCTTTAATGCCTTTAACGTCAAGACCGAGTTCTTTCTCGATGTCGGCAATCTTTTGCTGAAATGCAAGTACATCTGGACGTACTTTTTCTAAATAAACTTTTTGCTCAGCAGGTGCTTTGGCAATTTGTTCATCTAACCAAGCTGGATTTGATTCCTGACCTGGGAACGAAGTACGGAAGTGATTGCGGTCCATACGACCACGACGCACTGCGTAACGCATTACTTCACGTTCAGACGTACGAATTTGTTCATGCGTACCACGAATCATTTCTGAAATGATGTCAAATAAACGTGGGGTGAATTTGAACATCATAAACACGGTTGCAAGTGCTTGCTGTGCTTCTTCAGCCTGTTTGCTATCGCGACCATGCTTTTCAATGGCAATTTTGGTTAATTTCCAAGCATCTTCCAGTTCAGTGAAACGAACACGGGCAATTTCTGGATCTGGACCTGACTCAGCTTCAGAATCATCATCACTTTCAGCTTCTTCTTCATCGTCATCATCTAGTTTTACATCTTTAGTCGTTTTAGTCGCAGTTTCAGCTTCTTCCACAACAATTTCAGCTTCTTCTAAAACTTCTGGAATTTCTTCATCAGATTCTGGGTCTAAATAACCAGATAAAATATCAGCAAGACGACGTTCGCCTTCGGCAACATCGTTATATTCTTTTAGTACAACTTCAACCGCATTTGGCCAGTACGCAATAGAGTGAAGGACGTCACGAATGCCTTCTTCAATACGTTTAGCAATGCTAATTTCGCCTTCACGGGTTAAAAGTTCAACCGTTCCCATTTCACGCATGTACATACGTACTGGATCAGTGGTACGACCAGGTTCGCTTTCAACTGAAGCAAGAACAGCTGCTGCTTCTTCTTCAGCGACTTCATCGGTTGCTTCTGCATTGTTACCGTCGAACATGGTGTCATCAGATTCAGGCGCACGTTCATGCACTGGAATGCCGACATCTTGAAGCATTTGAATAATGTCTTCAATCTGTTCGCTTTCCGTAATCGAGTCTGGGAGATGATCGTTAACTTCAGCGTAAGTTAAGTAACCTTGCTCTTTGCCTCGGCTAATCAGAGCCGCTACTTGCGAAGTAGGGGAAGTCATATCGCTCATCTTTGCTTACTCTTCATTGAATCTGTGGCAGTGAAAAACCGTGCATAATAGCACAATTCGCTTAAAATAGTTTTGAATTGATTGCTTAAGGGTCATTTGGAAAGACCACTTTAATTTAACAATTGTTTTCAATATTGGGTTTGAATTTTATTTTTCAAGTCCGTTTAATGGAATCCATTCAAATAGACGGGGTTTCTGGATGTCTTCTGATTAAAATTCTACATGTTAATAAATATACAATTTCAAGGTTATAAAACAAGAGTAAATTGAGTTTGTTATATAAAAAATTAAAAAAACCTTGACAATAGTTCGGAACAAAGATAAATAGCGCCTAGACCCATTCACTTTTTTTCACCATGAGGTAGTTTTAGTGTCTTCTACAGATTTTGAACTAGATGATAGCTTCAGTGAGGATGATGTTAGCTTTGATGAAGCCTCAAGCAAAATTAGTGCTAAAGAGTCTTTGGAAAAACGTCGTCTCATTGATGACCTGCTCGCACAACGTCGTTTGGAGCGTGAACTGAAAGATTTTGATTATGATCTGGATGATGACGACGACTTTGACGATGAAGAAGACTAAATTGTGATTTAGCATAGCCGGCTAAAATGCTATGCTATGCGCAGTTATTTTACTGAACTTGGATTTTAAATGAGTGCTTTAGATTTAGACCTATTGAGCGAATATCTAGATGGCGACCAAAATGAACATGGTCTAGATTTTGCGGCAACTCATGGTTTTTTATGTGCAACTGCTGTCGGACCAGCTTTTGATAAATGGCTCGATGAACTTTTCGATAACAATCAAAAGAAAGTTCCTGCTGAAATGATTGCACAGGTAAAAGCATGGCTAGAAGCAATTCGTCAAAATTTGGCCAATGAAGAAGGAATCGAATTTCCTTTTGAAATTGAAGAAGCTGATGTTGAGTCAAGTTTAGGCGACTGGAGTGTTGGTTTCGTCGATGCCATGTTCTTAAACGAAGATGCGTGGTTTACACCTGAACATGAAGAACAGTTGGTAGATCTAACTTTACCAATGATGGTATTCAGTGGTGTAGATGACGAAGACCCACAAATGGAATCTTTCCGTCGCAATGGTCAGCTTATGGACGAAATTGCTGAAGAAATTCCAGAAAACTTAAATGAAATTTATTTGATGTATCACACACCAAACTAATTCAGATAGGTTTTAAAAAAGCACCTCAAAAGGTGCTTTTTTTATGTGCAGATTTTTTCATTTCATGCTAAATAGAGGAGTTGGTCATGAAAATTTATTTAAAGTATATCGGGCATAGCCATTATAGGCGATATGAAAGATCAGCCCATGTATAGCAATGGCGACCGCCACTAGAAGTGAATTGGCAGCTCTGCCAGCATAGCCTATGTTTATCAGTATATCCGCAGCAGCATGCGGGTGCATAAAAATCAGTATAAACACCACAACAAAGCCCATGCTCATGGCGATGACTGTAGATCCCCAGACGAGTTTATTTTTTTCTTTGTTGTTGGGTAGGCGCTGTTCTTTTTTGACAAAATGTCGGGCACTCAGAAAGGCAGAAGCAATCAGGCCGGGTAGCAGGGTAATGATCCCAAGCTTTAAACCATAAATCAATATACTGACTAGTAGAATCAAGGTAATACTATAAACGGCAGCAAAATATTTAAGATAATGCGACATCGTCTCAGTCTCCTGATGAGGACCTGTAATCAGGATGGACGATTTTTACGTTTATGTCTACGGTATAGAATCCAGATAATAATGGCGATTACGAGGATAATAATAAAATTACTGACTTGACTAAAAATATTGTGCATCAAGAACTGATTTTCACCGAAATAAAAACCTATACAAGCTAAGAATGTGGTCCAGATTACTGTGCCTAAACTGCTGTAAAACATGAATTTCCAGAACGGCATATGACTCATCCCGGCAGGAATGCTAATGAGGGAGCGGACTGCTGGAATCATGCGGCCAAAAAAAACAATCCGGTGACCGTATTGCTCAAACCAGACGAGTGATTTTTTGACATCGGGAGATTTGATAAAAAAATATTTGCCATAACGATCGACAAAATGAAAAATACTGTCGTGATTAAACTTGTATCCAATCCAATATAATATAGCGGCAGCGAACAGAGAGCCAATACAACCCGCAATAATCACACCAATAAGGAGGAGTTGGCCTTGTGATGCCGAATAGCCAGCGGATGGCATAATAATTTCAGAAGGAATGGGGGGAAAAATATTGTCGAGGAACATAAGCAGGGCAATAC
Source organism: Acinetobacter sp. (assembly GCF_045628685.1). Taxonomy (GTDB): domain Bacteria; phylum Pseudomonadota; class Gammaproteobacteria; order Pseudomonadales; family Moraxellaceae; genus Acinetobacter. Next base: position 35,189 of record NZ_JAZQPV010000023.1, read on the forward strand.
CGAAGTAGCCCAATTGTTCCATAATGGAAATAATCCATTCAGTCAGATTCATGAGTTTATAAAAATAATAATATCTGCGCTATCCTAAAGTTTATTTATTGCAGGGTAAAGTATAGCCGAGTAATCAATTTATTTATTCTTGACTATGTACCAGTGTGTGAATATAGACTTTTCTTAAACTATACGACAGTGCAAAAGGAATCACGCTGAGTACTGCATACTCCAGCAGGTTAGGTTCTAGATGATACGCAATAAAGATGGATAAAATACTCCCGATGACCGCACCTAATATCACAATAAAAAGGTGTGATTTTTGTTCTAAAACCATTTTTATTTCTTCTGGTTTTTGATGGTTTTTTTTACGAACAAGATAAACACGTCTCCCATAATTGACTGAACGGCTAATTGATCTTGGCATAATTTAACTCCTTTTTCACGTTATAAATTTAATTTTTAACCTTAAAAATTAATGAGTTATATGGTTTTTTAGTTTTCATCCCAGATTATCAAATTATGTGAGATTTGATAAGCATTAATGGTGAAACTTGGTAATCTTTTCTTATCTATTGTTTATTCTAGGTAAATAAAAAGCCCTCAGGTGAGAGCTTTTTTATATAACTTTACAAATCAGAGATTACAGACGTTTGCGTTTGGCCGCTGCAATTTGAGACTGACGCATGCGAAAACCGGCTTTCTGTTGTTCTGTGGTTTTTTCGATGCAATATTTGCACGATACGCCATGTTCATAACTTGGAAGTTCAGCTTCTTCAGGCAGTAAAGGCCATCCACATGCATGACACTTAATGTTCTGACCTTCTTCTACACCATGGGTCACTGCAGTACGGCCATCAAATACAAAACATTCGCCTTCCCACAGGCTTTCTTCGACAGGCGTTTCTTCGAGGTATTTTAAAATACCGCCTTTCAGGTGATAGACCTCATTAAAGCCTTCTTGCAGTAATAATGAAGTTGATTTTTCACAACGAATCCCACCAGTACAGAACATCGCAATTTTCTTGTCTTTATGTTGGGCAAGGTTCTGTTTTACGTATTCTGGAAATTCACGGAAAGTTTCTGTTTTAGGGTCAACTGCACCTTTAAATGTCCCGGCCTTATACTCATAGTCATTACGCGTATCTACCAGAATCACGTCATCGCGTGCAATCAGCTCATTCCATTCTTTAGGATCGAGATAGTGACCTACAAGGTCACGTGGTTTGACTTCCACCCCTAAAGTTACAATCTCTTTTTTAAGCTTGATTTTCATTTTACGGAAAGGTTTTTCGTCACTATGAGATTCTTTGTATTCCATAGCGTTAAAGCCTTCATTCAGAAGAAAGGCATGAATTTGATTAACCGCGTCACGATCTCCCGCTACAGTACCATTAATACCTTCACCGGCTACAATTAGAGTTCCACACAAGTTAATGCTGTTGACTAGGTCTAAAAGACGTTGTTGAAGATCGGTAGGATCTTGAACTTCTTTAAATTGATAGAGTGCTGCAACAACCCAACTTGTGGTCGCTTGCTGTTCTACAGGTGCAAGCTGTTCTACAGTAGCGTTCATGGATAACTCCAAATGTATTATGATAGGACAAAATTCAAGGCGCGTATTTTAACGTGAATTGTATGAATAAGCGAGAAAACCATACCTAAAATATGGTTATTAAGCACAAGATGCCAATATAGGCAGTCATTTATCAAATCGATCTTGAGTCAAAAGTGTTTGATAGGTGATTTTATTGATTTCTCAGTTGTGTAGGAGTGTGTTTTGAGTACTGACCATCGAATTGCTTCTTTGACCCCATGTGCAGGGCGTTGTTCTACGGTATTTGGTGATTCAGTATGCCGTGGTTGCCGTCGCTTTAACCATGAAGTGATTCAGTGGAATACTTACACGCCTGAACAGCACACTGTGGTCTGGAAGCGTCTGGATGCGCAACTGGATCAAATTTTAATACCGATGTTGCCGCATGCCAATTTATGTCACGTAGAGGGCTTTGTCTTATCTAAACGGGTTCGTTTACGCGATGATGCCTCCAAAGGGCGCAAGCTTTATCATGCACTTAAAATCTGTGAGAAGAATAAAAATTTAGCCGAAGAAAGCGGTTTGGGTATTCCGGCTAAGCAGGTCAAACCGCTCTGGCAGGAATTTGAACGTCGGGTACTGGCTTTGGCTACAGCAAGTTACGATTTCGCTTTTTTACGTGCCGATGGCATTAGCCATAATTTATTACAACTGATGGAAGAAGATTGAAAACATTATGTTTATTCGAAATTAAAAAAATAAATGTGATTGCTAAAGAGTTAGAAAAGTGAATATCGCAGAATACCGGTTGTATTGCCTAGCTGTCATTATCATGATTGCCACACTTGGACCCATCATGATGCTGGTCGCAAGTGCGGGACTCAAAACGGGTATCGCAAAGCCTTGCAAACGATATTTGCAACCAACTTTGCCTCACTCATTTTAATCACTGTTTCCATTTTGGTCCTGAAAGGTTTTCTGGATATTGCTGAGCAGTGGTTTAACAGCATTAAAATTCTAGGCTGTCTGTATATTGCCTATTTGGGCTTTCAGATTTTAAAAGAAGTATTTTTTTCTAAAGAAGATGAATCATCTTCACAATTAAAATCTAAGTCAATGAATGGTGGTTTTAAACAGGGTTTGGGTCGGTATTTCCAATCCTAAAGATATTCTTTTCTTTGCTGCATTTTTCCAGCAGTTTGTGCAAGTCATCCCCTTATTTGAATATCAGCCTGGGGATTCTAACTTTAAGTTGGATAGTTTTGGACTTTGCCAATTTATCGATTGTTTATTTAAGTTTTAATCGTTTATCTAACGCTAAGCTTTACAATAAATTGCTAGGAGCTTGTGGTGCGGTTCTTATTTTAATTGCTGGATATGGCGTGTATTCCAGCTTGTTCTCAATATTCTGAATAATAAAAAAGCCCTAAAGTAGGGCTTTTATTTTTTAAACTTAAAGATTATGCGCTAAGCGATACTGTGCAATTTCTTCGATGGTAATCACAGTTAAATGATGCGTTTGTGCATAAGATAGAACTTGAATGCCCGAAGCCATGGTGCCGTCAGGATTGGTCAATTCACACAAAACCCCTGCGGGTTTTAAACCGGCCAAGCGTGCTAAATCAATCGTACCTTCAGTATGTCCACGACGGGTAAGTACTCCGCCATTACGGGCGCGTAAAGGAAAGACATGACCCGGGCGGTTTAGGTCACTTGCAACTGCGCCATCTTTAATGGCAGCTTTAATTGTGGTAGTACGGTCTTTGGCTGAAACACCAGTGGTTACCCCTTTTGCAGCTTCGATGGTTACGGTAAACGCAGTTTTAAACTGGCTTGAGTTGTCTGCCACCATTGGTGGAAGTTCTAAATGGTCAGCCAGTTCATCAGTTAAACATAAGCAGACAATACCTGAACCATCACGAATCATACGTGCCATGGTTTCAACATTCAGGGTTTCTGCGGCGACAATTAAATCGGCTTCATTTTCGCGGTCAAAGTCATCCATCACCAAAACCGGTTTGCCTTGGCGGATATCTTCTAAAGCCTTTTGAATACGTTGTTCAGCTGGGGGAAGGGCTGAAAAGAAAATTTCGGGTTGAATCAAACTAGACATTGAAACGCTCTCGTAAAATAAAAATACGGTTGAACATTTCAGGACTGATGCAGAAATGGGGTCGCAGCGATATATCAAATATGAATATCCGTTACGTCGTCTTCTTTCATCCGGACTATACCGTCGGCTTTGGTTTCTCACCAAATCTGCGAGCCAATTTCTGATAAAAATTGACAGGCTCGTGGGCTGATTAAATCTTATCATTTTTGCTAAGTTTAACTTACCACCGGTGGGGAATTTCGCCCCGCCCTGAAGCGATGTGCAATGATTATAAACCTGTTTTTAATCTAGGGCGCAGCTTTCTATTGATCAATCCGTCATATCTATAGTAATTATGTGAATAATAAAGTGAAATAATCAAGCAATAAAAAAGCCCGCAAAGTGCGAGCTTTTAATATCTTTAAATTTAAGCCACTTGAACAGGAATACAGTTCGCAGTGTGATTTACCGTATTGTTTGGATTGGCATAGACAAGACGTGGTTTATGGGCATTGGCTTCAGCTTCAGTGAAATCGCCAAATGTTGCGATAATCATCAGATCGCCAACGTCCGCTTGAAGTGCAGCGCCACCATTGACTGAAATAATGCCTGAGTTTTCTTCACCACGAATTGCATAAGTGGTAAAACGCTTACCATTAGTCACGTTCCACATATGAATTTCTTCATATTCGCGGATACCGGCTAAATCCAATAATACGCCGTCAATTGCACAAGAACCTTCATAATGTAATTCTGCTTGTGTAACGACACAACGGTGAATTTTAGCTTTTAATAAACGAGATAGCATGGCTAGCGTCTCCTTAGTGGGCCTAAGATTTTATCTTATGGTTAAATCAAATCACTTCTTACTGGATCAGTAATCCGCAGAAAACGCATTTTGCTCCGAAAAAAGCAACATGGCAAGCAGGATTTTTCAACAATTTATGGAATGATCAGGTTGGTTTATAAGCATTGATTTGATTCATGGCTTGCTGTATGTCACCGTTTACCAGCAATTTAATGCGGGATAAAGCATGTGCAATGGCATCATCCATTAACTCTTGTTCGCTGCTCGGCGCTTTGCTGAGTACATGTCCGGATACACGTTCTTTTGAACCAGGATGACCAATACCAATACGCAGACGGTGGAAATTGGGACCTGTATGTGGAACGATATCGCGTAAACCATTATGACCACCGTGACCGCCGCCTGTTTTTAGGCGAATTACACCGGGACTCATATCCAGTTCATCATGCGCAATCAGCATCGTTTCTGGAGCAACTTGATAGAATTTTGCGAAGGGCACAACACTTTTGCCAGAAGCATTCATAAAGGTTGTGGGTAAAAGCAGACGAACGTCTTGACCTTCAATATTACCGCGACCGCTGATTCCGTAGAATTTAGGATCGGCTTTGAGGGAAATGCCATAAGCTTCAGCAAGCCGTTCCACGAACCAGAAGCCTGCATTATGGCGGGTTTGGGCGTATTCCTTACCAGGATTGCCCAAACCGACAATTAGCGAAAGTTTTGACACTAATTATACCGTTAACACTTATGCGCGTTTAAAGTCAGCGTGCATAGGAGTGTTTTTAGCTGGGTGACGTTGTAAAGCTTGGATTTTAACGCTTTCAACTTTATCGCCCACTTGAATTTCAATCACTTCTTCAAAGAAAGAATTGTCTTCAAGAAATTTAACAAGTTGACGAAGTTCTAAACTAACAGTTACAGGAGCAGCTTCGCCACCGTAAATGATTGCTGGAACTTTGTTTTCTAGACGAAGGCGGCGGCTCGAACCTTTCCCTTGTACTGATTCGTCACGAGCTACTGCATTTAATACGAAGTTTGCCATGATGACATTTCCTCATTGAGTTTAATTGACTGAACCTTCGACCAGTTCAGTGATAGAAAGCCCTACCATAGGGCAGGGCTTTTAAAATTTAGCGCTGTATTATAGATAACTATCGAACATTGCGCTAATAGATTCTTCGTTGTTAATGCGACGAATTGTTTCAGCAACCATACTGGCGACTGAAACCTGGCGAATCTTACCAAGTTCTAATGCTTCTTGAGAAAGAGGAATGGTATCTGTCACGACAAGTTCGTCGAGTACAGAATTTTTCAAATTCTCAAGCGCTTTACCAGAAAGTACAGGGTGAGTTGCATAGGCAACAACACGGCGAGCACCAAATTGTTTCAGTGCATCAGCAGCTTTACATAAAGTACCAGCAGTATCCACCATGTCATCCACGATTACGCAGTCACGATCTCTCACATCACCAATCAAATGCATCACTTGTGATTCATTTGCTTTTTGACGACGTTTATCAATGATTGCCAGATCGATATCACCCATTTGCTTAGCTACAGCACGTGCACGAACTACACCGCCAACGTCTGGAGAAACAACCATAAGATTATGGTGTTGCTGTTGACGAAGATCAGCAAGTAAAGCAGGAGTACCGTAGATATTGTCTACAGGGATGTCGAAGAAACCTTGAATCTGGTCAGCATGAAGGTCGATCATTACAACGCGGTCAATACCTACAGTTGTCAGCATATCTGCTACAACTTTTGCAGTGATTGGCACACGGCTTGAACGAGGACGACGGTCTTGACGAGCATATCCAAAGTAAGGGATGACAGCAGTAATACGACCTGCGCTTGCACGACGTAAAGCATCGGCCATCACGAGGACTTCCATAAGGTTGTCATTCGTTGGGGCACAAGTAGGCTGTACGAGAAATACGTCTTTACCACGAACATTTTCAGTAATTTCGACAGCAATTTCACCGTCAGAAAAATGACCTACAGATGCTGCACCTAAAGGAATGTGCAGGTGGCTTACGACTTTTTGGGCGAATTGTGGATGTGCAGTTCCACTAAAAACGACAAGATTGGGCATGAAGCACCCTTGGCGGTTGGAATGTTTGAAAATAGATGGCAGGGGTAGCTGGATTCGAACCAACGGATGCCGAGATCAAAACCCGGTGCCTTACCACTTGGCGATACCCCTAATGCGGCAGAACTTTAATAGTTTTGCGGGTCTATGTCAAGGTAAATTAACAAATGAACCTGCAAACTCTGTTCTGTCTTTTTTGAGAAAATGGCAGGGGTAGCTGGATTCGAACCAACGGATGCCGAGATCAAAACCCGGTGCCTTACCACTTGGCGATACCCCTAAATTTGATTACTGTAATTGTGATTTAAACGATGTGTTTAAATGGCAGGGGCGGCTGGATTCGAACCAACGGATGCCGAGATCAAAACCCGGTGCCTTACCACTTGGCGACGCCCCTAATACAGCAATCTACAGATGAGATGAATGGCAGGGGTAGCTGGATTCGAACCAACGGATGCCGAGATCAAAACCCGGTGCCTTACCACTTGGCGATACCCCTATCATATAACCTTGAGATGACGTAATGGTGATTCATTTAAACTATTAACCAAGTAAGCTTTACAAGGTGAATGCGCTAAAATCTCATCAATATTCATATCAGGAGTTACTTCAGTAAAAACACAAGCACCTGTACCTGTAAGTTTTGCAATACCGAACTGGTCTAAATACTGCATCGCTTCATTCACTTCAGGATATAGACTTCTGGCTAAAGGCTCAAAGTTATTTCCAAAGTTAAATGGCGTTAACTGATAGGCGCAAAATTTAGTAGGCTTCGTGTCTCTTGTCAACGTTTTTTGTGAAAAAAGCAGTTGAGTGCTGATAAAACAGTCAGGTTTTAACACAATGTATTGTTTTTGATCTAAGTCTATGAATGTTAAGTGTTCGCCTATGCCTTCAGCCCATGCATTGCGGCCATGTATAAAAATTGGGACATCGGCGCCGAGTTTTACGCCCAGTTCAGCCAGTTGTTCAATACTTAGTCCACATTGCCACAATTGATTTACCACAATCAGGGTGGTGGCAGCATTGGAAGACCCGCCTCCAAGTCCTGCACCCATCGGAATATTTTTCTCAATGCTTATTTTTAGACCACTCGGCTTTATTGCAAACGGTTTTAAAATTTGTGTGGCCTTAAAAATCAGATTTTGTTCCAAATCCACACTATTCAAGCCATCAATTGAAATGGTTAGGTCATCTGTTTGGTTGAATTCCAGCCAGTCATTTAAATCAATCAATTGGAAAATACTTTGCAATTCGTGATAACCATTGTCACGACGGCCGGTGATATGCAAAAAAAGATTGAGCTTGGCGGGAGAGGGAACACGAATCATAGAATTTTTAACTTTTTGAAAATTTAGCGGTTTTGAATGACCATTGTAATACGGTTTTCCTGGCCGGATTCAAGTATCTGTTTTAAAATCAATTTAGTCGGTAATTGCGCTTGATCGTTATAGCTTAAATCAACAGTCCAGCCATCTTCCACAAACTGGATTGGACGATTTTGCCCATCCTTACTGATTTTTGCTTGTGTGGTTGCCGGTTTGGCTTGAACCCAATCTACCAGATGGGTGATCGGTGCTTGCCAGCCAGTGGCACGTTCCAATAATTCTTCGGGGGTTTCAGCCTCAATCAGTCCGGTTTTGGCGCTGTTTAAGGTAACTTGACCTGGAGTGCCTGAAATTTGCGTTTTACCGACACCTAAAATTCCACTTAACTCGATGTCAAATTCATCCTGCTGTTGAACCCAGGTAAAAAATGCACTGCCAGATTGTCCCGGTGTTTTTACCCCGATTTTACCTTGCAGGCTGAAATTATTTGCAGCTTCAGGTAATTGGGAAACGCTCGGAGCTTGAGGCTGGGTATATCGTTGGCAACCTGTCAGGACCAATGTGCTTATGGTAATCAGGATTAAGCTGAATTTTGAAAAAATATGCATAAAGATCATTAACTCTTTTTCAGGTGTGGCGGTAACAATAACGATTTCAGTTGTTCTAATTGCGGATCATTGGGGTATTTTTTTTGTAATTGTTGTAACACTTGATTAAATTTTGTCAGCTCGCCTTGCATATAAATGGCTTTTGCATAGCGTACCCCAATTTTGACACTTTGGCTCATCTCATATGCCTTTTCTAACACTAGGGTAGCGGTTTTAAAGTCATTCTGTAAAAAGGTGATATAACCGAGCGTATCCAAGATTGAAGCTTGTTCCGGGGCAAACTCCAAGGCATGTTCTACATACTGGCGGGCTTCATCCAGTCGTCTATTTTGTAGCGCCAGTGTATAGGCATAGGCGTTCAGATAAGTTGGGCTATTTGGTTCGATTTCCAGTAACTTTTTCAATAACCTATCAAGCTGATCTTGATCCTGATAAGGGTCGAGTAAGAGAACTTCAGAATAGATCAGTTCAGGATCATCCGGGATATTTTTGATGGCTTCATCGAGCAGGCGCATGGCTGCTTTTTTGTTGCCCATACGTTTTAGAATATCGGCCTGAGCCTGGTAAAGGAAACTGGCATGTTGCGGGTAATTGACCCGTTCCTGGGTTAAAAACCGCAGCGCATCACTCAGTTGTTTTTGCTCTGAAAAAATATTAATCATGTTGCGGCGTGAAACCGTGTACAGGCTGCCATCTACTAAACGGTAATAGGCTTTTGCGGTTTCAAAATGTTGTTTTCTCTCAGCATTTACCGCCAAGTAGTAATAGGCTTCATTTTGATACTGGTTGGAATACCGAAGCTCAACCAAGAACTTTTCTGCCTTGTCGTATTCTTCTAAATCGATACTGGTTAAGCCTGCAATGAAAAGGGCTTCTTCCTCATGCGGCCATTTCTTCAAAATATTTTCGAGTTTATCCAGAGCTTCTTTGGATTTATTTATTTTAATCAGGTATTTAATTTCAGCCAAGCGAACTTCTAGATTGGATTTATGTTTACGGCTGGCTTTGTCATACCATTTTAGCGTGGCTTCTTCATTGCCTAAGGCACTGAGTAAATTGGCTTTCATTAGGATGAAGCCAGTGACTTTGGGGCGTTTCTTAAGTGCACGATTAACCGTACTTAGCGCTTGCTCGAGCTGTCCATTTTGTGCTTCCAGGCCTGAAATCAGTACCAAGACAGAAGGGTTGTCCCGTTCTTTACTTTTGCTTAACGCATCCAGCAGAACTTCCCGATCTTCAGGTGCTTCTGGCACAATGCCGACCAGAATTTTTTCCAGATCTGCATCGGGATCAATATTTAAAATTTTGTCTAGCGTTTCGGATGCCAGTTCATACTCATGCGACTTCAGGGCGATGTGTGAAAGGTAAAATAAAGCCGGAACATCTGTAGGTTCCTGAACCACCCAATGCGTTGCAATGTCGAGTGCAGCTTTTAGGTCATTTTGTTCTAGTGCAACATTCAAAGCACGCTGTTTAACTGTGGTCGAACTGCTTTTAATTGCAAGCACAGTGTAGTTATGTAATGCTGTTGGAATGTCGTGATAGGCCAGTGCAAACTCAGCAATCATGCTTTGTTTTATGGCATTATAGTTTGAATTGGCATGATAAATTTCTCCGGATGCTCTAATATGGGCACTCGAAGCCATGCTACCCACAAGTAAGAATGTGGTAGAATATTGCTTAATTGTCGCGCCGTTTATTCGGCTATTTGTTTGACGCAATTTTTCTTGATCCAAGTAATGCTTTTTATGACACCAATATTGCACAATAGCATAAATTTAGCGAAATGATGATCTGATATGTCTTTCTTTGCACTGGGTGTCAACCATCAAACCGCTTCTGTAGAACTGCGTGAACAGATTGCATTTAACTCTGAAAAGTTAAAGCAATTGCTTGCCGAGCAAAGCCAAAACCATGACTTGAATGATATGGTCGTGGTTTCTACATGTAACCGAACTGAAGTTTATGCAATGTCTGAAAATGCAGACATGGTAATGAATTGGCTCGCCCAGTCAAATGGCCTGGATCCTAAACAATTATTAAATCATGTCTATCGCTATGAAAATGCACAGGCTGTGACGCATCTGATGCGGGTTGCCAGTGGCCTTGACTCTTTGATGCTGGGTGAGCCGCAAATTTTGGGACAAGTAAAGTCTGCGCTTTCTATGGCGAAAGATGCTCATACCGTTTCTCCAAATTTAAACCGAATTTTTGAATATGCTTTTTACGCAGCCAAACGCGTCCGCTCAGAAACTGCAGTCGGTAGTCATGCGGTTTCCATGGGGTATGCGGTTGCACAACTTGCGCTTCAAGTCTTTAGCAAGCCTGAAAAACTGACCGTAATGGTGGTTGCAGCTGGTGAAATGAATAGCTTGGTGGCAAAGCATTTAGCCGAAATGGGTGTGGGGAAAGTGCTGATTTGCAATCGAACTCGTGCCCGTGCTGAAGCTCTGGCGCAGGAAATTGCCCATCGTGTAGACGTGGAAATTATCGATTTTTCCGAGTTGGCTGCAAATTTATACCGTGCGGATGTGATTTCAAGTTGTACTGGAAGTTTGCATCAGGTCATCACTTATAGTGATGTTAAAACCGCATTAAAAAAACGTCGTTATCAACAAATGTTATTGGTAGATTTGGCTGTTCCACGTGACATCGATCCTAAAGTTGAATCATTAGATGGCGTGTATTTATATGGCGTTGATGATTTGCAAAGTGTCATTAATGACAATCTAGCCCAACGTCGCCAAGCGGCTGTTGAAGCTGAGGTAATGGTCAATCAGTTGGCCACAGAGTTATTGACCCAGCAAAAAATTAACAAAGCCGGCAGTACCATTCAGGCATATCGTGAACAAGGCGAAGTTCTAAGGCAAGAAGAGTTGGCTCTAGCAATGTCTCGAATTGCGGCGGGTGAAAATATCGAGCAGGTTCTACAGGAATTTTCACATCGCTTAACCCAAAAATTGCTCCATCCAACGTCTATCTTATTGCGTCAAGCGGCCAAAGTGGAAGATCCAAGTTGTTTTGAAAGAATGCGTGATGATTTGAATGAAATTTTTGCCAAGCGCCGTAAAACAAAACAAAACAAATAAGAATTTTGGTTTTTAGCGTTTGATTATTCGTCGATTAAGGTCAGTGATCGTTTTCGATCAATTTCATAAATTCTCTGTTTCAAGTTTCGCATTTCAGCAATGCTGGTAAATTTTTTCGATTTTAATTTTTGCTGTAAGCATTGATATTGCAATTTAATTGAAAAATCTTCAGCCAGTTTATCGGCTTGCTCAGGGGATGAGGTGTAGTCACTAATATTGGTTTGCATTAAAATATGCTGTAAATCATGGTGATAGTTTGCACATGCACCTAAAACATAATATTGCGATAATTCAGGATCCTCCGGTAAATCATCAAAAATCGTATTGAAAATATTTAAAATCTTAAACAGTAATTGATCATGCGGAATTAAGGCGCGTAGCGGTTCAAAATGAATATACAAATAAGGGTGATTCATTAAAATCGCTACCACATATTCTTCTGCATCAATTTTGGTACTAAAGCTTAAAGACGCGTCATTGTTGACTTGTGGTTGCCATTTTCGGCTATAACCGAGCTTTTCACGGAAGTATTGTTGCAGCAAGTAACGGTAAGAACCATGTTTGGGTAACAGTTCGGTGAGCTGTTTTAACTCCCCCATCACCTGACTTTTACCTTCCGGAGATGTGCTGTTATGGTTTTGAGTTAAATGCGCAAATATAAACTCGGACAATAAAGGTGCAGCTTGCAACATCCGTTGAAAGCTTTCTAAGCCTTCACGGCGAATCAGAGAATCTGGATCGTGATCATTCGGTAGTACGAAGAACTTGAGTTCTCGACCGTCATTTAGTAAGGGAAGTGCAATTTCTAAAGTACGACGTGCCGCTTTTTGACCGGCAGCATCGCCGTCAAATGCTACGGTAATACGATTATTTTGCTTAAATAATATACTCAGATGGTCGGTGTTGCTGGCTGTACCCAATGTCGCAACAGCACCGAAAACGCCATATTGCTGTAAGGCAATGACGTCCATATAGCCTTCAACCATCAGCCAGTCTGGGGCTTTTTGCTTGCGGCCTTCATATAGCCCATACAGCAGTTGGTTTTTATGAAAGACTTCAGAGTCAGGTGAATTGATGTATTTGGGTTTGATTTCATCATTTAAAGCACGACCGCCAAAGCCGACCACACGACCTTTCGGATCGCGAATCGGGAAAATCACCCGGTCACGTAGCAGATCAAAATCTCGCCCTTTGTCACTGGTACGGATTAAGCCTAGCTGTCTTAAGCCTTCAACATCATAAGGAAAGGCTTTTTCCAGATGTTGCCAGTCTTCCGGTGCATAGCCTAAACGCCAGTAAGCAATGGTTTCAGTACTTAAGCCACGCTGTTTGAAGTATTGCTGTGCAGTCTGACTATGCGGTAATTGCTGCTCATAATACAGCGCAATATTTTCCAGTAAATCGTATAGGTTACCGTCTTGAGGGGTATCTTCAAATGCTGCTGGAGTTTGCTCAAACGCTGCAAATGGATCATTGCCATAGAATGCATCCTCTTGCATTTGAAATTCTGCAAAAGGGTCGTGATCTATTGCTGATGCTGCTGGAACATTAGAATGTTGTGGTGAATTCGCCGAAGCATTGGGAGTATTGGATTCAGATGTTTTTGCGACAGGCTGAGATTTGGCTGCTTCACGTTTATATTTGATTTTATTTGAATCATGATTGTCTTTGGGTAGCTCTATGCCACTTCGACTCGACAGATCCTTCATCACATCGACGAAATTACGACCGTCAATATCCATTAAAAAGCGAATGGCATTACCGTTGGCCTGGCAACCAAAACAATGGAAGTACTGTTTATCTCGATAAACATGGAACGATGGCGATTTTTCCTGATGAAAAGGGCAGCAACCTGAATAGGTGCGGCCTGTTTTCTTAAGTTTCACGCGCTGACCTATCAGATCGACAATATCTGTGCGATCTAATATTTGATCAATCGTGTGTTGAGGAATAGCCATACGTATGCAATCGGGTTGTGATCTATCTATTAAAAAATGACTGACAAATGCACTGTCAGAATTTAGCCAAGTTAAAAGTGCGTCAGCTGTTAAATGTTAATTTGTATACCTTTTGCACGAAATGATCAATATGATCCGTTAAAATAGCAAAAGGGCAAGTATGATAACTTGCCCTTCATGAAAATGCGACCAATAAGCTCGGCTTATTTGGTTGCTGGTGCTTCTTCTACACTCGGTTCTTCAATGGTTTCCTGCTTCGGTGCAGGAAGACTGCTTTCAATTTTTGGCCGATCTAACAAACCAAAACTTAAACGATTGGTAATGCTGCGTTTTTTTCCATCTTCAGTGCTTTGTTGTTGCTGTGCCTCTGTGGAAGTCTGCGCTTCACGTCCAAACACACCCAAAGTAGCGCGGTTAAGCCAGCTACTTTCACTGCGTGCAGCACGAAGATTTACCGTGCCATCCGCTTTAACAAGGTTTGGATAGTTGAGCTTTAACACTTCAATATATTGCTGTGAGGTTTGCTTATCACCTAATTTGTCGTAACCATAGGCAATCGTGGCTAATGCTTCAGGCACTTGAGGAGTTTGGGGGTGATGTTCCACCACCCATTGTGAGCGCTCAACCGCAGCTAGCCATGCCTTACGTTTGATATTAAAACGCGCAGCATTCATTTCAGATTCAGCCAATTCAGTGTCAATAAACTTCATACGCTGTGCTGCATCAACAGCATAGGTGCTTGATGGGAAGCGACGAATGAAATCGACAAAGTTTTGGTAAGCCACTTTTAAATAGCTGACATCACGATGTGCCTGCTTTAATGAGGTATAACGCAATAGACCATCATAGTTTTGTTCCATATTTGCCACGCCACGAACATAGTAGGCATAGTCCACATTTGGATGTTGTGGATTTAAACGAATAAAACGTTCAGCAAGGGCAATTGCACCTTCATAATCTTTTTGTTGAAATTTAACGTACAACAATTCTAATTGTGCCTGTTGCGCATAATCACCTGTAGGGTAATAAGTATCTAGCGCTTCAAGATGCTTCGCCGCGTCGGTATATTGACCACGTTCAAGGGCTTTTTCAGCTTTTTGAATATAAACTTGCTCGCTAGATTGCGGTCCTGTGTCTACAACATCTTTCTTTGGATTACTGCTACAGCCCGCTATTGCCGACGCAACGCCTAACGATAAAGCAAGCATTGTCATTTTATAACGTGGTAACGACATAAAAATTCCTCTGTGTTAATACGGGCAATGAGCTACAATTGCGCTATTAAACCACTTTTGTCTGAATGAGCAAATGAGTCAAGCACAATCTTCTAATTCTAATTTCCCTGAAACTGATTTCAATTTACTTGAAGATTCTGAGGATGCAGATAACCATACTTCAGACTCAACTGCAACACGTTTATCGTTGCAATTTCAATTGGATGAAAGCTATTTAGGGCAACGTATCGATCAGGTCGCAGCTCTGGTTTGGAACGATTTTTCTCGTGAAAAACTGAAGCAGTGGCTAAAAGATGGCCATTTGTTGGTAAATGGTAACACTGTTAAACCCAAGTATAAATGTGAGGGTGACGAGCTTTTAACGCTTAATGTTGAGCTGGAAGTTCAAACCAAAAGCCTGCCTGAAGATATTCCTTTGAATATTGTCTATGAAGATGACGATATTATTGTCATTAATAAACCGGTAGGCATGGTAGTACATCCGGGTGCGGGCAATAGCTCGGGCACTTTGGTGAATGCCTTGTTGCATCACTATCCTAAATCGGCTGAGTTGACACGTGCGGGCCTCGTGCACCGTATTGATAAAGACACCAGCGGCTTGCTGGTGGTTGCAAAAAATCTGGAATCTCAATTTTCATTAAGTAAGCAATTGGCGAAGAAAAGCGTCTACCGTGTTTATGATCTGGTGGTGTACGGCAAAATTATTGCCGGTGGCACCATTGATGAGCCGATTAAACGTCATCCGGTGGATCGTATTAAGATGGCTATCTTGCCAGGTGGTAAGGATGCGGTAACCCATTACAACGTCAAAGAGCGTTTCCAGCATTTCACCCGTGTTCAAGCGCGTTTGGAAACCGGTCGTACCCATCAAATTCGTGTGCATTTTAGTTATTTAGGCTTTGGTTTGGTCGGCGATCCGGTCTATATGAGCCGTATCCGCGTTCCTGCCGGTGCATCGGACTTACTGAATGACACCTTGCGTGGCTTTAAACGCCAAGCCTTGCATGCCTCAAAACTTGGTCTGGTTCATCCGCGTTCAGGTGAAGAGATGATGTTTGAAGCACCATGGGCAGATGACTTTGCCCAACTGGTTGAAGTGTTACGTAGCGAAAATAAAGCCTACTAAGCTGATTTGCCGTTTGGTATGTATCATAAGGAAATAGACATGCAATTTATTCAAGGACTTCCGCAAGGTATATTTGTTGGGCAGACACGAGTGCATCATCAAAAAACTCAACCCTCTGCCCATCCTGAACTTGCAGGATTTAACTTGGCATTGCATGTCTGTGATGATGCAAAGCGTGTACAACAGCATCGTATGGCGTTACTGCAAGAGTTTGCTGAATGGGGTGTCGATAAAGTCACCTGGATGACGCAAACTCACAGTACCATTTGTCATACTATTAATGAAGAAATTCCTTTTCAGGCTCTGGAAGGTGATGGTCTGGTCACCCAGCGTAAAGCGCATGCTTTGATGATGATGACTGCTGATTGTTTACCTGTGGTACTCGGCAATGCAGAGGGCACAGAAATCGCGAACCTACATGCCGGCTGGCGAGGATTGGCGGGTGGCATTGTAGAAAACACTATTGCTACCATGCAAAGCCAGCCGACTTGGGCATGGTTGGGCGCTGCGATTAGCCAACCTTGTTTTGAAATTGGTCAAGAAGTTAAATTCGCTTTTTGTTCAAAATATCCTGAACTCGAAAGTGCTTTTAAACACAGTGAACAAGCCACCAAGTTTTATGCCGATTTATATGCTATAGCTCATTTTATTTTGCAGCAACAGGGTGTTGAGCTTGTGCTGGGTGGTGATCAGTGTAGTTACCAGCAAGAGGAAGAATATTTTTCCTATCGCCGTGAAGCAAAGACAGGACGCATGGCCACATTCGTGTTTATGGCTTGAAACTGTTAAACTTGATTAAAATTTACTGCTTTTATTGATATGTCTTTATCTTCGAAATCTCTTGCCATCGTTTATCACAGCCCCTATGGACATACTGCAAAAGTTGCCTCTTTTATTGCCCAAGGTGCCAAGCAAACAGGTATTCATGTGCATTGCATGAACATTGAACACGTCGATTGGGATGTACTGGATCAAGCTGATGCGATTGTTTTCGGTTGCCCAACTTATATGGGGAGTCTAACTGCTGCTTTGAAGTTGTTTATGGAGCAGTCTTCCAAACGCTGGTTGGCACGCACATGGCAAGGCAAAATTGCAGCCGGTTTCACCAATGGTGGTGGATTGAGCGGTGATAAGTTAGCAGTATTGCAACAGATTAATTTGTTTGCCATGCAGCATGGCATGTTGTGGACAGGCTTGCCGATGATGCCCACAGGGCGTGGTGTGCAGGATTTGAACCGGATGTCGAGCTTTTTAGGCCTTATGACCCAGTCGGATAATGCGCCGGTTGAAATAACTCCGCCGCAAGGTGACTTGGATACAGCTATCTGGTTTGGTGAATATATTGGCCTGTTGTTAAGCAGACTCAAATAAGCACAGATTGATATGAATATTAAAAAACCTCCAGATGGAGGTTTTTTACTTTATCGAAAGAAACTTAATTTCTAGAAAAATTATTTATGGAAAATACGTGCCTTATCGCGTTGCCAGTCACGGTCTTTTTCAGTGGCACGCTTGTCGTGAAGCTGTTTACCTTTCACTAAAGCAATTTCAAGCTTGGCCTTGGGTCCTTTCCAGTAACAAGCCAGTGGAACACATGAATAACCTTTCTGGTTAATCGCACCCATCAGCTTTTCAATTTCACGTTTGTTTAACAAAAGTTTACGTGTACGCGTGGCTTCAGGGACCACATGTGTCGATGCGCTCAGCAAAGGCTGAACCTGTGCACCAAACAAGAAAGCTTCACCATTTTTAAAGGTAATATAGCTTTCTACGATGGTCATACGACCTGCGCGCATTGATTTGACTTCCCAGCCTTGTAATGAAAGACCAGCTTCAAACTTCTCTTCAATAAAATAATCGTGGCGGGCACGTTTGTTGAGTGCAATAGTTCCACCGTTATTTTTTTTAACTACAATACTTGCTTTCGCCATAATCTGATACTTCCAATCTTACTGCTATTGTACCGCAACTCGAACCAAGATGAAGTTTTTTAAATTTATGAGGATTATTCACTAAAAAATCAAGTTTTTGTTAAAATAAGCATCTACACACTAAACTAGAGTACAAATGGATGTCTAAAACTCGCGTTATTTATCCGGGCACATTCGATCCTATCACCAATGGTCATATCGATTTGGTGTCACGTGCAGCGAAAATGTTTGATGAAGTGGTGGTTGCTATTGCCATTGGTCATCATAAGAATCCAGTCTTTAGTTTAGAAGAGCGAGTAGATTTAGCCCAAAATTCTTTAAGTCACTTGTCTAATGTAGAGTTTGTCGGCTTTGATGGTCTGTTGGTTAATTTTTTCCGTGAACAAAAAGCCACAGCAGTATTGCGTGGTTTACGTGCAGTATCTGACTTTGAGTACGAATTTCAATTGGCCAATATGAATCGTCGACTTGATTCAAATTTTGAAGCGGTGTTTTTAACCCCTTCAGAGCAATATTCTTTTATTTCATCTACGTTGGTACGTGAAATAGCGCGTTTAAATGGTGATGTTAACCAGTTTGTACCGCAAGCAGTGGTTGAAGCCTTTAAACGGAAACAGCAGCAAGGTTGGTAGCGTGTCTTTATATATTACAGATGAATGCATCAATTGTGATGTATGTGAGCCAGTGTGTCCGAATGAGGCCATTTTCATGGGTGAAATCATATATGAAATTCACCCGGATTTATGTACCGAATGTGTCGGGCATTTTGATGAGCCGCAGTGTCAATTATTCTGTCCAGTCGATTGCATTCCGCATGACCCACAGCATGTAGAGTCACAAGATCAATTGATGGATAAATATAAAAAACTGATTGCTCAAAAAAGCACAAGCAATTAGTGCTGAAGTTTGATAAGATGCGCCCCGAAGTGAGCTAGACGATCGCTGCTGTGTAGATCTTTGTGATTGAAACAGGGGAGGAAAGTCCGGGCTTCATAGGGCAGGGTGCCAGGTAACGCCTGGGCGGTGAAAGCCGACGGCAAGTGCAGCAGAGAGTAGACCGCCATCTTTGCAATTTTCCTTCGGGAAGACCAAGAGAGATGGTAAGGGTGAAAGGGTGCGGTAAGAGCGCACCGCGTGTCTGGTAACAGTTCACGGCAAGGTAAACCCCACCAGAAGCAAGACCAAATAGGAATCCTGAGGCACGGCCCGTGCTGGATTCGGGTAGGTCGCTTGAGCGTACGAGTGATTGTGCGCCTAGAGGAATGATCGTTCACGACAGAACCCGGCTTATCGGCTCACTTCACCAAATATTTTACAATTATTGTGTGATATTTCTTGACATGGAGTATGTTGAAATAGATAATACGCGCACAGTTTTGGCTATGTAGCTCAGTTGGTTAGAGCACCGCACTCATAATGCGGGGGTCACAGGTTCAAGTCCCGTCATAGCCACCATTTTCATAGGTCACGCTTCTATAAGCGTGACCTTTTTTTATATTTAAAAATTTAGCTTTAAAATTATTTATTCACAGTGAATAGCGCTTGCTGCCAATTTAATTTGTGGAATTTCTTGAGCGTATTTTTCTAAAATAGTGTCTTTCTTCTCTTGACCGAACACCACTACTTGTAATTGATTAATTTTATTTTCCGTTAAACGCTGATGTGCGCAATGCAATGCAATCTGGTTTTGTTTGGCAATCGCCAATTTTTGATCTTCTGGAATTTCTTCAATTCGATACAATTTTTGCTGTGCTTTACTGAGTTGTGCCAGGCTGCGTTTTTGTTGCATGCTCAGTAGCTGTTGATTGTTGATCCAGCGTGCCACATCACGACGTACGCCATTGTAGTCTACAAACTGTAATAGCCCCCAATTAAAACGGACACTTCTCAATTAAGACCTAGTCATAGCACTAGGGTTAAGGAGTGTTCTATGGAACGTATTGAAGTTATTACATCAGTTCAACGTCGTCGACGTTATTCAGGTCAGGAAAAAGC
>NZ_JAZQPV010000024.1:0-5326 GCF_045628685.1 Acinetobacter sp.
AACGGTTACTGAGAATGATCCAAGTAAACCTGTTTGAGAGAAAAACCTTAAAAGCTTTATTCATGCCCGATAAAATACCCATAAAACAAAGGGAAGCTCAAATGAGCTTCCCTTTATGAAAATTATGGGACAGTAGTGGCCTATAGGCTCCCATTTTTATTTAGACCCGTTAATTTTTATAACCGGTGGGATTTTGTTTTTGCCAGTTCCAGCTATCTGCCAACATATCTTCTAAAGCATATTGTGGTGTCCAGCCAAGCTCTGACACTGCACGCGCATTATCAGCAAAAGAGGTTGCCACATCCCCTTCACGTCGTGGAGAAAATTCAAATGCGACCGGTACACCATTCACTTTTTCAAAAGTATTTTTAACTTGAAGCACAGATGAACCATTGCCGGTGCCAATATTCCAGGCACGACAACCTCGCGCATTTAAACGGTTATTCAAGGCACATAAATGCGCATTGGCCAAATCGACCACATGAATATAGTCACGCACGCCTGTACCATCGACAGTGTCATAGTCCTGACCAAAAATAGAAAGTTTTTCTCGACGCCCTACTGCCACCTGAGTCACATATGGCATTAAGTTATTGGGAATCCCTTGTGGATCTTCACCAATGCATCCACTTTTATGTGCCCCGACCGGATTAAAATAGCGAAGTAGCGCAATCGACCAACGTTCATCTGCAATTGATAATTTTTGCAAGAGTTGTTCAACAATCAGTTTGGTGTAGCCATAGTTATTACTTGGCATACCTGTTGGCATCTCTTCATTTAGCGGAGATGTATTTGCTTCATCATAAACGGTTGCAGAGGAGCTAAAAACCAAATTAAAGATTTCTGCGCGTTCCATTGCTCTGACCAGGCTAATGGAACCTGCAATGTTATTATCAAAATAGGTGAATGGAATTTGCTGACTTTCGCCCACCGCTTTCAAACCGGCAAAATGAATCACTGCATCAATCGGATATTGCTGAAAAACCTGATCCAGAACTTTAGCATCACGAATATCACCTTCAACAAAGACCAAGGTTTTACCGGTCAACTGTTGCACACGGTTAAGAGATTCTTCTGAACTGTTGCAAAGATTATCCAGAACCACAACTTCATGTCCGGAATTTAACAGTTCCACACAGGTATGCGAGCCAATGTAGCCTGCCCCACCTGTTACTAAAATTTTAGCCATATGTTTTTCCTAATAATATCTGAATTAAGCCTTGAGTAGAGGCATCTAAACTCGAAATATCCTGCACATCCCCATTTAAAATCGGTAACAGCTGATTGGCAATTTCTTTGCCTTTTTCAACGCCCCATTGATCGAATGGATTGATATTCCAAAGTACAGACTGTACGAATACTTTATGCTCATACATGGCAATTAACATACCCAAGCTATAGGGATTTAATTCTTGTAATAAAATGGTCGTACTGGGTTGATTACCGGTATATTGTTGATACAGAGCTAAAGACTCGAGTTCGACTTGATCAAGTGCCTGATTACCAAATGCCAATAAACGCGATTGTGCCAGACAATTGGACAAAGCTAAATGGTGCTGCTCGACTAGGGCCTCAGCATTTTCGGCATAGGTAAACTGATTCGAATTATAACGCTGTACAGGGGCAATGAAGTCACAACTCACTGCCTGTGTACCTTGATGCAACAACTGATAAAAAGCATGTTGGGCATTTGGTCCCACTTCCCCCCAGACGATCGGGCAGGTATCTAATTGTACTTTTTCCCCATTGCGCTGAATCGACTTACCATTCGATTCCATTTCTAGCTGCTGCAAGTAAGATGCAAAGTATTTCAGGCGACCATCATAAGGCAGTACTGCATGGGTCTGAATATCAAGAAAGTTGTTGTTCCAAACGCCAAGCAAGCCCATCAGTACCGGAATATTCTGGCTTAAAGGTGCAGTTTGGAAATGTTGATCGATAGCATGCGCACCGGCAAGCAACTGCCTGAAACCTTCAACCCCGATAGTTAAAGCAATCGGCAAGCCTATACATGACCAGAGAGAATAACGCCCCCCGACCCAATCCCAAAGTAGAAACTGGTTTTCCTCGGCAACTCCCCACTCCGTCATTTTTTCAGGTTTGGTCGATACGCCAACAAAATGATGTTTCAACATCTGGCTATGTTGACCAAAGGCTTTTTCTAGCCACAAGCGTGCCGTTTGTGCATTGGATAAGGTATCAATGGTCCCGAAAGATTTCGATGAAATAATAAACAGGGTAGTTTCTGGACGCAGCTTATGCAACAACTCGGATAACTGACTGCCATCGATAGTGGAAACAAAATGTACATTCAGTGATTTTGATGTCGCCTGCTTAAAATCAGATAAAGCTTGGGATACCATCAGTGGCCCGAGGTCTGATCCACCGACCCCGATATTGACGACATCCTGAATCACTTCACCGGTTGCACCGCGACATTGGCCTGCGTGAATTTTTTCCACCAAGGCAAACATTCGTTGTAATTGTTCATGTACCTGATTTGAAAGTTGCGTATGTAATGGATCATTTTCAGGAAGACGCAAAGCCCAATGCATTGCTGCACGCTGCTCGGTATAATTGATCTGCTCTTCAGAAAAAAGCCTTTTAATCCATTTTTCCAGATTTTGTGTTTCAGCAAAATGAATTAATGCATTCAAGACATTCTGATCAATACGATGCTTACTAAAATCTAAAACAATCTGTTCCAATATTACCGAGAACTTTTCAAAGCGCTGATCATCTTGCGCGAACAGGTCATTTAAATGCAGATGCTCAAATTGTTTTTTTAAAGCGGTGAGTTTAGTTAAAATAGATTCATAATCATTGATTATAAAAGGCTGAATAGGCTGTGTCATTAGCGTCCAACTCCCATATAAGCAAAACCTTGTGCTTTAACATAATCTGGATCAAAAATATTACGACCATCTAAAATTAAGGGATGCTGCATGGTTTGAAGCAGTCTCTTGTAATCTGGACTCCAGTATTGCTTCCACGCAGTCAGTAAACACAACGCATGGCTATCTTTTACAGCTTCATATTGATCCGTACAATAAATCAGGTCTTCACGATGACCATATATTTTTTCAATTTCAGCAAGGGCTTGAGGATCATGTAATTTAACCTTAACCCCTTGCGCCCACAGTGCATTCAGCATGACATGAACAGGAGATTGTTGAATACGTGAGGTGTTTTCCTTAAAGGCAGCCCCCCAAATGGCGACGGTTTTCCCTTTTAAGTCACCATGAAAATAGTTCCATAATTTTCTAAATAAAAGCTCTTTTTGCTGTTGGTTAATTTCCCAAACCTGAGCCAGTAACTGGCTTTTAACCCCAGTACCAGAAACCGTATTGGCCAAAGTCATAATATCGTGAGAGAAGTTTTCCCCACCAAAGCCGGCACCCGGATACAAATAAGAAGCGCCAATACGGCTATCTGTAGCCATACCCTGACGGACATGCTCAATATCAATGCCTAATTTTTCCGCGACTACCGCCAAGTCGTTAATATAGCTTATGCGCGTCGCCAACATGCCTGAAATACTGAGCTTGGTAAATTCGGCATCTAAAACAGGCATAAACAGATACTGTTGCTGACGGGGAAATAAAGGACGCAACAATTCCCTGACTTTATTTTGCACTTCAAGTCGACTACAGCCGACGATCAATTGTTCGGCTTGCGTCATACTGGGTAGTGCATTACCTTCCTGAATCATATCGGGTAAATATACCCACTCATCTTGGGCAAGAATATGCTGGAATTTTTCAGTACTGTGCAGCCCCAAAGTTGAAGCATTAATCATCAACTTGGGATGAATAATGGGGCGTTGTTTGAGCTCTTTTAGAAGCTCGATGCCTTGAGCTTCTTCAGCCGGGCTTAAACTGAAAAAATAAGCATCGATATCTAAAGGAATTTCATTGAAGTTGCAATATTGAAGAAATCCATTTTTTTCCTGTTTTTCCAATAAATGCCTAACCGCTTCATCTTGTGCATAGGCCTGTTCTGACGATGTTTTTTTTAATACATCACACCAATACACCTGATGTCCGCACTCTGCCAATAAAGCTGCCATTACACCGGCATAAAGGGTTTGTCCAAATACCGCAACTTTCATAGAAGCTCCTCATTTTATAGTTTTATAGTTTTATAGTTTTAACTCTTTAATTAAGGCTTTAAAATCTTCACCCAATTTTGGATGGGCTACACCATAATGCAATACCGCTTTTAAATAACCTAATTTGCTACCACAATCGAAAGTTTGACCTTTCATACGATAGGCTTCAATACAGTCTGTCTGATGTAACATCGCAATCGCATCAGTCAACTGAATTTCATTGCCTGCACCACGTGGTGTTTGTTCAAGTAACTGCATAATTTTTGCAGGTAAAATATAACGCCCCACGACAGATAAATTGGATGGAGCAGTACCAACCGCAGGCTTCTCTACAATACCTTGCATGATAATGCTTTCAGCCACTGCCGGACTCTCGGCGACATCAACAATTCCGTATTGATCGACCATATTGTCAGGTACTGCTTCAACCATAATTTGTGAAGCTCCAGTCGCTTCAAAACGCGCGATCATTTTCGCCAGATCATTCTCAACTTGATCATCTTTAACCAGTACATCGGGAAGCAATACAGCAAAGTCATCATCCCCAATCACGGCTTTAGCACAAAGTACGGCATGTCCCAAACCAAGCGGTTGTGGCTGACGAACACTCACAACACTAACATGCGGAGGTAAAATTTCAGTAATTTCTTTAAGCAAATCAAATTTCTTTTTATTTTCTAATGTAGTTTCAAGTTCAAAATTACGGTCGAAATAATTTTCAATGGATGCTTTTGAAGAATGAGTCACCAGAATAATTTGTTCAATTCCTGCCGCAACTGCCTCGCGTACTACATATTCAATTGCAGGACGGTCAACAACCGTGACCATTTCTTTGGGAATCGACTTACTTGCAGGTAAGAATCGGGTACCTAAACCTGCTACCGGTAAAATTGCCTTTTTAATCATTATCATACCTAAATATTAATTTACTTTAATTTCTTTGCCACGTTGATAGCCATCAACATAATGCTCTAACTGAATCAAAGCCCAATTTACATCATCTTCAATGGCGGTCAGTGTATTCATTTTTTCAAAAATTTTAATCAGCTCATCCAGAGGATAATGCTTTTCAAAAGATCTTAAAATACGAGTATGTTGTGTAATTTCAGTATCTTCATGATCAATCAGTAACTCTTCGTACAGTTTTTCACCGGGACGTAAGCCGGAGTATTTTATTTCAATATCTCCCTGCTGCGAATCTGCTTCTCGAACGGT
>NZ_JAZQPV010000025.1:0-2975 GCF_045628685.1 Acinetobacter sp.
GTATTCTAATTTGATTTAATATTAGCGCACTAATATGCTAAATAAACTCATTGGCAAGGTGTCGCGTAATGCTTAAGGACAGGTTAAAAGAGGCCCGCAAGAAGGCTAATAAATCTCAAAAAGATGTTGTTGAAGCGATTGGTATAACTCAATCGGCCTTAAGTCAGCTGGAAACTGGGAGGGTCGATTCTTCCTCTCACCTCCCAGCTATTGCTAATTATTTAGGAGTAGATGCTTATTGGTTACAAACAGGTGAACACTCCGCATCAATAAAAAATCAGGAGTTTCATAAAGTTTTAGCATGGGATGAAAAAACGCCTCTTGATGATGATGAGGTGGAAATTCCATTTTTTGAGGACTTTAGTTTTGCCTGTGGATCTGGATCCATAAATGATTTTATTGCTAACGAGAAACGTAAGTTACGTATTTCAAAAGCGACTTTGAGAAATTTATCGATTAGTAAAGATAATGCCGTAGCAGCAATTGCTACTGGAGACTCAATGACACCAACTATTCAAGATGGAGACACCATTCATATAGATATTGGGCGAAAAGATATTAAAGATGGTCGAATGTTTGTGATTTGTATTGGTGGGCTTCACTATGCTAAACGCTTGTATAACCTACCATTTGGAGGTGTCAGAATAGTATCTGACAATTCTACTGAGTTCCCTGAAATAGTATTAAATGCAGAGGAAAAACAATCCCAAGATTTTCAAGTGATTGGATGGATCTGGCAGATAACAAGAGTAGAAAAATGGTAATAAGATAACTTAAGGATAAATACATCAAATGAGTGGAATGCAGGAACTCTTATATAATTTAGGATTACTTAGCCTAACGATTACATTTTTTTATTTTGTTTATTGGTTTGACAGTAGAAACAAACCCAGTGATTTTCATCGAGTCAGAAATCGACTTCAGCAAATTACTCATCCGCACTTAATAATAAAGGGACATGGAGATTACTACTTAGAATATATTTTGAATGATCAGAAAATTGTAGAGTACTTCGTATCCACAAGCGATTATCGAAAAAATTTAGAGCATATGAAACAGAGTCCTTCCATAAAAATTCTGAATCACGGGCTTATTTCTAGTACAGCTTGGGAAAAATGGCCAAGTAAATAAAGTAACACTCAACTCCGGTCTTTTTAGTCTTATCAACCCACCCTAGCGGTGGGTTTTCTTTTGCCTAATAAAATGTGAATAAAAAATAAAATAATAAAATATTAGCAAACTTATTTACTTCTAATATTAGTATGCTAATATTGTTTTCAGAGACAATAAAAAGCCCCAGCGTTGCTAGAACAACCTGGAGCATGACCCACACCAAACTGTGAGTGAGATAAGTATGACCCAAACACATTCCCACAGTCAAACCCCAGAGTTTGGCCACATTCCCTCTACAGGGATTCTTCGTCAGCAACCACCGTCAACTGTACAGATTGCTATAACAAATAAACGCGCTAAAGCGAAAGCTTGGATGCAAGACACGATGGCAGTTTTAGTGGTTCTTGGAACGATTGGCTCAGTCCCTTTTATGGTTCGCAGTTGCTCAGATGATGTAGATCGTCAGCATGCTCAAGCGATCAAACATCAATTGCAGTTCCAGGCTTCTAATGGAGGGAATCGCTAATGACTACTTCTAATCAAAAATTCGCTGAATACCTTGGCGGTTATGAACAAAACAGCATGTCTATGCGTCTTGGCCACACTGTTTACGTTGAACAAGGTAAAGACATCTTTGCTGAAGATCGTAAAACCGGTGAACTCCATAAAGTAACCCTAGAAGAACAAGTGGCTAAGCCGTGGATCCGTCAAAACTTTGAGCGTGAACGTACTTTTCAACGTCGCAAAGCTTTGGCCGCTGGTCTGCAAAGTTCTCACATTCCATTACGTGAACGTCGTGCATACAAAAAACGTATGGGCTGGGTTGGCGCACATTAATTTTTTGGTTTTTGAGGGAAGAATCATGACAAACGTATTTTTTAAACCAGCTCAACGCAAAAATGCAAAGTTACGCTTAGCTGTTTCTGGTCCAACTGGTGCAGGTAAGACCTACGGCGCTTTAATGCTGGCCAAGGGTATTGGTGGTCGTATTGCAGTTGCAGACACTGAAAACAGTAGTGCTGAACTATATGAAGACATTGTTCCATTTGAACATGCGAACTTACAGCCACCCTACACACCTGAAAAGTTTATTGATGCAATCAAAGCAGCAGAGGCAGCAGGTTTTGACACTTTAATTCTCGACAGTATCACTCATGAATGGTCTGGGGTCGGTGGTTGCCTAGAAATCGTCGACAAGCTGGCCAGTACAACTTTCCGAGGTAATAGCTGGGGCGCATGGAGCGAAGTTACACCGCGTCATCGTAAATTTATTGATGCAATGTTGCAGTCCAGCATCAATATCATTGTGACGTTGCGTTCAAAAATGGAAACCGTGCAAACCAATAACAATGGCAAAAAGAAAGTTGAAAAAGTCGGTATGAAGGCTGAACAACGTGACGGTATTGAATATGAGTTCACTACAGTCCTTGATCTCACACACGAAAATTTAGCCATTGCCACTAAAGACCGTACACGTTTATTTATCGAACCAAGACCGCTTACTGAAGCTGATGGTATAGCACTTAAACAATGGCTGACTTCTGGTTCTGCAGATGCATGTATCAATGGTAATCAGTTCTTAGAGCTTGAATATCTTATGCAGCAAGCAGGCATTGATATCCAAAAGTATTGTGCTAAACGCGGATTGAATAGTTTGCACGATGTTCAACAACAAAAATTTGAAGAAACCTGCGAAGGGATTCGGGGAATCATTACCCAGAAATCCAATCAGGCAGCGCGGCAACAAAGTACACAGAGTAGCCCGGAAGATGATTTAAAAATTCGTTTTAACCAGGCTCTTAAAAATATACCGCAGGTTCAAGACATCCACGCCTTAAGTGGTGCTTTAGAAACTTTCCGCA
>NZ_JAZQPV010000026.1:0-48823 GCF_045628685.1 Acinetobacter sp.
TGGGTTGTAATCAATACGCCCAGTGACTTTTGCATAATCATAAATATCACGGCACATTGCACACATGCGCTTCACTTGCTCATAAATCTTTCGCTCAAGTTGGATACGTTTTAAATATTCCATCCACTCAATCGGGCGAATCGAAACAAATAACCGCTTTCCGAACATTGGGAAAATATGCTTTTCTAATGCTCCCTTATTACGAGTCATTGTGTCAGCTACCCACTGAGTTTGCTTTGTATCAAGCCATTCACGGGCTAAAGCTTCAAACGTAGCATTATTAGTTTCGAGTTCTTTAATCTTCCGCTCTTGCTTACTAATAATCGGATTCTCGCCGTTACCGATATCATTCAATAACTCTTGTGCTTTCTTTCGAGCCAACTTACCTTTAATAGCAGGATACCCACCCAATCCAATCCAAGACCATTTTCCATCGGGTTTTTTATATCGTAATTGCCAAGATTTATTGCCATTCTTTTGTACAAAGAAATAAAGCCCATTACCGTCTAATTCGCGATAGTCTTTATCTTCGGGCTTTAAATTTTCCAGTGTCGTATCTGATAAAGGGCGCTTTTTAATATCCGAACGCTTCATTGTGTATCACAGTGGTTTCAATAATTTATCAATGATACACGATGTGATACATGATACAAACTCGTATACTCGGTTAAGCTCAGTTATATACAGGCATAAAAAAAGGCTTGATCCTTTCAGAATCAAGCCTTTCCGCTTTATATCACATCATATTCAGTCATATAAAGCTAGGTATTTGGTGGAGGTGGCGGGAGTTGAACCCGCGTCCGCCAGCATTACGCTCGAGAATACTACATGCTTAGATATCGTCTATTGTTTTAACTCTTTGTGACCCGACGAACAGGGTACAAATCGCGATCCTCTTAATTTAGTACAAAGCCCCGAGGCTTGACTTTATACGGCCTTGTGTGCGTGCGCTTCAGTCGGTCTCTCTAACCACAAGTATTCGGAGAGGCGGACAAGCTGCCCTTAGGCAGCTAGAGCGTATGATTCGTCGTTTGCGACTAAAAAATGCAAATTTGATTTACGAGAGAAAATGCGCTCTCGGCATGCATCTATGAGTTTCATCACCAGCGTCGAAGCCAGAAACACCCCCAAAGTACAAAGCGATCATAGCATAAATGTCAAAAATTACGACATCTTTTCTAAACATTTACACAACTAGATGCGCTTAGTTACATTATTGCGCTAATATTTTATTTTTCAAGCCTAATAATAGAAAAATTATGAGCTACTTACTTGCACTCGATCAGGGAACTACTTCTAGTCGCGCGATTATTTTTAATGAGCATGGGCAAGTTCAGGCAACTGCTCAACGTGAAATTAATATCCAAACTCCACATTCGGGTTGGGTGGAGCAAGATGCGCAAGAAATCTGGACAACGCAAATTGCTGTAGTCCAACAAGCATTGGCCTCTGCCCGCATTCTCGCCAAAGATATCAAAGCCATTGGACTGACCAACCAACGAGAAACCACAGTAATTTGGGATAAAAGAAATAGTAAGCCTCTTGCCCCTGCCATTATCTGGCAAGATCGTCGTGCAACCGAATGGTGTAACCAGCTCACACGACAAAATTTGAAGGATAAAATTCATCAAATAACAGGTTTACTCATAGACCCTTATTTCAGTGCAGGAAAATTGGTTTGGCTTCTGGAAAATATAGAGGGCTTACGCGCTCTGGCCGAACAAGGACATGTGGCTTTTGGCACAGTCGATAGCTGGCTGATGTGGAACTTAACCCAAGGTGCTGAACATGTGATTGAAGCCAGTAATGCGTCACGGACCATGCTGATGAATCTGCAAACTCAGGTTTGGGATGAAGAGCTGCTTGAACTGTTTAATATTCCCCGTTCAGTTTTACCCAAAATCATTTCGTCTGATCACTACATTGCCGACACTGCCACCGGTTTACTGGGTGCCAATATTCCGATTACCGGTATTTTAGGCGACCAGCAATCTGCACTTTTTGGCCAATCTTGCTTTGATGTAGGCACGGCGAAAAATACCTATGGTACAGGTTGCTTCATGCTCTTTAACACGGGTCATCAAATTCAATTTAGCCAAAATAAATTACTCAGTACACTTGCATGGCAATGTCATGATCAAACCACTTATGCACTTGAAGGCAGTGTGTTTATGGCAGGTGCCATTGTGCAATGGCTGCGTGATGGATTGGGCATTATTCAAAACAGCAGCGAAATTGAAGCACTGGCTTGCCAAGTGGAGGATACCGATGGTGTTATTTTAGTACCTGCTTTTACCGGACTAGGTGCCCCGCATTGGGACAGTGATGCTCGTGCCCTGCTTTGTGGAATGTCACGCGGAACCAATAAAGCCCATATTGCCCGTGCAGCACTGGAATCCATTGCATTTCAGGTCTCTGATGTTCTCACCGCAATGCAATCCGACATTGCTCATCCGTTGAAAGAATTAAGGGTAGATGGCGGTGCCTGTCGAAATGATATGTTGATGCAATTCCAAGCAGATATTCTCAATGTTCCGGTACTGCGTCCAAAGATGCTGGAATCGACGGCTTGGGGAGTGGCTGCAATGGCGGGATTAAAAGCAGGTGTATTTTCCAATTTGTCTGAGATTTCAGAATCTTGGCAGTTAGATCGTGCATTTGAACCAAATATACAGGCGGATCAGCGTCAAAGCCGTTTAGGTCAGTGGCAAACCGCTTTAAAGCGGTCACGATCAGATATATAAGGTTAACTGCAATATTTTTATAAAAAACCTCTGAATTCAGCGGTTTTTTAGTCTTAGATGCATGAGTATTAATGCGCGTGACCACCGCCCCCCACACCCAGTTTGGGCCTTGGTGCGAGCCAAACAATCAATGCAGCAAACACAAAAATCATCGCTAAAATTAAAAACACATGGTTGGCTGATAAAGTTAAAGCTTCCTTATCGACCAGACTTGATATATAACCCAGTGCACCTTGTGAACTCATCCCGGTTTGCATCAGGGTATTTTGTACTTCATCCACATGTAAGTTGGAAACCATTTCACTACGTGCAACTTTGGCATGATCATCCCAAAGGGTTACGGCAATGGAAGCACCGATTGCTCCAGCCATGGTACGCAAGAAATTCATTAAGCCGGCAGCAGATGCCATTTCATGGGGCTGCACCGAAGCCAGTGCCATATTAGATAAAGGAATAAAGAAAAATGGCACAGCAAAACCTTGTAGAATTTGTGGCCATGCCAATGCCATAAAATCAGCATCAGTGGTCCAGAAAGCACGCATCAAGGTCACTGCGGCCAAAAGACTTAAACCAAAACTGGCTAAAATCCGTTGGTCATATTTGGTTGCCATTTTTGCCACAATCGGTGACATCAGCAAACTGCCAAAGCCCATGGTTGCAGTGAGATAACCGGCCCATGTGGCGGTATAACCCAAATTAATCTGCACCCACTGCGGAATCAGCACAATACTGGAAAAAAATGCACCGAAAGCGAAAGCTAAGGATAAGACTGAGAAGGTAAAGCCGCGATATCTAAAAATCTGGATATTGACCACAGGATGCTGTTCGGTCAGTTCCCAGATAATAAACAGAACTAACCCGACGACAGTAATCACGGCCAAGACGCAAATAAAACTACTGTTAAACCAGTCATTTTCATGCCCGAGATCGAGCATCAACTGCAATGCGCCAATCCATAGAATCAGCAAAAACAGTCCAATAGTGTCAATTCTGATTTTTGAAATTAAGGTTTCAGCAGGTTTTAACAGGCGTAATGCTGCAATCGCACAAAAAATTCCCACTGGAATATTGATAAAGAAAATCCAATGCCAGGACAGGTTGTCACTGATCGCACCGCCTAAAATCGGACCCAGAATCGGGCCAACGACGGTAGTCATTGCCCACATGCCCATGGCTTGAGATTGCTTTTCCGGAGGGAAAATACGCATCAGCAAGGTTTGGCTAAGCGGCATGATCGGTCCACCAAACAAGCCTTGTCCGATACGGCAAAAGACCAACATTTCCAGACTGCTGGATAATCCACAGAGAATGGAAAAAATCGTAAAGCCAATCAGACTGATCACAAACAGCCGCACCGCACCAAAGCGCCCTGCGAGCCATCCGGTCAGCGGAACACAAATCGCTTCTGCAACAGCATACGAAGTAATGACCCATGTTCCTTGAGAACTGGACACTGCCAGACTGCCGGTGATATGCGGCACTGAAACATTGGCAATGGTCATATCCAGCACCACCATAAAGTTGGCCAAAGCCAACACAAAGGCTGCAAGAATCAGGCGACCCCCTTTCAGGTCGCCAAATGGTACGTAGTTATTGTTCATAAGCCACTACTTCGAAGCGAGATTGATTTTCGCTTCCATCGACAAGCCTACGCGTAAAGGATGCTCGGCCAATTCTTTAGGATCAAGGGCAATACGCACCGGTAAACGCTGAACCACCTTAATCCAGTTACCAGTCGCATTTTGTGCGGGAATTAAGGCAAATGCCGAACCTGTACCACCCGAAAAGCCCACGACTTTGCCATGAAACTCGACATCATCGCCATATAGGTCAGAGATAAGAATAGCCTCTTGTCCGGCTTGTACTTTTGCCAACTGGCTTTCTTTGAAGTTAGCATCGACATAGAGTTTATTAATCGGCACCAGCATCATTAACACGGTACCCGCAGCAACACGCTGTCCAACCTGAATATTTCGACGCGCAATCACACCATCAAACGGCGCTTTAATTTCGGTACGTTCCAAATCCAGTAGTGCCTGTTTCAGTTTTGCCTGAGCAATCAATACATCTGGCGTTGAGGTTTCATTACTGCCACGAATTAACGCTTCATTTGCAGCCAAAGTACTTTGCGCCGCTTTCTGACTTGATTGTGCTTGAGCCAAGCCAGCTTTGGCCAAATCCAAACCGGCCTGAGCATTATTCACGGCACTTTGTGCAGTACTGAGTTCTTCTTTAGAGATTGCACCTGAAGCACTCAATTGGGCACGTCGTGCCAAATCATCCTGTGCCTTATTGAATTCAGCTTGGGCTTTAGCAACCTGTGCTTCTGCGCTGTGAATACCATCATCGCTGACATAGACTTGTGAATTTAAGGCACTGCTGTTGGCTTGCGTCTGTTTGTATTGACGTTTTGCTTTTATCAATTCTGCTTGTGCCTGGGCAACCGCAATTTCTGCATCACGATTGTCCACCCGAACCAAAATATCACCCTGTTTTACCGCTTGAGTATCACTCACCATAACCTGTGCAACTTGCCCATTTACCATGGAAGTAATGGATGCAGTTTCTGCACCGACATAGGCATTATCGGTACTCACTGAATGATTTAAAAACAATGCCCAGATGGCATATAGAATAGCTGCAATAATAAAGATCAACGCAACCAAGCTTAAGGCTTTCTTGCGTTTTGTTTTTGCAGGAGTTTCCGAAATGTCTGCGTCTGGTTGTGTTTCTGGCAGGGTATTTTGCGCATCTGTCATCGATTATTCCTAAATCCAACAGACTTGGTCACTACACATCATAGATGCCGTTCTAATTAATCTGAAACGAACCGCTATGCAAGACAACGAATGTCAGGAGATGGTGTCAATGAGAAAGTCGTTTTTTCTTTAAATATTGATGCGCATTTTAATGACAAAAAATCATGATGCGATAATAAAAATGTAACTCCCCAGTCTTTAAAAATGAATTCGGCACTGAATTTTCATTCAATGCCGAATAAACAGGTTCTTTGTGCTGGTTTTAGCACACTGGCCTTAAAGCCAACTTAATAGGCATACGATGCAATTGCAGTTGCAATCGGCTTATCTTCATCATTGACCAAGGTCATGCGCATAGTGCAGCCCTTACGACCTAAACGTAAGGTTTCAGCACGTGCAATAAAATATTTGCCACGGCCCGGCGCTAAATAATCGACCCGCATATCAACCGTTGCCAAGCGAGTGACTTTTTTAATGGTGTCAGGCAATTGGTCAGCTTCAGCCTTTTTATATAACTCGCCCATTGCAACAATACCGCCGATACTGTCCAAAATCGTCGCAGCTACCCCACCGTGTAAAATCTGAAAAGCGACATTACCAATCATAAAAGGCTGCATTTCAATATAAGCTTCAATTTGACCATCAACGACACGCATGATCATCTCGTTGTGCTTGAAGTAAGGAGAGCTATTGAATGCATGACACAATTGCTTCAGGACCACATCAATATCCACTTTCGAGCCTAAATGAATACTTCCTGTCCACTTTTTATCTGAATCACTCATAATCTGCTCGAATACCTTAATTTGAGAAATAGCTATTAACTTTTGCCCCAAAATTTTATTCTGGGGCTACAATAGCTGTAGTTTAATACTGATCATTGAGATTGTTATGACTTATACGTTCAATCGTCCTGCATTTCCTGCGACTCGCATGCGCAGAATTCGTAAAAATGACAAATTACGGTCTATGGTACGTGAAACCCAGTTGACGACAGATCATCTCATTTACCCAGTATTCGTACTTCCGGGACAAAATCAGACTCAGGATGTTCCAAGTATGCCGAAGGTTCAGCGACTTTCCGCTGATCTGCTGTTAAAAAAATCAGAACGCTTGCTTGAATTAGGGGTTTCTAAACTGGCTTTATTCCCGGTTACTCCACAAGAAGATAAAAGCCTAACTGCAGAAGCTGCCTGGCATGAAGATGGCCTGGTTCAAAACACCATTCGCCTGCTGAAAAAAGAATTGCCGGAAATGGTGCTAATTACTGATGGCGCTCTTGACCCTTATACCACGCACGGTCAGGATGGCATCATTGATGACACCGGTTATGTGCTGAATGATGAAACCGTTGAATGCCTGATTAAACAAGCCTTGAGTCATGCCGAAGCCGGTGCCGATGTGGTTGCACCCAGTGACATGATGGATGGCCGTATTGGCGCAATTCGTACTGCGCTTGAAGCGAATGGTCATATCTATACCAACATCATGGCGTACTCGGCAAAATATGCGTCTAGCTTCTACGGCCCGTTCCGTGATGCTGTCGGTTCATCCAGTAATCTGAAAGGTGGCAACAAATACAATTACCAGATGGATATTGGCAACCGCGCTGAAGCCTTGCATGAAATTGCACTGGATATTCAGGAAGGTGCAGACATGGTGATTGTGAAACCGGGTATGCCTTATCTCGACATTGTGCGCGAAGTGAAAGATACTTTTGGCGTACCGACTTTCGTTTATCAAGTGAGCGGTGAATACGCGATGCTGGCCGGTGCCATTCAAAATGGCTGGTTATCTGATGATGTGATTATTGAATCACTCATGAGTTGCCGCCGTGCCGGTGCTGATGGCATCTGGACTTACTTCGCTGAAGAAGCTGCACTTAAACTGAAAGACATGAAATAAGGATTAGTGGCTTAAGCGATGAAAGTTGCCATTATCGGAGCAGGAATTAGCGGCCTACTGTCTGCTTTAGAACTTGTGGAACACGGCTGTTCCGTCATCATTTTCGATCAGCAGCAAGCTGGCAAAGCCGCCTCCTGGGCGGGTGGTGGCATCCTTTCTCCGATGTATCCATGGCGCTATCCACGCGCGGTGAATCAATTGGCACAATATGGCAAGTCACTGTATTTGGAATGGAATGAAAAATTAAAACCTATCACGGGTATTGATTTTGAAATTCATGATACTGGCATGCTGATTCTGGATGAAAGTGATTTTGATATCGGACAGCGCTACGCCCAGCAGTTTGATGAACCGATGCAGCAATGCCAACTTCTCCAACAGCCTCAACTTCAACAGATCAACCCGCATATTTCAGCGCAATTTAGTCAGGCGCTATATTTTTCACAGCTGTCTAATGTCCGTAATCCACGTCTGCTCAAGTCCATTATCAGTTATTTAAAACAACACCCGCAGGTACAATTCTATGAAAATACCTGGGTGGATCATTTTCATATTCAACAGCAGCGTGTGACCTCTGTTCAAACCCAATCCGGTCACCAGATTCAGGCCGACCAGATCATCATTGCAACCGGTGCATGGTCCGCGCACTGGTCGCAACAATTGAATATGAGCATTCCGGTCAAGCCCGTTCAGGGACAAATGCTGCTGTTTAAAACCCCTGAGCAGTGGTTGTCAACCATCTGCATGAATAAGGTGATGTACCTAATTCCACGTCAGGACGGTCATATAGTCTGTGGTTCCAGTATGGATGAGCTGGGTTTTGAACACCGACCGAATATTCAAACCCAACAGACTATTTACAAAGCCTGTCTGGAAATGGTGCCAGAACTTGAACAGTTTCCGATTGTGAAACAATGGGCAGGACTCAGACCAAGTTCACCTACTGGCGTACCCTATATCGGGAAAATGCCAGAGTTTGATAATCTATGGGCCAATTTCGGACATTTCCGTAATGGTTTATGTATGGGACCTGCCTCGGCACGTTTATTAAGACAGCTGATGCTTGAGCAGCCCACATGTGTAGATCCTGCTGCTTTTAGCACTCAGAGATTAGAATCTGAAGCTTTAACTACCCGCTAAAATATCGACCAAAGCCAGCTTCAAAGTGGGATATTTAAACTCAAACCCCAGTTCCTGCAGTGCTTTCGGTTGTACATATTGACCGTTCAAAACCAGTTGCGATTGTTCGCCCAACATCCCCTTCAAAACAAAAGCCGGTAAACAGAATAAAGGTTTACGATGCAGTTGCTGTGCAGCTGTTTGAGCAAATTGCCCTTGGGTCATTTTTTCTGGACAGACCACATTAAAAATTTGCGTGCTCGTTTCTTTTACCATGAGAAATTCAATCGCACGCAATACATCTTGAATATGCACCCACACCACGGGTTGCCGACCATGTCCGATTTTCCCAACCATATTCAGTTTAATCGGCAACAGTATGCGTGGAAGAATGCCTCCCTTCTTTGCAAATACAATACCGAAACGCACGATTTTGGTATTCTGCTGTTGAAAGCTTAATGTCGCCTGTTCCCATAACTGACATAGTTCCGACATAAAAATAGATTGTGGTGCAGACTGTTCGGTACAAATTTCTGACCATTGTTCGTTCGGATCAATACCGTAATAGCCCACTGCAGAACCTGAAATAATACGTTTCGGGAAAATTTGTCTTTTTTCTAAATATCGGTACAGCTGATGAGTGATTTCAACCCGACTCTGAATGAGTTGCTGCTTTCTTTTTGCTGTCCAGCGCGACTGGCCAATATTTTCACCAGCCAGATTAATCACATAATCAATCCGATCTGTTTTAAGATCCTCCAGACTCTGAACCCAGCTCAAACCAGGATGATTGGAAATCTTATTTTTCTGACGTGTCAGCCCAAACACCGCATAATCACGCGCCAATAGATAAGGCAGTAAATGCGAGCCAATAAAACCACTTGCGCCAGTGACCAGTACGTTTTCTTTTAGCATTCGACTATCTCACTTGAGTATTCCTATCTATAAAATAGGCTCATTTTTAGTTCAAGCGTATCGCAATTTATCTTAGCCAAGCATTTTTTTTGCCATGCGCTGGGCTTGTTTACCGTAAAACCAAAAGCTGATGAGATAAAATGGAATCATAAAAATGAGTAAGCGTGAGATAAGCAGCAATTGAAACTCACTTTGTGAGACAAAATCCCACCACAATTGAAAAATATTGGGCTGGCTAAAATTAAAGATGAGCTGTCCAAAAACAGCAAAAATATAATTATATAAAAAGAAAATCAAAACAAAAATTAAGCTGAATCTGTTACGTTCGGTTTGTGTCGGTGCGCGCTGTTCGTTACGAATAAATTTAAACAATACCAAAATCATCGCAATCAAATAAGGAAACGCTGTTAATACTTGACCTACTACATTTGGCAAAAAACCGGCAACAATCCCTGCAAGCAGAGTAAATAAAATTAAATATATAAAAAACCTTAAGAAATATTTACTCATTAGATTATTTTGAGGACCAAATTTATGATAAGAACTCCTATTATAAAAAAAAATGAATTTTTTTTCATTTTATTGTCAACCAATCTGTAATCCTCTGCGTTATATAAGGTAAGAAGTTCATAAATCCGTTAATTTGTACCGGCATCCACAATATTTTCGGTGAACTTTTTCTAAAGCAATAAACTTAGTTTCAAGTTTTAGTAAGGAACAGCAGCCCAAGCTAAAACTTGTGACAGATTTTTTTGACCGACGATTTCATCATCACTCGAATCGTCGGTCTTTTATTTTCTACAGTTTATTTTTTTCTCTTAGAAATACATATGAAACATTAACTTCACCCAATACCCGCGCTATCTTTGAGCGATCAGAAGAATAAAATGCTCTCACACATAAATAATAAGAAAACTATTTCATTCCAAAAATGAGTTTCAAACCAAGTAAAGTCATCACTCCACCTGCAATACGGTCAAATAGTGCTTTAAATTTTAAATAGACTTTTCGTGGGCCTTCAGCCGACAATGCAACCGCAACCAATGAATACCAGCCTGCATCAATAAAGAAACACAGCACAGGCAAAACCACATAAAAATAAGCAGGAATATCCTTGGGTAAGAGTGCTGTAAAAACACTGGCCAAAATAATCGCAATTTTTGGATTACTCATTTGGGTAATTAAACCCAAACGGTATGCCTGTTTAAAACTCATCGGTTGAACTGAGGCATTTACTGAATCCATCCGCTCTTTGGCATGTTTAATAATTTTAAAAGCCAACCACAGCAAGTATAAACCACCACAAATTTTTAAAGCCAAATATGCTGATGGCACAGCGAGTAAAACAGCTTGTAAACCCATCACGGCAAGTAAGCCAAAAACGGCAGCGCCGGTACCTGTACCTAAAGCAGTAAACAGACCATGCTTACGTGAAATCGCAATTGAATTTTTAGCCACATAAATAAACGTTGGCCCTGGACTGATTGCGCCCAACATTAAAGCCAAAGTAATTGAGCCTAATATCAATAACGATTCCAATGCTTTTTACCTTAAATCATGCGGAAAATTTGTTGGCTAATTCTACGTGGTTTAGATTCTTATTACCCTAACAATTTTATCTTTCTGATAGATTCTATAATCACATTTTAGACAGACACAAAATGCAGAGGATGATTTTATTCAATCCTCATCTAGGCCACAGTTCAGGCATATTCGGAAAATAGCACTTTTTTTTATATTCTTCTTAATGGTTTAAAATAATACAAGTTGTTTGCAAAAATAAAGGGATCTACTTCAAATTTTCACAAATCTGGCAGCCTCCTAATTTCTTTCCAATCTATTAATGTTGAGCCACTGGCTTAATTTCACGAGCGTTAAGCTGCGAGGTTCGGTAGTCCTGGTCATAAACTGGCATACCACCAATAATCATGGTTCGAGCTTGAGTTTTCGGCTTGTTATATTCATCTTTTGCCTCACATGCTGCTAGCAACAAGAGTAAGCAAACAGATATACTCATGGAGAGCTTTTTCATCACATATCCTCTTTTTTCATAGTTGTTATGTTTTCTAGCTTAGCATCAATGTGTGTTTTTTAATCATTTTTTTGTTTCTTAAATTCAATTAGTTCAGATATTTTTACAAATAAGCCTAGACGGAAAATTTACTATAGCCAAAAATATTGCTTCAAAGTTTATTTCAATCAATTGAGTTATAAAATTAATGGTCTTTCCTAGGTAGATTTTAGCAATCTGTATAGATCGACACTCTCAAGCAAATAATATAATTCGTGATAAAAATATTTTGCGTACAATACGATTGAATATTCGAAGGATCGTGACGAAATGTTTGATCAGATTGCACAGTCAGTGGCCTACCAAAAACTTGATCTTGATGCTGCTGTGTCAGTCACGGTCAAGCGATTAGATCAAATTCATCCGCAAATCTCCGGCAACAAGTTTTTTAAACTGAAATACAATTTTCTTGAGACACAAAAACAAGGTTTAAATAAAGTCCTGACCTTTGGGGGGGCTTATTCCAACCATATTGTGGCAACGGCATATGCAGCGCATTTATTTGGCTTCAAAAGCGTCGGGATTATTCGCGGTGAAGAACTGGCAAGCAAAGCATTGAATCCGACTTTAGCCACGGCGCAGCAGTTTGGCATGCAACTGCATTTTATTTCGCGTGAACAATATAGACAAAAAGATCATCCTGAATATCTGGCTAAATTAACCCAACAATTTGCTGAACATTTTTTTATCCCTGAAGGTGGAACCAATCCGTTTGCCATTCAGGGCTGCAAGGAAATCTTAAATGCTAAAGACCTGCAAAATTATGATGTCATCTGTTGTGCCGTCGGTACAGGCGGAACCCTTTCAGGAATTATTGAAGCAAGTTCAGGGCATCACAAGGTTCTGGGTTTTTCAGCCTTAAAAGGTAATTTTTTACAGCGCGATGTACAACAATGGACGACCAAGCAGAAATGGCAAATAACCGATGCTTATTGCTGTGGAGGTTATGCTAAAACCACGCCTGAGCTCTTACAATTTATGCAGTCTTTTGAAGACAAGCACAATATTCCCCTAGAGCAAGTTTATACTGCCAAAATGATGATGGGCTTGTTTGACTTAATTGAACAAAATTATTTTTCTCCCGACGCACGTATTCTGGTCATTCATACGGGTGGCTTGCAAGGTCGCCACACTAAATAAGATCAAGCCTGAAATTGCCGCTAAAATTGTCTATAATGCCCTGTTTTATCTCCCGCGAGTTGTTCCATGTCTACAAATCAGTATGATGTCATTGTTTTAGGTGCAGGTGCATCAGGTCTGATGTTGGCATATATGGCGGCGCAACGTGGTCGTAAAGTTTTGGTGCTAGAAAAAGCCAATAAAGTCGGTAAGAAAATTCTGATGTCTGGTGGAGGTAAATGTAACTTTACCAATCTGTATATCGAACCTGAAAACTTCATTTCACATAATCCGCACTTCGTGATTTCTGCCCTGACGCGTTATACCAACTGGGACTTTATTGGCTTGGTTTGCGAACATGGCATTGAATACGAAGAGCGTAAACACGGCCAGCTTTTTACCTTAAACGGGGCCAAAGAAATTTTGGCCATGCTGTTGGCAGAATGTGATAAAACTGCTTTGGTGGATATTAAAACCAGTTGTGAAGTGAAAGCTGTTAACCCTATTGAGGGTCAAGGTTTTCAAGTGGCAACATCTTTGGGCTATTTTCAAGCTGTATCTGTAGTAGTGGCAACCGGTGGTTTATCCGTTCCTACGCTGGGTGGTTCAGGAATCGGTTATGAGATTGCCAAACAGTTTGGGCATCATATTCACCCTACCCGTGCGGGCTTAGTGCCTTTCACTTTTTCCGATCAATTCAAAGAAGTGACTACCCGTTTAAGCGGTAATGCAGTCGATGCAACGCTCTCCAACGATTTAAATAGTTTTACCGAAGCCCTGCTGTTTACCCATCGTGGTTTAAGTGGACCAAGTTCACTGCAACTTTCCAATTATTGGGATGTCGGTCAGCGCTTTAATATTAACTTTCTGCCTTATATCGATCTGGTTGATTTTTTTAAATCGAAAAAAGCCAGTCAACCGAAAGTCTTGCTTCGAACTTTATTAAATGAGCATCTGCCTAAAAGTGTGGTCCTGGAATTGCAAAATTTAATCTGGGCTGAATCGGCAGATCTGACGATGGGTAATTTGAGTGATGAAAAGCTTGAACAGATTGCTCAGCGCTTGCATGCTTTTGAGGTAAAACCCTCTGGGACTGAAGGTTATCGTACTGCTGAAGTGACTTTAGGTGGTGTGGATACCACAGAAGTTTCATCCAAAACAATGGAAAGTAAAAAGCAAAAAGGCCTTTATTTTATTGGTGAAGTGCTTGATGTATCCGGTCATTTAGGCGGTTTTAATTTTCAATGGGCATGGTCATCTGCACATGCCGCATCGAAATATGTTTAATAAAACACCTATTCTGAGCCGATTATTCTAAATAATCTGTCCGTAATAAACGAACAGGTTTCGCCTGCTGTAAACGGGCAATTGTGATCTCCATTTTTGCAATTGCTTGTGTCTCAGATGAAGTTTCCGCAACATTTACCCTAGTCTTAAGCGACTTAAAAATTTTGTTCAATAACATCATTATCTCCTTTATGATGGCTATTCATATATCCCAATATGATTCTTCCCATTTCACAAAAATTAGTCTAAATTCTTATATTTTATGAAATAGTTACTTTATAAATAGCATAAAAAAGCAAGAAAAACGATCATTATTTAACTATTCTCCACCCTCATTTTGTTGTGATATATCTACTGCATAATTATGTTTTACGTGTTTATCTGCTGGCTTCAGCTTAGCAAATACGAAACGATAAGCACTGACAAAGAATCCTGCGGTAATTCCTGCAATTACAATCGGCGCAATAAAGTTATTAGGACGTTTTTTTGACATTCTCATCTCCTTTAAATTTTTACATTAAAAATCGACCACATTACTGTGGTCGATTTTATCTCAATCTAATCGATTATTTATTGTCATCTTTAGGATTGAGATTATTTGGATTTTTGTCCGTATGAATATCAACTTTGGGCTCAGGTTCACCCGTGGATCCAAATGGATTATTTTTTGGCGGATGTTGAGGATTCACAGGTACAGAATCTGGAACTGCTTGATCTGTATCTAAAGCTGTATCCTCTTGAGGAGCTGTCGTCAATGATGCAGGTGTCGGATTTGCTAATGGGAATCGACTTTCTGATGCAGATTTTGAAATATCAGAAGGTGTTGAAGGCGCGCCTCCATCCATTTCCAATTCAGAAGATTTATTGGCTGAAGGATCAGACCCTTTATCTTCAACACCATGTTCAGTAAATTCTTGTGCAGCATGAGCAGAGATTGAATCTGAACCATTTGTTGCAGTCATGATATCTGAATTGTCCTGATGTAAAGGATTCGGCTCTTTCGCATCTCTCTTACATTTATCAATCAAGTCTGTTAATACTTGCTCTGCTGGGTTACGACCGCCTAAACCGAAAGCAAGAGCAAATGCCACTGCAACTGCACCGAGTGTTAAACCGAAGGCTAGGTTCACAATGGAATCGGCAATACCCATTGCACGTAAGCCCATGGCAATCACTAAGCCTATAATCAGGATACGAACCAAGTTTGCCAACCAGCGTGAACTGGTATATTCACCACGTTCAATGACTTTCGCGACCAGGTTTGCAAGCCAGAAGCCGATCATCAAGATGACAGCACCCAGTAAAATATTGGCACCAAACTGGATAAACATCGAGATCAGTGCACTGACCTGGTCAAATCCAAGACGGTTGGCAGCTTCAGATACTGCAAATAACATGGTAAAGAAAACGATCAGGTATCCAATAATAGCCGATACTTTAGTTGTTCCCAAAAAGCGTTGTGCATCCATTTTGGCAGGTAGTTCATCAACGCCGGTTCCCGCCAATATGTCAACCACCAGATTAGCCACAAAACGTGAAACCACATAAGCCAAAATCAGAATTAGGCCAGCCGCAATAATCTGCGGGATCGCATTCATAATTTCATACAACATCGCAGTTGCGGGTTGTGAAATGGATTGAATGCCTAAGGCTTCAAATGCAACAATCAGCGCAGTAATAATAATGATGGCAAAGACAAATGAACCCAGAACTCGGGGCAAATTAGAGTTTTTTAACAAACCAATTTTTTGCGTTTCATGCTGTAAATTTAAACTGCCCACCAAACCTTCGACAATGCCACGTACAATTTTTGCCAGAATATAACCGACAAAAACAATGACTGCTGCAATGAAGATATTCGGCAAGTAGGAAACAACTTCACTCACCATATTTTGAATTGGGAATAACAGACCGTTGAGACCTAAAATAGACAGTACAATCGGGAGGAATAACAACAAAATGAGCCAATAAATAATGTCGCTAATATTCTTGCTGAGAGGACTAACACCAACATTAGCACTCAACTTTTCATCTAGCTGGGTACGGTCAAGCAGTTTGTGCATGCCTGCTCTAACAAGAGTAGCCACAATCCAACCGATAAAAGCAACAGCAATTGCAGCTAAAAGTTGTGGAATAAACAATAGGAATTGTTGAATCATAACGCTAAATGGTCCACTCACACTGGTGAGGTTAAGCACATTTAAAGCACCTATGATCGCAATGATCATCACTATCCAGAACACAATACGCGATACGATAATTTCAATATTTGCGCGATGTCCAGTTGTGCTTGAAAGTTTTTTATTTGTCTCTATTTTTTCCAAAAGTTTTCTAATTCCTGCTGCAATAATAAGAGCAAGAATCCAACCAATCAATAAAATGGCAACAGCGGCTAGAATGG
Organism: Acinetobacter sp.; assembly: GCF_045628685.1. Taxonomy (GTDB): domain Bacteria; phylum Pseudomonadota; class Gammaproteobacteria; order Pseudomonadales; family Moraxellaceae; genus Acinetobacter. Next base: position 16,321 of record NZ_JAZQPV010000026.1, read on the forward strand.
GATGGAATTGATTCCAGTAATATATGGCATCAAGTTCCCCCCTTCTAGGGCCTCCGGAAAAATATTCATTCATGTTGTATTTCCTCTTGTTATTACTTATTGAAGTCTTACTGCGATGAATCGCTTTATTATCTTGACCAAGCCTATGTGAGCAAGCTTATATGAGCGAGCCGAACCAAAAAAAATTATCAGGTTAAAAACACATTAGAATTTGCTTATTTTTAATTCAATACAAATCATCATAAATACAACAAAAGCGCACATTAGATTGCAAAAAAGCCCCAGTCTTTTCAAACCAGGGCTTTAAATAATTAGAATAAAATTATCTTTTAATTTCCGTTACTTTTTCCCACGCCTACATTATCAGCAGCTTTGGTAATTGCGTCACTTTCACCTGCTTCTCTTGCGGTATCCACATCGGTGGCGACTGCTTCATCGGATGCAGTGGCTGTTCCGGTTGCTGGAGTGGTATTGTTTGATGTCGCTGTTTGGGCTGAAGGGTCAGGATGTCCAGGAGGTGCATCTTGAGCATTTGGTTCGCTATCCGCAAACATGTAAGCCAGTAAGGCAATAAGAAAAATACCTACAATAACCAAAATATAAACAGGCAAGCGTTTCTTTTGCGATTTTTCTTCTGGAGTGATTACATGAGGCGGTTTATTGAAATCGTGTGGCATATGCCTATCCCCTTTTTATTTGTCATACCCATATTTTCATACTAGCAATACTTGTTGCCCTATTATGTATAGAAGCATAGTGACATGGTGAATACATGTAAATTTCACTTAAAGGCTTAAGCTTAAAAAATCCATTTTTCAGTGGCTTGAGCGACTGATTCCACAACCACCTCATGTTCATCTTTCAGTTTGACACCAGAGAGCTGTAACTGTCGTGATTTTCTCATCAGTGCCATTAAACGCTGAATGGCAACTCGTTCAGATAACCCCGCAGTACGCACATTGGAAATACAATTGCGCATCGCATCATGGCAGCCTTTATAAGCATTCCAGGTGTAATAGATGCCCATACTGTCCGGTGAACTCAAACCCGGACGTTCACCGATCAGCATCACCAGCATTTTAGCGTTTAGAATCTGCGCGACTTCATCACCCAATGCGACACGGCTACCCGTTGCAATCACCAGTGGTGCAACAGACCAGCCTTCATTAATGCAAGAGTGGTGTAATTGTGCAATAAAATACGCTGCATTATCTTCGATGGCACGCGCAGATAAACCGTCACCCGCCACAATCAGCACATCATATTCTGCTTTATGTTGCGGCTGATATTGTTTTAATAACTGCCGGGATGTTTTCGACAGTTCCCGACCTAAATCTGGACGTTTTAAATAAAGGTCTTTATCTTCTGCACAACTGGAAATCTGCAAAATATCGCTGTTCAGTTTCGCCAATTGTTCTACGAATGCCTGAACATCAAGAATTTTTAAAACTGCGTCTTTGGCCTGCGCATGTGCCAGTTGAAATTCCAGTGAAGGCTTGGTCGGTTGACTGCCACCAACGCGTCCCAAGGCAATTCGGGCATCGGTGAACTGTTTCAGTTGTTCCCAGGCATTTTGTGTCAGTTCGGGTTGAAATTGAATATCGTATTGGACTTTCATTGTTAAACCCTCGACTCATGACAGAATTAAACGGGAAAATTTTTCTGGGAGTTGGCTTGGCCATTGCAATTGTGAGGACTGCTGTTTCAAAATTCCCTGTTGTTCAAGCCAAGCTGAAAACTCGGGTGCAGGCTGCAAACCTAATAATTGGCGAATGTATAAAGCATCATGAAAAGAGGTGGTTTGATAATTCAGCATCACATCATCTGAACCAGGAATACCCATAATGAAATTAATGCCGGCATTGGCCAGTAAAGTTAATAGTACATCCATATCGTCCTGATCGGCATCGGCATGGTTGGTATAGCAAATATCACAGCCCATCGGCAAACCCAGCAATTTCCCACAGAAATGATCTTCCAGTCCTGCCCGAATAATCTGTTTGCCGTTGTATAAGTATTCAGGTCCGATAAACCCGACTACAGTATTGACCAGAAAAGGATAATATTTCCGGGCCACGGCATAGGCACGGGCTTCCATGGTTTGTTGATCGACCCCATGATGGGCATTACTGGATAAGGCACTGCCCTGTCCGGTTTCAAAATACATGACATTTTGACCGACCGTACCGCGCTTTAAACTTAAAGCCGCTTCATAACCCTCCTGCAACACATTCAAGTCAATGCCAAAAGCACTATTGGCGGCTTGTGAACCGGCAATCGACTGAAACATCAAATCGACTGGAATGTTTTTATTGGCCAGCTCTATGCCTGAAGTAACATGCGTCAAGACACAAGACTGGGTCGGAATTTCATATTCATAAATAATATGATCCAGCAGTTTTAACAGTTCTGATAGATTTTGAAGATTATCGGTAGCGGGGTTAATGCCAATGACGGCATCACCATTGCCATACATCAGACCGTCTAAAATACTGGCGGAAATACCGAGTAAGTCATCGGTAGGATGATTCGGTTGTAATCGGGTTGAAAGTCGTCCTTCCAAACCAATGGTGTTACGAAATCGAGTGATCACCGTGCATTTTTTGGCGACCAGAATTAAATCCTGATTGCGCATGATTTTGCTGACTGCAGCCACCATTTCAGGTGTTAGACCGGATTGTAAATACTGTAATTTTTCTGTGGTTGCATCCTCACTGAGTAGCCAATTGCGAAAGTCGCCTACAGTAAAATGTGCAATCGGATAAAAAGCCAAGGCATCATGTTCATCAATAATTAAACGGGTGACTTCATCCTGCTCATAATCAATCAGCGTTTCATTTAGAAACTGCTTGAGCGGTACATCTGCCAGGCACATTTGCGCTGCGACCCGTTCTGTTGCATCACATGCTGCAATTCCTGCCAACTGATCTCCCGACCGTTCAGGCGTCGCTTTTGCCATCAAGGTTTTTAAGTCTGCAAAAACATAATGATGATGAGCCACATTGATTTGATACAGCATGATGCATTGCTCCTGATTCTATCTTCTAATAAGTATTATTTCAGTTCATGTTGTGCTGCCTGAATATTGGCAAACTCTTCTTCTGGTGTTCCCGCAACCAATTGATTTCGGCTATATAAGAAGAAATAAAGAATAAAGGCTGCATAAATTGTGGCCGCCATCAGCCATACTTTAGGGTCAACCACGAAGCCTGCCACGACCGCAATGGCTGCCAGAATCAAAGCAATCGATGCAGTGATGATCCCGCCCGGTGCTTTATACGGACGCGGCATATCAGGTTTTGAAGTTTTCAGTTTGATGTATGCCATCATCATCAGCACATAAGAAATGGTTGCACCAAAAACAGCCATCAAAATAAGAAGATCACCCTCTCCGGTTAAAGACAGCATAAAACCAATAATACCCGGAATGATAATCGCCCAATGCGGAGCATGGTTGTTATTTGTTAAAGAGAGTTTTTTCGGTAAATAGCCGGCACGTGACAGCGCGAAAACTTGCCGAGAGTAGGCATAAATAATAGAAAAGAAACTTGCGATTAACCCTGCCAAACCTACAAAGTTCACAAAGCCAGCCAGCCAGGTATTTTCACCATAAACTGCTTTTAAGGCATCCACCAGTGGTGCACCGGAATTTTTTAAAGTATCTGCACCCGCTGCACCCGTCCCTAAAACCAAGATACTTAATGCAAAAATGAAGAGGATGACCATGGAACCGATTAAGCCACGCGGTAAGGATTTATGCGGCTCTTTGGCTTCTTCCGCCGCTAAAGGTACGCCTTCCACCGCAAGGAAAAACCAGATTGCATAGGGTACTGCTGCCCAAATACCTAAATATCCTAAAGGCAGCAATGCGCTAGATCCAGTTGCTTCAGTATTTACTGCAATGTTAAACAAGTTTTCACTATTGAAATACGGCGCCATGGCGAAAATAAACACCAATAAAGCGACAGCGGCAATGGCGGTAATCATAAAAATGATTTTTAATGCTTCACCTGCACCTTTTAGATGCATGCCCATAAACAGCAAATAACAAGTCAGATAAATGCTCCATCCACCGATCCCAAATAACGATTCGCAATACGCCCCAATGAAACAGGCAATCGCTGCAGGGGCAATGGCATATTCAATGAGAATCGCAGTTCCTGTGAGATAGCCGCCTAAAGGACCAAATGCCGTACGGGCAAAACTGTAACCACCACCTGCGGTCGGCAACATAGTCGACATCTCCGACATCGCCAGACACATACACAGGTACATGATCGCTACGATCACTGTGGCAATGAACATACCACCCCAACCACCCTGAGCCAGACCAAAGTTCCAGCCGGCAAAGTCACCCGAGATGACATACGCCACACCTAAACCAACCAACAACAACCAGCCGACTGCTCCTTTTTTTAATTGTCTTTGAGCAAAATATTCTTCTGTTGTATTTCCCTCAATCGGGGCATTCTCTATGACATCTTTAAGATCTGACATACGCACCTCTTATTTTATTGAATCAATAAGAGCGTTATGCATAAGCCATACCAATTTTTTAAATTTGGTAAAAAAGCGGTTCACGTGGCTGTGATACGAAAATAAATAATTGTAATTTTTATCTTTAATCTCAAATAAAGATGACTCTGGCTTTAGGTGCTGAAATAGCTAAAATGAGCTATAATTATGCACCTTGTTTTTCATGCTGCTTAACTTTATGGCGTATCGTCAGCAATCTGTAACGCTTGATTTGGACACTGATGTCACTCATCAATGTAGCTTGCATTACACTCGTGATGAACATCTCATTGGGATTATTGAATTTAATAAACCCAGTTACGTGCTTAAATGGGGTGACCTGGAATATTTTCGCCGTCGTACAGAAGAGCTTTCAGTGATGCCTTTTCCTGAATGCATTAACGCGATGGTGATTGATATTCGTAATATCGCGCCCTTTTTAGACAATGAAGTGCCGATCATTCCTTGGCGTTTATTGGAAGAAGAATGTCCAATCCGCTTGGTGGTTCCGCAAGATCGTCTTGAACATTATGCAGGTCTGTTTGAACCGACTTGGCTTACCGCAGACGTTGAAACTGCAATCCAAGAAATTCGTGAATATATCGATATGTTTGTACATTAATTAAAATCATTATAAAATTTGATTTATATATCCCTCTTTAATGAGGGATTTTTTATACTTGTTCTTCCCTTAGCAGGGATTGGGGAGGATATCTAAGTTTCCTCCCCCTTTTACAGATGAGCACGAAAAGCTATTACCAATAATTTTCGACCGCTATATTTCCTTCACCGCGGCGATTCATTTTTAAACCACGTGCCTTTAATGCTTCTTTGGTGTCTTCTACCATTTGTGGATTACCGCAAAGCATGACATGACTGGTTTCAACATTAAATTGTAAACCTGCCGCTTTTTCTAATTCGCCATTATCGATCAGTACAGGCAAGCGATCATGTAATGCTGCGTTTGGATCACGGGTGATAATCGGGATGAACTTAAACCCACTATGTCCTTCACCAAAAGTTTCTGCAATTTCTTGAATACGCTCAACATACGCCAGTTCAGATTCTGTTCTTACGCTATAAACCAAGTAAATATTTTTATATTTGGCCCAAGTATCAAAGTCTTGCAGCATAGATAAAAAAGGAGCTAGACCTGTCCCGGTTCCCAACAACCATAAATCTTGAGGTAAAGGCAATTGATAACGTGCAAGTGTCAAAAAGCCATAAGACGTTTTTTCCAGGTACAGTTCATCACCGACTTTTAGGTGCTGTAAATTGGAGGTAAATTTACCTTCTGGAACGACAATCGAGAAAAACTCCAGGATTTCATCAAAAGGAGATGACACCACAGAATAAGCTCGAACAATCAGTTCATCTTCCACTTTTAAACCAATACGCGCGAATTGTCCTGCGGTAAATTTAAAATGTGCAGGTCGTGTCATGGTAAAACTGAATAATGTATTGGTCCACCGGTGTACAGATAAGACTTTTTCTAGGCTAAATTTTTCAATTGACATGATTTCAACGTGGCATGAAAGACTATGCTCATGGTAGCATGCCAACATAATTTATTAATAATTTTTAAATGTTAAGGCTTTATTCATGCGCATGACTTTACGCCAATTGGCTGTTTTTGTAGCAGTCGCTCAAGAAGGCACAGTAACCAAAGCCAGTGATGCCGTAAAACTCACCCAAAGTGCTGCAAGTATGGCTTTAGCAGACTTAGAAGATGGCTTAGGTGCTCCGCTGTTTGATCGTTTGGGTAAACGCTTACAATTAAACGACTTAGGGCGTTATTTATTACCGCAGGCATTAGAAATTTTAGGGCGTTGTGATGCGTTTGAACAAGCTGCAAAAGGCGAACTACAAAGTATTGACTTACGCTTAGGGGCAACACTGACCATCAGTGATTATTTGATTCCAGACCTGATGGCAGATTTCTTACAAATTCAACCACAGGCACATTTACAACTTCAAGTCGGGAACACTCGCCAAATGATTGAAGCAGTCAACCAGTTTCAGCTGGATTTGGCTTTAATTGAAGGTTCATGTCATCTGCCGCAATTACAATGTATTCATTGGCGTGATGATGAACTGGCGGTATGTTGCTCACCAGAACATCCACTAGCACAGCTTGAACGCGCACTCACCCCTGCTGACTTTGAGGCGGCAGGCGTGGAATGGATTTTACGTGAAGAGGGTTCAGGGACTCGCGAAGTCTTTGATAATGCGATTCTCCAAGATTTACCCGATGCCAATATCCGTTTAACTCTCGGTCATAATGAAGCAATTCTTAAAATTGTGGCAGGTGGTATAGGGATGTCCTGTATTTCTAAACTTGCGATTGAGCCTTTACTTGAAAAAGGTCAGCTGGTTATTTTAGAGACACCTTTTTGGCAACTCACCCGTCCATTGTTCATGTTGGTACATCGTCAGAAGTATCAGGGTCCAGGTTTAAAAGCCTTTATGAAATTCTGCGAAAAATAATTTTTTTGATAAAAAAGTGCCATTAGGCGCTTTTTTATTATTTACTCGTTTTACCAACGTGAATCATTTTCACATGGTTCTCCATCACCATCCCCATCCATTAATGTACCAGGACAATGATTGATAAAATATACAGCTTCTTTATAAGAATGCATTTCGGAACAGTGCTTTCGACCATCGCAGGTAAATGTTTGAGTGTCACTTATTTTAGTATTAGCTACTACTTGTACTGTATTAGTAGCCTGAGCAGATTGTCTTCTTAAAGTTTCTCTTTGATATACTCCTGAAATTAAAGGAATAAAAACAGCACTAAATATTCCAACAATTAAAAATCCTACGATAAGATTTATAAAATTAAATCCACCACTCTTTTTTTCTTGTCGATGGGATCGTCGCTCACGCTGTTTTTGATTAATTCTTGATCGACTTTGCGGTGTATGCGTAATCGATTCAATTTTGACATCTAAACGGACGATATTATCCGCTTTGAATTTTCCATTATCTTCGACAATTCGAAACTTCAGCTTTTCCCCTATTTTAGGTTCGATACTTTTATTGGGAAAATCCTTGATATGAAAAAATAAATCTTTCGACTCACCATCCATGCTAATAAATCCAAAGCCACGTTCTACGATATAGCTTTTAACTTTCCCCTCAACAAACATAGCAATCTCTTATTGTTTAAATCTTATGTCGAGAATTGTAATAAAAAAAGCGCCTAAATGGCGCTTTTTATTGAGTATTTTAATAATCTAAATAAAATAATGAGATGGCACAAATTTATTCAATCAACGTTTGAAGTTTGATAACAACGCTGTTGAAATGGCTTCATTGTGTTCCAATATTTTTTTCTGTTTGGTTTTGGCTGGATTTGGATCAATCCGCTCAATACGTGTTGCTTTCATCTTCTCGCCATTTTGTTCAAGCACAAATTTTACTTTTTCATTGCGCTTTGGCTCAACCTCTGTGGCTGTGGCAAAATCTGAGATATGGAAAAATATATCTTCCCCTGCCATTGAAATAAAACCGAATCCTTTTTCAGGATTGTATTTGAATATTTTGCCAAATCTGTATTCTAATTTCATGAACTTTACTCTAATCTGTAAACGCTATTACTACAGTATATAAAAAAGAGGCTTTAAAAGCCCCCTTTCTGATCAAATTCAAAAATTAGTCTTTTTGAACTGAACCAAAAATTTTATCGCCTGCATCGCCAAGACCTGGAACGATATAACCATTTTGATTTAAACCATCATCAATCGATGCAGTAAAAATAATCACATCAGGATGAGCTGCTTCAACACGTTTGATCCCTTCAGGCGCTGCAACCAAAACCATGACACGGATATCTTTACAGCCACTTGCTTTCAATACATCAATCGCTGCAACCAGTGATGAACCTGTCGCTAACATTGGATCGATAATCATCGCAAGACGGTTTTGAACGTCTGGTACCAGTTTTTTGTAGTAAGTACGCGCCTCTAAAGTTTTTTCATCACGTTCCAAGCCTAGAACCGATACTTTCGCACTTGGAATAAGATTTAAGAAACCATCCAACATGCCAATGCCGGCACGTAAAATCGGCACAACGGTAATTTTTTTACCGACAATACGATCTACAATTACCTTGCCATTCCAGCCATCAATTTCGTGATCACATACCGGTAAATCTTTGGTCGCTTCATAAGTGAGAAGCATGGTGACTTCTTGTGCTAATTCGCGAAAGTTTTTTGTACTAATGTCTGCACGGCGTAGCAAACCAAGTTTATGTCGAATGAGCGGATGACGGATTTCATGAATAGCCACGGGAGAACACCTAAAAGATGAGATAAAATTTCTCCTATTATAAATGTTTTTTATATCTCATATAAACCAAAAAGCCCCCTAAGATAGGAGGCTTTTTGTTTAAAACTAATCGTTTTTTTAGATTACTGCTGAGAAAGCATGAAATGCAGTGGAGATAAAATCTCTGCTTGAAGCGCCATCTTGATGATTGGATCTGGGTAAACCCCGATTACCAATACTGCAAGTGCAGCAGCAAGCACCATCATACCACCCACTTTTTGACCCCAATGTTTATCGGCATCAATACGTGGGGTATCTGGAGGAGTCATGTACATCACTACCATTACACGAAGGTAATAATACAGACCAATACCAGAACCGACGATGATCATTGCAGCAAGGAACCAGTGCTGCGTTGTTACCGCAGCCATTACTACCAAGAACTTACCAATGAAGCCTGCAGTCAAGGGAATACCGGCAAGAGACAACATCATTACAGTCAAAGTTGCGGTCAGTACTGGACGACGCCAGAACAAACCACGGTAATCCGCCAAACTTTCTGCTTCATTGGCGTTGTTATATGGGCTCGACATTAATGCAACCACACCGAACGCACCAATCGTCGTTAACACATAAGTGATCACATAAACCGTTACATTACCTAAGCTTGCGTAAGTCATGCTGATTAAACCAATCAACAAATAACCAAAGTGTGCAATTGAAGAGTAACCCAGGATACGTTTCAAGTTGACTTGACGTACCGCAAGGAAGTTACCCACCAAGATTGAAAGCACCGCAATAATCGTAATGATGGTGACGATTGAATCAACTAGGATTGCGCCTGAAGTTAATAAGTAACGTACGAATAAACCGATGGTTGCAACTTTTGCAACCGTCGCAAGGAATGTTGCGATTGGCGCTGGCGCACCTGCATAAACGTCTGGTGTCCATTTGTGGAACGGTGCAAGAGACAATTTAAATGCAACGGCACAGATAATTAGACCTAGACCTAAAATCACCATCGGTTGCTGGATCGCTTGCATTAACGCTTGGACATTGTCATAGAAAGACAATGAACCGGTATACGCATAAATATAAGCCATGCCCATTAACAGCATTGCAGAAGCAGTTGCTGAAAGAACCAGATATTTAATACCCGCTTCTAAAGAACGTGACCGCTGATGCGTATATGCCAACAGACCGTATACAGGAATCGACATTAACTCAAGGCTGATGAAGAAAGATGCATAGTGAGAGCTTGCCACCATGAGCATTGCACCCGCAACCGAGCACAACATCAAGATGTATAGTTCTTCACGGTTATCTTTGTAGCTGTCAATATAAGCGTGTGACAAGGTACAGCAAGCAAGAGACGCAACAATAATCAGCAACTGATAAAGCATGCTAAATGGATCAACCATAAACATGCCCATCACGTTCGATGGTGCAAATGCACCACCAAACATAGCGAATAGGATATATACCGCAGCAAGGTTTAAGCCCACTACAGACGTTGTCGCAATTAAATTATGGTTACGTTTAATTGCAATGAGAAGCATCACAACGATCGCAGTTAAAGCCACGATCATCACAGGAGCTAATGGCATGAGCTCAGAAAATGACATTGTGAAGTTCATGGCTTATTGGATCTCCACATTTTGTTGAGATACGACTTGTTGAGTCGCATCGACAACGTCTTGAACTGGGATATAGCTATTTGCTAACCACGCCATGCTTGAATTTGAAATATCAAGGAAGCTTTGTGGGTAGATACCAAGCCATAGTAGCGCAACAGCACAAACTAACAGAATAACAATCTCACGTGCATTTAAGTCTTTCAGTGGGCTTGTATAATGTTGTTTTTGCTCTTCGTTTGGCGTACCAAACATTGCTTTGTGGATAAGGATTAAGCCATAAAGACCTGCCAACACCAAGCTGATTGCTGCCAAAATGGTAAAGGTTGGGAATTTTTCGAATGAACCCATCAAAATCAGGAATTCACCAATAAAGTTACCCAGACCCGGAATACCTACAAGGGCTGCAACAAAGAACATCAAGAAGAATGGAAGGTATTGGAACTGACCACGAATACCGCCCATTTTACGCAAGTCACGGGTATGTAAACGTTCATACACCTGACCACACATAATGAACAGTGCAGCAGATGACAAGCCATGTGCCAGCATCATGATCATTAGACCTTGGAAGGTCAAAATATTACCTGCGTAGATCGCAAGGAGTACAAAGCCCATGTGCGAAATAGAGGTATAAGCAAGCAAACGTTTCATATCGGTTTGTTGGAAAGCACACCAGGCGCCGTAGAATACACCAATTAAACCGAAGATGATCGCGATGTCTGCAAACTGTGCAGAAGCCGCCGGAAAGAATGGAATAACGAAACGAAGTAAACCGTATGCAGCGGTTTTAATCAAGATACCCGCCAAGTCGACAGAACCTGCTGTCGGTGCCTGAGCATGCGCATCTGGTAACCAGCCGTGCAATGGGAACACTGGAAGTTTCACAGCGAAACCAATAAACATACAGATCATCAAGGCATAAGCCACTGATGGTAATTGTGCATCAAGCGTATTCGCTACACCTAACAAATAGTTGTAATCAAATCCGATCATGCCTGTCATCATGTAACCGTAAACCACAAGGCCTAGGATACCGATGAGCATGATTAAACCTGCCACCTGGGTATAGATGAAGAACTTGGTCGCTGCGTATACACGTGATTTGTTGTCCGCGCCCTTATGACCCCATAACGCAATCAGGAAGTAGATTGGTACAAGCATCATCTCCCAGAAGAAGAAGAACAGGAACAGGTCAATCGCGATGAATACACCGATGACCCCACCTAAAGACCATAAAAGGTTTAAGTGGAAGAATCCGACATTCTTTTGAATCTCGCCCCATGAACAACCTACTGCAAGTACACCCAGTAATGCAGTCAAGCCCACCATAAGAAGTGAAAGCCCATCCACTGCCAAGTGAATGTTAATACCGAGGGTTTGAATCCAAGGCACCATAAATTCGGCGGACCAAGTCGGAACTTTAGCACCTAATTCATAGGTAAAATTACCAGATTGCCAAAGTAAAACAGTTAAGCCTAAAGTTACGAGCATACCGATTAAGGCAATATAACGTGGCAATTTGTCATCGACCTTGTCGACTAACCAACAAATAAAACCTGCAATGAACGGTACGAGGATCAGTGCGGGTAAAATCCAGTTGTTTGTGATTTCCATCTTATTTCCCCACTACCTGAATCACGATCAAGATCATCAGCAATACCACTACACCGAGTGACATACTTGATGCGTATTCACGCAATGAACCTGTTTGACGTGAGCTTGTGAAGCTATGACCCCCTTTAACAATCGCAGGAAGCACTAACCACAAACCATCAATTGGATCACGACCTAAAATTTTCGCGATAAGCAAATATGGTTTTACAAATACGATGTTATACAACGCATCAAAACCAAGTGCATTGCGGCAAATATTGGCAAGACCGATACCGAATGAAGTTTCTGCAAAAGCTTTAACAGCCTTGTAAGCAAAAGCAAACAAGATCACTCCAACTACAAGACCAGCAAGTGCAATACCGACTGCGGTATATTCAGCACCGTGTACACCGGCTTCAAGCGTTTCAGGAATAATGAACGCAGGAATTTTCGCAGAGTTTAAAATTGCTTCTACTGGTGCTTTTAAGAAGTATGCCAGACCAGTTGAAAGCACTGCCAAGATACCCAACGGAGCCCAATAAGTCGCGCCTTTGATTTCATGATATGGGGTGTTTTCTTTACCAAAGAATACAACCCAGATTAAACGGAATGTATAAATAGATGTTAAGAATGCACCCGCAACACCAACCCAGTACACACTGTTATAAACAGCAACACTTTGTCCCTGCGCCCAAACTGCACCAAGGATCGCATCTTTCGAGAAGAAACCGATGGTTAGGAATGGAATGGCAGCCAAGGCACCGCCACCAATCGCGAAGCAGGCAAACAAGAATTTGTTATGTTTGAACAAGCCACCCATTTTGAAGATGTTTTGTTCGTGGTGATAAGCCAGAATCACCGCACCAGACGACAAGAACAATAATGCCTTGAAGAATGCGTGTGAAAGCATATGGAATAAACCGGCTTGGTATGCTTCAGCACCGACAGCCATAAACATGTAACCGAGCTGACTCATGGTTGAGTAAGCCAAGATACGTTTGATGTCGGTTTGAACCAATGCAGCAAAACCGGCAACAATCAATGTTACCGCACCTGTAATCGAGATGAACATCATCACTTCAGGTGTCATTTCAAACACAGAGAACATACGGCAGCACAGGTAAATACCTGCAGTAACCATTGTTGCAGCATGGATCAATGCAGAAACAGGTGTAGGACCTGCCATCGCATCGGCGAGCCATGTTTGTAATGGAATTTGCGCAGATTTACCGGCAGCACCCAAGAACAACATTAAAGATGTCCAGATCGCAAGTGAATGGTCACCCGCTAAAACTTGAGGTGCATTGGCAACGATTGTTCCAATATGCAAAGTACCAAATTGTTGGTAAAGCAAGAACAATGCGATCAGCAAGAATACATCACCGATACGGGTTACGGTAAATGCTTTAATTGCTGCATAACCATTTTCAGGTTTTTGGTAGTAGTAACCAATCAGCAAGTATGAACATAGACCTACACCTTCCCAACCCAAGAACAATAACGCCAGGTTATCGCCCAATACGAGAAGCAACATGCTCGCTACGAACAGGTTGAAGTAAGAGAAGAAACGCGCGAAGTCTTCATCACCACGCATGTACCATGATGCAAAGATGTGGATTAAGAAACCAACACCTGTCACCATGCCCATCATCAGTAATGACAGACCGTCTAGATGCAGGCTCATGCCTGGCGCTAAACCACCCACGTTGAACCATGTCCAAAGATGTTGAACTTGAGCAACTGAGCCATTCGCGACAAAGCCCATACCAGCAATCAGTGCAAATAAAGCCGAAAGACCGACTGAACCCACGCCAATAATCGCTGCTACATTTTCAGGAAGCTTGTTACGCCCCGCCGCCAAAAGGATAAAACCAATGAGCGGAAATAATACTGTTAAATATAAATAACTCATCCGCGCATCTCACTAGCAGCATCCACATCCAAATGATGGAAGCGATGGTAGAACTGAAGGACGATCGCAAGACCAATACACGCCTCTGCAGCAGCAAGAGTTAAAATCAGGATGAACATGATTTGTCCATCCGGTTGTACCCATGCGCTACCTGCTAAAACAAACGCAAGTGCAGCTGCGTTCATCATCACTTCAAGGCTCATTAACATAAATAATAGGTTGCGTCGCACCATTACACCGTAGAAACCGAGTGCAAAAAGAATGGTTGCAACGATCAAACCATGTTCTAAAGGGATGTTGCCCATTATTCTTTTTCCTTTTCTGCACTTGGTTCACGTTTACCTAAATGGAAGGCTGCAACCAGGGCTGCAAGCAATAACATCGCGGCAACTTCTACCAATAGTAAGTAGTGAGTAAAGAGCGCTGTACCGACAACTTTCGGTCCAACCACTTCGGTGCCCATCACAGGACCAGCAGTGGTGTAATCCGAACCGAGCATCCAGACAAGCACTAGGCCCATCAGGAAACTCACCATTGCAGGATATGCCCATGCAGATGAAGTGAGCCACTTACGTTCCTGATCAACCGTATGTTGACCAAGATTCAGCATCATCACCACAAACACAAACAACACCATGATCGCGCCGGCATAAACAATAATTTCGAGCGCACCAGCGAATGGTGCACCCACGATCATGAACATCCCTGCAACTGCAAGCAGAGACACAATTAAGCTAAGCAATGCATGTACAGGATTCGCGTTGGTAACAACACGAATCGTAGAGACAATGGCCACGAGTGCCATCAAATAAAATGGCCACATCATGGTAATAAGCTCCGTACGTCAACAGGCGCGCTTTCGCGTTGTGCTTGACCTTTATCTTTACCTGCTACAGCCATACCCGCTACGCGGTAGAAGTTGTAGTCAGGATATTTACCAGGACCTGAAATGAGCAAGTTTTCTTTCTCATAAACCAAGTCTTGACGAACGTATTCGCCTAATTCGAAATCTGGTGTCATCTGGATTGCAGTCGTCGGACATGCTTCTTCACACATACCGCAGAAAATGCAACGAGAGAAGTTGATACGGAAAAACTCCGGATACCAACGACCATCTTCTTTTTCTGCTTTTTGCAGTGAAATACAGCCCACCGGACAAGCAACCGCACATAAGTTACATGCAACACAGCGCTCTTCGCCATCTGGGTCACGTGTCAATACAATACGACCACGGAAACGCGGCGGAACAATTTGTTCACCTGGTACTTCTGGATATAAAATGGTGTCACGTTTACGTGTCACGTGGCTGAATACCATCCACAATGAACGTACGATTGACCCAAATCCAGCTAGAATTTTATACATTTTGTACTCCCTGCTGTCCTAGGCCTGATTCATCAGAATCACAGCACCAGTCACCAACAAGTTGACCAACGCCAATGGCAAACAAATTTTCCAACCAAAGTTCATTACTTGGTCATAACGTGGACGCATTAACGAACCACGAGCCAAGACAAACATCATGACAAAAAATGCTGTTTTGATAATGAACCAGAATACTGGTGGAATAAATGGAATTTCTAGGTTGAATGGCGCTAACCAACCACCGAAGAATAAAGTCACGATCAGTGCTGAAATAAGTACGACGTTGACATATTCTGCAACGAAGAACATACCCCATTTCATACCGCCGTATTCGACATGGTAACCTTCCGCCAATTCTTGTTCAGCTTCTGGTTGGTCAAATGGATGACGATGCGTTACCGCAACACCAGCAACAATAAAGATCAAGAAACCCAAGAATTGAGGAATAACAAACCAGACATCACGTTGCGCTTCAACGATCTCGCGCATGTTGAATGAGCCTGCAATTGCGACCACACCCATCAGCGAGATACCCAAGAACACTTCATAAGAAATGGTTTGAGCTGCAGAACGAAGACCACCGAGCAATGCATATTTGTTATTTGAAGCCCAGCCACCGAACAGTACTGCATAGACTGCGATACCAGCCATTGCCATAAAGAACAATAGCCCGATACTCATGTCTGCAACACCCAGTGTTGGACTTACAGGAATCACCATGAACGACAGTACCGCAGTTGCCATGGCAACTGCGGGTGCTAAACGGAAAGTCAGCTTGTCAGCAAACTTAGGTGTCCAGTCTTCCTTGAACATGATTTTCAGCATGTCGGCAACGATTTGGAACATTCCCCCAGGACCAACACGGTTTGGACCGTAACGGTCTTGCCACAATGCAAGTAAACGACGTTCGATGAATGACATCAACGCAGCGACAAGCACCACCACAAGCAAGATCACAATCGCCTGAACTACAGAGTAAGCGATTGGCCAATTCTCAGCCCAAAGCGGTGTTTGACGTATAATTTCTTGATTCATGAATTACACTCCTACCGCGACTGATACAGGCTCTGCGAGTGAAACCGTTGGTGCAAGACCAATTGGATAACCAATATAACCTGTAGGTAAATATTCAATCACTTGAACTGGAAGGCTAATGTTTGCTTCGCCAGATTTCACAGTAATTTTTTGACCGTCTTGAATATTTAGACGCGCAGCATCTTGTTCACCCACTGCAAATACTGCTTCAGGAATACGCGATTCCATGGCAGGTGTTTTCACAGTGAACTCACCAGAACCAAAAATATGATGCATTGGCACTAAACGGAAACTTTCCAGATGCACAACAACTGGCGTTGGTGCAACGAAAGTACGTGCAGGACGTTTGGTTAGACGATCGAATAAACGCACACCTGCATCACCACCTTTCAAATGGCCACCCACGTTGTCTTGGTATTTGTTCCAAGCTTGCGGAGAGTTCCAGCCCGCAGACCATGCAAATGGAACCAGTGAAGATGGCGTTTCATTCCCCACATAACCTTCCATAGAGAACGTTAATGCAGAATCGATATCGATCGGCTGTTTTGGTTCATGTACAGATAACGGCGCACGCATTGCAGTACGACCTGAATAACGGCGGGGTTCACGCGCAATTTTCAAGCCATGCACACGGTAGCCCGCATCTGGTGCCACATCTCGAATCGCTTCAAGTGCAGGAACATTTTTCGCAACTGACTCAATCACGTCATCAAGCAATGTCCATGAAATTGCCTTACCTTGTAAGCCAGTTTCAATGGCATGTAACCAGCGCCATGATTCTTTAATCGCATACTCTGGTTTGTAGTAGCTTGGGTCATACACTTGGTAGAAACGTTGTGCACGGCCTTCCTGAGAAACGACAGTACCATCACCTTCCGCGAAGCTTGCCGCTGAAAGTACAATCGATGCTTTTGCAACAGTTGCAGTTTCGGCATGATCAAGCACGATCACTTCTTTGGCTTTGGCAAATGCTGCATCCACCTGAGCTGTTGGTAAACGACGGTATAGGTCGTTTTCAACCACGATAATGGTATCGTAATCTTGAGCGAATGCCTGTTCTAGGCTTAATCCGCCAAAGATTGCCAAGCCCATTGAGTTCACTTCAGGAACAGTCAATGTAAGACCTGCATTACCAAGATTCTGTGCAACTTGTGCAGCAGCTTCCATGATTGCCGGGTCTTGCAAGCTTGTACCAGAGATAATCAATGGTTTTTTCGCAGCTTTTAAGGTGTCGGCAATGGTTTGTGCAAATGCTTTGGCATCGTCATCCAGACCCGCGATGTTTTCACCAGCAACTGCCGCAGCAACCGCAAAGCCTAAACGCGCGATGTCATTTGGAGAAGCAACCACTTCACCCGTTGCAACGTCCGCCAAACGTGTTTGAGTCGCAGCAAGGATGTAAATCGGAGATTTTGCATCTTGACCAATACGTTGTACCGGTTCAGCCAGCCATTCTTGCGTACGACGTTCTGCCGCCATTTCTTTGGCTTTGTTTTTCGCAGCTTGGCGAACAGACAATGCCATACGTGGCGCAGTTTGAGTTAAGTCTTCACCCAAAATCAACACAGCGTCATAGCTTTCGATTTCACGCATCGTCGGGTTATAAACACCCTCGGTTTGCATGATAGAAGCCGCAAGCTCAACCAGATTTTGTTCTTTTTGAGACATACCTGTTGAGTAATTGTCTTGACCGACCAATTCACGAAGTGCGAAGTTGGATTCAAGCGATGCACGTGGAGACCCGATACCCAAAACTTTTTTGCCTTGAATATTTGTAATCACGGTATCTAATGCTTGATCAACAGAAACCGTAGTCACGTTTGCGCCATTACGGAACTGTGGCTGACGCGGACGATCTGCACGGTTGACATAACCCGTACCGAAACGACCTTTATCACACAGGAAGTATTGGTTAACGTCACCGTTAAAGCGGTTTTCTACACGACGAAGTTCACCATAACGCTCACCCGGAGAGATATTACAACCTGAAGAACAGCCGTGGCATACGCTTGGCGCATACTGCATGTCCCATTTACGGTTATAACGTTCTGAGTGGGTTTTATCAGTGAATACACCCGTTGGGCAGACTTCAGTCAGGTTACCCGAGAATTCAGATTCTAAAGTGCCTGATTCCGGACGACCGAAGTAAACACGAGAAGCATTCGCATAGACACCAAAGTCTGTACCGCCTGCGTAGTCATTGTAGTAACGAACACAACGGTAGCAGGCGATACAACGGTTCATTTCATGAGAAATAAATGAGCCTAGCTCCTGGTTGTAATGTGTACGTTTGGTGAAACGGTAACGACGACGATCGTGCTGTGTCATCACCGTCATATCTTGTAAATGACAGTGACCACCCTCTTCACAGACTGGACAGTCGTGCGGGTGATTGGTCATCAAGAATTCAACAATCGAGGCACGG
Source organism: Acinetobacter sp. (assembly GCF_045628685.1). Taxonomy (GTDB): domain Bacteria; phylum Pseudomonadota; class Gammaproteobacteria; order Pseudomonadales; family Moraxellaceae; genus Acinetobacter. Next base: position 35,075 of record NZ_JAZQPV010000026.1, read on the forward strand.
AATTCCGTTGCTTCTTTGTCTTCAATTGAAATATAGGAATTGTCAGAAGCTGGCGTCATACATGACATCACCAAACGGCCACGCGTATCTTCAGGATTTGCGTATTGTTTGACGGCACATTGACGGCAAGAACCAACTGAACCTAAGGATGGATGCCAACAGAAGTATGGAATATCCAGACCCAAAGACAAACATGCTTGCAGCAAGTTTTCCGAGCCATTTACTTCGTAGTCTTTTCCATCGACATGAATTGTAGCCATAGTCGAATTCCTTAAACTTGTTCTGCGTGGCTAGCTTGAGCAGCAGGACGATTCGTCACTTTTGCTTCAAACTCGCTACGGAAATGTTTGAGTGCGCCCATAAGCGGTTCCATTGCACCCGGTGCGTGGGCACAGAAAGTTTTACCAATCCATAACTTACGAGTTAACTCTTGTAAGTGATCGATATCTTCCTGCTTACCTTCGCCATTCTCTAAGGCTTTAAGCGCTTTCACTGCCCAAGGTAAGCCATCACGACATGGAGTACAGAAACCACATGATTCACGCGCAAAGAATTCTTCTAAGTTACGTGTCGCTGAAACCATACATTGGGTTTCATCAACCACCATTAACAAACAAGTTCCTAAACGTGAGCCTGCTTTCATGATGCTTTCCGCATCCATTGGCAGGTCAATGTGTTCAGCAGCCAAGAAGTCTGTAGAAGCACCTCCTGGTAGCCAGGCTTTTAATTTAAGACCATCACGCATACCACCAGCATAATCTTCAATTACTTCACGCGCAGTGGTACCAAAAGGAAGTTCCCAAAGACCCGGGAATTTAACTTTGCCTGATGCACCGTAAATCTTGGTGCCTGGATCTTTCGATTTACCTTCAGATAAACCGACATACCATTCAGGACCACGAAGTATGATCGCCGGTAAGTTGTTGAAGGTCTCTACGTTATTGACAATGGTAGGACGACCCCAAGCACCTGCAACTTGCGGGAATGGCGGTTTGGTACGCGGATTGGCACGGCGACCTTCAAGCGAGTTAATCAATGCAGTTTCTTCACCGCAAATATAACGACCCGCACCGGTATGCACGTGCATCTCAAAGTTCCAGCCTGTACCCAGGATGTTTTCACCCAAGTAACCTTTGGCACGAATTTGCGCTAATGCTTCATTTAAATAAGCAGCAGCTTCAATGTACTCGCCACGGATGAAGATATAACCCTGAGTTGCTTCTAATGTATAAGCCGCAATCAACATTCCTTCGATCAATTGGTGTGGAAGTTTCTCCATCAACAAACGGTCTTTGAATGTCCCTGGTTCCATCTCATCGGCATTACAGATCAGGTAACGAGGGCCGCCATCATTTGGTGCCATCAATGACCACTTAATCCCTGCCGGGAAACCTGCACCACCACGACCTTTTACAGTTGCAGCTTTAACCACATCAAGCACTTCAGCCGGTTTCATGCCCAATGCTTTTTTAAAGCCGGCATAACCTTCAAGTACTTCGTAATCATCAGCGTTACGAACTTCATCACGCTTGCTTAAACGCCAAGTCAGTGGATGAGTTTCCGGGTTACCGTCGCCATAAATCGGTTTTGGTTCAGTATTCATACATACTTCTCCAATAACTGTTTAACTGAAGACACTTCAACCAATCCGTGAGTATCTTCATTAATCATTAGGGTTGGACCTTTGTCACAGTTCCCCAAGCAGCAGATTGGCAAAATCGTGAAACGACCATCAGCAGTCGTTTGACCAAATTGAATACCAAGCTCGCGCTGGAACGCTTCAGCCAAAGTTTCCGCACCCATCAAGAAGCATGCAATTGAATCACATAGCAAAATTACATTGCGACCTACTGGTTGACGGTAGATACGGTTATAAAACGTAGCCACTCCTTCCAGGTCCGCAACACTCATAGAGAGCATTTGTGCAATCGCATTCATTTGCGCATCATCCACCCAACCGTTACGGCGTTGAACGCATTTCAATGCATCCAAACATGCTGCGCGTGGGTATGGATAATGGTCAATGTGATGTTCAATATCGTGGATTTCTTCCGAAGTTAAAATCCCTTCTACATTCACACGTGGCTTTTTATCAGTCAAAATCATCATAATGCGTTTACCCCTTAGCGATCCACGTCAGCCATAACGACATCAATAGTCGCTAAATAAATGATCAAGTCAGATACAAGACTGCCGTTAATCACAGAAGGCATTTGCTGTAAGTGCGTGAAGGTTGGTGTACGAATACGGGTACGGTAACTCATGGTTGACTTGTCTGAAGTCAAGTAGTAGTTCGATGCACCTTTTACCACTTCTGCCATTACAGAAGCTTCACCTGCAGGCATAACAGGACCCCATGACACGCTCAGGAAGTGCGTAATCAAGGTCTCAATATCTTGTAATGTCTTGTCTTTTGGCGGTGGAACAGCCAGTGGATGATCCGCTTTATAGTCACCAGACGGCATGTTGTCTAAACATTGCTTAACGATTTTTAATGATTCTTCAATTTCACGGAAGTGAACCATAACACGCGCATAAGCATCACCTTCGTACTCAAGTGGCACTTCGAAATCGTAGTTTTCATAACCGCTATAAGGACGGTATTTACGAACGTCGAAATCAATCCCTGTTGCACGTAGACCCGTACCCGTTACACCCCAAGCCAATGCAGATTTTGCATCGTATTGCGCTACACCTTGGGTACGACCCATGAATACCGAGTTGCGTAATGCAGCTGTGTAGTATTCATTCATACGTTTAGGCATCCATTCGAGAATTTCACGAATGAGTTTTTGCCAGTTGTTTGGAAGGTCGTGCGCGGTACCGCCAATACGGAACCAGGCGGGGTGCATACGGTAACCCGTGATCGCTTCAATCGCATCATAGATTTTTTGACGATCCGCAAACATGTAGAACACAGGCGTCATACCGCCGGCATCCTGAATCGCTGTACCAATGAACAATAAGTGGTTATTGATACGGAACAATTCAGACATCATGACACGGATACATTGCGCACGGTCAGGAACAGTAATTCCCGCCATTTGTTCCACACCCATCACATAAGGCATGTTTTGCGCACAACCACCGAGGTAGTCAACACGGTCGGTATACGGAATGAATGAATGCCAAGTTTGACGTTCAGCCATCTTTTCCACACCACGGTGGTGATAACCGATATCAGGCACACAATCTTTCACTTCTTCGCCATCTAACTGCAAGATCACACGGAATGCACCATGCGCAGATGGATGGTTCGGACCCAAGTTCAGGAACATGAAGTCTTCGTCTGCGTTGCCGCGTTTTAGACCCCAGTCTTCAGGCACGAAACGCAGGTGTTCTTGCTCGAAATCCTGTTTCGCCTGATTCTGCATATACGGGGTATATTCAGTCGCACGTGCAGCATATTCTTTGCGAAGCGGGTGACCTTCCCAAAAGGTTGGCAACAAAATACGACGGAGCATTGGATGCCCTTCGAAATTAATGCCGAACATATCGTATGCTTCACGTTCGTACCAGTTGGCATTTGGCCAAATGTTGGTTGCAGTTGGAAGATTTAAATCACTCTCATTCAACGCAATTTTTATACGAATATCACTGTTACGTTCTAGCGATAACAAATGATAGAACACGGTAAAGTCTGAGGCAGGCAGACCGTCGCGGTGCGTACGTAAACGCTCATCTACCGCCGACAAGTCAAACAGCATCACGTATGGACGTGACACTGTACGCAAGAACATTAAAACGTCTTGTACACGTGCGCGCTCAACCCAGACCGTTGGAAAATCTTCAAAAGTCGCTTGCACGTAGAAGTTCTCACCAAACTTGGTTTTGAGTTCTTCTACAATTGCAAATGCTGGGCGTGAATCAACTGGAGTTGATTCTGGCATAGCAATGTCAGTTTCAGCCATTGGCTTGGCTTCCTATTTAATACAAATTCAAGTCAACTTTAACGACAATTACACCCAGACCGGGTGCATCAATATTTCATCGTTAAAATTATTCAATTTCATCCATAGAGCGTAAGTTTTTCACTGCAATACGTTCAGCATTCTTACGGTCACGTTCTGGCTGCATCTTTGGCTTATACACTGGCTGAAGATCATCACCAATAACCGCTGAAAGTGGACGGCGCTCTAATTGAATTTGGTCTTGTAACAGCATTAATGCCTGCAATAATGCTTCAGGACGTGGCGGACAACCTGGGACGTACACATCGACAGGAATGATTTTATCCACACCCTGTACAACAGAATAAATGTCATACATACCGCCAGAGTTTGCACAAGCGCCCATTGAAATCACCCATTTAGGCTCTAACATTTGCTCGTATAAACGCTGAATTACAGGTGCCATTTTTACAAAGCAGGTCCCTGCAACAATCATTAAATCCGCCTGACGCGGTGAAGCACGAATAACTTCGGCACCAAAACGTGACATATCATGCACACCGGTTAAGGTTGTTGCATACTCTACGTAACAGCATGATGTACCAAAGTTAAAAGGCCAGACAGAGTTTTTACGACCCCAGTTTACAGCTGTATGCATCACGTCCTCTAAACGAGTCATGAATACATTTTTATTCACTTCTTCTTCAAGCGGATCGGTAACGACCTGACGCTCCTGAAGTGGATATTGATCAGCATCCGGATTCGCACGGGTCAATGTATATTTCATCCCGAGTTACTCCTTAATAGATGATGTAGCCGGTGTTTTAGCTTTCACACGACCAGAAGATTGAGCTGGAATTTGACCTGTAGGGTCCATAACCAACTCTTCGATAGAGTTAAAGCGAGTGATTTCTGCAAGGTTCATATTTGCTGAACCCATTTTTGGTTGTACCGCTGCCGATTTGCGACGGTCTGTGGGTGCCCAGTTTAATGCACCTACAGAAATTGCATAAACCAAAGCAATCAATAAATCCACCACAAAAATTACAACAGTGGTAAAACCGAGCCAACCTACCTCACGAACCGATGTAGCCCATGCGTAGAGATAAAGTGCTTCCAAGTCAAATACTACAAAGAAAATTGCAACCAAGTAGAACTTAGCAGACAAACGGATACGTGCTCCACCAGCACCTACCACACCTGACTCAAATTGCTCTTGCTTCGCACGGCCCCATGACTTACCCCCAAGGAGTAAAGGAACTGTGAGCATAAAGACACAAAGAAATGTAACGCCGATCACGAAGGCAATAATTGCCCAATCGTATGGAGTAATGGCACTCATGCGGGGATAACTCCTGGCAGGCCTAATTTATTAACAAAGAATGTATGTATTGGCCTTCAAATACACCAAACACAAAATTAATCCCGCCAATTGTACCTGATTTATGATTTCACTTGCTAGCTTATAAGCCTTAGTCTTTTGGATGATTTTTTGGTCATATTGTCCTTTTTCCAAAGCCTAAGCCCTATTGTTTATCTTGCAATCGCTTTATTAAATCAAAAAAAGAAAATTGATTATTTTTTTCAAATCCATGGAATCCAGCTGCATATTTTCCAGAAAAATCCAAATTTTATAATATTATCTATTTACTTAAGTACATGACCACTGCACACAAAACGCTCAATTTTGACCCACTGTCTTCTCAATTGCCATTCGTCCCTCTAAATCATTAGAGTAAATCATGGTTGTTGCATCTCCCCCATAAAGATCAGTGCTGTTAACAAGATCATGATGAATATGAGTTTTTTCCGTAGTATTGTTTAGTGTAGTTTTTTAAATCCTTAACCTTTATATAAAACAATAAATACGAATTCACAGTACATATTTTGTGTGTTTTTTTGCAATTCCAACCCATCTCGGGATGATCTACCTGCCTATTTATGCTATTCCTATCTGTATTCGTAGGACAAAAAAATAAGGAACAAACACATGGGCTTAGAATATACACACGAATCTGAATATTTTTTCTTTGCACAACTCTTGGTACGTCACGTGGAAGGATATATAGAAAAACATCCGGATGCCCAGAATGCTATTTTCGACCTCCGTGATATTTATGAGCTTTTTCGCCAAGATTTTGCATCTGCAACTACCAATCTGGATGCTATTTTAAATCTTGCAGATCAATATAAAGTTGAAACCCTAAATGGCGACCAAAAACTGATTAGCCATTATACGGTCGATCCTAAAAACAATTCTTTGCTTTTAGATTTCAATACGGATGCCCTAAAAAGCTTAAGACAAGGCAAACCGATTATTGAACCCGATGCCACGCTGAACGAATAATCCACAAAAAAGCACCGGACCCGGTGCTTTTTTATTACATGATTTAAAACTCTACACTGTCTTTCACTACACCAGTTTTCTTGCTCGATTTATTAAATCTTTCTACAGGCCACGTCATGGTAAAACGCGCCCCACCCAAACTCGGGCTTTTATCGACCTCAATATTACCGCCAAACCAATACGCGATACGACTTACAATAGACAAACCCAGGCCATAACCACCGGAAGCACGGGTACGACTGTCATCTAAACGGGCAAAAGCCTCAAAAATACGCTTGCGCTCTTCTTCGGGAATACCTGCCCCATCATCTTCAACCTGTACATAAGCCAAGCCTTCCTCATTGATCCCACCGCTTACAATCACTTTATAATCACAGTAGCGAACCGCATTTCCCACCAGATTCTGTACCACACGGTGCAAGTAACGACGCTCCGCATCCACCACAATATTAAGAGGGGGTGCCTTTAGCTCAATTTCTTTCTGGGTTTTGAGCGCTTCAGTTTCAACAACCACTTGATCCAGCACTTCAAACAAGACAATTTTTTCAAAATCTAAAGACGGTGTACCTTGTTCGAGTTTTGCATAGGTCATGATTTCATCAATCAAGGTATTCAGCGCTTCAATATCTTTATCAATCTGCTCGACTTGCTGTAAACGGTATTCATAGTCATCCTCGTCTGCGAGCATTTCCATACCAAAGCGGATACGTGCCACAGGGGTGCGCAGCTCATGCGAAACTGCACGCATCAATTCACGTTGCGCCTCAATCAAGCGCTGAATATGATCCGACATACTGTTGTAATTGGTCGCCAGATTTGCCATTTCATCCGTACCATCGACCGGCAAACGCAAGGTCATGTCTCCCGACTTCATGCGATGCAAGGCATAATTGACTTCGCGCAAACGACGTTGCATTGGCACAAGCAGGCCATACACCCCTAAACTCAACACAAACAGGCTGAGCAAGGTAATCCCGGCTGCAAGCTGGAAAGGCATCCAGTTAAATAACGGCACAGGACCAAGCACTAACACCTCAGAAGGTGAGCTAGGCATAGGTGAAACAATCGAAATAGTCGTTCCACGGACCGATGCATTGTCACGGTATAAAATAATACTGTGGTCTAATCGAAGTCGACCTATCTGTTCAGAATCAAGGGGGAGGTTTTGAACCTTTTCAATATTAACAGGATAGGAAAACTTAGATTGAATTTTTGCCAGATATTCTTTTTCTTGTCCTGGGTAATACACCAGATAATCCAGAATAAAAATGGGTAACGCTTTCATTTGGCGTTCTCCAATTTTATCTACCTTAATATAAAGCAGATGCTTGGGATCATTTTTCAAGCCAATAATCACGTAAGCGATCGAGTTTTGCGCATCATAACGAACCGCAGCCTCTTGATCATTAATTCGTCTTTTTTCGGTGCGCGATAAATCAACTTTATTTGCATCTACATAGTAAATGGGCAGCTCCAGCAAATTGGAAGCATCAGAAATCCAGTCTTTTTTCTGCTGCTCATTCGGCTGCCGGGCGATCCCCTCACTAATAATATAGGATATCCCATCGGTTAAAGATTCACGATATTCTTGCGCACGCTGGTAATTAATAATTTGTACCAACAGATAGCCAAATACTGCCACCAAGGCGACCAAAATGACTAACCCCGCATAAATACGCAAGAATATACTATGTTTAAACAAGAGGACGTCCTATAGGCATTAAGTACAACGATTAAAGACCGTTGGTTTCTTTAACAAATAAATAACCCTTACTACGGACTGTCTTAATACGTTTTGGATTTTCAGGATCATCACCAATTTTTGGACGAATACGTGAAATACGCACATCAATTGAACGGTCTTGGCCATCATATTCGATACCGCGTAGACGCTCAAAAATATCTTCACGAGACAAAATGCGCCCGGCATTTGAAGCCAATAACCACAACAGGTCATATTCAGCGCTGGTAAAGTCAACCAACTCCCCATTCAAAGTCACCGAACGCCCCCCGTTGTCAATTACAAGGTCATCAAATTCGATACGTTGCGCAACTTCATCTTCAGGTGCTTTGTCGGTACGGCGCAATAATGCACGGATACGCGCTAAAAGAACACGTGGCTGAACAGGTTTGGCAACATAATCATCTGCCCCCATTTCCAGACCCAAAACCTGGTCCATATCTTCGGTACGTGCAGTCAACATCAGAATCGGTTGATGATAATGTGGACGAACTTCACGACAAATGGTTAAACCATCAGCACCTGGCAACATCACATCCAGTACAACCAAGTCTGGTTGTTCAGCAATAATACGACGGATTGCGCGATTACCGTCAGGTTCTACCCCAACTTCTAATCCATTACGAATCAGGTATTCTTGAGTCAAACGTGCAAGACGTTCATCGTCTTCAACAATTAAAATTTTAGGTAACTTTTCTTCTTGGCTCATAAAATGCCCCTTTATATGGATTAAGGTATCCTTAAAAATCCTGCGGATACGCTTCAATATACACAGCAATATACACACGTTTACATTGTAAACAAGATAGCATTCACCAAACTGATACATCAAAGTAGCTTTTTGTTATATTTTTATTAAGTGTTGAATTGATTGAACTTTTAAAATTTAATGCACATTTCCACCATTTAATTAATATATCTTGTTACAAAATGATGAATTTATATACATTTTGCCATTTTGTTCAGAATATGACTAATTAATCGCATTCTTTCAACTTATCCACAATGTTATCTATAAGCACTTAATCCCAGCTTTGTTATGCTAGACCCCTATCCAATAAGGCTTATACAAGAAACATAAAAATAGAGATCTTTTTGCAATGAGATATTGCGAAGAAATAGAAAAATTTTTACTAAAATGTCAATATTGATCTAAGCTCATTTTTCCCGTATCTTGTGTTCAATTCGATTTTAAACCACTAGTTCTTGTGTTTATTCCTCAAACACTGAGATGAGATTTCGTCCAGTTCAAATGGTCCACACACATAACAATAGATGACAATGGAGCTATGCCAACATGAGCGTAATCACTTCAATTCCTGGTCAACTTCAGGTGATTAAACGCACCGGTGATGTTGCTACCTTTGATGCAGAGAAAATCTCTGTCGCGATAGGTAAAGCTTTTCTGGCTGTAGAAGGTCAACAGAGCGCTGATTCAAGCCGTATTCATGACCGTATAGAACAACTTACTGAAATGGTGATGAATACTTTTAACCGTCGTTTACCGTCTGGTGGCACGATTCACATTGAAGAAATTCAAGACCAAGTTGAACTTGCGCTTATGCGTACCGGCGAACAAAAAGTTGCACGTGCGTATGTGATCTACCGTGATCAACGTGCTGATGCCCGTAAACAAACTGGTGCACACCATCACCCGACTTTACAAGTAACGGCTGCCAATGGTCAGCTTCAACCGCTTGACTTGGGCGCGCTACAGGCCCATGTAGAAAAAGCGGCTGAAGGTCTGGAAGGTATTGATGTTCAAGCGATCGTTGATGAAACCATCAAAAACTTGTATAACGGCGTAAAAGAGTCTGACATCTCAACCACAATGATGATGGCGACCCGTACCCGTATTGAACAAGAACCAAATTATACTTATGTAACTGCGCGTTTACTCCGTGATAACTTGGTTGCTACAGGTTTAGAGTTCTTAGGCCTACCTACAGACACCAACGAAGGGGATGCTTTAGAAACTTTCCTCAAGAAAGGTATCGAGCTTGATCTTCTGTCTCCGGAACTGCTTAACTTTGACCTTGCGAAATTGGCAGCAGCGATTCAACCAGAACGCTCAAACCAGTTCACTTACTTAGGTCTGCAAACATTATTTGACCGTTACTTCATCCATTCAAATGGTATCCGTTTTGAATTACCGCAACTGTTCTTCATGCGCGTTTCAATGGGTCTGTCGTTAAATGAAGAAAACCGTGAAGATCGTGCCATCGAATTCTACAACTTGTTGTCTAGCTTCGACTATATGGCATCAACACCTACCCTATTTAACTCTGGTACTTTACGTCCACAGTTGTCTAGCTGTTACTTAACCACCATTGGCGATGACCTGTACAACATTTATGGCGCAATGCGTGATAACGCAATGTTGTCTAAATGGGCAGGCGGTTTAGGCAATGACTGGACGCCAGTTCGTGCCTTAAACTCATACATCAAAGGGACAAACGGTAAATCACAAGGTGTTGTTCCATTCCTTAAAGTAGCCAACGATACTGCGGTTGCGGTTAACCAAGGTGGTAAGCGTAAAGGTGCAGTATGTGCCTACCTTGAAACCTGGCACCTGGACATCGAAGAATTCCTGGAACTTCGTAAGAACACGGGTGATGACCGTCGTCGTACCCATGACATGAACACTGCAAACTGGGTTCCAGACTTGTTCATGCAACGTGTATTTGAAGATGGCGACTGGACTTTATTCACACCTTCTGAAACACCAGATCTACATGATTTGACTGGCGTAGAATTCGCTGAGCGTTATGCTTACTACGAAGGCATTGCCAAAGAAAATAATATGTTGCACAAAGTGATTCGTGCAAAAGATTTGTGGCGTAAAATGCTGTCCATGTTGTTTGAAACAGGTCATCCTTGGATTACATTCAAAGATGTATGTAACTTGCGTTCACCACAACAACACGTGGGTGTAGTACATTCATCTAACTTGTGTACAGAAATTACTTTGAACACCAATGAAGATGAAATCGCGGTATGTAACCTCGGTTCAATCAATCTTGTACAACACGTTCAAGGTGGTGTGTTAGATCGTGAAAAATTGGCGCGTACAGTAAAAACTGCTGTTCGTATGCTCGACAACGTAATCGACATCAACTACTACGCTGTACCGCAAGCACGTACTTCAAACATGAAGCATCGTCCTGTCGGTATGGGCATCATGGGCTTCCAGGATGCATTGTATGAAATGAACCTGGCTTATGGTTCTGATGCTGCGGTTGATTTTGCCGATGAATCTATGGAAGTGATTTCTTACTACGCTATTTCAACTTCAAGCGATTTGGCTGTTGAACGTGGTACATATGAGACATTTAAAGGATCACTTTGGGATCAAGGCATCTTGCCAATTGACTCTTTAGATATCGTTGCTAAATCACGCCCAGAACGCATGTTCGAAGTTGACCGCACGACTCGTCTGGATTGGGATACTTTACGTAGCAAAGTTCAAAAAGACGGTATGCGCAACTCGAACGTGATGGCGATTGCTCCAACTGCAACCATCTCGAACATTTGTGGTGTTTCTCAGTCTATCGAACCGACTTTCCAAAACCTGTATGTGAAATCTAACCTTTCTGGTGAATTCACAGTGATCAACCCGTACCTGGTACGTGCGTTAAAAGATCGTGGTCTTTGGGATTCTGTGATGGTGAACGACCTTAAACACTTTGAAGGTTCTGTTCAAAAAATTTCGCGTATTCCTGAAGAGCTTAAAGCCATCTTCGCGACTGCGTTTGAAGTTGAGCCACGCTGGATTGTGGATGCTGCATCACGCCGTCAAAAATGGATCGATCAAGCACAGTCTCTTAACCTTTACATCTCTGGTGCAAATGGTAAGAAACTGGACATGACGTACAAAATGGCTTGGTTACGTGGTCTTAAAACCACTTATTACCTTCGTGCATTGGGTGCGACTTCTACAGAGAAATCGACCATTAACACTGGTGCATTGAACGCAGTAAAATCAAACATGGGCCCTGCTGTTATCACTAGCGCACCTGTGGTTGAAGCAGTGAAAAAACCTGAAGCAGTAGCTGAAGACGATTTTGCTCAAGCAGCTCCAGTGCCATTGGCATGTTCAATTGACAACCCTGATTGTGAGGCTTGTCAGTGACAGTGATATACTTTAAAAAGTATACATAGTTAAACAATACCCCTTGTAAAACTTAGCATTAAGCTCTTTACAAGGGGTATATTTTTGTATTTAATAAATCTAAGGATAGTGATAATTAAAAAACGTATACAATGATTAAAAGAAGTATTAAAGAGTTTATCGCTAGTGATAAACGCCCCATGGTCATTCTCATAGATGAGAACAGAATTCCTTTGTTCTATCCAAACGTTTATGCAATGACTAAGTTTAGGAGTTTAGGACGTTCAACTAGTACAACTGACAAAGTACTAAGATGTATTGGTATCGCCCATCTATGGGCAACGTTAAATAATATTATTTTGGAAGAAAGTATTCTGTCTTCAGATTTTTTAACCATACAACAACTTCAAGATTTAGCTTTTTTTCTTAGATTAAATCGAAAACATCAAGACGAAATGGTGGTCACAAAAAATGAACATCAATCATTAAATCCTAAAAAAATAACAAAAAAGCTTGAAAATCTCATCTATATACCGCAGTCAAAACCCGATCACAATCCTTCGACTTCCCCCGCAGAAGGCTCATTTCGTATCAAAGCCATTTCTAATTACCTTAAGTTCCTACTACAAAGATCAAAACATCGTCTAAACAAAGACAAATTTAATGACATTGAACAACGCCTAAATTATTTCTCTTCACTTGCCCCAAAAGTCTCTAATAAAGGTGATCAAGATGCACCAGAGGGGCTCGCCCATAATGAACGAGATATACTACTAGAACTCATAAAGCCCGAGCATCCAGACAATCCTTTTCGAAATGACTTTCTCAAACATAGAAATCAATTAATCTATGAAATACTGTTAAGTACAGGAATGAGAAGAGGTGAACTGAGATATTTAAAGATAGAAGATATTAACTACACGACACATAAAATCAACATTCGTGTATCTAAAACCAAAGAACGAGAAATTAAATGCTCTTCAGTAATCTGTGAAAATTTTCATAGCTATATTACGAAATATTTAAATAAGATACCTTTTAAAAGTAGGAAGCATGGGTATTTATTTACAACACAGACTGGTAAACATTTATCAAATGATGCAATCAATTTAATGTTTAGAACTTTAAGACATCGAGCAAATTTATCCACACGTATAACACCCCATACAATGAGAAGAACTTGGAATGATGTGTTTAGTGAGATGCTAGATAGCCTTCCAAAAAATCAAAAACCAAATAAAGAAATAGAAAAGCAGATTCGAAATAGATTAATGGGATGGAGCTCAATATCAGAAATGAGTAATCAATATGCACGACGATCTATCAGAGAAAAAGCAGATGAACTTGCTGAATTATTAGCAAATAGTATAAATAAAAATTCAGAGCCTTAAGTATGCGCAATAATATAATTGAAGAAATAGATTTAATTACGGAACGAACTGTAATCTTTCTAGATGGTCGAGTATTGATAGTACCCCTATTTTCCACATTCGCTATTCCAAATCATGATAACCAAAATATTAAGTTAGACTTCAGTATATTCTCTATAAACTCAAAGCTTCATCATGCACTATCGAATATTATTGTAGATTTATTATCAACACATTCAATAAGATACGTTTCAACCATTCTTTATGCATTTAAAGATTGGTTAGATTTA
>NZ_JAZQPV010000027.1:0-22531 GCF_045628685.1 Acinetobacter sp.
GCCATGTCGTTCTGTGAGCCAAGGAGTTGATAATATGCCTTGTCTTCCTAAGACCGCTTGGCCTCCGACTTGGTGGTGGTGGTTTAGCTGGTGCCCTCGGAGGTCTAATTGGCAGAGCTAATTATGCTGCACTTGCCATTGGATTTGTTCTGAAGGAACTAAGCGGTGCAATAGGCCCATTAATCAAGGACATTCTACTGCTTCATTCTGTTGGTCTTCAAGCATCTTCAGCACTTGGTGGGATGTACATTGATGCCGCTCGCTTCGGGATGTCACTTGAAGAATACACTAAAGTTGTAGTAGATTCTAGTGTCGCGGTGTCTCGTGCAAGTTCAATGGCTGATTTTAGCCAGAGCATAAAAGACACTCGTGCACAGCTTGCTGGTCTCGGCATATTTGGAGAAGCTGCAACAAAACTTGCTGCGTCTCTTGCAACATCTGCTACAACGTTAGGCGTTCCTCAGGGTCAATTAGCAAATGCCACTACTGAGCAGATTAAAACGTTTGAACATCTTCGTAAGACGTCTTTATTAACTGCGGAAGGATTCCAACAACTTACTACCGAACTTGCAAGTAGTCAAGAGGTTCAGTCACAGCTTCTGGGCATGTCATCACTTGAAAGATCTGCTCGCTTTAATGAACTAACCCAAATTCGTTCTATCGGTCTTGAGATGGGCTCGACTGCCCAAGCGTCTGATGCTTTAGGAAAGGCCTTAATTGCTCAACGAGATTTAACGGTCCCAAAAAGATTTGAAGCACGTTCACGTATTCTTCAGGCAGGTGCTGCATTAGGCCAAGACTCAGGGCGAACTGCTGAGCTGGCAAACTTAGCTTTAAAGCGTAACCGCTCTGTTGATGAAAACCGTCGTTTTACCCAGCTAGGATCTGAGCTTGAAGCGCTGCGCCAGCAGGGGATTAATGATGAGGGAAATTTTGGTAGACAAAATGTTGCTGAATTGATTGGCGATGGTCTACAGTCAGCCGGTGTATTTCAAGCCTTTCAAGCAGCAGGAAATGCGACGCTAACTACTGAATCAGGCCAAGCTGGTGTTAATAAGGACTTTGCCCAAGGGGCAAGTAATCTGCTAAAGGCGACAGGGGCGCTGAATGATTGGGCAACGGGCATAGGAAAGAACGCAATTGTTTCAGCACTTGGATCAGCTGTTGGTTCTGCAATTGCGACGCTTGGGCTAGGGCGAATCATTGGCGGTCTCGGAACAATTATTAGCAGAAGGGGTGGTGGACCTCGTCCATCTCCACGTGGTGGGCCTCGTCCATCCCCACTTGATTTAGCAGGCGGTGGTCCACCGCGTCCACCTGGTGGTGGCAGAGGCGCGGTGAGAGCGGTGATTGACACTCTTCGCGGCGGCTATCAAGCCATGACACAAATGCTATCATGGGGTAATATTACAAACGGAATACGTTCAGTTGCAAGCGGAATAAAAAACGCATCAAGATTTATTTGGGATGGAGTCAGAACCTCATTCGGATTTGTTCAAAATATTGCACGTGTCGCGGGTGGCTTTGGAAGGACCTTGCTTGGAGGGTTGACTAGCGCAATAGGTGGGGCATTTGGTTCACTTCGAAGCTTGATTCCTACAATAACCAATGGGGTGAAGGGTTTCTTTTCAGGCACCCTATCTAATGCTTTTACTAGTGCGCTAAACTTTGTTAGCAGAGGCGGGCTTCGTGTTGTGGGTGGAATCTTAGCAAAGGGTCTTGGGACTATTTTCCGTGGAGCTTTTGCTGTCCTTGGTGGCACGGGTGTCATTAGCGCCATCTTTGGTGGCGTTATGGAAATATTTACAGGAAACTTAAACAGCGCCTTAAATGATACAGCAAACTCTTCTTGGTTTGGAAATGGAATTTCAGGTTTTGCTGACAAGCTTTTTGGTAAAGTCACTGGTATTATAGGAGCAATTATTCATGGGTTCTTTACCGGTTTCACAGATATCGGTGACCTTATTATTGGGGCGTGGAACCTCACGATGGGAAACCTGTTTAGTGGATTGCGAATCAACCTTGGCGCAACGCTGACAAACTTCTTTGATAGAGCATGGGCGGGAATGATGGTCATGTTCAAGGAAACTGAACTGAAAATTGCTAAGTTCTTTCACCTTGATAGTTGGGCCGAAAGTCTTCAACGAGATATTAATGTTGCAAATAAATCAATTGACGCATTAAGGGCCGATGGCAGCAAGTCCTTAACAGACATTGGTTCAGATAATCAAAAGCTTATAGCTGAGCAGAAAGACGCAGCTAAGAAGACAAAAGAAAATGTTTCTGCAGCCACTAAAAACGTGCAAGCTTCTGCTGGAGTTATTACTGATACGCAGGACTTGACGGCTAAGCTGTTAAGTCAGGCTGTTGGCATTCGAAGCGCTCAATCACAGGTGACCACAGATAAAACACCCGTAAATGGGCAGCAAAGCTTAGATCGAGCTGGGGCAGGTAAGCCTGCCCCAGCAACAGTAACACCTGTGCCAACACCACCAACACCATCACCAACAGTGGTGTCAGTGCCAACACCAACGCCATCACCACCAACACTGGTGTCAGTGCCAACACCAGTGATTGCAATGCCAGGTCAAACTACAAGATCTGGTATCACCGATCCTGCAGTAAATATCCCTACAGATGCTGCTGTAGCGCCACCAACTCCCGCTGGTGCTCTACCACCAGCACCAGGAATTCCAGGAACGACGCCAACAGATGCTTTGATTGCACAAGTAGCCGCTATGAACAATCTGCTTCAGCAAATTCTTACTGCTGAACAAGCTCAAGCTGCTGGTATTGATAATCTTAGCCGTGCTGCTGGACGGCCAACGTTCTCAGACAATGAAACAATGTTTAGGCTCTTTAATAGAGCATAATGGAGAAATAAAATTTCCCAGCTACAAAATTATTGGCGGATAATTACCCCAGCATCGAGAAAACAACTGTACACCACTTTGTCAGTTGATGCATATGATCCTCGCACTACGGACATGTCGTCAATGACATCAGTGCAATGGTATTCACAGGTTCTTCGTGGTCTTGGAAGCCGTCAGGCGTCTTACAAACAATATGACGCGATGGACGCTGACATCGACATCGCACGTTCACTTGACATTATTGCTGAAGAGATGTCAGGTAAGGATGAGAAGACTGACCTTCCATTTGAGATCGTTTACCAAAAGGAAGACAATCAAGACGTAAGTGATACGACAGCAGTCACTCTGCGCCAGGCTGTTCGCCAATGGTCAAACACTCAGGAGTTTAATAAGCGTATCTTCTCAATAGCACGCTGCATGGTCAAGTATGGTGACTGTTTCTTTCGAAAGTTTTCTGACACCAAGAAGTGGACATATGTGGACCCTGCGCTAATTCATGGGATTGAAGTTGATCAGCTGGGTAACAAAGTAGCATTTCATATCAAAAAACCTGGCAACAACATGAATTATGGTATGAAGAACGAGACGCTTGAGATCGTTCCAGCGGCTGCGATGATTCACTTCACTCTATCAGATGATATGGGTGACTCAGCGCCATTCGGCAATTCAACGTTAAAGCCAATCCATCGCGTTTATCGGCAACTTGCCATGCTCGAAGATGCAGTCATTATCTACCGCATTGTTCGTGCCCCTGAGCGCCGTGTCTTCTATGTCGATGTTGGCAATATGCCGCCTCAGCGTGTCAAGCAATACTTAGAGCAGGTCAAGAATGAGATGCGCCAGAAACGCTCACCAGGCACCAGCGGTGGCAAGGAGATCGTTGATGGTCACTACGACGCCACCTCGATCCAAGAAGACATGTTCTTCCCAGTAACTGCAGCAGGTCGTGGCTCACGGGTTGAGACCCTACCTGGTGGTACGGAAGATTTTGGTACAGGTCTAATCAAACTGTTTCAAGACAAAATCTTCCGAGGTCTTCGTATTCCAACTTCTTATATGGGCGGAACTGATGGTGCTGGTGCACAGTACAACGACGGTAAGGTCGGTATTGCGTACATTGAGGAACTGCGCTTTGCGCAGTTCATTCGTCGTCTGCAAGACCGCCTTGATGAAATCTTTGATGCTGAATTCAAAGTCTACCTGAAGGTTGTTGGTCTAAAGATCGACGATGAGATCTTCAAGATCAAGCTTCCTGACCCAGCCAACTTTGCTCTGTACCGCCAAGCTGCACTTGACGCTGATCTGATTGGTTCATACAATAATATTGCAGCAGAGAAGACTCTGTCACGTCGCTTTATCCTCAAGCGCTACCTTGGCCTGACTGATGATGAGCTACAGATGAACGAGGTCATGCTCAAAGAAGAGCGCGGCATCCAAGAGAACGCGAATATTCCACCACTTCAACAGATGTATGACCCTGCGGTCTATGATAACCGTGAAGCTCTCACAGTTGATGTTGCACCTGCTGGGGATTCTGGTGGAGGAGATATGGGAGACAGTGGAGGCGGCGATGAGGGTGGGTTCTTTACAGGTGGTGGCGGTGATGATGCTGGAACCGATGCAGCAGAGGAGCCTGAAGAGGCTCCAGCAGCTGAAACTCCACCTCCAGTCGCAGCATAAGACCTGAGCTTAATCACCCTGAGGATTGTATAAATACTTCTTTACAATCCTCAGGGTCCTTATGTTCCACTACATTTATAAAACTACAAACCTTATCAACGGTAAGGTATATTTTGGTAAACACAGTACTAAAAATTTAGATGATGGTTACCTCGGCAGTGGTAAATTGCTAAAAATTGCAATTCAAAAGTATCGTAAAGAAAACTTTAAACGCGAAATTTTATCATTTCATAAATGTGAAGTTTCTCTAAATGATGCCGAACGACAGATGATTACCTCAGAATTGATAAATGATCCACAATGTTATAATCTTGCAACTGGTGGCGAGGGTGGAATGATATTAAAAAATATCACACCTTCTGAACTTGCGTATCGAGCAGCAGCTACATTGCAATCTAATCCAGAAAAATTAGCACAGAGAAATAAAAAGATTGGAATTAAGCAAAAAGAACATCTTGCTAAAAACCCATCTGCAAATGATGCTCGTCTTAAAAAGATGAATGACGCGTGCAGAGGTAGTAAGAAAGAAACTAACATTGGCATTCAAAAGCAGATTGCAAATCGTCGACAAGCTCATGTAACTAAAATGAATGCGATTATGATGGAGATGCAAAAGCATGATTGGCAACAGAAGAATCCAAAAGCCCTAATTGAATTGCTTGGAATTTCTGGAAGTACATTTGGCAGAATGCGTCAGAAATTGAAAAACGGTGAAACATTGTGGGATACTCAATAAATATCACAAATCCCTAACAAAGGAAGAACACAATGAAACAACAAATTCTCTCAGAACATCTAAATCCGGTACAATCTGCTTTGCGTGAGATGCGTACTGCATCTGGCGATTTATACCTCAATGGTATCATGATGCAAGCTGCCCTCAAAAATGGCAACGGCCGAGTTTATCCTCTTGAAGAAATTAGCAAAGCGGTTGAAGAAGCTGGAAAGCGCATTAAAGAAGGTCACTATATTTTGGGGGAACTGAATCACCCAGATGTTCTGTCGATTAACCTTGCCAACGTTTCGCACGCCATCACTGAAGTTCGCATGGACGGTAACAATGCAATCGGCAAGATGAAGCTCCTCAACACCCCATCAGGTAACATTGCCAAGGGTCTGATCGAAGGCGGTGTCCGTCTCGGCGTTTCCTCGCGTGGTACCGGTAACGTCAACGAATCAGGTGAGGTCTCGGACTTCGCCTTCGTTACAGTTGACATCGTGTCGCAGCCTTCTGCACCAAACGCCTATCCTGATGTTGTACAAGAGGCAATGAACAACAACAAGGTTATGACTCTGGCTGAGGCAATGGTTCACGATCCAAAAGCTCAGGGCTACTTCAAGAAAGAAATGAAGGCATTCCTTGAGGCGCTGACCAAAGGAAAGAAATAATGCTCACTCTCAATGAAGCCCTCAAGATCGCTGGTCTCCCTGTCAAAGAAGCAGAAGATTCCGTTGAAGATATTTTCGATCGCCTTGTTCGTTCCGGTGATGACGGAGCCGGCGAAATTAGCAATGATGAAAAATCAATGCTCATAAGCGAAATCAACAAAAAGCTGAAAGCTGGTTGGACAGGTACTGAAATTTATTTGTACATGCGCTGGATGGAATATTTTGAGACAGAAATGAGCGAAGAAAAATGTCTCAAGAAAATGGCTGATATGAAGGCGAAAGTAGAAGCCAGACTTGCCGGTGAAAAGAAATGAATCTCAATGAAGCATTGAAATATGCCGGGCTTTCAATGCCTGGCAACTTCGACAAACTCCTGGAAGCATCCAAGCTAAACATGTCCAAGGCGGCCGTCGTCAAGCTCGCATCTGGTGATGCCGGCGTTGAGCTTCAAGGCGAGGTGTTTGGTATCAAGAACGACAATCCAATCGTTGCGTTCATGCTCGAAGCGATGGGCGTTCCTATGGATGGCCTTGCAATCAAGATTCGTTCTGGCTTCATGCAATATGATGAACGTTCAAGATGCTCTTCATCGCCCGTTATAAGAGCGACCTGCCAAATAAACGATCGGAGAAATAATGTTCACACTAAATGAAGCGCTCAAGATCGCTGGCCTCCCACAAAAAACCGTGGATGAAAAAGCAAAGTCGATTCAGGAAGCCAAGCTGGCTGTAGGGCTCTCCCTCAACGAGGATTTTGATCCACAGCGCACTCAGCGAGAAGCGCAAGCTCTCATGAAGGCGCTCAAGGATCAGTTCAATGTTCCTGTTGAGAGCCAGACAAATAAGGACGGTTCTATCAGCATCACCGTCAACAATGGTCAAGGCGCATCAGAAACCGAGGGCAACAACCCACACGTTGTTACTCCGAAGAATCTTAGCAAGGCAATTGATGCTAAGTTCCGTGAGTTCCGCCAAAAGGGTTGGTTCTTCAGCCAACCTGTTCGCAACGAATTTTTCGATCGGTGTGAAATGAATCTGAATCGTGAGAAATCACTCCCCGCGATTGATAAATAATCGCATCAATCACCAAGAGGAGAAGATATGGATCACTCAGAACAGCTCAAGTCAATGCTTCAAGACATCATCAACGATCGCAGCGAACAGGCCCACGCCACGATGCACGACTACTTTGTAAGCAAGACCCGTGAAGTAGCTGGTCTTAGTGCACCTACCGTCGATGTCACGGATGATGATGATTTCGACGACGAGTAAGTAAACAAAAGCGGCAAAATGCTTGGATTTTTGCCGCTTTTTTCATGCATCCCTCTATATAATAGATGATGCACCCGAGTTCATGATGTGGAATGCTACATCACCTCACAAATTCCAAGTAGCATGTTTTATCGAACATGTGATACCCATCAACCAACAAAGGAGAAACGCATGGACGAAATTCTGAATAAGTTGCTTCAGTCCGAGCTCCTCAGCGAAGAAACAAAAGCTGAAATCTCCGAGCAATGGACCGCGTCCGTTGAAGCTTTCAAAACGCAAGTGCGTGAGGAAGTTTCCGGTGAAGTGCGTTCAGAGCTCGCTGAGCAGTGGATTACCGAACGCGACGAACTCATCACGAAGGTTGATGGATTTGTGGCCGAGGCACTGACCAAAGAGATCGAGGAACTCAAGGGAGACATCGAACGCTTCCGTGACCTCGAAGCAGAGTACGCAGAGAAGCTGGTCGAAGAGAAACACAAACTGGCAGAGGAAGTTGCTGCTGAGCTCGACGGACTTGTCGACAAGATTGATGCATTCTTTGAAATGCGTTTGTCGGCTGAAATGGAAGAACTCAAGGAAGACCTCGAAGTCGTGAAGCAAAATGACTTCGGCCGCAAGATGTTTGAAGCTTTTGCTTCCACCTACGCGAAACACTACGTGGATGAAGATGCTGTGCAGTCAAAGCTTGTTGTGGCTGAAAGCAAGCTACAAGATGCAGAAGCTGAACTTGCACGTCTTGAAGAAGACCGCAACAACATGATCCGCGAAGCGAAGATGGAACAAATTCTTTCGCCGCTTACCGGAAAGAAACGTGAACAGATGGCAATGGTCCTCAAGAATGTTGACACTTCACGTCTTGAAGAAAGCTATAAGTTCTTTATCGGTCGTATTCTGAAGGAAGATGAGCAGCCAGCAACACCGGCTTCGAAACCTCTGAATGAAAACCGCCAAGCCCCGACCCCAAATAAGGTGGTCACAGGTGAACCACCAGCAGCAGCATTGAAGCCAGTTGAAAACCAACTTGCTGAAATGAAACGCCTCGCAGGTCTTAAGTAATCTGCCAAACATTAGGAGAAAATAATGCAATTGATTGAAAACTGGGTAGACACCAAAGAGGCACTGCTCGAAGGCCTCACTGGTTCTAAGCGTAACATCGTCGCAACGCTGATGGAAAATCAGAAAAAGCTGCTTGAAACTGCACCTGCAAATGCAGTAGTTTCTGCAGACGTTGCTACCTTCCAAAAGATCATGATCCCGATGATCCGTCGTATCATCCCTGGCACCATCGGTGGTGAACTTGTTGGTGTTCAACCAATGACCGGTCCAACTGGTCTAATCTACACGATGCGTTTTGCTTTTGCAGAACGTGCTGATGCACCAGGCACCCTGCACGACATCAATCCAGGCGATGAAGCGTTCATCTATAATGGTAAGATGAAGCGTTTCTACTCGACCGCTGCCGCTGGAACGGGCACGACTGACCTAGAAGGCGGTCGCCCAGGCGATGGCCAGCCAGTCACCTACCCACCACAGCTCGCATCATCGATGACCGACGGTTTTGCCGCTCGCACCGAAGATTATGAAGGCTACGGTGGTCGTTCGATGCGTCTCTCCATGATGAAGCAGTCGGTAACCGTTGGTTCCCGTAAGCTTCAGGCTCGTTGGACCATGGAAGCAGCTCAGGACATGAACGCAACCCACGGTATCGACATCGAGTCGGAACTGACTGCAGCACTGGCAGCAACCATCGCTCACGAAATTGATAACGAAATCCTGACCGACCTGCTGGCTCTGGCTTCGACCACAGCAACGTTCGACTTCGCAGCACCGAACCCAGGCTACAACCCAACCTACATCGGCGATCGTTACGCAGAACTCGGCGTGCTGATCAACAAGATGGCAAACGAAATTGGTGCTCGCACCAAGCGCGGTCCAGGTAACTGGATGGTTGGTGGTCACCTTATCACCTCGATCCTCCAGTCAGGTTCCCGCTCGGTCTTCGCACCAGCGATCCAAGGTAACTTCGCTGACCCAACCGGTAACCGCATGGTTGGTACCCTGAACGGCTCGATCCGTGTGTTCACCTACAACTGGGGTCTGAACGACAACTACGACCTGCTCGCTGGCGCAAATAACGCTGCAGGCGCAAACGGTGAAGACATCCTGATGGGTTACAAAGGCGGTGCATCGGAACTGGACAGCGGTTACTTCTACTGCCCATACATCCCGCTGATGTCAACCGGCGTTGTGATGGACGCGAACACCTTCATGCCGGCAGTTTCACTGAGCACGCGTTATGGTAAAGCTACCTTCACTAACCAGCAGACGAGCTTCGGCAATTCGGCTGATTACTACGCCCGAATCTTGGTCAAGAACGTGGCATTCAGCTAAATTTCCTTAGGGAAATACATAAGAGGCTAGGTTTACTAGCCCATAAGGGACCTCAATTGAGGTCCCTTTTATTTTGCCCGGGGCTTATAATGAGCTATGGTTAAATTTAGAGACAGAGTTTGTATTGAATGTGGAGCAGTGGAGTACAATACTGCAACACGATCTGATACTTGTGCAAAATGCTACACTAAAGCAAAATCGAAAAAGAAACGATTATCAGAACAGAAATTTATTGAAAGCTTTGGATACAGCAATGTTCACCAGGTTGGGTATAACAAATTTGGCAAACCTGAATGGGGATTTACCCATGAATGTGGAACTGAACAAGTTTGGGCTTTCAATAACTTTCTCAGTATGTCACGGATTGGTACACCTTGCTCTACATGCGGTGGTAAGAGAAGAATGGCGAAAGCCATGGATGGATATCTGGCGAAGTATGGGATAACTCCTGAGCAGCTCGCTGATCTTGAACGCTACACGAAGAAGGTTCGAGGGTTGACAGGCAAGACTTACAAGCTTTACGAAAAAGAAATCAATCCTCTTAGGTTAAAACGTGGTCAAGGTCCAGATGATTATCATCTTGATCACATCATGCCGATCATTCAAGGATTCAAAGAGAACCTTGCTCCAGAGTTTGTGGCTCGCAAGGAAAACCTGCAGATGCTTTCTGCATTTGATAACTTAAGTAAAGGCAGAAAATGACAGATGAAGAGCTTGTCAGCCTGAAAGCAGATGCTGAGCGATATAGATGGCTCAGGGAACAGTATTATGCACCATGGTGGGCAACCTCAAACAGGATGCCACACATTGACCAATACCCAGATCAAGACCATGATCTGATAAAATATCTTCAGATCAAGAATGTTGGGCTAGATGCTGCCATTGATTTTGCACGTAAAAACCCGAGGACGAATTGAAAACACAAATCTCTCTCGCTCGTACCTGGTACAATGAAGGTTGGGCCGACAAAGGAAGACTAGATGATTGACGGCGAGCTCGGCATTTTCATCTTCATCAGTGGAGTCCTTGTAGGATATTTCATGAAGCTAATCTGGCGATGGATAAAGCATGAGGCCAATCGCCCAACAAACTCACTCGGCCCTGGCTGATGAGAACCCTGATCCGCCTGTACAAGTGGTTCAAGGACCGTAAGACGGGTTTTTACGTCGGGGTCTATGATTGCGAGCTCGACACTTGGGTTAAAGCCTACAGCATTGGAGGCGATAGGTACCTAGTGACACAGGGAAATTGGGAGCTGAAGCTGAGCAGCCCCACGGGGTATCAAGCCTGTTTAGAGGGAACAAAATGGTTCAATTCTCTCAATGATACTTTCAGCGTTCACTTTATTAAGGACAACAAATGATCTGTACTTCCCCATGCTTTCCAAAGTGCACGCACGAAGCAACGACTGAGCTCCTCTCCCTCACGGGTGGACATCTCGGCTTCAATTGCGATCTGCACATCACCCCGCTCCGGTTCGAGAAGACTGTCGTGAACGGTAACACGCTCAACCCAGAGTACAAGAAGGTCGCGCTGAAATGCCTTGAAGCGCGATGCCAGGCAGAAGATACCCACTGCAACGGTGCGTGTCATGGTGCTTCTGGTAATCTTCGCTATCGTGGTAGCTGTGATTTATGAAAGGATGTAAAATGGGCCTGAAACAAATCGGTAGCTACATCGTAGCGAAGTACGACAAGCTTAGCGACGCAGTACAATGTATTAGTCCTCGGCTGGTGCGCAATACTGGCGGTGCTCTTCTTGGTCGTCCTGTGCGCAGTTCTCCCATGGATCGCCATGCTCTTCGGCGTCGCGGTTGTGCTCGCCATGTTGACGCTTCTCGCCTACATCATTGGCGAGGCGCTGAAGCTCCCATGAACGGACTCCCTACGATGCACAAGCTATGCGAACAAATTTAAAGGAGCTGAAATGAACCAAAAAACCATCATCATTTATGATCAATGCGGCTTGATGCCAGTGGAGTTTTATGTGCTTGACGGCGACTACAGGCATTTGAATGGTATCTATGGCAACCATTCTAAACAAAGTAAGAAGCTGACTGATGAGCTGTGTGACTTGTTTTACGATGAAGAGGGTGAATCGCTCTTGACCCCTGTGGAAACCTTCCCGGTTGATGAAGTAAAGAATGGCGCTTTTGTCATTGTTGCTGGGTTCTTACCATAAAACCTGCACACAAAAAGGCGGAACTGAAAACACCATCATATGAGCAGTGGCGCGCTCGATAAAACGTTGACAATAAGCGTGAAGGCGCAATAGAATGAGTGAAACTGAGATTAGCATTTTGATCTTTATTGCATTTGCCGGCGGAATGCTGGTGGGATATTTTATTGGAAGAGACAAGAAATGATTCTACAACTTGCAGAAAATCACGGTTACTCCAAGCTCGGTCTCCACCTGTTCGGTGACTGGATCGGGAAGGACCTGACCTTCGAGCAATTCGCGGCGCTTGGCAACATCGTCGAGATGTGGATCATGCACAAAGAGGACGCCGAGCCGAACACGATCTACGTTGCCCACCCAGGAGCCTATTGATGAAATGCACAGAAACGCGGTGCCAAGCAGGTGTCACCCACTGCAATGGAGCCTGTCACGGGGTGTACCCCGATGGTACACCGTTGCCAATAGAAGAACTGGATGACCTTGAAGGAGTCGAGGGACTGGATGACCTTGAAGGAGTCGAGGGACTTACTGAGTTCAATCCTCTTGACTACCTTAGAACTGAGGCTGCAATTGCCGCCTACGAGTCGGTGGTCCACGATGACGACACACCTGAATGGATCGAGCACAAGCGTCAGGTCGTGACTGAAGCTCGTGCACGTCTTCGAAGGTCTGAGCGCGCTGAGTTTGAAACATGGGCGAAAGAAAACCTCGGCCAAGGTTATCCATTAACCATGGATGAAGGTGTCTACGAAAATGTAGTGACCCGTTGGGCATTTATTGCCTGGAAAGCTGGGCGGAGCCGGCGATGAAGGTTGGAAACGATCTCAACGTGATGCAGGTTAAGAAGACCCTTCAGAGCTGCTTTTTGAAAACGAAGTGGACTTATTGAGAACCACCTGTCGCATGGACATTGACGCTAGTTTAAGGGCTTTGTTTTTCTGGCGAGAGCACGTTGCGTAGCTTCAGCGGATGTCTTTGCCTTGTGACAAGGTTTGCAGAGAGTCTGCAGATTTTCTAACGTCCAGTACTTCATCTCACCATTCGCCTCGATGAGTGGGGTGATGTGGTCCATGTCCCAACCATTTGCGCCTTTTCTATCGCACTGCTTCCCACAGCTGCGACATTTTCCATGGTCTCTTTTCCATACCGCTTGACGGGTGGTAGAGGCGTGGAAGAGCAGCTCATACTCCTCATAGCATTCCTTGTGCCAGTGTGCCTTTGACGCCCGACCTGTTCTAGTTGGGCCAATCTTCTCATTACACCAGCGGCAGGTTCCCTCAGAAACTTCATCGAACCAGGCTGGTTTTGGTGGGGTGCGGTGATTATCCATTCAGTATTTATGACCTTTAAATATTTCATTCAGCTTATAATAGGAACTTAAATGCGCCTTTACACAACCTCCTTTAGAACGTTCCTTGCCACATATTGAAAAGGTTTCAAATGAATGCAGAACTGAACGAAGTGTTGACTGAGAACGCTCGTCTTGAGCATTTTTTACTGCAGCTTCAACAACAGATGTCATTAGATGAATGGTGCGCGGTCTTGCGGCGTGACATCGTTGCCCAACAACTGAGACGACAGAACGAACTGCAGGCGTTGATACGCCATGCAACACAGATCATTGAGGCAAGAAAATTATGAAGATTCAATCACGACCTGCCCCCATCGAGGAACGCCAGTTGACAGCAGATGATGTCAAGACCATAATGATGGACACCATTAAGAGGTTTTACCTTTCCTTGGACGAACCTGCTATCATAGTTGGTCTGCTGAGCGGGCTGTACGCGTTGAAGAAGATCGGTGCGTGGTGCATGGCCCACGACTCTGTTAACCGTGTGATCGAGATCGATCTTCAGCTCAATGGTGAAACGACGAAATCGAAAATTGTTTTCAACTACTAGAAAGTGACAGGCGCTTTTCATAGAAAAAGTTGTGTACATTTCTGTGATTTGATGGTATAATTACTCTATCAAATCAAGGAGAGCGATCATGAAAACTTACGAAACTTTTGAGAATGTCGGTGTTTTGTATATGTTTCGTCAGGCAAGCTTGCCTTTCTTCCACATGGGTTCATACCCCGTCTACAAGATGGAGAATGGAAAAGTGGTTCATGATCGCTCCGAGAAGACCCAAAAGTTCCAGAAAGAAATGCGCGAGCTCTGCGAACTGATGACGCAGGTTTCCTCCCGCGTCGAACGCAACATGAAGGTCCCCGCAACGTGGATGAAAAAACTTCGCGTTGAAGGTCTCGCTGCGGTCCTCGTGGCAAAAGAGCACAAGAGCACCTTCACGGAATGGGCCGAAAACTACGAACGCACCCTCCGTTTCCTTGCAACCTACACCGCATAAGGAGTATAGCAGATGAACACTGCATACAAGATCACGATCGGGCGTGCCACCCATCACACTGATGCTACGTTCCGGGCCTTCTACGCCAAATGCATCTCGCGCATCATCGATGCAAAGCCCGATGCATTGCCAGACAACCTTCGCCGGACGCTGGGTAACATCAAAGACGCAACCCGGCTTGTTGATGTGCGCAGCTTCGCTAACCTCGGCCTGGCTTTTCTGGACGTGGGCCACTATAATGGGCTTCCGTACTACAACACCGACGATACCTTTTGGGTGCTCGACGGCATGAACGACTGGTTTCTGCGGTTCTACGCGGACGAGCCGGCCACCTTCTCCATTGAACATCGCTACAACGATGCTCATGCTGTCGAAGCCATCAACAAGTGGGTCTGCTACCGTCTCGGCGGCAAGATCGAAGTCATTACCCGCTGAGGCCCATCATGACCAAGGAAGAAATTGCGAAGGCCATCAAGGAAGCCTTCGAGGAGGGCTACCACAACTATGAAACTCCGTGCAACGCGTACAACTGCGTTGAGGACGCGTGGGAGAAGAGCGAGGCAAAGGTGGTTCACGACCGTCTGTTAAACGTCAAGCCGCCCTTCACCACCTGCTTCGACTGCAACACTCGTGATTCCTGCTCGAGCGAAGGTGAGTGCTGGAAAGTGGTCCTCGGCGCGCGCTAAATTACGCCCATCCTAGGGGAACCTCAGTAACGGGGTTCCCCTTTTTCGTTTACTGGCTTATAATGGTACTCACTATAGGAGCCTGACATGCGACCAACAACCATCGATACCACACTCGTCATTGGCACGAGCAGCACCACGATCAAGGATGTCTACCTTCTCGTAGTTCCAGACTACGGTGAAAAGCTGACCATCGACGGCAAGGAGTACCGCGTCAAGACTCGGCACTTTCACTTGAAGGAAATTCGTGAAGGTTCGTTGTCGTACGGCTACACTCAAACGTGCACGCTCTTCTTGACCGATCCAACCGAGCCAGTCAACCTGAACTGCTAAGGACCATCATGAAACTTCATTCGCGTCCAGCCACGCCGGCTGAACCAACCACCATGACTCTTGAAGAGATCACCGACTTCATCAGGGATGGCATCAAGATCTTTTACGACCTGGACGAGAAGAAATACGTCGCGTGCGGAATGATGCGCGCCCTCCAGGTGCAGGGGAAAATTCACGGATACGCGACATTTATTAGGACCTTTCCGAAGCGGACCATCATGATCGACCTCATGCTGACGTGCAAAAGCCCTGTCGACTCGATTGAAGTGGAAGCATAATGAGCTTCACCACTTCGTTAAAGGAAATATCATGCGTTACCTAACAATCGTGCTGAAGGTCCCGAACGACTACACGCCGGCGGAAATTCACCACCCGTACTTCTCGGCTGCAAGCTGGAGCCACGCACTCGATGACCGTGATCGGCACAAGCGTGAGCTTGACGACCTGAAGGCGACTCTTCCTCAAGGAGACATCGATGAAACCTAACATTCTCAAGGGAGTCGGTAAGATCAATGGTGATGGCTGGAAGGACACGACTGTCAAGGGGGAGGTCATTTTCGTCTGGGACATGCCACTGCCAAGCCCACCGTACAAAGCTGGTCAGTATCCGCGGATTGGTTATTTCGGTTGGTCTGCAAGCACTGAACAGTATGACTTCACTCCTGCGACAGAAGAAGAGATTCAAAAGCATGCCCCGCGTGAGCTGACAGTGCACGATCACTTCGACGCCCCGATGGATCCAGAATCTATAGATGGCCAAGACACTCTCCGCAAAATGGCGCACTATATCGAGACAGGAGAGCTGCCCGATGCACCCTAGTCTTCCACCCAATTCCTGGGCTATCACTGACACTCGGCAGGACCCACTTGACACCTCCTGGTTGAAGAGCAGATTGGCAAAAAGCTTTGGGACGCCTACGATGGCGCGATCTTGGTTTCCAGGAATCGAATTCATACATGGGAAGCACAGCTTGATGGTCTCTTGATTGTTGAAGATGCAACTGTCTTTTCCTGGCTTGACCGTGCATCGAAGTCAAGTGATCCCGCCGTGCATGATGCAGCGAACATTCTGAAGAATTACTATCAAGGAGCCTAAAGTGAGCACAATCAAGAAATGGGAAGAGCGTCAGGCAGAGTCCAAAGAAGAATTTATGGAGATGCCGTTGCACGCGAAGCACTTCATGGAACGTGAGATCGCTGATCAGCGTGCTCGCGATGTTCAAATGCAGGCGCTGATCAAGGAACTCGACCAATACTCTGCATGCATGAGCTACAACGACAGCTACTTCGGCGAGCCTCCAGGCCATATCAAGAAAATCGTACGTCAGATGGTGAAGCTCTGATGCCAAACCGCCCACACTCAAAATGGACTAAGGTCTACTTCGGTGCCGATGTCGAGAAGGACAAGCCTTGGTACATCCGTTTCGTACCTGACTTCGTCGATCTTGAAGCGGCCGGTTTCAGTCACGGCCTGAGCATCAGCGGAAATTTCTTCGCGACAAGGGAAGCAGCAGAGAAGGCCGCGAACCTCTATGACAAGTTCTTTGACGCTGTTGCAAAGGAAATCATCGCTGACGCGCCGAAGGCATACTGCAAGGCATGCCAATCTGCGGGCATGTCGAACTGCGGAAACTTCGATGAGTGCGGTGGACCAGCCTGCGTCACCTGTCACCGAACGCTGCCATGAAATTCAGAATCTACCGACATAATTCCTTCTGGAATGAGGATTTTCCAGAAGACATCATGGAATTCAAAGACGCCAAGACCGCGTGGCAGTACTGCCATGATAAATCGAAGTCAGGTGGTTATGGGTATTTTGCTAAGCCGCTTGAGGAAGAGATTAAGGAGAAGCTGAGCAAAGAGAAAGCCCTTCGCGCCCAGCTTGATGAGATTGAGGACTTAAAGAAAGGCATCATCAGATGAGATTGAAGATCTTAAGAAAGGGACATCAAATGAAAAGCTTTATCACTGTCACCAGCGGAAGCTCAGGGTACTTCGCGGTATGATATGGTGGAACGATGAGGACCCAAGGTTTGGGTTCTGGGAACCGTATGACACCGGCTTTGGACGGTACGCTGCCATCGAGAAAGCTGAGCAGGAGGCGAAGGAGTGGGCGATGGATGAAGGGCTGCGCTACCTTGCACCAGGAGAGAAGATTCCACAACATGATCAGTGAGCGAATACGGTGCCTGTTCGGAAGGCACGAGGATAAATTCATCCGAAACATCTACGGGGACGAGATCAACCTTGTAGGTGGAAGAAGTTTATGGAGATGTGGGCACTGCGGTAAGAAGCAATATAGAAATTTCCTGTTTAAAAAGGTGTATACCCTCGATAATTCGTGCTATAATAGCTCTATCTAAACAAGGAGTACATCATGAACTACGCAGAATACAAGAACAAGCTCACGCACCCAAGCAAGCAGGACTTCACCGTCACCCACTTCTACTACCAAGGCAAGAACGTGGGAACCTGCCACACCGCATCCGAAATTGCGACTCTTCGCGGACGCTATCCTACGGCTGTGACCGAGAAGATCGTCGATCCGCATGGTTACCAAGCTGCAGCAAAAGCGTACGACGACGAAAGCAAGGCGCTCCGCGAGCAGTTCATCGTCGACCTCTTCAACGAATACAATGTCGAAGATAACGCCTTCACCCGCAAGCTGTACAAGATCGCGTATGAGCAAGGTCACTCGAACGGTTTCTCCGACATTGTAGCAGCTTTCAGCGACTTCTACGAGCTCGACAAGCTTGCTCGTGAAACCTACGGGAACTAAGCCCCATGAGCCACCATAAATTGCGATCATAGCAATTTAAGGTGGCGCTTGCTCTCGCCATCATCAGGCTGAAGAAGGTTGCAAGGAGTTCCTCGCGAAATTCTGCTGCGTTCACGACCCGAACGCGCGCCAGACAATGGACTCATGCTGTAAAAAGTAGTGTACATCTAGATAGGGTTGTGGTATAATAACTCTATCGAAACCAACAAGGAAACTACATCATGGGTATCTATGTCTATGCTCTCAAGACTAAAATTAACACGATCTCGGACGTGACCCTTGGTGTAGCGGAGTACGCTACAAAGAATCGTGGAGTGATGAAGACCTCAATCTGAAGATGTACAATCGCTTCGCGAAGCGCCGCGTTAAGCACTTCGAGAACAACAAGCTTCCGTTCTTCTTCGTCATGAAGATGATCGACAGCCCTGACTTCTACGAAGGGCAACTCGTCTTCGCGCAGCAAGATGAGAAAGGCCGGACCATCGGAGCGTGCTTCGACGATGGTGTCAAGAAAAATAAAGTAGGAACTATGACCAAGAAAGGTCGTAGCTGGAGCATCAACTGGGATTAAAAGGCAACGCTTATGAGATTCGTCTGCGACAATGCACGACACCTAGTTTGTGTTCCTTACAGCATCGAGAACCTCCACGCAATGGCCGTGGAGCTTGGTATCAAGCGGTGTTGGTTCCATGCAGGTGACAAACCTCACTATGATATCCCAAAGAAGAGGATCGTTGAAATCAGTGAGAAATGCGAAGTGGTTTCATCGCAGGAAATTTTGAAAATTATAAAGGGAAATAATGAAAGCACAGGAGAAATTGTTCAATGACCTGATCGTGCAGATGCGCAAAATTAGCGAAATGGATTTTGAAGGCACCGCTAACTTGCAATTTCTTGGGCATTTTCACCGGGAAATGGTTAGCCGTGGCACGTCAAACGAAACCGCTGAAATCATCTGCTCACGCATGCAGCTCAATTTGCCAAATGATACGATTGCTGATGAAAAGCTGGCAGAAATGGCTCAAGTCTACGCGATCATTATGGTGAAGGCAAGACACGCTTTAGTTAAAGTGGGATTTAAGAATCCAACTGAGTTCCTCGCTAATGCTGCCTCAAACCTTACCTTAAAGCTCGAATAATGAAAACCGCCAACTTCCCCCGTGACATCATTACTGGCCGGGCAGGCTTCTCGTTCCCCTTCGAGGTCACTGAAAGTGACTGGCTGATCTCGATCTGCAGCCGACGCGACGAGAACGCACCTGTCGAGAAACCCTTCGCGCGAATCCTGTTCATGAAGTTTGACGACGTTGCAGGACACGTCGAGGGCCGCATCACCCCAGCTGAGGCGCGCGAAGTGGCTCAATTTATCATCGAGGCGCGCGAAGCCCAGAAGAACGTGTGGGTGAACTGTCAAGCCGGTATTTGCCGCAGCGGTGCGATCGCATCCTTGTTGGTGGACCTCGGGTGGGAGTACGCAGATTCGACCTTGTCGCCAGGTCAGATTCCAAACCACTTTGTCTATGACTCAATCCGCAAGCACTTCCCGGAACTGAAGCAGTCTTGGGATAACGCTGACATCATCCTTCCAGATTCGGGTTCAGACCCACGCATCTGGCTTCCTGCAAAGGACTGGAAATGAAACGACACGTCATGTACATCTCGTACGACGATCAAACGTTCGTCGACAAGTTCGAGTGTGCGCGTCACGAGCTGAAGAGCCAGCCGGCGTTGCTCGAGAAGCTGAATGAGAAACTGGCGCCTCATCACATCTCGATGCAAGGGAACTGGTGCGGTGGTGACCCAGATGAACGTCCCTGCGCGAAGCCATCCTGGAGTTCCTGACAGGTTGAAGCATGTCAATAAGAGTGTACAATTCCACCCAATAGTGTATAATAAGTCTATCGAAACTTAATACGGAACCCAAAATGAAATCTTGGCATATCGTGGTTATGAATGGTTTCAAACAAGTGGAAGAATTCGAACGCTTCAGCGCAAAGGAATCGAAGGAACTCTTCGATGAACTAAGAGCGAAGTACAAGGAATCGCATCCGCACTACGCCGTCAAACGCGAGTGGTACTAAGCGACAATAAAAAGCCCGATCATTTCAATGATCGGGCTTTTTTCGTTTGCGTGTTACAATGGGATATGAACTTTGACCCTACAGAAATCCTCTACCTCACCGCTGAGGCGTGGGGTGGAACCTTTCCACATCAGTGGACACCGTCCGACAAAGGGAAAGCCATTGACTGGTTCATCAAGAACATTTTTGGTGGCGCTGGAAAGCAATATGACCCATACGATCTGAAGCTTCAGATAGACAGCTGCAGCTTTCATGAGATAAAGAGCGGCACACGCAAGTGGATCGGCCTCTCACCAAATGAGAAAGAGCATGCTGAAGCAGAGCTCGCAAAGGGCAATGATACCCTCATTTGGTACTTCGAGCAGCTTGAGGAACGCGATGAATTTCGGTTTTTCGCCATCGCCCGCTTCAGCCGTATTCAGAACTTCTTTTTTCCTTCCAACTATGACACCTCGATGGTGAAGCGTGGTGAGCAATGGGTTCAAGAGAATACACCTTCAATCAACAAATACACGCTGCGTGACCACGGTGAGGTCGTATAACGGGCGGTGAATGTGTTAAAATATAACTCATACTCTCCTTAACCGTAACAACCGTTTGGAGAGATAAATGGGACAACCCGCACAGCCAGAAACTTTTGCACAGCTTGGTGCAATGACTTTTAACACGGTGTCAGAAAACGTGAACGCACCATCAGTGGACTGGGTGAAAGATATTGCCGAGATGCACACTAAGTTCGGTGTCAACCCGGTGATCCGTACCCTGGAACCTGGGCAACTCCAGTCATTCCTGGAATTCCGAATCGACTTCCTTCAAGAGGAGTTAGATGAAATGCGTGCGGCTCTACACGATCCAGAGTTCAAGAAGAACCGTGCCGACGAAGTCGTCGACGCGCTGATTGACCTCTGTGTCGTGGCAATCGGTACCCTCGATGCCTTTGATGTCAATGCTCACGAGGCATGGCGTCGCGTTCACGAGAAGAACATGCAGAAGAACCCTGGCATCAACCCAACTCGTATTAATCCTTTGGGACTTCCAGATTTGATCAAGCCACAAAACTGGCAACCACCTAGCCATATTGACAATGTTGGTTTGCTCTCGAAAGTGTTTGAGAAGTAATGAATTATAGAAATGTTTACGAGGCGTTAGTAGCTTCTGCTTTATCACAAGATCGAAGCAAAAGCTCTATAGTTTATTTGGAAGAACATCATATCATACCAAAGTGTTTAGGCGGGTTAGATATTCCAGAAAATTTAGTATTGTTAACTCCTCGTGAACATTTTATTGCACATGTTTTACCTTGGAAAGACAACCCAATCAGAAAACTTTGTGATCCAATTTTATTTTTCAAGAAAAAGGATGGAAAAATAGCTACTTCAAAATTATATGAAATGGCAAGAAGAGCCCATATAGATGAAATGAGAAATAATAATCCATCTCTTTCATTATCAGAAGCTTCAAGATTGTCAAAAAGCATTAAGTTATCTGAATACGCAAAGAATAGAAAACCATCCCATAATAAGAAAATTTCTGAAGCAAACACTGGAGCTCAGTCAAGATTAAACGCTATACTTAGTGCTGAAACAAAAACAAAAATTGGTTCATCTTTAGATGAATATTTTTCTCAAAATGATGTGTCTAAAGAGACAAAGCAGAAAATAACAGATGGTCTCAATGAATATTATAGAAATAATAAAGTTTCAAATGAAATTAAACAGAATCTTACATTAAAAGCTTTAGCAAGACAAAAATGGGCGTGTCCGTTCTGTAGTAAAATGTATGATGGTGGAAATTTAACCCAACACATACGTCGAAAGCACGATTGGTCTGATGAACAGATCAAAACTTTAAAGGTATTCTAATGGAAAATAAATCCTCAATTCAAATCACGGGCGTCGCTATTCGAGAGATGGCGAACGACGTCCTCGCTCTGACGTTCGCCACGAATGCAGCAGGCAAGGATCCAATCGAGGTGCAGAATGAACTGCGTGAAGCAGTGAAGGCCGCGCTTGAGATCATCGCGCCATTCGTCAAGCCTGGCGAGGTCGATGTCGAGACCGACGCATTCCATGTCGAGCCGGCCTACGAGCACAAAAACGGTAAGGCCAAGATGAACGGCTATGCCGGCTCCGCCGGCATCACCGTTAAGGGCACCGACACCGCGACCATCTCTGGCCTGGCAAGCAAGGTCACCACGATGGTGGTCTGCAGTTCCAATAACAGTCTAAGCCGTAAGGTTCGCCAAAGCATCGAGGCCGAGTTGACGCAAGAAGCCATCAAGGACTTCCGTGAGAAGGCAAATGCAGCAATCGCTGGCTTCGATCTCGCTGCCTGGAAGATCGGCGACGTCTCGATTCGCCTCTCGTCCAACGGTCGCTCGATGGGCAAGGTCATGTCTCTGAGCGCGTCAGCTGCCATGGAGTCGGCGCCGCCGCCGATGTCGGTCGAAGGCGGGAAGTCAGAAATCACCGTCAATGTCTCCGGTTCGGTGATCGTGGAGTAACGAATTGTCGGGCATCAT
>NZ_JAZQPV010000028.1:0-4792 GCF_045628685.1 Acinetobacter sp.
AACGGTTACTGAGAATGATCCAAGTAAACCTGTTTGAGAGAAAAACCTTAAAAGCTTTATTCATGCCCGATAAAATACCCATAAAACAAAGGGAAGCTCAAATGAGCTTCCCTTTATGAAAATTATGGGACAGTAGTGGCCCGCAGGCTGGTTTTTTAATCACAGAAAAACAAGCAGTTAAACGCCGATTTTTTTGTATTTAGAACGCTTTTGTACAGCAGCATCACCCAAACGTGACTGGCGATATGCTTCATATTCCGCATAGTTACCCGCATAGAATTCAGGCTGTTCATTTTCAAATGACAAGATATGCGTTGCAATACGGTCCAGGAACCAACGGTCATGCGATACCACCATTACCGTACCGGGGAATACAAGAATTGCATCCTCAAGCGCACGTAAAGTTTCGATATCCAAGTCGTTCGATGGTTCATCCAGTAAGATGACGTTCGCGCCTTGCTGCAAGATTTTTGCAAGTTGTAGACGGTTACGTTCACCACCAGACAAGCCGCCAACACGTTTTTGCTGATCTTGGCCTTTAAAGTTGAAACGACCAATATAAGCACGTGATGCGATTTCATAATCGCCCACTTTTAAGATATCAAGACCGCCAGAAATTTCTTCCCAAACGGTTTTATTGTCATCCAAAGTATCACGTAACTGACCCACATAAGCCACTTTAACGGACTCACCCAGAGTTACCGTACCGGTATCTGGTTGTTGCTCGCCCGTCATCATGCGAAATAGTGTGGTTTTACCTGCACCGTTAGGACCCACAATACCCACAATCGCAGTCGGCGGCACAGAGAAGGTTAAATTCTCATAGAGCAAACGACCATCAAATGATTTGCTAATGCCTTCCACATCTACAACCTTGTTCCCTAAACGTGGGCCAGGTGGAATGTAGATTTCAGAAGTTTCATTACGTTGCTGGAATTCTTTAGAGTTAAGCTCTTCAAAACGTTCCATACGCGCTTTGTTTTTCTTTTGCTGACCTTTAGCATTCGAACGAACCCATTCAAGTTCTTTCTTCAATGCTTTCGCAAAAGATTCTTCCTGTTTGTTTTCTTGCTCTAAGCGGGCATTTTTCTGTTCCAGCCAAGAAGAATAGTTGCCTTGGTAAGGAATACCATGTCCACGGTCAAGCTCCAGAATCCACTCGGCCACGTTATCCAAGAAATAACGGTCATGCGTAATCGCAACGATTGTACCGGCAAAGTCTTTTAAGAAACGTTCCAGCCAAGATACAGATTCTGCATCCAAATGGTTGGTTGGTTCATCAAGAAGCAACATGTCAGGCTTAGAAAGCAATAAACGACATAATGCAACACGGCGGCGTTCACCACCTGAAAGTAAATTTACGTCTGCATCCCAAGCAGGTAGATTCAAGGCTGCAGCTGCTTGATCCATCTGGTTGCTGAGGTTATGCGCATCCCAAGAATGGATAATCGCTTCCAACTTCTCTTGTTCTTTTGCAAGTGCATCAAAGTCAGCATCTTCAGCTGCATATTCTGCAAACACTTCATCCAGACGCGCCAAGGCATCTAGGGGTTCACGTAAGCCATCTTCAACGTTACCACGAACGTCTTTATTTGGATCTAATGGTGGTTCCTGCTCAAGATAACCGATTTTAATACCCGGTTGAGCACGTGCTTCACCTGAGAAATCTTTATCTACGCCCGCCATAATACGAAGCAAGGTAGATTTACCTGCACCGTTTAAACCAAGCACACCAATTTTTGCGCCTGGGAAAAATGATAAAGAGATGTCTTTCAGGATTTCGCGCTTAGGCGGAACCATCTTCGACACACGGTTCATCGTGTAAATATATTGGGCCACGTAGGACTCCTCTATAGAAAAAACAACATTCGCATAGCGATAATATTATGCGAACAAATAATTGCCGGCATTATACGATGAAAGCGCTGAAAAAATAAGGTATAGCTTGCATCTTCAATAGAATGTTACAACTCAGGACACGTTTATTTTTTAAACATATTCATGCCCGCTTAATTTTGTTCAGCTGCGACTAAAAAACGCTCAGCAATATGAATGTTTAAGATAACAATTTCATTTAAATAGCACTTTGATTGATATATAGAAATGCTAAACTTGATCAAA
Source organism: Acinetobacter sp. (assembly GCF_045628685.1). Lineage (GTDB taxonomy): Bacteria > Pseudomonadota > Gammaproteobacteria > Pseudomonadales > Moraxellaceae > Acinetobacter. The sequence goes on from NZ_JAZQPV010000028.1 coordinate 2,122, forward strand.
TTTAACTCACGAAGATGATGTAAACATGACCTATAAAGATGAAACTCTTGCCATTCATGCCGGCTATAGTCCAGACCCGACCACAAAAGCCGTGGCTGTACCCATTTATCAGACGACATCTTATGCCTTTGACAATACACAACATGGGGCCGATTTATTTGATTTAAAGGTTCAGGGGAATATCTACACCCGTATTATGAACCCGACAACAGCCGTTTTAGAGCAACGTTTGGCTGCGCTTGAAGGCGGTATTGGCGCATTGGCTTTAGCTTCCGGCATGTCAGCCATTACCTATGCCATTCAGACCATTGCTGAAGTGGGTGACAATATTGCCTCCGTTTCGACTTTATATGGTGGGACTTACAACTTATTTGCACACAGCTTGCCCAAACAGGGGATTGAAGTACGTTTTTTTGATTATCAAGATCCGGAAGCGCTGCGTAGTCTGATTGATGACAAGACCAAACTGGTGTTTGTGGAATCCATTGGTAATCCACTCGGCAATATCATCGACCTGGAAGCGATTGCGAAAATTGCCCATGATTATGGTGTACCCGTCATCGTCGATAATACAGTTGCTACCCCTGCTCTACTTAAACCTTTTGAATATGGGGCAGATATTGTGGTGCACTCACTGACCAAATATATTGGCGGCCATGGCAACTCGATTGGTGGTGCCATTGTGGATAGTGGCAAATTTCCTTGGGGTAAATATCCTGAACGCTTCAAGATACTGAATACACCTGATCCAAGTTATCACGGTGTGAATTATGTTGAAGCTTTAGGTGAAGCGGCTTATATCGCACGTGCCCGTGTGGTGCCATTACGCAATACCGGTGCTGCCATTAGCCCTCTTAGCGTATTTCTCATCCTGCAAGGTTTGGAAACTTTAAATTTACGCATGGAACGCCATACTGAAAATGCACAAAAAGTGGCGGAGTATTTAAAGCAGCATCCAAAAGTAAAATGGGTTAATTATGCTGGCTTAAAAGATCACCTGCAGCATGCTTTAGCACAAAAATATGTGAAAGGGAAACCCTCCGCGATTCTGTCTTTTGGTGTACAAGATGGTCTTGAAGGCGGTACTCGCTTTATTGATGCGCTGCAACTTTTCACCCGTCTGGTGAATATTGGCGATGCAAAAAGCCTCGCCTGCCATCCTGCAACCACAACTCATCGTCAGTTGAATGAAGACGAATTAAAGTCTGCTGGCGTCAGTACCGATATGGTCCGCTTATCGGTCGGGATTGAGCATATTGATGATTTAATTGCAGATTTAGAACAGGCGCTTGCTCAAGTTTGATATTTTGTCATCTACTTTAAATCTGGCCTTCTTCTCATCGGGAAGAAGGTTTTTTATTTCTTCAATACTTTGTGCTTATTTCTCTTTGTTTTGTTTTGAATTCGTGGTAAAAATTAAGTTATAAGAAGAACAATAATAGAGCAATTACTCTAATTATATTTGTAAATTCAATAACTTATTTATAGATTTTTTTTTAACATTGGTTATCATAAACCAGATGAGAAGAGCTCAATTCCCCAATATTTTGAGCCAAATAATCAACTACAAAAAACATAATCTAGAATTTAGTTCTATTTAAATCAGGAAAAAACAGCGTGAATTCAAGACTAGAGAAACTTTTTCGAAACCGAGTCAACGGTAAAGTGGTTTTAATTACAGGTGCATCCAGTGGTATTGGCTTAACTGCTGCACATAAACTTGCCGATGCCGGTGCCCATGTTTTATTGGTTGCACGGACCAAAGATACATTAGATCAAGTCAAACAGGAAATTGAAGCAAAAGGTGGACAGGCTTCAGTGTATCCATGTGATTTAAATAACATGGAATCGATTGATGACGTCTCTAAACAAATTTTAGAGTCTGTCGATCACATTGATATATTAATCAATAATGCAGGCCGTTCTATTCGTCGTGCAGTACACGAATCATCAGACCGCTTCCATGATTTTGAACGCACCATGCAGCTGAATTACTTCGGTGCAATCCGTTTAGTGATGAATATCTTGCCGCAGATGATGATTCGCCGCGATGGCCATATTATTAACATCAGCTCAATTGGCGTGTTGGCCAATGCGACCCGTTTTTCAGCTTACGTCGCGTCTAAAGCTGCACTGGATGCATTTAGTCGCTGCCTGTCTGCCGAAGTTCATTCACATAAAATTGCGATTACTTCGGTTTACATGCCATTGGTACGCACGCCGATGATTGCACCCACCAAAATTTATAAATATGTACCCACACTTTCGCCTGAACAGGCAGCAGATCTAATTGCTTATGCAATTGTGAAACGCCCGAAGAAAGTGGCAACCCACTTAGGCCGTCTAGCATCGATCACCTATTCTATTGCGCCAGACATCAATAACAAGTTGATGTCGATTGGTTATAACCTGTTCCCAAGTTCATCCGCATCTGTCGGTCAGCAGCAAAAACTCAACTGGGTGCAAAAAGCATATGCACGTTTGTTCCCGGGTGAACATTGGTAAGATGAGGCAATATTAAAGCCAGTCAATCTGATCTGCACCCCGAAAGTTGGATACTTCGTCTAATTTGGAGGGTGCTTTTCTATGGCTAAATATTCGAAAGAATTCAAACTTAAAGTTGTTCAATATTACTTATCAGGTTTTGGATCAAAAACAACAGGTCATAAAT
>NZ_JAZQPV010000029.1:0-5067 GCF_045628685.1 Acinetobacter sp.
TTGTACTTCTCCTGTGCAGCCTTGAGACTGGCGGCCGGCGTGGTGTCTTCGTAGCTGCCTTCACCGAAGATGGTGCGAAGGTCGTTCTTGGTCACGGTCGCGAACGGCGCCGGCTCGTCACCGAAGGTGAACAGGAAACCCTTGCGGTTCTGCTTCTCGTACGAATCGAGGTACGTATAGTTCGCGGCGAAGTACCATGACAGGTCATACGACTCGGAGCCGTTGCCTCCGCCGTTGGCCACGAGCCACATCTGGCGCAGCTGTTCGACGATCTTCAGGTCCGGCTCGAAGTACGAAACCTGCAGGGCGCCGTGACCTTGTGCGAACACATCGTCGATTGCGTGGAACATGACGTGCGGGTCGCTGACGGCGTAGGTCTCGTGGATTTGGGTCATCAGCTTTGGCAGCTCGACCTTGGCGATCTGTTCAGCGACTTCGCCCATCGAGCCGGTGACGTCCAGGCCGAGGATGATCGGGGTTGGGTTCGGATTTTCTTCCGAGATGATCGACTCGCGGAGCTGCAGGCCGACTCGTTCGCCTTTACCGACCTTGACATTTCTCGGATCGAGCTTTTCATTGACACGGTGTGAGAACACCTGCTCGCGAGGCTTATTGACATAGTCGGTGCTCTTCGTATACGTACGGTAAGTATCATCATTCCAGCGTGCGTTGCCCATTCTAATTCTCCTTGTGGTATTACTTCAAATGTTTGTTTGCAAACTTACGAGCAAGGCGTTCGTTGACGCGATGCATGCCTCTTACTGTGATTGAGCCACGGAACTTGAAGTCATTCAAGTTCTCGTGGCTCAGCGTATCCATCCGCACCACAATCACATCGTCTGTGTTTGACCGATTTTGATCTCGCCAATCAGTGAGCAACCGCTTGAGTTTAGCAGCATCTTTCGCTTCCACACTGCCAAGCTTCTGTTTCCCGTTATGCAGCATCACCGCATTCACATCGTACTTGTTGTCTACTTCTGGTACCAAGTACAGGAACTGATCAAAGACATCATGATACTGACCTGCTTTGGGTAGGTACTCTTGAGCACCAGCGTAGAAACGCATTCCGACGATTGTGACCGACGAAAGCACCCTACGCTCTTCGTCCGTCAGGCTGCGAAGTCCAGAGTGAAACTTCGCATCCCAATCGCTGTCGTCGGTCAGGTACGGAAAGGGCCGCCTTTACCACCGCTGTTGCCGCCGGTCTTGTTGCCGCCGCCGAACAGGTTGGCCATTGGGTTGTTGCCGCCCATCATCATCATCATGAGCATCGGGTTCATGCCGCCGGCGTTGTTGCCGCCCATCGAGCTCATCAGCATGATCGGCATCAGCTTTTCCATGTCCGGGCCGTCTTCGTTGCCGCTCATGGCCGACATCTGCATCATCATCATCATGTTGCTTTGCATTCCGTTCAGGTCATTCTGGCCGCCTGGCAGCATCGTCAGCAGCGAGCGGATCACCATGACACCGTCGGCACCCATGCCCAGCATCGAGACCTTCGGCGGTTTCCAGGTGGTGCGTTGGCCGTCGACCTTCATCAGGGTGAACTGGACATTCGACTTGTCGAGGTCAGATTCGGCAACGGTCAGGTCGAGCGGGTCTGCTGCAGGCCCTGCAGCAGTGGACTTGCGCGATGGACGCTTTGCGGGGGTCGAGCTGCCGACAGGCTTCACGCCGTAACGTTTTTCGACGATCCAGCCTGCCTTCTCGCCCGAGCCGAAGTAAATCAGGTCGCCGACATTGACGGCGTCGATCGGGGTAGACTGCGCGAAAGCAGGAACTTCCATGCCGAACTGGTCGAACATGTTGATCTCGATCTGGGCGTCATCGCCTTGCCCGGTGAACGTAGCGATACCCTCGCCGGTCTTGAAGCCGACCTTACCGGTCATCATGTCCCATACCACACCCGGTGCGCGACGGAACAGGCGGTTCATGAACTTTTCGCCGCCGAAATTTGCCATTGCATTCATTTTGATACTCCTTTGAGGTTACCTCGATTTTTCATTAGGACTCGAGGTGCATCCATTACTAACGGTGCTTGATGATGTAGCTATTATACAACTAATCTATACGTTTGTACACCGTTAGTTAATGTAACGTGCGCAGGTGAAGACCGCGCCTTTCTGCCTCGCACGCTAATTCTACGATTGCGTCGGCGCATTTGCCGTTAAAATCTGTATAGCTAGCGTAGGCCGGTGTAAAGCTGATTTCATAGCCTTCCACACACTCGTCATATAGCTCGCGAATGGATTCATTTGAAAGCTTTGTTACATCAATAGAAGTGTAATTCTGATCTTTGACTGGCTCGCGTTTCATGATGGTCCCCTTGTTAAAAGTCATACCCTCACATAATGCTCGAGATCGCTGTGTGGCAGCAACTTCTCCACTGGTACTTGATACCAGACCTTCGGGCGCGGGTCATTATTCCGCGTCAGCGAGTTGATCTCGCTTTGGCAGTAGCCGATCGCGGCGGCCGTGAACGTTGCGTTGTAGATAAGACAGACAGGATATTCTCCGTCTACGATCGCGGCCTCATCAGGGCGGACGACACGCCCCTCACGTTCAAGGAACTCTTCGTTCGATTCGTTCTTTGGGTTCAGGAAGCAGGTCATACACCCTCCTATTCAAGTTAATTTTCAGGTGCAGTTTGCGGGCCAGTTAAAGCATCAAATGGGCTGGCTTTTGTCACTGCAACTCGTCTAACGGTTGCGCCATTAGATGTTGTTTCTGTCACCACCCCAGATTCCTTTTTTGATATCGTTTTCTTGACAGCAGTTGTCGCTTTCTTCACAGCCGTCTTTGTCTTTGCAGTTGGCTCTTGAACGCTGCCATTTTTGTTATTCCCGCGGTTGGCCTTTGTCGGGTTCTCATTGGCGTCCGTTAAACGACCACCGACAATCCGCGATAACTCAATCAGTTCTTTTTTTACTGAACGGAAATTGCTCGTGGACTTCACAGCTTGTGCTGCCGCCACGAGCAATTGCTCATTCGGTTTGATGAAATCAGGATTGACGAAATTGTACAGGCGCGGCACATTAAAATCCACGGGCCCTAATTTTGAGTCCTGGCTCACAATGATCTCGACATCGGTCCATTGCGCGGCGTGATCTGCTGGTCGGTGATCTTTCCAAAAGCCTGTGGCCATTTCTGGAATCAGAACATTTTTCAGCAGAGCTACCTGCACTGGCGATGAAACGAAAAGTCTCTTATTCATTCTTATACCTCAAAATTAGTAGAGTGGTGCATAGGTTCATTATAACACAAAACCCGCAGGTTTGTAACAAAAATGATAACAACCTGTTTTTACGTCGTTGACTGGCTCTGCGCGTTTTGCGAGCAGCTAGTCACACGCGTTCGGTCTCATGAGATCCTGACCCCCTTGTTCCACGTTGAGCAGACTTTGCCTGCAAATTCTATTGTGCCATGAAGCACACCATTCTTGTAATGTGCTTTGTAGGTGTTTGCGTAATCTAAGGCCGGCCCGTCCTCACGGTGGAGGACGGGATGACCTAGGTTCTTCGATACCTTACAGTGTTGCTTGTTGTCCTTGTCGTCTACAAGAATCATAGCAATGACACCAGCAAGGTGTGGTCCTGCTTTGCTCATTTATGAAACTCCTTCAACCATTCCTCGATGTGAGGAATGAGATGCTCCGTCTTCGTCAATTCGAGCTCGGCATCGTATTCCTTGATGTCGTGCGCGATCTCAGCAGAAGTCATGTCGAACAGCTCATCATAGCCGTTCTCCTTAGCATTGCCGAGTGCCTCGTAGACGAAGGCCTTCGTGATGCGTTGCTGCTCGATCGAGGGGCCATCGCAGATGCAGCGGTCTGGCAGGTAATGATTGCACTTAGTGCAACGCATGTTCGATCCGTTCCAGTTCGTCGTATTGATCATACCGATTCCGTCCATTTTTTATCGAGGTAAACCGTTTTGGCGCCAACCTTTGCACGTTGGATCGTTCCGTCAGGAAGCATCCAGGCACAGCATTCGGTGGTCGAGAGAGCTACCGCACAGGTTTGAACTTCTGGGTCCTTGCTGTACACGATCTTCATAGCTTTCCAACCGTACTTCGCAGCTTTCGTGAGGGCCGCCATCTGAGCATCCGAGGCGTAGATGGTGAAGAGCTGAAGGAAGACGAAGTTCTTGCCACCCATATCTCCATCAACGCCGAGGGATTTCAGAAGAGGCTTGGTGTGAAGAGTGTTTGGTTGCATTTTTGAACTCGTTTGGTTGGTATATGATTATTATACACCAACCTGCGAAAACGTGTTAACTTTTTTGGTAATTTTTGGCTTACACCGAAGAGTTGGTAACTCAAGGGTGTATAAGAATCACTTACTGCTTAGCTTTCTTCAACTCGTCGTGGATTGCTTTGAGCGCCGCAGGGTGGACGGGCCATTTCACGCGATCAATATCTGTGACGTCGACGTCCCTCCATTTAGCGTGGCCGTTCGCCTGGAGGTCATCGACATTTTTCGTGATGCAGGTAACGAGATCACTGATTTCCTTCTGGTACTGGTTCTTGTACGCGAAGGTTGCGAGGACGTTGTTCACCTTGTAGGTTGTCACCGGGTCGGACTGGAAACCGTATGCGCCAGATGGGAGCGACGTCTTCGTGTAGAAGCCGTAGCTGTCCAGTTTCGGGTTGCTCAGCGGGATCAGCTTGACGCCTTTGGCGGTCTGCAGCACCGTGATTGGCTGGCCGGCGACGATGAACTCAACGTCAGCATCACCGCTTTGAACAGCTTTCAGGCCGTTGCCCTGCGAGAGGTTGCCTTCGACGGTTTCCCACTTGATGCCAGTCATCTGCTTGATGAGCTGGACGGTAACCCAGGTACCTGAACCTTCAGGTCCCTCGATCACGCGTTTGCCGGACATGTCAGCCAGCGAGTTGATCTTCGAGCCGTTCTTGGCGATCGCGTGGACCTCGACCGAGAAGAAAGGAAAGACCGCGACGACGCGAGACATCATTTTCGGGTCGATCTTACGCTGGTAGTCGAGCGCATCTTCTTGCACGATGCCGAACTGCGAGTTCTTGTCGGTGTAGATCTTGTTGACGTTGTCA
>NZ_JAZQPV010000030.1:0-8582 GCF_045628685.1 Acinetobacter sp.
GAAGCAGGCTGCCAACCAGTTCGCCATTATGTTCGGCGAGCGCTTCACGAACGCAATTATCTAACTACGAATTCTGGCCCCGCACACAGAATTTCTGACAGGTCCCTGTAACCGAAACGGTTATGTACACTATAAATGTACGGCGCTGCACGTCAACACTTTGTGCTCCACATCGTGAGAAATGCTAAATTTATTTATAGCCTGACTTTAAGGTGGCCTGCAATCTTCTTAACCACTTCAACAATCATGGATCGGTCAGCTTCGGGCAAGGTTTGCAGTATCTGCGCGATCATCTCCGCTTGGTCGCTGGCGCGGTTACTGCTGGATATTAGAAGATCGTCAATGCCGCACTCGTATACCTCAGCCAGCTCGGCAAAGCGTTGAACTGTGGGCATCGTGAGGCCACGTTCCATGCGTGAAACAGCTTCCGTCCCTATCTGAAGAGCCTCAGCAACCTGTTCCTGAGTGAGTCCCTTGGCTTCACGTCGTTGGGCCAGAGTGCGGCCAATGCTTTTGAAGAGCTCTCCGTGTTGGTTGTTATCGATGGACATGCTCACCCCAATTTATTTATCAACTTGTATGGTGGCAAGTCAACCTAAGAAGATGAACATGCGTTAGAGTTGTGTATCAACCCAAAGGGTTGAGTTGGTGATATTAACTGGAGAGGTCGCCGGTCTTGACCGCGACTCGCCCCCTACAACTTGAGTATGAGAGGAATTAATGGGAACGCAATGTCCAAATTGCCGTGGCGATCACACGCAAGCTATCCGCGCAGTCATCCAGGCAGGAACAACTTACAGCAACGGGTCTGTGGTGGGTGTCGGAGTTGGTACCAGCGGTGCTGGCACTTTTGCTGGTAGTAGCAGCACTACGAGCCAGACCACCTTGGCGGCCCGCTTCAGTGAACCTAAGAAGCCGAAGAAGCTGGAGATGATCGCAGGCGGCATCATGTCGGTTGCTACCAGTCCGTGGCTTTTCAGTAAAACACCACTGGCTTTCATCACCCTTGGTCTTGTCGTGTGGTGGGCATGGGAAACGCGTGCCTATATGAAGCGCAGCAAGCGCTACGCGGAACACTATCCTGTTTGGAAGAACATGTATGATTATGGCTACTATTGTCATGCCTGTGGAAATACCTTCGCAGTGCGAAACTAAGCGGCATTTTCCTTTTAAAAAGCACCTCCGGGTGCTTTTTTGTTGACCTTTGCAGTCTTCTTGGCGCTTTTGAGGAAAAGAAGAGAGGTGAGCTGGGGTTTTACTGAAGATAGATGTTGATAAAGCACCTCTCGGTGCTTTATCAACGATTCACAGCAATAGGTTAATTATTTAGGCGCACGCTTCACAACAAGGTTCGCTGCAAGTGTAGACTGTGGATTGCTATACAGCGTTGCCAGAACATCCCAGAAAGCGGTTGAGCTCGTGTCGTTCGTGCCGAAGCCATTAAAGTGATTCGCCAGACCCAGTGCATGCCCGAATTCATGGGCCACGATTTCTTGCGTTACGTTGCAACGGCCATTGCCAAGGTTGATGAAGACAGGGTTGGAATAAATGCCGTTCTGGATGTCGGGCACGATCATGCTGCCAGTGCTCGGTCCCGTTGCCACATTGGCGCAGTAACCAGCGTAATCCGTTGAACCAGGTGGCACCCAGGACGTTCCGTAGCTCACCTGAATGAACTTTCCACTAGTAGGGAGTGTATTGGTCGCATCCAATACCAGCAGACCGGCCAGCTTGGTGTTAATCAGCGCTACTGAAGTGTTGACCTTCGCAGCGTAGTCCTGCGCTGTCGTGTCACCGGCTGCTGGAGTAGGGATGTAGACCGGAATATGACGGCTTGGGGTATCAGACCAGCGCCACGTTCCAGCAGGCCGACCATTCGCACCGGGGCCGAAGTCAATGTTAGTGGATTGAACCAGCGAAATCACTTGCGCATCAGTGGGGCTGTTAATGCCAGCACTTGGTGGTGGGGTGCTGTTAGAGCCTCCGTTTGAGCTGCCGCTATCACTACCTCCACCACCACACGCAACCACCAGGCAGGACACAGCTATAAAGCCAGCAATCGTCTTAGTTTTTTCCACGTTTATCTTTCAAAGTTATTGAAATTACATTTTTAAAAATGCTTCATATGGGAAGCAAACTCCGTGGATGCAAATGTATCACATCGCTAGGGTTACGTCATGTCAGCGAAACCCAAGCCACCCACCGTATTGCCATCAGAGGACGATCTGCGTGGCATGGTCGCGTTCAACGTGCGTTTGCTGAGAGTGGGAAAAGGCTGGTCGCAAGAAAAGCTTGCATTGGAATGTGGATTAGACCGCTCATATGTCTCAGCCGTGGAGCGTTCGCGCTGGAACGTTTCGCTGTCCAATATAGAGGCAATTGCCAAGGCTCTTGAGGTTCAGCCGTGGATCTTGCTAAAGCCGCCTAGTAGTGACGTGATCTAAGTTCAAGACCTTAACTAGAATTGAAGGGCGTGGGCTTACGCTGTCTTCTTTAATATTCCAGGAGGACACAGGCGAGCTGGTCCCTTTTTCACTGACGTGATCCCAGCGTATTCTTGATTGAAAGTACCGTTGCTGGAAGTGAGCAACAAACTGAAACTGATGTGTTGACTTAAATGGGATATATCGTATGTTCTTCTTAAAAAGGAGAGCGATATATGAAATCAGTACTAAACTTATTGGCGCGTATTTGGAGATACTTTATGAGCTACGGCAGTTTTCAATTTGAAGGAAAGAACGTTGTCCAAGATCTGAAGCTCGTGCAAGCTGTTCATGCAACCGTTAAGGGCAGCATCATTGAAATCTTGACGATTGGCGGCACTACAGAGACTGTTCCGAATACCTCCGTCAATATTGGACAACTTGTAGGCTATTGCTATGTTTCAGAGGTAAAAATATCCGATGATCTTGAGGTCATTGAATTTGAGATTGAAGAAAGCAAGGGAAAAGAACTGGAAAGAGATGCTTGGAGGAAAAGCAAAGGCTTGAAATCCAATACTTCATCTTATAAATTAAAATAAAAAAGCACCTGCGGGTGTTTTTTTTACGTTTTAAACCGACAATTGATAAGTTTTCAATCAACTGCGTTGGAAGATATAGATTGGCTCTCATTTTCTGTTCGGCATAGTTCATAAATTTTTCTTTGTTTGTATTCACATAATAAATTCAAAGAACTTTATCAAGTTTTCCGCTCGCGGGATTTTATTCTTTATTCTATGTTAGTAATCTTTAATATATACTACTTTGTACTATGTATTGAATAGAGTAATGATTGATATATATTGCTTTATGTCAAGCATTCTTTATCAAACATACGAAAAGGGCTTGGACAACATAACACGAAGGCTTGATTAACAAGCTTTCAGGGGCTTGGTTGAGATTTTAAGGGGCTTGGTTGAGGGGCTTGGACACAATGCCGTGAATGCTTGATTAATAAGCTCTGAGGGGCTTGGTTGAGGGGCTTCCATGAGATTTTAAAGCTATTGACTTATTGCTGCTCTACTTATATGCAGTCGTAAAAAAATCCCCACGGGGATTATTTTGTGTATCCAAAAATATCTTCTATATCGTCGGTTGTCGGTATGTTTTCATAATCGTCGGGAACAGTAGATTTTTTTATTTTTTCTTTAAAGATTTCGCTTTCGTATTCTTTGAATGTCTCAAAAAATGTTGCTCTTCTCTTCAAATTTCTATGGAAATTAAATTCTTGTGCATTCATACTCACATACAACAATACAGCTTTAATATCGTCAAAATTGGGCGCCTGTGGAACTTCTAGCACTTGCAAAACCAGGGGGGTCGTATTAAAGATTTTTATGTAATTTAATTTTTCAAGCTGTTTCAAATAGCCAGAAATATCGCCGTCATTGATTTTCATTTCTTTTGCTAGACCAGTCTTGAAGACTTCACTATGAACACCGACAAGACCGTTCTTGTATGTCACCTTACAAGCCAAATGCACCATAATTTGAAACAAGATATTTTTTGAGCGAGGAATTAGAATTAATTCATTGAAGACTTTTTTGTTTAATGAGAAATAGCTAAATTCTTCATTTTGCTTGTTGACAACAGCAGATTTATTATTTATATTTAATGACATAGGATTTCCTTTTTAGTTTTTGTTTAGTCACCAATCATTAAAACAGGTTATCCAAAAAAATCAAGCCCCAGCAATGGGGCTTTTTTTTATCATCGGCATAGATTTGATGGTAGCCACAGTGAGAGGACTTGGTTGACTTTGAGTAATTGTATTGACAATGTCAGAGAATTCATTAAAGTAAGAATGCCTGTTTTGGATAATCCCCTTTCTTAAGTAGAGTTCTTTATTATTGGTGTGGTCGGTAAAGGATGCTTAGGCATCCTTTGCTTTTTTATGTGAGAGAAATAGACAATCTAGGACAGTATATGAAAATAGAAAGATTACCCGAAGATGCCTTGATATTGTTCTATCTTGGGATCATTAACTTAAATTAGCTGTGATAGTGGTTTTGCTGACGTGGCATAGGTTACTGTCGGACCGGTTCCAGCGTTCTCGGAATTATGCTTGAGGAAGCTTCCAAGGGCGAACTCCAGAGTACGGTTTGAAACATTTATTGCAGAGGATTGGGTTGTTTCTGTGGCGCATGTCAGGTTCGCCGTTGATTTTCCTATAGGTATAAATAGGTTCTGTCTTTTTACTACAATGAGTGCATATCGGGCGACGGGCTTCATGCTCTTCAGCGAGCAACTTCTTTCTCGCCTCTTGCTCTTTAGCCTTTTCTAATAGTTCTTTCTCTTGGACACAGGCTTCAGCTTGCAAAGATGTGGCTGTTTGGTTTCTTGTATAACTACCTTGAAACATTTCAACTATCTTTGTGAAGTCGGAAATCAGACGCAGAATATCAGGGGCCGCACCAAAGATCGCACCAATGAAAGCCAATACTTTGAGTAAATCACGATCTTGGATTCCGAACAGCAATAGACCTATAAAAATTGCTACAATTGCTCCGGTAGCAGCGGACGCAAATGGCGCAAGTATGCTTCTGATTAATGAGTTCACGAATTAATTTTCCTGATCAGTGAAATTCTTTCAGATGAATCGGCGTTGGCGGGGCATCTCTTGAAAGTCGTTCTTTTATCATAAAAATTGGAATCCACGAATATTGTTGTTGATAATGCAATGTTTATCAATCATCTCCACTGTTATCTGCATAGCCGTCACAGTGTTCACAACCCATCGCGTAAGTATTTTCACTTGATCCTGTCATAGAGTCGCCGCAACATTCACACTTCTCCAATCTGTCAAAATATGTCAGGCAATCGGTACAAAGATACCCGTCTTCATACTCGCATACCGAGTGATAGCTTTGGCACTCATCGCAATTGGCGGGCGTATGAGAATCAACATCATGCTTAGTGCCACGAACTGGATTTTGGTCAAGTAAATCAAACAGGTCGTCATCGGGAAGCTTATGAGCGCATTTAGTGCATTTAAAGCCTTCGTATGCGACTAGGTTTTGATTGGTTTCACCACAAGCGGGACAATCTAGTTTGACTCGTTTTTCGCTGTGAAAGCAAACCATGCAGTTGCATAGCAGAAGGTTTTGGACGTCCTCTTCAACATGCAGCGCACTTGTGCCACATCCTAGGCAATCTTCAAAAATATGCCCACCTTTTTTCATGCCATCAATTTTTTTATTCAGGCTGTCAAACTTTGCCTTGGCGTAATGATTGTTATTAATTAAGTCGCGCTCCATACGACGAAATTCAGATTGAAATGGCTTAAACTCTTCTCGCCATGTATCAGTAATAAATCTATTGAGTTCAAACCAAGCCTGCGCTTGTTCAAGTTTAATTTCTTCTCTTTGCTTTCCGTTTATTCCGCTATGATAGAAGTGAACCATACGATTGCGATGCTTGCGAACCTTGTCAAAGGCTTCTTTTGCGGTACTCTGCAAAGGCTTTTTTAATGCGGTAGCTAGACGGGTACACGCATCATCGAATGAAACCGAAACAAAATCACCAGCCTCATAATTTTGGCGGTTCAGGTCACGATCAACGACAACAAGAGCCCAATGTTCATGAACAAGTGGAGCTTTTAAGAAAATCTCTACGGCTGTGTAGAAATTGACAACTGAATGTTTCGGTTCGCTTTCAAGTTGAGAAATTGCCTTGGTCAGAAAATCTATTCCATTGAGAACTAAATTTTCGAAATCTGATGCGGCATCTTTTTTTGCACTAATTTTGGACATTCCCTATTTCCTCTGCCTGTGAGCTGAAATTTGTTGGCTTTTGGAAATCTTCTCATAGATTTTGGATTCTGGCTATTTGTGCTGACACAGGGCGAAAAAAAAGCACCCGAAGGTGCTTTCTGTAAAGTTAAGGGGGTTACGCTGCTTGGAATTCTGCTTCGGTAACTTCACCCAGTTGTACTTTGTTAGGCACAACTCCTTCACGACTGGCGAGCTTCTTGAGGAAGTTCGCTTTGGCTTTTTTATCAGCACGCGTGACCAGCCATGCATCTACCGACTTGCCGTTCTTATAGGCTTCAAAACAGCCTTCAGCTTGCAGGAACTTTGGCGGGTGGGCCAGCCACACACCAGTCTCGTCACCCTTGGTTGTTTTCAGAGGCTTGCTCATGGTGCGGGTGCTGGTAGCTTTGGGAGCGGTAATAGTAGTTTCAGGAGCAGGGAATGCCTTAAAACCCAGTTCCGCAGCAGTGAAGTTGAACAACTTGATTTGTTCCAAAACACTTGCCAAAGCAGCAGGGCGCTCAGCTTGCAGGTGAGCCGTAACCATGTCCTCAAACTCTTTGCGCTTAGCAAGGATCTCAGCAAGGGTCAGCTTCTTGGTTTCTGCCATAAAATTTCTCCAGTAAGTAAGATTGTGTTGTAGTGGCCTGATCTCAACAAGCCGCTACAGTGTTGTTTGCGTGTTGATGATTGTACTTTATGAGTAAGAACAAGCGGCGTCAACTATCTTGTTCAATCTTTTATCATTTAATTTCTATCGCCATAGTAGACATTGGTCATGGAGATAGATCCGTGACCAGCTAGTGCCATGATCTCATCTTCATTTAGGGCGTGTCCAGCACGCAGTTTTGCAAAAATCTCTGCCAGGCGATCAGGCATGTTCTGAACAGTGGTTTCAACTGTTTGTGGCGAGACACCCATCTCTTTTGCAATCTGGAAGCTATTGAGGCGTTTTTGACGAATCAGCTTAGTGAGGGCGGTTCGGCGTGTATCGTGGAAGTGAAGACGGGTATCTGGGTCATCATACAGGCCAAGTGCTTTCAATGCATCAACCCAATATTGACGAAAATTCCAGGGTGTGAGCTTAAAAATCGGCCCTTTAGCAAGGCGATTCGCTTTGAGCCATTCTCGGAAGTCATCGTCTTCAGGAATCATGATATCCCTTGGTCGACCGTTTTTGGTTTTTGGAATGTGGATAGACCAAAGCTGAAGATTGACGTTCTCCCATTGGGCGTCTAAAACCTCGCTTTTCCGTGCGCCTGATTCAAGGCATGTCACGAACAAGTAGTAGGGTTCTTGATTGGCTTTGAGCTTCATCCATTCAGCAATCTGAACTGCTTCATCGTCAGAAAGTACACGCTTACGTCCGAGGTAAGGTTTAGGCTTTTCACCTTTAGGTAGCATTTTGACTGGATTCATCAAGCCGTGCGGAAAATTCTCAGGATAGAGCTTATAAACCTTCTCAAACGCAGAACTAATCATCGAGATTTCCCGAAGAATCGTATTGTTCTTAATGCCAGTACGCCGTCTTGAATCCATGTAGGCAATCAAGAGCCAGAAGTCTACGGTGTCAATCTTGAACTGGCCGAACTCAATATGGTCTTTTTTATAGATGCGCCCCATCATGGCGTCTACGACCGTGTTTTGATAGCGGTAGTTGTCAATCTTCGGCCCCAAGTCTTTAAGGTAGATTGGAATGCTGGGGATTGCCCGAAGACAGCGGTTCAGGTTGGTCTTGAACGATGAAGCAGAATGCTTGCTCATATGTTGGTTGAAATAGTCTCTGAGAAGTGCGCTCATGTCTGGCATCTCAAGTTGATATTTCAAGTCAAAGATTAAATTCTGTGGGACGCCTGTGCTGATACGATGAAGCTCTTGCTCTTCCCACGAACGCGCAACGCCTTCGTTGTCAAAGAGCTTGGAGATCTTTTCACCTCCCTTACGAATCTGAACCCGCCACTTGGTGACACTGACCTTACGGCCAGTTTCTTTGTTCAAAACCTTGTATTTGATTGGGTAGACCGACACCGTGACCTCTCCTGTTTTGTGGCTGTTTTAGGGCGCAAGATAAGGCGGTGGAGTGGCCTGATTGCACCATCAAAATTTGTTGTGCGAAAAATTGTGCATGAAAAGGTGCCGTTTGTGCAAATATATCGTTTGTAGGCAACCTAACTCGTTGATTATTAACAAGTGCAATGCATCTTATCTAGCTTCAACAAATCGCAGCAGGATGCCTTGCTGCCGTTCGTGGAAAGCGGCCTGGTGACGCTGATCGGCGCCACCACCGAAAACCCCTCGTTCGAAGTCAATTCGGCATTGCTGTCGCGCTCCCAGGTGTACGTGCTCAAGG
>NZ_JAZQPV010000031.1:0-19300 GCF_045628685.1 Acinetobacter sp.
GTATTCCGCAAAAAAATACAGTTTCACTATTACCTAAAACCATTGCGGGAGAAAAAGTCACTTATATCTCTCTGGATGATGGAAGTGATCCGACAGCCAGTGTTAAAGCAATCAATAAACTGATTAAAGAAAATAATGTCGATGCAATCATTGGCCCTTCTGGTTCGCCAAATGCCAGTGCTGCGATCGGTATCGTTGCAAAAGCTCAAGTTCCATTGTTGGCACCCGTAGGTACTTCCAGCATTATCGTTCCGATGAGTGAACAAAAAAAATGGGTATTTAAAACCACACAGAATGATGAATTAATTGCAACCGCCCTGGTTGAAGACATGGTGAAACGCAAGATCAAAACTTTAGCGTTTATTGGCACTGCGGATCCTTATGGTGAAAACTGGAGTAAGGTCATTACCAACCTTGCGACTAAAAATGGCATCAAAATTACTCAAAAAGAGTCTTTCCAGCGTCAGGATACGTCATTAACCGGACAAGCTTTGAAATTGATTTCAGGTAAACCCCAGGCAATTTTAATTGCTGCACCTGGGGGCTCAGCTGTTACGCCACAAGTAGCATTATATGATCGCGGCTATCGTGGACAAGTCTACCAAACGCATGGTGCTGCTTTAGATCAATTCTTAAAAATGGGTGGAAAAAAGGTCGAAAATACCATTCTCGCTGCCAGTTTAATGCTAGTGATTAATGAAATTCCAAATACCCATCCTTCTAAAGCTCTGGCTTTGAAGTACATGAATTCGTATAAAAAATCATTTGGTGAGTATCCGGCGACTTTTGGGGCAAATGTTTATGATGCCGGGCTACTGCTTGAAAAAGCAATTCCTGTTGCCTTAAAAAAAGCTAAACCTGGAAGCGTGCAATTCCGTCAAGAGCTGCGTACAGCTTTAGAAAAAACCAAAGAATTAGCCGCGACCCAAGGGGTATATAGCATGACGCCTACCGATCACAGCGGATTTGATAAACGTGGGCGTGTCATGATCACGGTTAAAAATGGGCAATGGAAATTACTCAAGTAAATACTTAAATCATCACTCATAAATTTTTAGCTATCCCTAGAGATAATACTTGAAATAGAAGTTTTATCTCTAAAATAGCAAGGATAAGGCGCTATGGATTTAAATATCGCATTAATTCTTGGACAAGATGGAGTGACCAGTGGTGCAATTTACGCATTGCTCGCGTTGTGCATTCTACTCGTCTTTACTGTTACCCGAATCTTACTTATCCCTCTTGGCGAATTTAGTGTCTATGGTGCATTAACACTAGCGGCAATTCAGTCAGGGAAACCCAGCAATATTGTTTGGTTACTTGTGATTTTTTTTGTTACGCATATCTTGCTTGATTTTTATTTAAGTATGAAAGGACAAGCCAAGTTTAATTTAAAAAGTCATGCTCTCTGGGCAATTTATATCATTGCGGTAGTGGCTGCGATGTACCTGTTGCCTTTGGCTTCCTTGCCGATGTTCATTCAGATAATTTTAGCCTTGGCGGTAGTCACGCCACTGGGACCACAAATATATCGCATATTCTTCCAACCGTTGGTGGCTGCAAAACCTTTGGTTTTACTTATTGTTTCAATTGCGGTGCATGTCGCTTTATTGGGTATCGGCCTATTAATCTTTGGTCCGGATGGTGCACAAACTCAGCCCTTTAGTGATGCAACTTTTGATGTGGGAAGTTTAGTGGTAAGTAGTCAAACATTGTCTATCTTATTTGTCTTCTTTAGCTTGATTGTCATACTTTGGTATTTCTTTGGAAAAACTTTATATGGCAAAGCTTTACGTGCCACTGCAGTAAACCGAGTAGGTGCACAACTGATGGGGATTTCTCCAATATTCGCGGGGAAAATCACCTTTGCCATGGCCGCGTTTATGGGTGGACTCGCTGGAATATTAATTGCCCCAATTACAACCTTGTACTATGACTCGGGTTTTATTATCAGTTTAAAAGGCTTTGTCGGTGCCATTATTGGTGGCTTAGCCAGTTTTCCTGTGGCTGCTTTGGGATCCATTGTGGTTGGTATTATTGAAGCTTTCTCGATGTTTTGGGCAAGTGACTATAAAGAAATTATCGTATTTACCTTAATTATTCCTTTCCTGCTTTGGAAATCCTTAACTTCCCGCCAAGTCGAGGAGGATCATGAATGAAATCTAGATATCTATTTTGGGGTTTTGTTGCGCTAGTCGCCTTGAGCCCATTATTTCTCCCGACTTATCAGGTAACGTTATTAAACTATATCGGTTTGAATGCACTAGTGGTTCTAGGCCTGGTCCTGCTTACTGGGGTTGGCGGAATGACCAGTTTTGGTCAAGCGGCTTTGGTTGGAATAGGGGCGTACACCACGGCATATTTGACAGTCACCGAACAGTTACCTGAATTTTTGATGTGGACAGGTGGCAACCCTTGGATGGCTTTAATCTTTGGCATAATTTTAACAGTAATATCGGCATTCATTGTCGGTGGATTAACATTGAAGTTATCGGGTCATTATTTGCCCTTAGGTACAATTGCGTGGGGAATTTCACTTTATTATTTTTTCTCTACCATTGAAAGCTTAGGCGGACATTCGGGGATTGCAAATATTCCCAATATTACTGTGTTCGGTCATGCCTTAGATACAAACAATAAAATGTTTTATTTAATCTGGCTAATTTTGTTTGTGGCAATGGTATTAACTAAAAATTTGCTTAATTCGCGTGAAGGCCGTGCCATACGTGCGCTGAAGGGTGGACAAGTCATGGCTGAATCTATGGGGGTAAATACCTTTAGGTCAAAAATGGTGGTTTTTGTCATTTCATCAATTTTTGCCTCTATTTCTGGATGGCTTTACGCTCACACTCAATCTTTTATTAATCCGACGCCTTTTGGCTTGCAAATGGGTATTGATTATCTGTTCATGGCTTTGTTAGGGGGCGTAGGCAGTATTTGGGGTGCAATCTTTGGTGCAGGAATTTTCACCATGATGCGCCAGTGGCTACAGGATTTAATGCCCATCATTTTTGGTAATGACGGTCAATATGAAACCATTGTATTCGGACTTTTAATTGTCTTGTTAATGCAAAAAGCCCCATCGGGATTATGGCCAATGCTGGTTAAAAAGATTCCGAGTCGATTTAAACCTATAGACCAGCACACCGAAATCAAAGCGCCTACTTTTGAATTACCCGCTCTAAAATTACCAGCTCAAGGCACCGTCATTTTAGAAGCCAGAAATGTGACTAAAAAATTTGGTGGTTTAGTCGCGAATAACCAGATGAACCTAAAAATTCATGCAGGCGAAATTTTAGCTCTGATTGGACCGAATGGCGCAGGTAAAAGCACCATGTTCAACCAGTTATCTGGAGTGGACGTTCCAAGCTCTGGCGAGGTTATTTTCTTAGGTGAAAAGATTAACGGGCTGCAATCCCGCGAGATTGCTAAAAAAGGCCTTAGCCGTACTTTTCAACATGTGAAAATTTTGCCAGAAATGACGGTGTTGGAAAATGTGGTGATTGGCGCACATTTACGCGGACAAAAAGGGGTATTTTCATCGCTGCTTCATCTCGATCGTAATGAAGAAAATAATTTACTGAATGAAGCCAAGTCACAACTCGAACGCGTCGGTTTAGGTGAATATCTTTATATCGAAGCAGGAAGCTTAGCACTGGGTCAACAACGTATTTTAGAAATCGCCCGTGCCTTATGTGCCCGTCCAAGTGTGCTCTTGCTCGATGAACCTGCGGCTGGTTTGCGCTTCAAAGAAAAACAAGCTTTGGCCGAATTACTCACCAAATTAAAAGCTGAAGGTATGGCTATTTTATTGGTTGAGCATGATATGGACTTCGTTATGAATTTAGTCGATCACATCGTGGTGATGGAGTTTGGTGAAAAAATAGCCGAAGGTTTACCCGAAGATATTCAAAAAGATAAAGCGGTTTTAGAAGCTTATCTTGGAGGTGCAGCATGAGTATTTTATCCGGAAACAATCAAGGTAAATCATTATTGGAAGTGAATGATTTGAGTGTGGCTTATGGCAAAGTCGAGGCACTCAGTCATTTCAATATGCGCGTCAATGAAGGACAAATCGTCTCTGTCGTTGGGCCAAATGGCGCGGGAAAAACCACCTTGTTGTCAGGAATTATGGGCGTGCTGGCATCACGCGGTAATGTTGAATTTGATGGTTGTATTGAACAGTGTCCACAAATTGAACGAATGGTGGTAAGAGGCTTAGGTCTGGTTCCAGAAAAACGTGAGTTATTTGGCAGCATGAGTATTGAAGATAATTTGATGCTGGGGGGATTTCAGCGTTATCGCCATGGTGACCGAATGCTTAAAGATACTTTAGATGAAGTTTATACCTTATTTCCACGTTTAAAAGAGCGTCGAATTCAAGAAGCCGGAACGCTTTCGGGTGGTGAAAGACAGATGCTTGCTGTAGGGCGGGCACTGATGGCTAAACCCAAATTGCTGATGCTCGATGAGCCCAGTTTAGGTCTAGCCCCCTTAATTACGCGTGAAATTTTTAAAATCATCGATCAGCTTCGGGGCCAGGGTGTTTCCATTTTATTGGTAGAACAGAATGCACGTGCCGCTTTAAAACTCGCTGACTATGCATATGTTTTGGAGATGGGAGAACTGTCAATGGAAGGCAAAGGACAAGACCTAGTTGAAGACCCGCGTATTATTGAAAGTTATTTAGGGATCAATAGTAAACATCAAGATGTTTTAGCCATTTAAAAGCGAGGACATCGGGATGGATAAGTTAACTCATATCACCATTTGGGGGGCAGGTGCGATAGGTTGTACGCTTGCTGCCCGATTAATTTTAGCCGGTTATCAACATGTCAGTTTGATTGCGCGTGGAGAAAACTTAGCGGTCTTAATTGAAAATGGAATTTCACTCAAAGATTTAACGGGTGAACACCATGTTCGACCTTATAAAATTGTTGAAAAAATAAGCGAATTAAGTGTTCAAGATGTCATCTTTATTTGTACGAAATCTAATGCGTTGAAACAAATTGTAGAACCTTTAAAGCAACTTATCCATTCAGAGACGGTGATTATTCCGTTAATGAATGGAATTCCATTTTGGTATTTTTATCAAAATAGTGAAGAAGAAAATATTCGGCACATTGAAGCTTTAGATTCAGATCAGACTTTAATTAAGCATTTTCCACTGTCAAATTTAATCGGTTCGGTGGTTTTTATCACTGCTGAATTAAAGCAGTACGGACAAGTCGAGTCATCCAATCCTTATTTACTGATTTTAGGTGAACCACAGCATAAATTGACGGAAAGATCTGAAAATTTAAAACACTTATTCAAGGATACCAATATTGAGATCCGGATTAGCGAGCAAATTCGTGACCAAATCTGGACCAAAGTTATTGCTAATTTAAGTTCGAATCCATTGTCTGTCGTGACAGGAGCCACACTTAAAGATATCTATTCGCATCCATTTTTACAAGAGATGACACTACAAGTGACTCAAGAGGTGAGACAGGTGGCGGCTTGTTATGGTGCGCGAATTTCGATAGATCCATACACCTTTTTAAATTTGGGTACAGAGATGGGGGATGTGCACACCTCAATGTGGCAAGACTATAAAAATCAAAAACCGCTGGAAATGGCCGGAATTGCTCAATCTGTTTTAGAACTTGCTGAACAATTCAAATGTCCAATGCCTATGACTAAATCTATTTGTAATTTAACCCAATATCTCAGCGAAAAATCACTTCATCATTAAAGGGATACCTATGAATATACAAATGAATATTCCCCATATGAGCCAAGAAGAATGGGAGCTCCGAACCAAGCTGGCCCAATGTTATCAACTGGTTGACTATTTTGGTTGGACGGAAACAATTTTTAATCATATTTCAGCACGCTTGGCGGGTGAAGAAAACCATTATCTGGTCAATCCCTTTGGACTGAACTATAGCGAAATTACCCCAGAAAATTTATTAAAAGTCGATTTAGAAGGCCATAAAGTAGAACCTTCAGAATATGACGCAAATCCTGCCGGGTTTGCTTTACATAGTGCTGTACATAGAGCGCGTCATGATATCCGATGTTTAATTCATACCCATACCACACCCATCAGTGCTGTAGTTCAAAAGAAAAATGGTTTTGCTTCTGATAATTTTTATGGTGCTCAGTTATTTGGACGAATTGGATATCATGCTTTTGAAGGAATTACCTTATTCGCTGAAGAAAAGCAAAGAATGATTGAAAGCTTGGGCGATAAACACATTTTAGTATTACGCAATCATGGCATTGCTGTAGGGGAAAGTAGCATAGAAAAAGCATTCTTCTTGCTATGGACGGTTCAACGTGCTGCCGAAATTCAGTGTCAGGCGGGTGCGCTAGGCGGTGAAGATTATCCCCTTCAACAGGACGTAAAACAGAAATGTGCTGATTTAACCGCGATGCTAATTCGTGATAGTGGTTTCGCGATTAAATTCTTTAACGCCATGGTGCGTAAAATGAATGCTGATAAAAACTGAGATCAATTTTTGATCTCATGGTTTTTAGGCGCTATAAAATAATTTTATTATGAATAGGAAAAGGTTGCTTGATTAAATAAAGCACTCATTAAACAGGATTAAACTGGGTTTGCCCACTTTAAAAAAACACATTAAAAATGTGAAATCAGGCATTAATAACAATTTTTTTTAAAGCTTTATTAACGTACGATTCAATCATCCAAACTCGACTTCAGTAAAACTTTTATCTTGGGACAGGAAGCTACTGGATTGAGATTAAAAACCAGGGTCGAAACTTGATGGCATCACTCCCTTGCAAAGCTGATAAGGAAATTTACTTATTTTATTTCAGTGACAAGCAATAGACCCAAAAAGTCCAAAAGTATCTCTTCATTCGGGCCACTTTATAGTGGCGCTTATTAAAAACCTTCGACCTTGATAATTTTAATTCCGCATCATCATCTGTCAATTCCTCATAGTTATGTCATTACTATTATGTAGCACTCGTCCTATTTTAGTGCACAGAGCATAACAAGAGCTCACCATTTAATTATTAATATTTAAAATAAACAGAGACTTAAAGTTGAACAATTATAACTGGCACATTATTTGAATAATACATTCTGAGTTTATAAAAAAATGCCTTAAAAAGGGTCGGAGAATAAATAATGATGCAACAAAAATTGATTTCTAAAAGTTTATTTACTGCTGCATTGCTGGCCAGTATAACACTTGCAGGATGCTCAAAATCAGCGGAAAAAAGTGAAACTGCCAAGCCAGAAACGAAAGCCGCTGCCACAAGTGGCGATACGATCAAAGTGGGTATTTTACATTCTCTTTCGGGCACAATGGCAATTTCGGAAACGTCGTTAAAAGATACCGCTTTAATGGCGATCAATGAAATTAATGCAAATGGGGGGGTACTGGGTAAAAAACTGGAACCTGTAGTGGTAGACCCCGCTTCCGATTGGCCGCTGTTTGCTGAACGTGCACGTCAGTTAATTACTCAAGATAAAGTAGCAGTGATTTTTGGTGCCTGGACATCAGTATCTCGTAAATCTGTGCTGCCCGTAGTTGAAGAGCTGAATGGCTTAATGTTTTATCCGGTTCAATATGAAGGACAGGAACAATCCAAAAATATTTTCTACACCGGTGCTGCACCCAACCAGCAAGCGATTCCCGCAGTTGAATATCTCATGAGTGAAGAGGGCGGTAATGCCAAGCGGTTTGTATTGTTGGGTACAGACTATGTGTATCCACGGACCACCAACAAAATCCTGCGTGCATTCTTAAAATCAAAAGGTATTGCTGAAAGCGATATTATGGAAGAGTACACACCATTTGGTCACAGTAACTATCAAACCATTGTGGGAAATGTAAAGAAATTTGCTGCCGGTAAAAAGACTGCGGTCATTTCAACAATCAATGGCGATTCAAACGTACCGTTCTACCGTGAATTGGGTAACCAAGGCATCAAAGCATCGGATATTCCGGTTATGGCATTTTCAGTGGGGGAGGAAGAACTCCGCGGCATTGATACTAAGCCTCTGGTTGGGCACTTGGCGGCATGGAACTATTTCATGACAGTTAAAAATCCGGCTAATAATCAATTTACTGATAAGTATAAAAAATTTGCAGTGGAGTACAAGCTACCCAATGCAGCCAAGGTGGTCACCAATGATCCAATGGAAGCAACTTATGTCGGTATTAACATGTGGAAGCAAGCAGTCGAAAAAGCGGGCACTACAGCGGTAGATAAAGTGCGTGAAGCGATGGCCGGGCAAACTTTTACCGCTCCCTCTGGTTATACCTTAAAAATGGATGAAACCAATCACCATTTACATAAACCGGTCATGATTGGTGAAATTCGTGGGGATGGCCAGTTTGATATCGTTTATAAAACACCTACTGCTATAAAAGCGGAGCCATGGAGCCCATATATTCCTAAATAAGTTTCTCCGAAGCTTGTTGCATCTGCAGCAGGCTTTTTTTGATTTATTTTTTCCCTATATGGGATTTCACTCTCAATAGGGAGGTTTAGCATGATTTATCGAATAAATTACTCCATTCTTCTATTCATTATTAGTCAATTTTTTTTCCTGCAAAATTTGAATGCAGCGACACCAAATTCTCCTTCCGCAGAGAATTCTCAAGTTATTACTCCGCTTAAAAATACGCATCAGGCAGTTGCCTCATCTGGTGATGCGATTCAACAATTTGTTCATGGTGGATTTTCTGAACGTCGCACTATGTTGAACCAATGGCCAGCCAGCATTGAAGAACTGGATCGTTTGGTTGCCTATGTAGACAATAATGAACTGTATACCGATGGTTCGGGACAAACCTATATTTTAAAAAATGATGAAAAATTATTTAGTTATCCAGATGAACAAGTCATAGAGACTTGGCCATCAGATTTATCCCAAGTCACCTTGGTGAATACTTTGCGTAAGGCATTGAGCTTTGGACAAGCCAAAGTAAGACTACAGTCCAAAGATGCTTCTCAGCGTTTAGAAGCCATCGATATTCTAGAAAATAATTTATCCGAATTAGATCCAGCAATGATAAATATGCTGTATTCAAATGAAACAAATAATCAGGTTAAAGCCCGATTAGAACAACTCAAAGCACGTTTGGACTATAGCAGTCCCGATGTATTGATCAAGATCCAGGCGGTAAAAGTACTCAAACAATCAAATCGTCCCGATGTACTGGCTTTGGTTGAACAAGAACTCCAACAACCGAATTTAAATCCAGAATTAAAAGCGGCATTAGTGGATGCCAAAGGAAGTATTAAAACCCGGCTTCAAGCCAGTGAATGGACAGGACATATCTTTTCAGGTTTGAGTACCGCTAGCATTTTATTATTGGCGGCCTTAGGTTTAGCCATTACTTACGGTTTGCTGGGGGTCATCAATATGGCGCATGGCGAACTGATCATGATTGGTGCCTATACCACCTATGTGGTGCAGAGCCTGTTTAAGAGCCATTTTTCAGAATATGTCGATTGGTACCTGATCGCTGCAATTCCATCGGCATTTGTGGTTAGTGCATTGATAGGGATGTTGATTGAAAGGACCGTGATCCGTCCCTTATATGGCCGTCAACTTGAAACCTTGTTGGCAACTTTTGGGGTCAGCCTGATCTTAATGCAATTGGTTCGGATGATTTTCGGTGCACAAAATGTTGAAGTCTCCAATATTTCATGGCTTTCCGGGGGGATTTCAATTACCCCAAGCCTGATGCTGCCTTATAACCGCATCGCTATTATCGTCTTTACTGTGGCTGTTTTTCTGCTTCTGGTTTATCTACTGAATAAAACACGTTTTGGTCTATTCGTTCGTGCTGTAACACAAAACCGTCAAATGGCACGTGCCGTAGGGATTCGTTCAAGCCGTATCGACATGCTGGCTTTTGGTTTGGGATCTGGTTTGGCAGGTCTGGCAGGTTGTGCTCTTGCACAAGTCGGTAACGTTGGCCCCGATTTGGGTCAAAACTACATTATTGATGCGTTTCTGGTGGTCGTCGTCGGTGGTGTAGGACAAGTCTGGGGGGCAGTTCTTGCCGCACTCGGTTTAGGCATCAGTGGTACAGTGCTGGAAATTGGAATGGGGGCGGTACTGGCAAAAATTATTTTACTGGTGCTTGTGATTTTGTTTATTCAAAAACGCCCACAAGGTTTATTCGCCATTAAAGGTCGATTTGTGGAGTAAGTACTATGAAAATCACATCATTCCTATCCGATCAACCTTATAGCGCAGTCGCCATTGCTGGGTGC
This sequence comes from Acinetobacter sp., assembly GCF_045628685.1. Classification (GTDB taxonomy): domain Bacteria; phylum Pseudomonadota; class Gammaproteobacteria; order Pseudomonadales; family Moraxellaceae; genus Acinetobacter. The sequence goes on from NZ_JAZQPV010000031.1 coordinate 10,255, forward strand.
TTTGCCGTGCTATTAATTTTACCTTGGTTTCATTTACTGCCAAGCGATTCAAGTCTGCATCTTTCTGCGTATTGGGTAACCTTGATTGGCAAAATCATGTGCTTGGCCTTGGTGGCTTTGGCGCTTGATTTGGTCTGGGGTTATGCCGGTATTTTAAGTCTGGGACACGGCCTGTATTTTGCCCTCGGCGGTTATGCCTTTGGGATGTACCTGATGCGTGAATCCGCAGGGGACAGCTTGCCTGACTTCATGCGCTTTTTAAGCTGGACGGAACTGCCATGGTACTGGGTAGGAACAGAACATATTTTATGGTCACTCACCTTGGTGATCCTGGTTCCCGGGCTGATCGCTTTTATCTTCGGATATTTTGCTTTCCGTTCAAAAATCAAGGGCGTATATTTTTCCATCATCACCCAGGCCATGACTTTTGCAGCAGCCTTATTGTTCTTCCGTAATGAAACAGGCTTTGGCGGGAACAATGGTTTTACTGGTTTTAAAACCCTGTTAGGTATGGATATTACCTCTACCTCAATGCGGGCAAGCTTATGCTTTCTCACCGCATTGGTCTTGTTACTGAGTTTTATCGGCTTACGTCATTTGATGAATAAGCCTTATGGACGTGTCTTGGGGGCAATTCGGGACAGTGAAAATCGTCTGCAATATTTAGGCTATCGAACCCTCTGGTACAAGCTGTCTGCATGGGTGCTTTCTGCGGTCATCGCCGGCATTGCTGGAGCGCTGTATGTGCCCCAGGCCGGGATTATTAACCCCAGTGAAATGAACCCCGTGAATTCCATCGAGATGGCGGTATGGGTTGCGGCAGGTGGTCGGGGAACCTTGATTGGACCCATTCTGGGGGCAGGTTTGATTAATGGCGTGAAGACCTATTTCACTGTGGCTTATCCAGAAGTATGGTTGCTCATTCTCGGAGCACTGTTCATCGTCGTGACCATTTTCCTGCCTAAAGGGGTGATTGGTATGTTCGACCGCTTTAAAAAGGAGAAAAACTAAATGTCAGATTTAGGATTAAACGCACCACAACATGGCGGTCAACTGGGTGAAGGCTATGGACGTTTAAGAGCAGCCGGACCTGACTTTAGCCATGGCATCGCTTTATATTTAGAAAAAGTCAGTGTCTGGTTTGATGCATTCCAGGCCTTAAACGATTTGTCGCTTTACATCAATGAAGGTGAATTGCGCTGCATCATCGGGCCGAATGGAGCGGGTAAAACCACGCTGATGGATGTGATTACCGGGAAGACCCGACCCACACAAGGCACAGCATTTTTCGGTCAAAACTATAACCTGGCAAAAATGAGTACCGAAGAAATTGCTGAAGCCGGGATTGGTCGAAAATTTCAAAAACCCACGGTGTTTGAAAATTTCACCGTGATGGAAAATCTGCTCTTGGCCGCACCTAAAAATAAACAGGTGAAGAAAAGTTTTTTCAGCAGGCTAGAACCAGATGCTCAACTTGCTTTGGAACAATCTCTTGAGCAAATTCGATTAAAAGGATTGATCAATAAACCGGCAGGCTTATTGTCGCATGGCCAAAAGCAATGGCTTGAAATTGGCATGTTGCTGATGCAACGTCCAAAACTGATTTTGCTGGATGAACCTGTAGCCGGGATGACCGATGCCGAAACGGAACACACGGCTGAACTGTGTCTGGAACTCAAAAAAAATCATACCTTGATCGTGGTGGAACATGACATGAGTTTCATTAATAGTATCAGCGAAAAAGTGACGGTACTGGCGCAGGGGGCAATTTTAGCGGAAGGTACATTGGCGGAAGTTCAGGCCAATGAAGATGTAATTGAAAAATATTTGGGTCGTTAAGGAGCAGACCATGTTAGAAGTCAAAGACGTCAATCAGTTTTATGGTGGCAGTCATATTTTGCGTAATGTGTCTTTCCAGGCGCCTGTGGGTAAATGTTCGGTTGTGCTTGGACGCAATGGTGTAGGCAAAACCACCTTATTGAAATGTTTGATGGGCATCTTGCCGATTAGATCTGGACAGATCCTACTGGATGGCAAAGACATTTCAAAAATGAGTCCTGAACAACGTGTTCGCGCTGGCTTGGCGTATGTTCCACAAGGGCGGGATATTTTTTCGACCTTGACTGTAGAAGAAAACATCCTGATTGGGATGGCAAAATTTTCAGGTGCTAAAACTAAAAAAGTCCCTGAGCAGCTTTATGAAATTTTCCCTGTACTGGATGAAATGAAACATCGCCGTGGCGGAGATTTATCCGGGGGGCAGCAACAACAACTTGCGATTGCACGTGCCTTAGCATCTGAACCGCGTGTGTTGATTTTAGATGAACCCACTGAAGGGATTCAGCCATCGATTATTAAAGATATTGGCAAGGTGATTCGTAAACTTGCGGATGGTGGAGAAATGGCCATTATTTTAGTGGAGCAGTTCTATGATTTTGCAGAAGAGCTTGCGGATGGCTATACGGTCATGGCACGTGGGCAAGTGATTGCCCAGGGTATGGGGAGTGAAATGCCAGAGAAAGGAATTAAGGACTTAGTGGCGATTTAATCATCCTTTAAAAAAAGGAGATTTAATTTCTCTTTGGTTAATTATATATAAATTCTCCTAAAAACAGGGGTTTTATTGTGCGTACTGATTAATTCTAGTTGAAATGATGCAAATGTAATAAAATGAATTTCACTATCAGGCTTTAAATCATAAAAATATTTTCTAGAGCTGCACATTTTTTCCCTATATGGGCTTTATATCATTATGTGGAGTCTCTTCTAAGCTTCGCTGATGAATTATAAAAAATATCTCATCTGGAATTTTTTTAATCTATCTATGCGCTAAAGACTCATCTTTAAAAATAACTTGGTATGAGAATTGCTTAATAATCATAATGATGCACTTTTATATCCCGCCTGCTTTGGTTGCTTTATTTTGGATCAAAAAGTGAAATCAAGAAAGACTGAAAATGGAGCGAAAATGAAAATTTATACTCAACGATTAGAACAACTTAAACCTAAAGAACAGTTCGAAACGATTGAATTAACTTTTGATGTACGTCAAAAGAGCCGTTTTCGTGCAACTTTGAAAAATGGGGTTGATATTGGTGCAGATTTACCGCGCAACGGCATTTTACGCAGTGGCGCTTACATTGCGACAGCACAGGGTGATGTGCTTCAGGTGAATGCACAAGCTGAAAAACTCATGCAAGTGACAGCACAATCCGAATTTGATCTGTTAAAAGCAGCTTACCATTTGGGCAATCGCCACGTTCCTTTAATGTTAACGCCTACCGCACTTTATTTTGAACCCGACCATGTCTTGGCGGAGATGGTACAGGGCTTAGGACTGAGTGTGACAGAAATGTTACATCCTTTTGAACCTGAAAGTGGCGCCTATGCCCAACATCAGCATGATCATCGCCTAAGCCCAATTAAAGCCTTACATCATGTCCATCACTAATGCAGCCCAGTTGCTGAGTCTGCTCACACTGTCATCTACGGCCTTGCCAATTGGGGCATATTGCTATTCGCAAGGGGTGGAAAGTGCGATTGAACGCGGCATGATTCATGATGAAGCATCCAGTATTGCTTATTTTGAGGAAGTGCTCGAGATGCTGTTAATCCGTTTCGAATTGCCGTTGTTAAAGCGCTTAATGCAATGCTTTGATGACACAGCGCAATTTGAATATTGGGCCAATGTGTATCGTGCAAGCCGTGAAAGCAAAGAGTTGCTCGCAGAATCAACCCAGTTGGCCTTTTCCCTCAATGCCTGGATTCGCGATGTTTTAAAACAACCGGTCATGGTCAAAAAACAGTTGGGGTTTATGCCGGTGTATGGACATTTATGTGGCACTTTCGGGTTGAACTCAGCCGATGTACTTACGGCTTATACCTTCACCGTATTAGAAAACCAGGTGTTGGCTGCGGTCAAAACCGTACCGTTGGGACAAATGAGTGGACAACGGATTTTATGGCATTTACATGGTCTTATACCTGATGCAATTCAGCGCGCTTTGGCTTTAGAAGATGGCGGAATCAGTAGCGCTTTACCAAGATATGCCATGCTGAGCATGCAGCATGAAAACCAGTATTCAAGATTGTTCAGATCGTAAATATAGAAATCAAAGAAATAATAGGGGAAATACAGATGTCAGAACGTAGTCCATTACGGGTTGGAATTGGCGGACCGGTCGGTTCAGGTAAAACAGCGTTAACCCTAAATTTATGTCAGGCGTTGCGTGAAAAATACAATATGGCTGTGGTCACCAATGACATCTATACCAAGGAAGATTCTAACTTCCTGACCCGTCATGAAGCGATGTCTCCAGACCGCATTGTGGGCGTAGAAACGGGCGGTTGTCCGCATACCGCCATTCGTGAAGATGCGTCAATTAACCTGGCGGCGATTGATGACTTGTGTGAAAAATTCGAAGGGTTAGAGCTGATCATCATTGAAAGTGGCGGCGATAATTTAGCGGCAACCTTCAGTCCAGAACTGTCTGATTTAACCTTGTACGTGATTGATGTCGGTGGCGGCGAAAAAATTCCACGCAAAGGTGGTCCGGGTATTACCAAATCTGACCTATTGATTATCAACAAAACAGATTTGGCACCTATGGTTGGTGCCAATCTGGAGGTGATGGATCAAGACGCTAAACGCATGCGCGGCGAAAAACCATTTCTATTTTCCAATATGAAAACCAAGGATGGGCTTGAATCCATTATTTCTTTTATTGAAAAGCAAGGTTTGTTTAAGGCTTAAGCAGGAGCACGATGTCAATGTTAAAAAAAATGATTGCTGTTGGATTAAGCAGCTTACCGATGATGGTCATGGCCCATCCTGGTCATGCACATGAAAGTGGTTTTTGGATGGGCTTTAGCCATCCTTTTACCGGATTAGATCACCTGATGATGGCCATTGCCTTTGGGGTGTTGCTTTGGAGCGCCACGCAACGCTGGAAAGTCGCAGGCTTTTTCGGTTTAGCGGCAGCGATGATTGCAGGCTTCGTTTTAGGACAGCGACAAGTATTGCCGAATGTTTTTGCAGAATATGGCATTGTTTTGTCTTTGGCGGTTGTGGCGACAGCACTATTGATGAAATCCAATCGTATCTTTGCAGTAGCCACAATGCTGTTGGCAAGTTTCCATGGCGTAGCCCATGGCAATGAACTGGGCCAATCAGGCCACATGCTGCAACTCATGTTGGGTATGGTCAGTGCAATGTCGATTATTTATCTGATCGGTTTAGGCTTGGGGGCATTTACTCAAAAATACCTGCCACAGGGTCGCAAGATTATTGCAGCATTGGTCGCAATCCTTGCTGTTATTGGCCTGGCCTAATGCGCGTTAAGCAGTATTGATCATGAATATGTTGAGCTTACCCATCTTATCCTCTGCTGATGAACAGAACCCATCGCAGCTTTGGTACGCGTGCCTCGAGCTTGGTTTTCGTTATCAAGCTGCGCAGCAACGCACGACCTTGGCACATCGAAAACATTCAGGACCGGTTCGGGTACAAAAGATGCTTTGGCCGGAAAAGAGCGGAATCTGTCATGCCATTATTGTGCATCCTCCAGCAGGTATTGCCGGAGGCGACCACTTGACTTTTGACATGCAGGTAGATGCCGATGCCCATGCACTAGTGACCACACCCGGGGCCGGAAAATGGTACAAAACCAACGGTAAATCAGCCTTTCAACATATTCAGATTCGCTTAAAAGACAACGCTATTTTCGAATGGCTGCCGCAAGAAACCATGTTGTTTAATGGGGCACATGCGCATTCTGAAACCACCATTCATTTGGATAAAGCAGCGAGTTTTATCGGCTGGGATATGTTGGTGATCGGTCGCCAGGCCTGCGCGGAACAGTTTAATCAGGGTCAATATCGCAATCATTTTAAGCTGCTGCGCGAAGATAAATTGCTGGTGATGGATAGCTTGAATTTTGTCGGCAATGACCGTTGGCTCAGCTCCTGTTTAGGTATGAATGGTCAGGCGGTGATGGGCAGTTTTTGGGCCGTTGCACCGGAAAAATATCGTGCCGCTGTGTATTTAGAAGAATATGTTGCCGTGATTCGTGAGCTGATCACGCGAATGAAAATCAATGTCACCCTGACGGTACTCGGCGATGTGATTTGCGCCCGTTTCTTGGGAGATGATGTACGGCAGTGCCATGATGCTTTTGCTGCTATTCGGGCACGGCTAAGACGTTACTGGTTTGATTTAGATGAAGAGTTTCCAAGAATCTGGCGGACGTAATTCTTTTGTTCCCTCTCCTTATAGGAGAAGGGTTAGGGAGAGATGATTAAACATTTATTAAAACCCTCCCTCTCTTGCGAGACATTGTTTCTCATCCCAAAAGGAGGGAGAACAGCAAATATCGAATCTTGCATACATTTTGTTTAGATATAAATACATGAATTAGGAAACCTTTATGGAACTGAATCCTACAGAAAAAGACAAGCTGCTGATTTTTACCGCGGGTTTAGTGGCAGAGCGTCGTAAAGCACGGGGTTTAAAACTCAACTATCCTGAAGCCATCGCTTATATTTCTGCAGCCTTACTTGAGGGGGCACGTGATGGCATGAGTGTCAGTGAACTGATGCATTTTGGTACAACCTTACTTAGCCGGAATGATGTGATGGATGGCATTGCCGAAATGATTTCGGAAGTGCAAGTAGAAGCCACCTTTCCTGACGGTTCCAAACTGGTCACCGTTCATCAACCGATAATTTAGACAACAATAAGGATAAGCCGATGATTCCAGGTGAAGTCATCACGCCTGATCGTGATATTGAATTAAATGTAGGCCGTGCAACCTTGAAAATGAGTGTGGCCAATGCCGGCGACCGGCCGATTCAGATTGGGTCACATTTTCATTTTGCTGAAGCCAATGATGCTTTGCAATTTGACCGCAGTGCAGCACGCGGTTATCGACTCAATATTGCTGCCGGTACAGCCGTGCGTTTTGAACCCGGGCAAAGCCGAAATATTGAACTCATTGCCTTGGCCGGGAAACGAGAAGTGTATGGTTTTGCAGGACGAGTGATGGGTAAGCTGGATTCATAAAAATTACACTAGAATTATAAAGGTTTATAAATCATGAAAATGTCGCGTCGCGCATATGCAGAAATGTTTGGTCCAACAGTAGGTGATCGGGTCCGTTTAGCCGATACCGAACTGTTTATTGAAGTTGAACAGGATCTCACCACTTATGGTGAAGAAGTAAAATTCGGTGGAGGTAAAGTCATTCGCGATGGTATGGGTCAATCGCAACTTTTGTCATCTGAGGTAGCTGACACTGTCATTACAAATGCACTGATTATCGATTGGTGGGGGATTATTAAAGCCGATGTTGGTTTAAAGAATGGCCGGATCTGGAAAATTGGTAAAGCCGGGAATCCTGATATTCAACCCAATATCACCATACCTTTAGGTGCAGCAACCGAAGTGATTGCCGGTGAAGGGCAAATTCTCACCGCAGGCGGTATCGACACGCATATTCACTGGATTTGTCCGCAACAAGTTGAAACGGCACTGATGTCTGGAACAACCACGATGATCGGTGGGGGGACCGGACCGACGGCAGGTACCTCTGCAACCACAGTTACGCCGGGGCCATGGCATATTGCCACCATGTTGCAAGCCATTGACGATTTGCCGATGAATATTGGTTTGCTCGGCAAAGGCAACCTGAGTTTGCCTGATCCGATTCGTGAACAGATTGAAGCGGGCGTGGTCGGTTTGAAATTGCATGAAGATTGGGGATCAACGCCGGCAGCCATCGACAACTGTTTAACTGTGGCGGACGAATATGATGTGCAAGTAGCCATTCATACCGATACCCTCAATGAAAGTGGCTTCTTGGAAGAAACTTTGGCTGCATTTAAAAACCGCACCATTCATACCTATCATACCGAAGGCGCCGGTGGTGGGCATGCACCGGATATTTTAAAAGCCATTGGTCAGCCGAATGTCTTGCCATCTTCAACCAATCCAACCCGACCTTATACGGTCAACACCATTGATGAGCATCTGGATATGTTGATGGTCTGCCATCATTTAGACCCCTCTATTTCGGAAGATGTCGCATTTGCAGAAAGTCGTATTCGCCGTGAAACCATTGCTGCGGAAGATATTTTGCAGGACTTGGGTGCTATCGCGATGATGTCATCTGACTCACAAGCCATGGGACGCGTGGGGGAAGTGATTATTCGTACATGGCAAACCGCACATAAAATGAAAGTACAGCGCGGTTCATTAGATGGCGACACCGCTGCACACGATAATAACCGCGTGAAGCGTTATATTGCCAAATATACGATTAATCCTGCCATAACACACGGTTTAAGCCATGAAATTGGTTCAGTGGAAGAAGGGAAACTGGCCGATTTAGTCTTGTGGAAACCGGCATTTTTCGGGGTGAAACCAGCCATGATTATTAAAGGCGGTATGATTGCTGCTGCACCAATGGGTGATATTAACGCTTCTATTCCAACGCCACAGCCAGTGCATTACCGTCCGATGTTTGGGGCAAGCGCACGCGGGGTGCATAACACCTGTCTTACCTTTTTGTCACAAGCCGGTATTAACAATGGCGTAGCGGAAAAATTAGGGCTGAAAAAAATCATTTCACCGGTAAAAAATACCCGCAATATTTCTAAAGCCGATATGAAGCACAATACCTATACACCAGTCATGGAAGTCGATCCTGAGATTTATGAAGTACGCGCAGATGGGGTGCATTTAACCTGTGAACCGGCAGAAGTATTGCCGATGGCACAGCGGTATTTTTTGTTTTAGATCCCTCTGCCTGACCCTCTCCTGTAGGAGAGGGTGTTTCCAATATTTAATAAGTTTTGGAAAAGTTCTTTCTCCCTTTGGGAGAAGGTTAGGAGGATGGCACTGTTGCAAATAACCACTCATGGTAAGCTGAACGCTCTTTTAGCTAAAATTGCAGCATATGAATCCCTTTCATGGTCAGCATTTTCAGGGCGAAATCATTCTTTGGGCTGTGCGCTGGTATTGTAAATATGGCATTAGCTATCGTGAACT
>NZ_JAZQPV010000032.1:0-5145 GCF_045628685.1 Acinetobacter sp.
TTATTCAACAGAATCACTGGTGGAATACTGCGTAAAACGTACCCGTGGCTGGATGATTGCAGGGGGTTCAATTGAAGTCTTGAAAAACCGGATTGCAGAGGATGTATTTGGACGTCGTTTTAACCAACGTGCAAAGTAAAATATAAAAGGACTTAGAGAAATGAATTCAATGCTAAAAGAAAGTAAAACCTTATCAAATGCACTACTCAAGCCTAAATCAGTGGCATTGGTGGGTATTTCAGATGACATCAGCAAGACGGCTGGACGTCCTTTACATTTCTTGAGAAATGCAGGCTATAAGGGCACAATTTATTGTATTAATCCACGTCGTGAAACGGTGCAAGGTGAAAAAGCCTATCCATCTCTTTCAGATTTGCCTGAAGTTCCAGATCACGTTTATGTGTTGACCAATGCAGACTTGGCACTACAAGCTGTAGAAGAATGCGGAAAATTAGGCGTGCCAGTGGTTACTTTAATTGCCAGCGGTTTCAGTGAATCTGGGCATGAAGGAATTGAGCGTGAAGATAAGTTACGTGAACTCAAAGCAAAATATCAAACGCGTATTTTAGGACCATCAAGTTTAGGCATCGTTAATTTATATGAAGACCTGTTTTTAACAGCCAATGCAGCCTTTGCAGAACCAGGTCTACCCAAAGGCAATATTTTCTGTGCTTCACATAGCGGCAGTATGATTGGTTCTTTAACCTCACGCGGTCGTAACCACCATACCGGTTTTTATGGCCTGGTCTCAGTGGGTGGTGAAGTTGATTTAAGTGTCGGTGAAATCTGTTTAGCAACACTGGATAATCCAGATATTCACGGCTATATGTTGTTCCTTGAGTCGATGCGTCATGCAGATAAACTGCGTGAATTTGCAGTAAAAGCGGCCGAATTGAACCGTCCGGTAGTGGTATTTAAATTGGGTCGTTCGCAGGTTGCGGCTGATCTCGCTGTATCTCATACAGGTTCTATGGCGGGTGAAGATGCAGTTGCAGAAGCATTCTTTAAAGATTGCGGAATTGCGCGTGTTGAAACTTTGGATGGTTTCTTAAATGCGATTCCATTGTTAAGTAAAGTCGCGCCACAAGCTGCCAATCAGAAGAAAATTAATGTGGGTGTACTTACGACGACGGGTGGGGGTGCCGCAATGGTGGTCGATCAGCTCGGTATTCGCAATGTTTCTGTGGCATCACCATCGGAAGACACCATTGCCAAATTAAATGCCCGTGGCGTAGATGTGCATGCAGGTGGAATCATCGACTTAACTTTGGCTGGAACCAAGTATGAAGTAATGAAAGCGGCTTTAGAAGTGCTTGAAGATGCACCTGAATTTGATCTGGTACTCGTTGCTTCTGGTTCTTCAGCACGTTATCACCCAGATCTGGCAGTAAAGCCTATTGTTGACAGCATTGCGACTTATAAAAAACCTTTGGTCAGCTTCCTTGTTCCTGATGCACCAGAAGCATTGAAACAATTAAAACAGGCGGGTGTGCCTGCGTTCCAGTCTCCGGAAGCCTGTGCAGATGTGATTAATGCAGCTTTCGCACGACGCAAGCCAATGCCGATTCCCACGAAATTCATCCAAAAAGATTTGCCTACCACGGTGACTTTAGATGAAGACTGTGCTTATAAATTGCTTCAACCTCTTGGCATTCAAAATGCACCTTATCAAGTCGTTTCAATTCATGATTCAGTTGAAAGTTTGACGATCGAATATCCTGTTGTGGTGAAAGTCCTGCATGACCAAATTAGCCATAAAACCGAAGTCGGGGGGGTTATTCTGAGTGTTAAAACTGCGACAGAATTAAAAGATGCGATTGCACAGATTAAGCAAAACGTCGAACAGCATTGTCCGGATCTGACTGTAGAAAAAGTACTGGTTCAATCCATGGTAAAAGGTTTGGGCGAAGTTTTGGTTGGCTTTAAACGCGATAAAGATATCGGCCCAATTGTCATGCTTGCAGCAGGAGGGATTTTAACTGAACTGTATAAAGACAGTGCAATGCGTTTAGCCCCAGTTACGCTGGAATCTGCTTATGAAATGATTGCAGAAGTGAAAGGCTTAAAAGCACTGGATGGCTTCCGTGGTAAACCGAAAGGCGACTTGAAAGCAGTTGCAGAAACCGTGGTTGCATTCTCTCAACTGGCATTGTCAGAAGAATATTACATCGAAGAAGCTGAAATGAATCCACTGATCGTAAATTTACAAGGTCAAGGCGTGACAGCCGTGGATGCACTCGTACACATCGCGAAAGAGGGCTAAGTCATGACTGAAACGATTCATTTCGAAATCGAGGGTTCAATCGCATTAATTGTTATTGATAACCCGCCTGTAAACACGGGTTCATGGTCCGTCCGTAAAGGTTTGCTCGATGCAATCGAAAAATTTGCACAGGATGACACTCTAACTGCGGCAGTGATTATTGGCAAAGACAAAAACTTTATCTCAGGTTCTGACTTAAAAGAATTTGGTAAACCCATTACGCCACCAGAATTACCTCAGGTGATTGAAGCCATTGAAAAATGTCCTAAACCTGTGATTGCCGCGATTAGTGGGGCAACCTTAGGGGGTGGTTATGAGCTTGCTTTGGGATGTGATGCACGTTTAGCTGCACAGAATACATTGGTCGGCTTACCTGAAGTGACTTTAGGTATGTTACCTGGCGCTGGGGGTACACAGCGTTTACCACGCTTAATTGGTCTGGGTCCTAGTATTCAAGTGATTTGTAGCGGTCAGCGTCTTAAAGCACCCGAAGCGCTAAAACTGGGAATGGTCGATGCGATTGCAGAAGGTGATTTACGTCCATTTGCAATTGAATACGCGAAGACAGCATTCAAGAATCCCTTATCTAAAAAGTCAGTTGCCAAAGATGAGTCTGCAGAACTTGATGTGATCGTGAAGAAAGCATTAAAAGCAGGTAAGCATCGTCCTCAGGTTCAGGAATCGATTCGGTTAATTAAATCCACCGCTGAAGTTGACTTTGCTACTGCATTGGCTGAAGAGCGTAAGGTATTCCAGAAATTACGTGTAGGTGAAGAAGCATTTGCGTTAAGACATTTGTTTTTTGCAGAAACCAATGCCAAAAAAGTGATTAATTTGAAGCAAGCGACTACAAAAGCAATTCAGAATGTCGTAATTGTAGGTGCAGGAACCATGGGCACAGGCATTGCGATTGCAGCCTTAAAAGCGGGTTTCAATGTAACTGTTTATGACCAGTCTAAATCGATTCTGGTTCAATGTAAGTCAAAAATTGATGCCCTCTATGAAAAAGATATCGCAGCGGGTCGCATAAAGTCAGAAGATCGTGATATGCAATTGGCTCATTTAGAACTTGCAGATCATGAATCTGCATTTGAAAATTCCGATCTTATTATTGAAGCAATTTTTGAAAATTTAGCGGTAAAACAAAATTTAATAAAGCAGATTGAAAGCATTAGCCGTCCAAACACGATTATTGCCAGCAATACCTCTTATATCGATCTGGATGAAATTGCAGAAGTCAGTATCCGTCCAGAAAACGTTGTCGGAATTCATTTCTTTAATCCTGCCAATATCATGCGCTTGGTTGAGGTCATTCATGGCAATAATACTTCGCAAGAGGTGATTGCAACAGCATTCAGTTTTGTTCAAAAGTTAGGAAAGTTACCGATTATCTGCAAGAACGCTTTCGGTTTTATTGGTAATCGTATTTATGCAGCCTATCGCTATCAATGTGAACTAATGCTGGAAGAAGGTGCATTACCTCACCAAATTGACCAAGCGATTGAAAGTTTTGGTTTCAACATGGGGCCATTTGCAGTTGGTGATTTGTCTGGTCTGGATATTGCGTGGAATATGCGCAAAGCCAATGCTGCTCAACGAAATCCTGAAGCACGTTATGTCGAAATTCCAGATCGACTCTGTGAAGTACAACGATTCGGGCGTAAAACAGGTGCCGGATATTATAATTATGCAAATGGAATCGCTGAAGTCGATCCAATGGTGACTGATATTATTTTAAAAGCATCAGAAGCAAAAGGAATTGAACGTAAAGAATTCAGCCCTGAACAAATCATTGAGCGCGTATTACTCACCATGGCAAATGAAGCAGCACTTTTACTTGCTGAAGGTGTGACTTTACGCATGAATGATATCGACTTGGTTATGATTAATGGCTTTGGTTTCCCAAAATGGGAAGGCGGTCCGGCATATTGGGCGGCAAAGCAAGAAACTTTAGCATTACAACAAAAGTTACATGAACTGGCCAAAGTTACAGGTACTGGTTTTAATCAGGGTGACCTGACGATCTTTAAATATTTGACCAAAAGTGCTTGATTTTTAAATTTGAAAAATAAAAAAGCCCTGATTGAATCCGGGCTTTTTTTTATTGCTCACTGTTTATTTACAAGATAGTCATGGGGCTGTGATTTTTGTGAATCTTGAGCACAAATTCCGCAGATTATAATGCTGAAACAAACAGTTATTTTGTAAAGACAATGACGAGTTTAAATGCATTTAAAGCCATAGAAGATGAGCAAACCAGCCTCATCATGAGTGTACTGATGACACCGGATATGGCCAATTTTTCTGGCAATGTTCATGGTGGAACGATTCTAAAATTACTGGACCAGGTTGCATATGCATGTGCCAGTCGTTACTCCGGTCGTTATGTAGTCACGCTATCAGTCGATCAAGTTTTGTTTAAAGAGCCAGTCAAAGTCGGGGAAATGGTGAGTTTCCTGGCCAGTGTCAACTATGTCGGCACAACGTCAATGGAAATTGGTATTCGGGTAGAAGCACAAAATATCCGTAACAAACAAGTTCGCCATACCAATAGCTGTTATTTCACCATGATTGCGGTAGATGATCAGGGCAAACCTATGCCTATTCAGCCACTCAATTTAGATTCAGAGCTCAAACAATGCCGTTTTGATGCTGCGTTAAAACGTAAGCAAATACGACTTCAAAATGCTTAATCCTATTTCTGTAGAATCATGTTTTTAAAGGGAATTATGATGAAAAACGCCTATATTATCGATGCCATCCGCACCCCATTTGGCCGTTATGCCGGTGGTCTTGCCCCAGTTCGTACGGATGATTTGGGTGCGCTTCCAATTAAAGCCTTGATGCAGCGCAATCCATCGGTGGACTGGGAACAGGTCGAT
>NZ_JAZQPV010000033.1:0-6620 GCF_045628685.1 Acinetobacter sp.
CAGAGGAATCATGCGCCCATCATCCAGTTGGGTTACCGCATCGGCTGCAATCTGAAAGGTATTGATTAAACGTTCTACTTCAGCCGCAGCTGCCTTGCTCGGCTTTCCACCTTCTGCAATCAGAATTTCGGTCAACTCTGCTCGCATTTCATTAAAGCGTTTCACACAGTGCAGCAAGATTTTTTGTTTTTGAAAAGGTTCTAAAGCCGCCATTTCTTTTTCCGCTTTTGCAGCAGACTGAATGGCTTTTTCGATGGTTTGTTCATTTGCCAAAGCCACCCGTGCATAAAGCTCATGCGTATATTTATGTTCAACTTCAAGCCATTGCTCTGTTTTAACCGCTTTACCTGCAACATACAGAGGATAATCAATCACGTTTACAGCTTTATCTGCCATGTAAAAAATTCCTTTCATTTTCTAGAAATAACAGCAATGCAATTTTGTTTCATTCCCTATATGATGCGCTGAGTTGGGCAGCAGTTCACTTTATTTAAGTAACAAAATTATTTTCTAAAAATAACGGATCACATATTCAGGATATCCATGCAATCACTCAAATTATTTTGCTTCATCCTTGGACTTGGCGCAGTCAGCTCTGCACAGGCCGATTTTATTGGTGTTAAAGCTGGCATTGATTACTGGAACTACAGTGCAGATTTAAGCAATCCAGCATCGGCACTTCCACAACCCCAACTTAAAGATGATCACGGCATGTCATTTTCCGTGGCTGTAGAACACCCGGTACCCTTTTTGCCGAATGCAAAAATTAAACATACTAAGTTGCAGGCTGAGAGCGATCAAAGCTTTGCCGGGGTGAAAAGTCATCAGCTCGATCTCGATTATTCTGACTTCATTCTGTATTACGAAATCCTCGACAATGTCGTCTCTGCCGATGTCGGTTTCGGTGCCAAATTGCTTGATGGAGAGATCCAGCAGAACTTTATCCAAAATATAGAAATCAGTGAAACCTTACCGATGATCTATGCAGAAGCAGGAGTCAAACTGCCATTCACCGGATTCAGTGCCAAGGCAGAAGCCAGTTTCGCCAAGTTAACCGATAGCCAAGTCACCGATGCTCAGGTAGAACTGAAATATAACTTTGTCGATACCCTACTGGTCGATGTCGGTGCCAAAGCCGGTTATCGCATTTTGGATATTCAGCTGGAAGAAGGCTCCGACCAAGAAGCCAAATTGAAATTTAAAGGACCCTACATTGGGCTAGAAGCTCATTTCTAAAGCATTGTTGTACGCTTTCGCTTACATCAACTGGAGAAAACGACAGCTGTTCAAGCCCTCTGATCCGCACTATATTTAATTCACCAGGAAACAGGAAGTTTCCCAAACTAAAAACAACAATAATCCGTTTGAGCATCAGGATGTGAGGTACGACAGGAGTTATACCTAAGTAAACCCATATGAAAAAGCCCCATCAGGATGATGGGGCTTTTTTCTATCTCAAATTCATCTTATACACAAATAAAAAAGCCTCCCGAAGGAAGCTTAAGTTTGACAAAAACCTATCTTTAATAGATTGGCTGCTTTAAGAACGAATCGGATTTGCAGAAGCCAAAACCTTTGCTTCAGCTTTAATTTTTTCCGTTTTTGCTGGACGGATAAAGAATATGGCCATGGCACCGATTATTCCAGGAATCGCAACAGCGATAAAATTCCATTTGTGCGGCAGTTCCATGCCCAAAAGCATGCCAATCACGATTGGACCAACAATTGCGCCAGTACGGCCCACAGCCGATGCCCAGCCAATACCGGTTGAACGGACTGCAACCGGATAATACTGTGCTACATAACTGTACAGTAAAATACTGCTGCCAATTGAGGACGCACCCGCCAGACTCACCAGTAAATAAATAACAGGCTGTGGAGAATTGAAGCCAAGTCCTACTAAAGACAGTACGCCTACCACTAACATACCGATCAGCACTGGTTTAAAGTCAAAGCGATCCGCTAAAACTCCTCCACTTATAGTTCCAATCACGGCTCCAATATTCAATGCCATTAAAAACATTAAGCTGCTGCCTAAAGAATAACCGGCGGCCATCATCAGTTTTGGTAACCAGCTACCTAATGCATAAAGCATTAATAAGCACATAAAGAACGCAAGCCAAAACAGGAATGTTCCTGCAGCACGATTTTCAGTGAACAATTCTTTTACTGAAGTACTTCCTGATTGATCATTCGAAGCTAAAACCAATTGTGTATTTGCAGATACTTGCGCTGCCGGCTCAACTTTTTGTAAAAAGTTACGCGCCTGATCTTGCTTGTTTGCCTTGACCAGAAATATTAGAGATTCCGGCAGGAATTTCCAAAAGAATGGAACAAACAGTAAAGGAATACCCGCAATATAGAACATGATTTGCCAGCCATAATCCGCAGTAAACCATGAACCACACAACGCGGCCATAATCCCGCCTACAGCATAGCCACTAAACATGGTGGTGACTAAAGTACTGCGCACACGCTGTGGTGCATATTCTGAAGTTAAGGCCACTAAATTTGGCAATACACCGCCAATGCCCAAGCCTGCAATAAAACGTAATATTCCAAATTCTGTAGGATTAGTGGCAAATCCCCCTAAAAAAGTAAACAGGCTAAACAATGAAACGCAAATTAAAATTACTTTTTTGCGGCCAATTTTATCCGCCAACATGCCAAAGCCCATCGCACCAAACATCATGCCAGCTAAGGCTGTACTGGCCAACATGCCTGCCTGCACAGCACTCATGCCCCACTCTTGCATGAGTAATGGTAAAACGACCCCATTAATTGCCAAATCATAACCGTCAAATAACACAATAAACAGACACCAGAGTACAAGTTTCAAGTGAAATGACTTGAACTTGGCTTGATCTATTACAGCATTCACATTCATTGTTGTCGCTGTCATGAGTACTCACCTCCAATGTGAGACTTGAATTTCAACTTACAATGGGTTTCTGGCGGAATTTTGTCCACAACTTGAAAGGCATAAACCTATACCTTGAAGGTATACAAAATCCTTTATGGAATAAAATGTCAGCCCAATATGAGTTAAGAATAGAATTTTTTGTTACATATTTTGCTGTGAACTTTGGTTCACACTTATTTTACTTAGTAAAAACAAATGTTTAAAAATTAATAATTTTATACCCGACTAAAGATGATTTGATTGAAAGATTGTCAGAGTTTGCTGGCTAAAAACTCTCACAGGACAAATACCTATACTTTGGAATAAACCCTTAAGTGGGGGGCTGAAATTAAAGAATACTTATATGAAACTAGATATCCATCCAGATAAATTTTGTATGTTAAATTCACAACAAAATAGAATGTTTATCTAACTAAACATAGCACATAGCAATACAATTTGAGCATCAGGATGAAGTACAGCCGAAGTGAGCGTGAAGTAACTGATATAAAAAAGCCCTATCACTGTAGGGCTTTTATTAGCTTATTAATGCAGACCTTCTAGGCTTTTCAGATAAATCACGACGTCTTTATTGCCTGCCATTTCGGCAAGTTCTAAAGCCGTGTTTGGACTGCGATGTGCAATATCCGCGCCTTTGCTCACCAAAAGTTTGACCACATCTAAATGATCATTTTCAGCAGCGGCCTGTAAGGCGCTATAGCCTTCTTCATCGGCAGAATTGACGTCCAGGCCTTCCTGTAAAGCCTGCTCGACCTGTTCAAGATCGCCAAGGGATGCCCAGTACACCAGTTCAGGAAGATGCAGTTCATCGTCATCTTCAGGGATTGGGGAGAATGAATCGAATTGCATAAAACCTACCTCAAGCTTTATTCTAAGTCTGAAGGTATGAAAGCATATCCATTGTAACTAATCCAATCCATATGTAGGAAATTCCCTAAAGATTTAACAGAATCAAAATTAGCTGTAGGGTCTATCAAGAAATTGGAAAAAGCTTTTCTATTATTTTCTTGATATTCATGGATATACCACACCCCCTGTATATTTTCTTTTTCAAACTTATCATTCTCTATTTTCTTATGTAATAAACGACCTATTTCTTGATATATAAAATCCTGATCATGAAAATCATTTAAAAGAACTAATATTCCTGTGCAATCATCTTTTCCTATGGTTTTTTTAGTTTCAGCAATTTGTTTATCTGCTGATGAGAGAATTGATCTCAAGTTTCGAGAGGCATAATTACATAATTTATTTCTAATAAAATTTGGATCTTTATGTTTTTGGATTAATTCTTCAACATGTACAGTCCCAAAAAATTTTGGGAAATCCAGATCCTTATCTACTTGATCATTTATAAAATCATTAATTACACTCTGCCTATCTGTTTCTAAAAATTTTACTTCTAAAATCTATGAGCGCTCAAAAGCAAAATAATCTGCCTTACGACCTATAAATCCAATATCTTTTATATCATCTATCGATTCAAATTTAGAATCCGCAATTTTTTTTAAATCTTTCATTTAAAATCATTTCTTACCTGTGACTATTAATTATTTAAAGTATCTAGCATCAATTTATCACTCTCTATTCCTAATAAAAAAGCCCCCTTTTGGAGGCTTCTTTTTTCAACTTAATATTTAAGCTTTAGACATTGCTGGCTCAATTGAACCAATCTTTTCAGATTCATCTTCACTCATAATCAATGCAACCGCAATTGCAGTAATCAGAACCGGTAAACCGACTGCCATAAAGTTGAAGTAAGCAGGCAGGTTCATACCGAGTAAGCCACCAATCAGAATCGGTCCTACAATCGCGCCCATACGACCAATCGCAGAAGACCAGCCAATCCCAGTCGAACGCACTGCAAGTGGGTAGAACTGCGCAACATAGCTATATAGCAACATTTGCGAACCAATTGACGCTGCACCTGCCAAGAATACTAAAATGTACAGAAGGAATTGATTCGATTGGAAGCCCATTAAGCTCATCACAATCGCACCCATAATTCCAAGGAACATCAGCACAGGTTTCAAATGGAAACGATCCGCAAGAATACCACCACCGACAATACCCACGACTGCACCAACGTTCATCACCATCATGAACATCAGACTGTTGTCCATCGAGTAGCCTGCTGCCATCATCAACTTCGGTAACCAGCTGCTAAGCGCATACATGGTTAACAGGCAAGTGAAGAATGCGACCCAGAACAGTAAAGTATTGACCGCACGACCACGACGGAACAAACTCACCACGTTGGCTGCTTCAGGCACATTTTCCTGTGGCAAGGTGAATATCGTATTCTCGGTGACAGTCAGGTTGGGCGCCAGGCGACGTACAATGTGACGAGCTTCGGCCTGCTTGTTCTGCTTCACAATAAATGCGAGTGATTCAGGCAGGAATTTCCAGATCACTGGAAGTAAAAATAAAGGAATGCCGGCAATAAAAAACATTACCTGCCAGCCATAAGTCGGGGTAAACCATGAACCCAACAGCGCAGCCATTACGCCACCTACCGCATAACCACTAAACATGGTAGTCACCAGCGTACTACGCATCTTTTGCGGTGCATATTCAGAGGTTAAAGCCACAAGGTTTGGCATTACACCACCAATCCCTAGACCGGCCAAGAAACGTAAAATACCGAATTCAGTTGGATTTGAAGCAAAACCACCTGCAAAAGTTAAACCACTAAATAAGACAATACAGATCATGATCACTTTCTTACGACCAATCTTGTCGGCCAATGATCCAAAAAACATTGCACCAAACATCATGCCCACAAGCGCCGTACTGGCTAACATGCCTGCTTGAACAGTACTTAAGCCCCAATCGTTCATCAGCAATGGTAAAGTCACGCCATTAATTGCAAGATCGTAGCCATCAAATAGGATAATGAGTAAACACCAAGCGACTACATTGAAGTGAAATGGCGTAAATTTCGCCTGATCCACTACAGAATTTACATCTATTTTGTCCGTTGTCATTCGTTCTCATCTCCCATGAGTACTTGTCCATCACTTCACATGAATTGTTAAGTTGAAATTCAATTTGGCACAATATACTCATATGATTTTCTATAAACAATAAGACTAATGATTAATAAAAACGGACTTAAGATCATTATATTTTTTATATATATCATATGTATAGCTAAGTATTTCTAAATTAAAATTTTACTTTTTTAAATTCAAAAGACGCTGTATTTCAATGTTTTTCTAAACAATACAATTTACTGTAAATGAAACGAATAGTTTTTATAGAATTATAGTTGGTATAAATACCGCTTATCACGATTGAGTACATGACAATTTTTTAGCAAATTTACATTTATTTCCGCGCATAAAAACCCCCTCTGCCGTGTGGCGGAGGGGGTTTTCAGGAATTAATGAGCTGGCGATGACTTACTCTCACATGGGTAACCCCACACTACCATCAGCGCAAAGAGGTTTCACTTCTGAGTTCGGGAAGGGATCAGGTGGTTCACTCTTGCTATTGTCGCCAGCACAACTGTTTATGGATACTTGCTCGGGTCTTATCTTGCGGAACAGTGTTCCTCATGCCGTTGCTTTTTCCAAATCTGAACAGATTGGGCTGTTTGAGTTGAGTATTGTCTAGCGTTTAGTTAACTAAATCAAGTTTTTTGTAGCGATTCAATCGAACCATACAACTGTTTGGGTGTTGTATAGTCAAGCCT
>NZ_JAZQPV010000034.1:0-13788 GCF_045628685.1 Acinetobacter sp.
CGAACGCACATCTTTGTTGTTTCTACAACCATCCGCTTTTGGTTATCCACTGTAAATGGGGCGCCTCTGGCTTAGCTAGGTTCGAATCCTAGCCAACTCCACCATATTCGTTTTTGCATATATACTTCTACGGAGGTAATATGACAAGAGCAGACAAAAGAAAGTTCCACTACGTTTATCGCATTGACCGGTTCGATGGAAAATTTTACATCGGCATGCATTCGACCGACATAATGGAAGATGGCTACTTTGGTAGCGGTACACATCTAAGCAATTCGCTTCGATATCATGGTAAAGAGAAACATTCAAAAACGATTCTTGCATTCTTTGACACACGTAAGAAAGCGAAGGATCATGAGAAGATGTTGATTACTGATGATATGCGATTCAATAATAAGTCGTGTATGAATATTGCACCAGGCGGTGGAGGTGGCTTCATCGATGAAGTGCATCAGCGAAAATGTTCTACAGCTGGAAATCTCGCTTTCAGCGAGAAGATAAAGTCTGACGAAAAGCTTAGACAAGAATTTGCTGATAGAGCTGTAGCAACTTGGACTGGCAGAAATCACACTGCTGAGTCTATTGATAAAATGTCTTTCGCGAAAGCGGAGAACAATGTTTGGATTGGCAAAACGCATTCAGCAGAAACAATACTGAAAATGTGTAAGCCAAAGAATCAAGGCAGCAAAAATTCACAGTTTGGAACCTGTTGGATAAATGATGGTGTCAAAGCTATCAAAGTTAAGAAAGATGAAATTAAAGAATATCTCCTACAAGGATACTCAAAAGGTAGAAAATTGCGGGTATAGCTCAATGGTAGAGCTGAAGCCTTCCAAGCTTATGACAGGGGTTCGATTCCCCTTACCCGCTCCACCTGATTCACCCATGTTAGGAAAAACCCATCGTGCTGAAACTAAATTGCTGCAGAGCCAATCACATACTGGCGAAAAGAATTCGCAATATGGAACTTGCTGGGTAACTGATGGTGTAAAACCTATCAAGATCAAAAAAGATTCTCTTGATGAATATCTTGCAAAAGGTTTTCAGTGAGGAAGAAAGTTGCATCATCAAGGCTACTTGGCGGATTAGTCATCCGTTGTGGAGCAATCCTTAAGACTAAGGGCGCGCTCTAGACACGACCTCAGGACCGAAAGTCCTTGAGGATAGTAGGGAGCCTTGATGATGGAACCGCTGTTAGTTGATTACCATGGTAAAACGACCCGGCAAAACCGGGTTGCGAGAAGGGTTCAAATCCGCTTCAACCATCTTCGGGTGGTCGCCTCTCAGAGGACTTCCGACTAATGCTTTTGTTCCACGATTTTCGGTGCTGGTGAGCTGGACAGAAGTTCGTTACCCAGTCGAGCACCATTTGTACAATGCCCACCTACGCAAAATGGTAAAGCGGATTCCCTCAAAAGGAATTGTTCTCTCGGTTCGATGCCGAGGGTGGGTACCAAACATTCGTAGTACGCAAATTGGTAATGCGGCCTGGGTTTGCTGGGTGATTGAGGGTTCGAGTCCCTCCTACGTTTCCAAATTAATGCCCCGGTGGTAAATGCAAATTGGTACAGCTACCACGTTTAGACCGTGGACTTTTGTCGGTTCGAGTCCGACCCGGGGTACCAGACACCAACCTAACAAATTGGTATACGTTAAAGTGGTATTCTCTATAAATAAAAGTTTATGGAGAATGCTGATGACGTTAAAACATATTACAAAAGAAAAGATTGATGAAGCTATTTCAAAATCTCAATCAATGAAACAAGCTGCAGAAATTCTTGATGTAACGTATAGTAGTTTTATTCGTTATGCAAATAAATTTGGACTGTATAATCCGAATCAAGGATTAAAGGGTGTTGCAAAGCCTTACTGGAAAAACACAAAGCTTCGAGTTAATGTTGAAAAAGTATTAGCTAATGAACAAAGATGTGGTTCAAACCGTCTTAAGAAATTATTGTATAAGCATGGATTAAAAGAATCAAAATGTGAATGTTGTGGAATAATTGAATGGAATAATAAATCAATTGTTATGTACCTTGATCATATTGATGGTAATAATCAAAATAATAAGTTAGATAATTTACAAATTCTTTGTCCTAATTGTCATTCACAAACTTCTACATATTGTAGAGGCCAAGGGAAAGCAAAAGCAACATTAGTAATACCCCCGAGTGGTGAAATTGGTAGTACACAGCGGGCTTAAAACCCGCCGGCTGTAATGGTCGTGCCGGTT
Organism: Acinetobacter sp.; assembly: GCF_045628685.1. Classification (GTDB taxonomy): domain Bacteria; phylum Pseudomonadota; class Gammaproteobacteria; order Pseudomonadales; family Moraxellaceae; genus Acinetobacter. The sequence continues at coordinate 2,234 of NZ_JAZQPV010000034.1, forward strand.
CGAGTCCGGCCTCGGGGACCAAGAATATCTGCCGTTAGCTCAGCTGGATAGAGCATCAGCCTTCTAAGCTGAGGGTCACTGGTTCGAATCCAGTACGGCAGGCCAAATCATTGCGGGTAGGGCCTGGTCACCAGCAGGGTCTCATAAGCCTTCGCCATCGGACGTTCAAATCGTTCACCCGCAACCAGGTTCCATTTTTGCATAAATACTCCAGTCAATGGAGGACATATGCAAAGAGCGGATAAAAGAAAGTTTCACTACATCTACAAGATTACCCGTGATGACGGTCGATTTTACATCGGCATGCATTCAACAGATAATCTTGATGATGGTTATTTTGGAAGTGGTAAATTGATCACACGATCAATTAAGAAACATGGAGTTGAAAGACACTCAAAAGAAATTTTAGAGTTTGTTGAGTCACGCGAATCTTTGAAGATTCGCGAACGCGAATTAGTATGTGAACAAACTATTGCAGACAAGTTCTGTATGAACTTGCAACTGGGTGGTTTTGGTGGTCTTACAACACCCGAGCACGCAGCAAAGTTTCACAAGGCTGGATATGATGCAATGAACTCAAGTCTTACCGCTGAAAAGCGGTCAGAAGTTGGGAAGAAAGCCTTTGCGAAACGTCGTGAAAGAGGAACAGCACCGACATCTATGCCTAGTGCATGTATTGAAGCAGCACGCCACAGTGAGAAGCGGAAAGTTACGTTTGCAGAACGTGGACACGCTCAAGGTGAAAGGAATTCGCAATTTGGAACTTGCTGGGTAACTGATGGTGTAAAACCTGTCAAGATCAAGAAAGAACAACTCGATGAATACCTTACAAAAGGATTCGTGCGAGGAAGAAAACTTTGAAGTATACATTGAAAATAGTAACCGTCGCGTATTGGTTATCTAATATTGGTTATCTACTTTCCTGTGATGAAAATCCCTAGGTGGTTCAAATCCATCGTGTCCCGAGACCTGGTTAATGGGGGACAATTCCCAATTGCATTTTTGTTGCTATTTTTAATGTATATTTTATCAACCTCCGATTCGCCTAGTCTGGTATGGCACTCGCTTTGGGAGCGAGCATAACGCTGGTTCGAATCCAGCATCGGAGACCAATCTTAGGAGGTTTGCATGTCTTCGCTAAACGCGGTAATAAAGGTCAATTAAGAACGTCTGTAAACGGCGTCAGCAACAAGTTCAAAAGAATGGCGGAGCTCTATCGGTATTTCGCTCGCCATTGGGAACATGTTCTTGACTTTAGCGATGATGCATTGCTCGAGATGTTCAACAGCGAGTCTTACGGGACGAAGGTGAACCCAAAGAATGGGTACCTCGTAGGAAAGCAATGGTTGAACGTGACAGTTGCATGCTGGAAGGAAGACATCGAAATGGGAGCCTTGTTCGTCAAGGAACTCTATCGCGATGGTAACTTTCCAGAATGGTGGCTCGATGGTATATTTCGAGGCTACCCAGGTTTTAAAGATTACGGGGCGTAGGCAAGTGGCATGTCGCCTGGTTTGGGACCAGGATATCGGGTGTTCGATTCACCCCGCCCCGACCAAATTGAAAAGAATATGGGCAAGTAGCTCAGCGAAAGAGCGCTTCCAATGTGTACACATGGAAGAGGTCGGTGATTAAAGTTCATCCTTGCCCACCAGTTATGTGGAGATAGCCCAATCGATCAGAGGCCAGGGTCGCGCCCTTTCAGTGCAGGTTCAAATCCTGCTCTCCACACCAAGTTATACCAACCGTCCGAGCAGGGTTATCCTTCCACGATTCCTCCCTGTTCATATCCTTTGTTGGTACATTGCGTCCGCGCCGGAGTTGGAGAGCCGGGGCTGCCTGTAAAGCAGTTGTCTTTGACTGAATAGGTTCGAATCCTATAGGGCGCACCAGAATTTAGTTTGTAAAAGTTACTCCAACCGGACGCGACCTGACGGTTATCCCTCCACGATTACCCCGTCAAACAGCACTTATTTGTTGGAATTATCATTGGTTATAACCTGAGGATATTTTGGTTATACCTGTCATTATGTTATAATTGACAGATGAAATGCCAAAATTCTATATGTGTAAATGAACTCTCACCACAGCAAGAAAAACATGGTGGCCGTTTTTGTTGTAGAGCCTGTTCAAATTCAGGGGTTCCTAGAATTGTTAAGACCAAAATAGAAACACGGATTTGTCCTGGGTGTGATAAAGAAACGACGAATAAAAAGTACTGTGACAACAAGTGTCAAATGATTGCCGCAGGAAAAGAACGTCGTCAGAAGTTTTTAGACGGACATTTTGTTGGTACAGAAATGGGATTCCCATCGGGCAGTTGGCCGAGGCAATTTCTGATTGAACAGTTTGGGTACAAATGTAATTCTTGTAGAATCACTGAGTGGAATGGCTCGTCCATTACTCTTGAGGTTAACCACAAAGATGGACGTTCGAATAATAATGTGATTGAGAATTTAGAGTTTCTTTGTCCTAATTGCCATTCACAAACTTCCACGTATCGCGCGAAGAACATCAATAACGCTACGAGAACAGGAAGAAACAAATATCGCCCCATTAGCTTAATGGAAGAGCCCCGGCTTTGTAACCCGGAGACGTGAGTTCGATTCTCTCATGGGGCACCAGAATTTGTTGTTAGTGCAGCGGCCTAGCACGCTCTAGTAAGGTAGGTAGACTGTTCAATTCAGCTCACGGTTAATGATCTCACCGGGTCTCACGACTCACACTCGATCAACTGGCATGGTGACCGTAAATCCGCATAGAGAAACGGGAGTTCGAATCTCTCACAACAAAGCAAGCATTGGAAGATTCCCATAATGGTATTGGAGCGGTTTGCTAAACCGTCGGTCGTGAAAGCGGCTTGTGGGTTCGAGTCCCACATCTTCCGCCAGTTGAAGGGTGCCCGACCGCGATCAAATCCCGCTGGGCCTAACCTATAAGTAGCTGTTCAAAAGCTTTGTACATTCAGTGATAGGTGTGTTATAATTGACGTAAATCAATACATAAATAAAGTTTTGATTTCGTTAGGAACAATAAATACAATAACGATAACCTGTGTTATAATACACATATGACTGAGATGACCAAGATGAATACGAAATTGATCAACGAAGTTGCAGGCCTGATGGATGATCTTGACAAAAACTCCGAAGGTCTGGACAAAAAGACTCTCTTTGAAGCTGTTCAGTTGACTGAAGCAGACTACTCAGAGCCTGTTGATGGCAATACAATGATTGCCGAGCTCACGGCAAAAGGACTCCTGTGAAGGTTCTCTTTAGAAAATCAAGCATGTTTGAAAAGACCCTAGGAAAACATAAGGGCGTGAGTGATAAACTTAAGGAGTTTATCACATTCAAAATGCAGGACCCAATGGCCAGGTTTGGTAAGAAGGACCAGCATTTTACAAACAATGGTATCTTGCAGGCAACAGGCATGATTCATACCCACCTAACGGGAGACATAAGTCTTCTGTACAGGCGGTCAGGTCGTGAACCAATGGTTATTGATTTGGTAGCCGTTGTGACACATGATGAACTTGGCACCGGCCAACCTTCAAATATAAAGCAACAGAAAAAGATGGTCAAGGTGTTAAACGACCTTGAGTACCAGTAACAGTTTTTTGCGCCATTAGCTCAGGGGTTAGAGCGATCCCCTCATAAGGGATGGGTCGTTGGTTCGAAACCAACATGGCGCACCAAGGGGAGGTAGCTCAGTTGGTAGAGCAGCCGCCACGCCGAAAGGCACCTGTTTGCTCCACTTGTTGATCGCAAGATTAACCGAATGTGAATAGTTATCCAAGCAGACTGTCGTAGGTTCGAATCCTACCCTCCCCACCAAATTCAACCGCGTGATGGTGCCTCATCCCTCTTCTTAGAGTTCTAGTCGCCCATCGTCAACACGCAAAACGCAGCACCCCACTCATCTCTGATGAGTGGACTTTGCGGGTATCCTCCTGGGAGAGGACACAGCCTTCCAAGCTGTCGGAATCGGTTCGAATCCGTTTACCCGCTCCATCTCAAAGACTACTGGATAGTGGTTGCGTCGAAAGACAGCAAGAACTCTACGCTGCAGCGTAAGTAACGCCCATTCGTTTTCCTCGACAAGAGGGAGTTCATTCAGTGGTCTTTGAAATGGAAGTATGGCAGAGTGATCGATCGCGCTGCATTGGAAATGCAGAAGCTTAGGAAACTAGGTTCGTGGGTTTGAATCCCACTACTTCCTCCAGTATAGAATATAAATTAGTGTGTACATTCGAATAGGATTTAGTTATAATAACTCTATCGAAATTCAAAGCCCTTTGGGAATTTTATGTACACGAATAAAGTTACTTCGGTTAGCAAGCCAGTTCGTAAACCAAAATATGAACAGCAGGCAATTGTCAATGAACTGATAATGCAGGAAGAAGAAAAACGATTCCTCGACGATCAAGAGTACTTGGATTTTCAAAATCGACATAACATTGAATCACTTGAAGACGAAAAACGTCGTGTTGAAGATGAAGAAGCTCGTCAAAACATCTACATGTTTGATGGGTTTGATTGGGATGATCAGATAATTGATCAAGACGATCATATGCATGACTTATATGATTAAGTTGTAAGGTTCCCTAGGCCACTGAGGAGTGTGGACGCTCTGCTTGAGCTTGATACAGCCGTGAGCCCTACATGTAGTAAGGGTGGTGAGGCGATGAACACCGTGGGCACTTTAGACGAAGTGTAGAACTTAATTGTTCTTTAAACCTCAATGACGTCGTAGGGTTTTGGACTGGTTTGGACTTTATACAAATCGGTTGAATGTGTCTCAGCATACAATCTGGGGAAGTCGTAAGGACCGGAAAACCTCGCGCACGAATTTGGGGATGTGGGCAAATATTGGCAAAGCCAACGCGTTCAGAACGCGAAGTTTAAGAGTTCGAATCTCTTCATCCCTACCAAGTTTGCGAACCGTCTGTAATTGATTATCCGCTGCTTAGCGGCCAAAGCTCTTGGTTGATGCGCCCACCTGAGACGTGGGAGAGAGGGTTCGAGTCCCAGGTCTAACGTCGATCACTGTCTTTTGTTGACATCGTAACATCGAGGTCCCACACCAGACAATTAGAGCCAAAAATGTCGTCTCGATCTTCTACGTCACTGTGCCGCATCCTGTCTGCAGAGTGGGCTCTTGCCGTGCAGTGACACTTAACGTGTTGGCATTTCAAATTTTCCTTGAGAGAAGAATATGATAATTTGCATTTGCAGCAATGTCACGGAAAAAGAAATTAAACAACTTTTTCCTCTTTCTCTCGAGGATATCATGATGACAACCGCCGCTGGCATGTGCTGCGGCGGTTGTCTTGAAAGTCTGCAAGAAATTATAGAATGCCCGGGTACACTAATTGAAAATCGAGAGAAGACTTAAAAATCTTCTGTTTCTCGGTTTGGCTTTTATGTGCTATGCGGCGAAAAGGAAATCCCATGAGCATGCTTTCAAATTTCCAATCTGACCCAATGGCCATTTTGGCTCGGTCTAAGATGCGTGATCTTCCAGAGGACTTCATGATCTACGCATTTGAATGGCTTGGTGACATTATTAATGACCGAGCGAGCTGTGTGTTAAAGATGACGGGGGCAGTGTTTCGTGAAGCAAAACGTGGACCGCGTAAAGGCCAAAAGTGCATGATGGTCAAAGGTACGGAGCGGATGGTATTTCTTACTCCAGATGAGGTTAATACTCTTAAGTAAGCGTAACCTGGGCAAATACACCATGAAGCCGGTGTACAGTGTATAATAACTCCATTGACCAAGTATATCAAACACGGAGACTATATGAAAGTTTCAATGAAGCAAGCTCGTCGCATCGAGCGTGAAATCGGTGCAGAGATCGAGTTGAACACCCAAGATCAGCACGGGATCGGTAGCCCCGTGGCTGTCTCGATCTACGAGAACATGATCGAGAAGCTAGATGACCTCCAAAAAGAAACTCTGGCGTCGGTCTTGAAGGTGCAAGAATTGATCCGCATCCGCTTCGCCATCCGTAAGGCAATCGAAACGGTCAACGAGATCAGCGGCATCAACAAGTTGATGAACGAGGAAGCTGGCCTGAAGGCCCTGGCAAAGGTCATGAATAACGTCATGACCGGCGAACTGACAGATGCAGATCGTAACATAGCCCTTCAGCGTCACGCCACCCTGAAGGCGCAGATCGAAAACGGCAATCCGCCACAAAGCCGCTACGGCGAGCCAACGGATGCCATCACGATGGGCAACGTGTTGTCTACCACTACGATGAACAAATTCCGCGACGACGCTAAGGTCATTCAGCGTAGCCTGCTCGAAGTTGTCGATCGTCTGTCCGCGTTGAACGCGAATGCACAAGTCGAGATTTCGGACGCCGACGTCCAAGCATTGGAAGCAGCAGGCATCGTAGTATAAGTTTCAACGGGGTAGTTGTGTGGAACTGGGCGCGGTACTTTCAGCATCCTACATAATTGTTGTGCTTGTTGATTGGACTGTAAAAGGCAGGGAAGCTGTGTTTGTTCCCAGTGTCTGCTGCCGAATGTATCCGATCTTGCACTTCTTTGTTCCTCATTGTTGATTTGTTGGGCTCACGCCGTGTTTTCGCTGAAACCAACCAATCCCAGGGAAGCACAACTCCCCACCTCATTCTGAAAGTTTTATGGACCGAATCGAAGGTTTTAACGGTGAATTCAGGTTCCTTTCAAACTTCTCCCCTTGTCGTGTTGTCCTCTCAGGCGTAACGTACCCCACGGTTGAGCACGCATATCAAGCGGCAAAAAGTCTAGACGTACAAGAGCGCATCATCATTGAGAAGGCCCTCGGCCCAGGGCAAGCGAAAAAACTTGGCTCACTTATCAATATTCGTCCTGACTGGGAAGACGTAAAGGAAGCAATCATGCGTGATCTTCTTATCCAGAAGTTTGCGCAACCAATGTACATGGAGCTTCTTCTTGCGACAGGTGAAGCGTACATTGAAGAGACCAATTCGTGGCGTGACACATATTGGGGAGTGTATAATGGGAGGGGCTTAAATCGGCTTGGTTACCTTCTCATGGAGATACGTACATACCTTAAAGAGATTTCCTAATGCCAGGATAGATTTCCTGTAAATAGCTGTACGATACTGTCACTTGTCGTACAGATATCGAGAATGTCGTGCTTTGTGCACCACATCCTTTTCTGAAAGGTAACGGTTATGAACAGCAAAAATCCTCCAATCAACGACGTCAGCGCGGAATCCACCCTCAAGGGTGATATTCAAGCTCCGCAAAATGGCGCTCAATCACTTCCGCAGGAAGATGCTCTCCAGATTCCTGATAACCAGGGCCTGGTCGATCCCAGTGATAAGATGAAGCGCATCGAACGTGAAGGTGAAATCAACAAGGTTACACCACAACCAGAAAACACTGTTGGTCCTGACACCACTGGTGTCGGTCAACCTGTTGCGCAAGCAGTTAATCAAGGGCAATCTCTCCCACAAGCAGCTTTACCGGTTGAGAAAAAGTTTGAAGGCCGTTCAGATCAATTTTATGACCCGAATGCTGCAGAAACTGCAGAAGCAGCAAAGGCCCGTGCAGCACGCGGCGGTCAAAAAACTGATCTGTAAAATTTGAAGTAACATTCATAGTTCTAATAAATAGTATCAGGATAGTGATGATCTTTCCACGAATGCAGTTTGCATTCTAAACTCTAGGAGAAGAATAATGGCAACAACCCCACAAGACGCAAAAAACGACAACCAGGCATCGACTGTAAAAGCCACTGCAGAAGTTGCAGGCAAGGAAGTTAATCGTGGAACTGCAGCAACTGATGCAGTAGCAAAATCCACCTCGACAGCAAGCGGTGATGATGTTAAAAAAGACATCGACGCTGGTCGTGAAGAAGAGCAGAAAGTTGGTGCTGAACTTGATGCAGCAAATTCAAAATCTGACTACTTTCAGCAAGTTGCAAATGACGATGCAGTCTTTAATGACCCAACTCGTCAAGAGCACCAGCGCATGCGTGCACAAGAGCAAGAAGCTAAGAAGGGTGATCCAACTCGTGACCCAGTTGCAAAGCAAGAAGCAATGGACATGAACACCCCTCAACCTGGTGCAGCTGAAGAAGCTGAAGAAATTAATCAGGGCGCCGACAAGGCAAAACGCCAGAAGTAATTTGATGGAGAAGACGGAGCTTCGGCTCCGTCTTCATTATGAGGAAAAAACCATGATAAAAGCACTTACCGCAATTGCATTGGCGGTTGTTGCTCTTGGAGCATCCGCACACCCATTTCCAACAACACACTACCATGATAACAACGGTCGCGTTGTTATTGGAAATCAATTTTTCCCACAAGTAACTACCTCATATGAGCGTGATCGATATGGTCGTCGAGTCCGTGTCGAAACAACTGTTCGTTGCATACGCGTAGATCGCAGCCCACGAAATAATCACTTGGTGTGCCGCGAAGAGCGTCGAAAAATCAATCGCTTTATTGACAGAGGATTTGATCATCGACACTATCGCGATCGCGATTTTTGAACGTAAAGGGACCTCATAGAGGTCCCTTTTTATTGACCTACAATAATTGTTGTACAACCTGGTTGATATAGACTACAATGTAACCCTAGCAGCATAAATAAAACGTTGCAAATGAGCAGCGAATATTTTCTGTTTTAATTTCTTTGAAAGGTTTACCAATGAAGACTTATCTTTCCCTCATCACCGACAACTCGGGCTCCATGCGTCACCTTGCCCATGTTGCAATGCAGGACTTCAACGAGCAACTCGCCACGATCCAGGGCGCCGCTAAAAACACCAATCAAGACATCATCGCCTCGCACCTGACCATCGGCGTTGGGCATCGCGCCATCGTCGGCCGTGAAATCGTCAACTCGAACGTCCAAGTCCTGAAGCCGCTGACCCACTACCCAGCCGACGCTTGCGGCACGCCCATGATCGACGCCGCTTTCGAGGCGATCAAGCTGATGGAAAGCGTGCCGGATGCCAACGACCCGGAAGTTTCCTTCCTCCTGATGCTGACGACCGACGGTCAAGAAACCGAATCGCGTTCCCGTGGCCGTGAACTGGCCGCCAAGATGAAGCAGCTGATCGCCACCGACCGCTGGACCTTCGTCTTCCGTGTCCCGGCAAAATCGGGCCCGCGTGAACTCGCAACCCTCGGCCTCGCCATCCCTGGCATCAACGTGTACGAATGGGAACTCTCCCAGAAGGGCGTGGTCCAGTCGACCCAAGCGAACGTCGAAGCGTTCACCGAATACTTCACCGGCCGTACCCAAGGCATGAAGTCGACGACCAAGTTCTACGCCAACCTGCAAGATGTCTCGTTCGAAGACCTGCAAAAGCAGCTGGTCGACATCTCGAGCGAAGTTCAATTCTTTGACGTGACATCAGCCGACGACCAGTCGATGATCCGCCCCTTCGTCGAGAAAACCATCGGCCAACCTATGGCACGTGGCGCCGCCTTCTATCAGCTGAACCGTACCGAGCCGAAAGTCCAGGCGAACAAGCGGATCGCGATTCGTGACAAGACCACTGGCACCGTGTTCGCCGGCGATGCAGCACGACAAATGCTCGCGCTGCCAACCATCGGCACCGTCCGCCTGGCGCCCGATGAGCTCGGTGACTACGCCGTTTTCATCCAATCCACTTCGGTCAACCGCACGCTCGATGCAGGAACGCAGCTGATGTACTGGCCCGACGTGGGAGTAGCTTTTAAAGAGGGGCCGTCGGCCAAGTAATTAGAAAGATTGGTCCCCAATGCATTGGGGACCAATCTAGGAAAGCCCGCCACTCTCACTCTAAGCAGGTTAAGTTAAGGAAATCAAAAAATGATCGACAAAAACGAACAGCGGCGCCGCGCCGAAGAAATAACCCGTGCCCTGGCTGCACAGGGCTTGAAAGCTCCAGTTCTGCCAATGCCAGTCATCACCAAGAAATCGTTGGCAGCACCATCGCCAAAGTCGTCTTCGGGCTGCAAGTTCGACTGCGCAGGGCAGATGCTGAACGTCGGTGACAAGGTCGCCACCACCCTGGGCGGCTACGTCAGCTCGCTGATCGTGGGCACCGTCACCGGTTTCGGTCCGAAGAAGGTATTCGTGGACGTGCCTTCCAAGCCGAACTCGCTCCAGGCCCGCAACGGCGTGGACACGCAGAACGTGAGCAAGTTCCCCGAACAACTGGCGAAGCTGGCGTAAATGAAGATTACCGGACACGGTCTCCTTGAAGTCAGCAAGGAAGAAGATGCCCAGTGGTTCCTCAAGATGTATAAGATGAGCCACTGGCAAAACATCGTTGAGAACAATACATTTCGCGTCTCACAGCTTCGGCGCTCAGACTTCCAATACGTTGCCTTCCTCGAGGCTGGCGGCGGGATCAACCGACTAGTTGAGCTTGGAGAAAAGGACTTCCTTGAGTTCTTCTCTCAGCTCGGGCTTAGCGGCTACTCGAACACATCAGGAATGGGCTACGTACGCTGTTACGAGCATGACGGAAAGTATGACTACAAGGAGCTGGCCATGTTCTGTCTGGACAACTCCCCGTATGACCTGAATGCTAGTGAAGTGAAGGAAATTATGGAAAATGAGCGAGATGTATCTGACGATCTCGTCTTGTTTCTGGGTAAAGACCATGATTCCACTCTCGAAAATACCCTGTATGTGATTCAGCTCTGAAAGAACATGAATTGAACATGAATTATCGAATCATCGGGTCCGTTGCCGTGTATCACTGGTTTTCAGATTCACGGGTTCCACGTGACATTGACATCCTTACGCCAATCCAGTTTCGCGGAAGCAACTCGAACATCTGCGTCATCGACACGCAGTGGCATGAGGTGGCACAAGAGCTGATCGATGCGAACAAGGACCCCGTCTTCCTAGACCCGGACCTGTTGTTCACGCTAAAGGTGTCTCACGCAGAGTGGGACATCAAGTGGGAGAAGACGATGCACGATATCTTCTTCTTGAAAACGAAGGGTTGCGAGTTGAACGTCGACCTCGCGAAGAAACTGCACAAGGTGTGGGAGCGAGTTCATGGCAAGAAGAAGGTGAACCTGACTCAGTCCATGGAAACGTTCTTCAACGACGGAGTCAAGCGCGAGTACGACCATGAAAAGCTACACGAGCTTGTAGCTTTCTATGAGCGACCAATCCACGAGATGCTGCGCCCAGATGTGGGGACGGCATGGTGCTCCGAGGCCCGCTTTAACGAGCTGTCCTACGGGCTTCAGCTTGAAACTGCGTGGGAAGAAATGATGGCAGTGGCGATCGAACGTGGTCGACTTACTGCCAAGAGCAAGAACAGCGAGATCAGCATTGCAATGCACCGTGCTCATAAGCAGCTCTGCACGTCCATGACGACTGGCTGGTTTGCACGTTTTTTGATTTTGAACCAAATTGAACTACTACACAAGGGGAAACCAAAATGGAAGACACAACTAACGAAGGCTTTGAATACACTCCAGAACAGCTGATCGAGCTGGCGAAGAACGAGCCGTTAAAATGGCTTGAGCTGTTCATGGAAGAAAATGGTTTGAGCTAAGTCGGAGGCCAAGCGGTC
>NZ_JAZQPV010000035.1:0-5758 GCF_045628685.1 Acinetobacter sp.
GGTGTAGGAGCGACGCGTCGCTCCCACACCTGCCAACTTTGCAGCACCTAACTTTGGAGTCTATTATGCCGAAACTAACGTCCCGCAAACCTGAACCAGAAGCAACAATGACGATCGAGGCCATTGCCATCATGATTAGCAATAGTATTGCATTTTATGACGTGGATGATTCATTGCTTATCGCAAAGGGGGTGCTTTATGCGCTTGAATCCTGTCAGAAAATTAATGCTTCGTCCTTTAGCTATAACCGGCGTTTGGATAAATTTGAACTAAACGTTATATTCCACGAGGGTGGAGCCATCAGAGGCTGTTTTGTTTTAGTTCAATAGCTAACATGTTCACCTCATACTTCTCTAACATTCGAAACATCAAGAACCCTCTAAGCATCTCACAGCACCCGCCGAAGTGGTACACCGGCCCACAGTTGAAGATGCTTGCACCCCCGTGGGGCCTTGTTGACATGGCCCACAAAGGTTTGAGCAAGGAACTGTACGCGAAGGAGTTTCATCGCCTCGTCCTAGCTCACCTTAATCCTCGTGAGATGTATGATGCCATCATCGATGAGTATGGCGATGATGTGACGCTGATGTGCTTTGAAAAACTTGAAAACCCCGGTGATTTCTGCCACCGCCGCCTCGTCGCTGATTGGTTCGAAGCTGCCCTAAATGTAAAGGTAGAAGAATGGACAGCACCACCAAAGAATCGCTCAACGTTGCAGTTCTGAAGGCAGAAGGAAAGTTGCATGAGGCTATTTTGACCCTCACTGATATGTCACATTAGTTTGCTGGTAGCAAGGATGCGACAACAGAAAGTCCAATAAATATCTGACTAAGAAATTATTCAGGTAGAGCACATGCGTAAGTTTAAGATTCTAAAGATTAATCCAACAACGGGTACCATTGAGGTTTCAGGGAATGTAGTTAACGCTTTTCAAGGAAAGTTTTATCGCCAGCCTGAAACTGGAGATGTTGCTCCATTTTATACATCTCCAGTTCCAACCGGGCTTGTTCTTATTAAGGCCACAACTTTTGATATTGTTGGCAACGCAAAGTACACAGGACGTTACACTGTCTACACGCCAACAGGTTCTGGCGATATTGCGTCAAGCTCATTTGCGAACTCAAGAACTACGATTAAAGTCAACGAGAATATTCCATCATTAGAGGCAAATGAAGCGTCAACACTCAGCACAGATGGATTTATTACCAATTTAAGCACTTATCTCATTGACACCGGTTCAACACCAATTGTCGTTCCACCAGCTGTTGAAATTACCAAATATCCAGTTGATTTTACTGGCCGTGATTCATCAGGATGGGGTGAAACGTTTCTTCAAAATGTGGTAGATGTCGCTCGAAACTTTTCAGCTTCAGCCGCCCCAGCAAATCCATTTTTAGGAATGACATGGTACAATGTTGATGACCAGCAACTTCGTGTATGGAATGGCTCTGCATGGGAACTCATTAACCGTCAGTCGTATGGGACGACGTATCGCCACACGCAGACGGCCCCTGCCAAGACGTGGACCGTAAACCACGGGTTAAATTTTCCTTCACCGTACATTGGCTTCTGCCAGTTTTTCGTAGACAGAGGTAATGGTCCAAAGATCATTATTCCAAGTGACGTCACATTTGACAATGCGAATCGTCTGACGGTGAACTTCTCGAATAATGAAATCGGCTACGTTCTGGTGCGCCAATGAAACTTGATGAACTATTAGATAAACCGACAGAGTTTAAGATTCTGCAGAATGAGCCTCACGCTTACTATGCCTCGTTTAACGTAGCTGGCCGCGAGATTCAGTTCTTTGCCAGCAATGAGGGCGCAGAGGATGATGTTGATGAAGGTGAATGGGACATTTCATTTGGCGAACTTCAAATGAAAAAGCGCCAAATGCGTATGCCTGGGCAATCAGCTGAATATCAGGATCTGAATTACGGGAAAACTGGTAGTGGTGGTGAGCTTGAGGTCTTTTCAACACTGAAGGCAATTCTTGTGAAATTCATTAAGGAACGTGACCCAGAAGTAATCACGTTCAGTGCTGATAAGAACGATGGGAATAGGGCCAAGCTTTACGCCCGCATGTTCAAGAAGAATCTACCACCAGGTTGGGAACTGCAATCAGAACCAGGTGCTGATCACGAGCCCGTGTACTTCATGATGGTGAAAGAGAGCTTGAGCGAAGCGCTCGACAAACCGCTGCCTTACAAAGTTACCAACAAAAGCAAGACCACTTTTCAGGCGACTTTCATCGTAGGAAAGAGAAAGATTCTATTTGAGGCTGATCAAATTTCAGTTGCATTAGATGCATGGGTAGTTTCATTTTATGAACTGGGAAATGCGTCCACAAGTATTTCAAAGAAGACTGGCAGCGGTAATGAGTTTGAAGTCTTTGCTACAATTAAGAAAATAATTGAAGACTTTATTGAAGAGTTTAACCCAAGAGAGCTTCGTATAGATTCATTTAAGGGCGAAGCGAATCGCGGCAAGCTGTACAGCAGAATGCTTAAGAAAAATCTTCCAATTGGATGGAATATCGAGAAGGATGACAGTCATCCTTCGTATGAACTGTTCATTCTGAAAAAAGACTAACACAAAACCATGGGAGTATGATACAATACTCCTATGAACACCTCTCTCACGCAAACCATCTACCTGATCCGCAATGCGGTGAATGGAAAGGTTTATGTCGGGAAAACTGAAAAGACCATCGTACAGCGCCTATACGAGCACAAAGGCAACGCGCGCCGTGGCGGAGAGTTTAGACTATCCCAAGTTGTTGAATGCTGCATCGAGTACACTCTCCGCTACCGTAAGATGCACGCCGCAGAGCGAATTATCAAGTTCCTCGCTGAGCTGCCAAAGAACATCCCTCATGGCGTGATGGTTGATCCGCCGCTGTCCATGCCCGACGAATACAAGGTTGACGATGCCGTCACTGCTTACCAAAATCTTTATGTGGGTGAAAAGGCTAGGTTCGCACGATGGACCAACCGTCGACCACCCGAATGGTTTATCCAAAGGACCCCTGATTATGACCCATCCAATTTCGAACGAACGCGTAACGTGGTTGACTGAACGCGCCAAGGTGCTCGATGAGTGCATCCGTATTTCATCGAGCCAAGCCTATGCGCTGCCGCAAGGCGGACAGCGCGAAGACCTGATGGTCGCCTTGCGTGCTTTTCGTCACGAACGGGTGGCAATCTCCGTCGAGATCCATATCCTCCTTGATCACTTCCAGGTCAAGCCATGAGAATACATGAGCTTGTGCACCCCGAGAACGACGTCGTTATTCACAACGAGAAGTCAGGGCACACCATGGTGTTGACCCCTCCAGGTGCGGTGTTCAACACGGAAGACACGAGCGACCTGCGAAACATGTCAGTCGCCTTCGGCATTCTGCTGCTGTCAGATCAGTGGCGTATTGCCACGCAGGAAGAAATTGAGGAGCTGCGGGCCCATCCACCGATTCCCATGATGAAGTTGGAATGGACAATTCCAGCGCCTTGGCCACGGCCACAACTTACGGTTGTCAAGAATCACGAGCCGGCAGTAGTTGCCTACGAGAAAAATGGCTTGAAGATTTACGACGATGACGATACACAATAAGGAATAACATGAGTGCAAAACTAGATGTAGGATTCGTAATAGATTGTGAAGCCACCTGCTGGAACACCCGTGAAGAGCAAGGAAGCAAACCAAACGAGATCATCGAGATCGGGTTGGCGAAGCTCAACTATGAGACAGGTGAGGTGACGAAGTTTCCCTCCTATGTCGTCCGACCACGCTTCACCCAGGTCAGCGACTTCTGTACAGAGCTTACAGGCTGGACACAAGAAGCCATTATGGAACAAGGTAAAGACATCGCCCGTGTGCTGCGTGACATCAAGGCCGAGCATGACATCAAGCCTGAGCACGTATGGTATTCCTGCGGGAACTATGACAAGAACATGCTGAGCTCGAGAACACCGAAGGGTGTGGGTAAGCTCTACGGCATCAAGCCTGAAAACAACCCGTTCGACATCATGAGCACGCACGTGAACGTGAAGACCCTCTTTGCCCTGAAGCACAAGCTGAAGAAAGAAGTCGGGATGGACCGGATGCTGCAGCTCATGGGTGAGACCCTCGAAGGCCGTCACCACGTCGGCGCGGACGACGCCTACAACATCGCCAAGATTGCAAAGCATGTCATTAGCTAGCAACGAGAAGTACTATGTGTCCCTTGTCTGGTGTAAGTATCCAGGCGGGCGGCATGAAATCCTGCATGTTTGCAGGGAATTACCACGTGCGATTGAGCATCTCAAAGCGCTCAAGGAAGCACAAAACGACGTGCCTACAGAACGTCGGAACTTTTACTTTGTCACATGCTCTGAACTTGAATAGGAAATTTTATGATCGAAGAAATTGCACCGCAAATCACCATCGATGACCTGGTAAAGGTAGACTTGCGCATCGGTAAGATCATCTCTGCATCCCATATCGAGGGAGCTGACAAGATGATCCAGCTGACCGTAGACATCGGGGAAGCAGAGCCACGCAACGTCCTCGCCGGCATCAAGTCAGCCTACCAACCAGAGGAACTCGTGGGCAAGCTGACCGTCATTGTTGCCAACCTCGCGCCACGTAAGATGAAGTTCGGCGTCTCGAACGGCATGATCATGGCTGCGTCAGCCGCTGACCGTGCAGAAAATCCAGGCATTTACATCCTCCATCCAGAAGATGGTGCCCTTCCAGGAATGCGAATCCGCTAATCCTCAAACAGGGGAATCTTAAAGGTCTCCCCTGGTCTAGGCACTCTCGTGCCATTCAGCTCATTGAACATCACACGCAGGGCGACAAGTTCCTCCTGCGTGTAGTCATGTCTGCCTCTTAGGCGCATCACCGCGTCGATAGTTTCCGAGGGGCGAAATTTGTGTTCTACGTATTTTGTCATGCGGTATTTATCTGGCCAGCAGAGCGCGCGGATACAGCATTAGGTGACAAATAGCGGTGGCTGTCCCATTGCCATAAATAGTTCAAATCACCACGTGGACTAAATATGAGCACGCCTTCAGATATTTCAGCAAAGACAACCCACGACCTGTGGATCGAAGCACGACAATTCTCCATCGAGGTAACACGCCCCAGCCCAACCAGCATCATGTTGACGGTGACTCGGCCTACCTCCCTCGATGTGACTGACGGAGCTGTCGTCCTCCTCAGCGATAAGCCAATCAGCGCTTCGAACTATCCAATCGATGGTCAAGCATACGCCGCTGATGCAAATCCTGATTGGGCAAATCCAATTCAAAAAATTGGGGAAGCGCAGGTTGTAGGTGCTTGGCACGCTGCACTTTCTAATCCATTCCCATCCACTGAGGTGGTAAGCACGAACGCGACAACTACGAACACAGTCAGTGCTTTTTCAACGTTTACAATCAACGTTGAGAACACTGAACCTAACAAGATCTATTATGCATCTGTTCACGCCGCATCGAACATCATGCAGTATTATCCAATTGGTGTTCAGTCCTATCCGCTTCTTGGCGCGATTACTGAGCGTGGCACGACATCGTATACAGGGAACATTCCATCTTTCCCTTCGGCTCCTACTGCCCCGTCACCTGGAATGGTCTATTATGATCAGGTCTTGAACCTAGTCCAGTACTATGATGCGAACAGTGGTTCATGGATTCCAACTCTGTCCGACTCGATCCTCTCGGGTCCATACAACCCTGGCGTTCTTGGGCAAGTTTACATGTATGGATCGTCCCTTCGC
>NZ_JAZQPV010000036.1:0-77460 GCF_045628685.1 Acinetobacter sp.
TCGGAAAATAGAAAGTAACTTAGACCAGTGTTGATTATTCAGCATTGTACGAGGCATAGCGAGAGTAAAATTGGGTTTGGCGATTTAATTTTACTACCTCGCTATTTTTTTAAGCAACAAATGTCAACAGACCCTAATAAAATATGTATTTAATCTTTCAAATGTAAATGATCTCAAGCACTTTTAAAAAAATGAAGGACTATATTTTTGAATAAATTTAATGGTTTGTGTAAAGGTTTGCTGACTGGCTTTTTTACTCATCATAAATTGATATTCATGGACTAAAAATTCTTTAGAGTTGGGATAAAATAATTCAGTTACGGGTATATTTTGATCTATTAAAGCTTTTGCAAAAGGTACAGATTGAGTCCTGGTTAAAAAGTCTTTATTACCACCACTAATTAATACCGGTGGATAATTCGGGGTTAAATATTGAATGGGAGATATACTTTTTAAAAATTCCGCATTGTCTTTTTTATTGCCGGTATAGGATTGAACCAGATTAAATACCCCCCATTCGATTAATTTCAGTTCATTCGGTGCAGTATTAATAAAAGCATTCATATCATAAATACCGCAATGTAAAATTAAGCCTTTAATCTGGTCACGTTGAATCAACGGCGTAAAACCTGACTGCTGGGCAAAATCCGGATTACTGAGTAAAGCGGCATAATGACTGACTAAGTTCGCACCTGCCGAATCACCTGCCAAATACATTTGATTGGCATTAAGATGATATGCCTGCGCATGCTCGCTTAGAAACTTTAATGCTTGATTAATTTGTAGCAGCTGATTTGGATAAATGGCTTGGGGGGCAAATTGATACTGTATTGACACCACGTTATAGCCCTGATTGGCCAAAAGTTTAAAGTAGCCACGCGCGTGCTCTTTAGAACCTGAAACCCATCCCCCTCCATGAACCCAGACTACGGTTGGACGCGGCTCAAGTTGCCTCACATTTTTGGGCTGATAAATATCCAAAGTTAATGTGGGTTCCTGCATATAGGTTATATTTTTCTGTACCAAAATCTCTTGGGGTGCATATTTATCGATCATCTTTTTTTGTACATTGGTGGAAGCATTAAAAACACTCGCAATCACTTTGGTACTACTTTGGGTATTCTGACAACCACTAAGGTTGAGTGCAGCAATTAAACACAGACTTAAACCGAAAAATTTTGAATCCACGGGCTTTCCTTATTGGCATTATTTCGCCCGCTATTTATTGAAGACGATAATATTCTTAGCCATTTTAATACGGGTTTAGATATTTAGAAATATCTATGCAAATGTAGAGTTTCCAACTTAGATTTAAATGCAAAACAGAACACACTTATATTTATGATATTTAATAAATTTTAAATCATTTCACAGTCTAAATTGATCATTCAAACACAATGTGCTATCTATAATTAATAGCCAGATAATAAACTCCAAGGAACAAGTAATATGTCTTATCAAAATATTTTAGTCCCAGTTGACGGTTCCCCTATTTCCTTGTCTGCCGTGCAAAAAGCTGCTCAGATTGCCCAAGCTTTTGGTAGTCAATTAACTTTAATTAGCTTGGTCACTGAAGACCCGTTTTCTGAGGCAGACTTTTACTATCCATCTCCAATTATGAAAGAGTATTTCGTCCAAGCCTATGCCAATGCGGAAAAGTCACTGAAACAGGCTCAAGCGATTGCCAGCGAAAATGGTGTTACTGCCAACTCTCAAATCGTTAAAGGGACTGTCTCTGAAGAAGGTATTATTGAAGCTGCAGAAAAGTTGAAAATTGATCTCATTGTGATGGGTTCACATGGCCGCAAAGGTTTTCAAAAGTTCTTGCTCGGTAGTTTTGCTCAGGATGTTTTAAAAGGAACGAAACTTCCTGTTCTCATTGTTAAAGAATAAATACTTATCAATAAACCCTACAGCTGATGTGGGGTTTATCTATCTATTTTAACAGTCCTTTACTTTATCATCATGACTTACAATTAAAAACTCTTTCCAATTCAGCTCTATTCATAAGGATAATCTCATGACTTATAAACATATTTTAGTTCCGGTAGATGAATCCCCTATTTCTTATGCAGCGGTTGAACAAGCATTATCTTTGGCCAAAGAACTCCATTGCCAAGTCACTATTACCAGTGTGATTGCTGTAGATCCATTTGTCGGTGTGGACTTTTATAAAGTCGCACCTGCAATTACGGATTACTTTATGCAAGCTGAAAAGAGTGCGCAGTTGCGCTTAACTGAAATCAAGCAATCCTTTATTCAAGATAACATTGATGTAGATACCAAAATTATTCACGGTGTCTCGCCTGCTGAAGGAATAATCCAGGTGGCTGATGAAGTCGGTGCGGATTTAATTATTATGGGTTCGCATGGCCGCACAGGATTCAAAAAATTAGTATTGGGAAGTGTCGCTCAGGCTGTACTGACCCAATCACCCATTCCTGTACTGATTATAAAAATTTAGCCATGAAAAAAGTCCCTTTCAAAGGGACTTTTTAATATAAGTAGATTTACAATCGATTAAAAAAAGACTCATTCACTTTTTATCTGGTTCATGATCCGTATTAATCTTTGAATATCCAAATAAATCAAGTGACATACGTTAAAGGTTAATATGACAATTTTTAATCATCGTTATCCTTTATTTAGATTTTCATCAATCAAACTTATTCCAACAAAAGACTCTTTTTTAAATAAATTTAGGTTGTAAGCCTAATAGCGATATAAAGAAATTATTTGGAAATGTGTTGATGCAAAGTTTGTAGATAAATTTCGGCTTCAATTTTACTGTCAAAAGTTTTTTGATAGGTTCCCATTGCCTGAATATTATTCGGTGTATATTCAATCACTACAACAAAATGTCCATCACTGGTACTTTTTGAAACCCGAATAGCAATAATATGCTGGGAGTTTAAATAAAAACCATCTTCAATTTTAATTAACAAAACCAACCTCCAGTCTACTGAATAAAGTGACAGGTTTAATCCAATAACAGTCTGCTAAATGATAAAAGCCCATCTTAAGATGAGCTTCAATACATCTATTTTAAGCTACTAATGTGACTTAATCGACACTTTTAAAAGAATAACTCAATAGAAAATATGTCTTATAATTTTATCTTTTAATTTAGTTATTCTAAACAGCGGTTCATTTATTCTTCTGTTAAATTACGCTGTAAAAATAAAAAAGCCTTTTCTCGGTTTTAATCAAGAAAAGGCTTTCTAGTTATTTAATGAATGCTAAGTTAAATACTCAACATACTATTCAACGTTTCTGAAACGTTTTTAGATTTCACTTGTGGTTTTAACGCTTCAAGCGCAGTTTTTACTTGTGTACGTTGTGGCTCTGCCAAGGTGTACCAGCGTGAAAGTACTTGCAGTAAACGTGAACCGACAATCGGGTTTTTCTCATCCAGATATTTAGCCAGATCAATATAGTGCTGGACACCAAAACTCCAGGTATTTACAGGATTGGCATTCAAACCCCCACTGACTGCACGAATACGGTTAGGTGTACCCAAATCATAATCAGGATGAGAGGTTAAATACTTGATGGTTTCTGCAGTTGCTTTCGGATGTGCTGCCTGAACCATAAACCATTGATCTAAAGACAAGGCTTCATCTTCAAAGCGGCTATAGAAGTCTGCCAACGCTTCTTGAGCCTGTGGTGCATCATTCCAGACCAGTACTTTAAGCGCACCCAACCGTTCAGACATGTTGCCTGTATGATACTGCTCATAAGCCAGATCAAAGGCAGAAACATCACCCTGACGTGCAATCATACTGAGCATAATGTTTCTCAGTGCACGCACACCCATCGCTTGAGAGAACTCACTTTGATTATCCGGGTCTAACTCCAGGTAAGTCTCTTTGCAGAATGTACCAAGTTCACGTGCCAATCTATTCAGCAAAGCATTACGCTGTTCCTGAATTTTGGCAGGTTGATAATCTGTATCAATACGGCTGCCCAAATAGCCTTCTGTCGGCACATCAAACAAACGTGAAGCCAACAGTGGATCTTTTTGAATGACGTCAGGCAAGGTATTTTTCATGGTTTGGATATAAATATCTGCATCATGACCTTGCAGCAAAATACGTTCCAGCAAGGTTTGGGTGGCCTGCCACTGGTTAAAACCGTTGGTTTCATGTTGCAATAAGAATGCAAGTTCTTCATCTGAATAGTTAAATTCAAGATTCACTGGTGCAGAGAAATTACGCAGCAATGAGACCACAGGTTTTGCAATTACGCCGCTAAACTCAATGGTTGCTTCACTCTGATCAAATAAATACACCCCATCTTTCACGCCATTTTCAAATAGTGCTTCAGATTGCAGTGTATATTGCTCACCTGTTTCTGCATCAAAAAGTGCCAAAGCAACAGGAATCGGTACCGCTTTTAGGTTTGGATATTTCGCATTCGCTTTTAAACTTTGTTTAAAGCTTAAACGGTAGATTTGAGCCACAGCATCGTACTCGCCTTGAGCTTCCAGTTTTGGTGTGCCAGGCTGGTTATACCAAATCAGGAATGCAGATAAATCTACTCCAGAACCTGCAGTTAATGCGGATACCCAATCTTCTACTGTCACCGCTTGACCATCATGACGTTTAAAGTACTCATCAGTCCCAGCGCGGAATTTCTCTTTACCGAGCAAGGTCGCCATCATGCGGTTAATTTCCGCACCTTTTTCATACACGGTTGCGGTATAAAAGTTATTAATTTCCACAAAATGGTCTGGACGCGGCGGATGAGAAAGCGGACCTGAATCTTCAGGGAATTGATGCGCTTTCAATACAGCAACATCATCAATACGTTGTACTGCAGCAGATTGTAAATCTTCCGAGAAAGACTGATCACGGAAGACGGTTAAACCTTCTTTTAAGCACAGTTGGAACCAGTCACGACAGGTAATACGGTTACCGGTCCAGTTATGGAAATATTCATGCGCAATCACCGACTGAACACGCATGATAGCAGCATCCGTGGTGAACTCTTCGTCAGCAAGCACGCATGACGTATTGAAGATATTTAAACCTTTATTTTCCATTGCCCCCATATTGAATGCACTGGTCGCTACGATCATATAATTGTCTAGGTCATACGGACGACCATAGTGTTCTTCATCCCATTGCATGGAATGTTTGAGCGCTTCCATGGCAATATGACATTTTGGAATATCTTTTTCGACAGCATAAATTTCTAGTGCAACGTTACGGCCTTCGGAAGTCACATAAGAATCTTTCAACACCGCCAAATCACCAATCACGCAAGCAAACAAATAGCTGGGTTTCTTGGTCGGATCTTGCCAAATGGTGTAGTGACGACCTTCGCCAGCCTCACCGGCTTCCATCAAGTTACCATTGGCTAAAAGCACAGGAAATTTTTTATCCGCTTCTACGCGTGTGGTAAAGACAGACAGGACATCCGGACGGTCCGGATAGAACGTGATTTTGCGAAAACCTTCAGGCTCGTTTTGAGTCACGAATAAATCGTCACCCGCCTGATATAAACCTTCAAGCTGTGTGTTGCTTTCAGGATGAATAACCACGGCAGTTTCAAGAATGACTTCATTTGGTGCATCGGCAATCACCAGCTGTTCCGCATCCAGTGTGTAGTCTGCTTCAGTCAGTGGCTTGCCGTTTAAAGTAATGGATTTTAATTCCAGATCACGACCCAGCAGTACCAAATCCCCTGCTGTCTGGCGCTTCATCACCAAGGTTGCATTTACATCGGTACGATCTGTATGAACTTGAATATCCAGATTGATTGAATCAACCAAAAAAGAAGGTTTTTCATAGTCTTTTAAATAAACAGTTTGGTCTGCTTCAACCATTGGGTTTGCCGCGATATTCATATAATGTCCTAATCCTGTAATTCTTACGCCAAGACTTTGTTTTGTGTGAATGCTTCGATCATACGACAACTTTCACAATCTGTCTGTGCGATTGATTTGAGTTATATATGGGCACATTGCTCACAATTTTCAATTCATGCTCTGAACATCAGTACAATTAATACTTCATTTGCTTACTTAACATACGTGCAGTTAAAAATCATGTGTTCCAACTTAGATATTTTCCAGCAATGTAAATAGAAAATAATCGTATTCTCACATCTCTTTATATTAAAAGAGCAAGATTTACCTGGCTTCTACCCTGACTTAACTCAAAGTGACAGATATTTTCAAGACGACTACATTTTGAGCACGTTTTTTGCTTGTATTGATATGTGTAAAGCGCACTATAAAATTAATTCAAAATTAGAAGAGGTGTCCCATGTATTTAAAAGATCATATTGTCCGTGTGGAAAACATCAAAACCATGCAAACACTCGACGCTGCCGGAATTGATCACAAGGTGATTGCGATGTTTATGAGCTGTGAAGGTATTCCGATGCAATCGCCCGATATTGGCGCGATTTTGAATAATTACGATGCATTAGGCAGCAAAAAAATCCCCTCTAAAAAAGTTCAGGCTTTAATCAATGCAAAGCAATTAGGCGAAGAAGATGAGTCATTACCTTGCCCTGCTTCTTATTAGTTATTTCCCCTGATAGTCCCTGTTCTTGTGAAGATGGAAGAATTGCTTCTATCTTCACATCAATGAACCATAAACGCTTAGGCTATTTCAAGCACAAGGTTCAGCTGCATTTTCCTGCACGGATTTATTGCTCATTCAGTACTATTCAATCACGTTACAATAAAAGAGATGTGTATAATCGTTTAAATGATTAACCAGACTTGTGATTGACTCTTTCCATGCTCCTTCAGATTCTGCAAAAACAGTTAGATGAAAGTACATCATGCCCTTTGTGCCAGGCATCCATGTTCTGGATTGAAGCAGAACAGTACGATCAAGCACTTAATTTTCATGAATGTAGTCACTGTCAGCATCGTGTTTTTCAGGATGGACGCACCAACTGTCATTGTGACAAATGTCTGGTCAATCGAAAAAAAATGCTCACCGAAACGCGTCTGCAAGAGCAACGCAAACTCAAATCAAAAAATAAAGATACGGTTGAATACCGACTGGATCAGATCAGCTTTTTAAATAAATTGTTCTTATTGAGTATTTTGGATAATCAGGTTCAGGAACATACTACGCATCATGAATATATTGACTGGGAAAGTATTAAATACCATTCCATTACTCCGAATTATTTATTTCAAAATTATCTGGTCAAGCAACTGGTAAAAGAACAAATCCTGATTGCCAAGGATTTTGCCTCGGAGGCACATCATTACTATGTCAATGTGCGTTTGGATGGTTATTCTGAACCAAGTCTGTTTAGCATTACCCAGCAACTTCGAAACTGGTTTTATGAAAATTTAACCATGGGTGTGCCCTTTAAAAATGCCGATGAAGTGAAGAATGTGCTTTATTTAGTGTTGTATCAGGAAATTATTCAGTTTGCCCAGTTCTATTGCCGCACGTGGGGCATCCAAATTGCAGGAAATAACAGTTTTCAGACCTTTTGTTATCGCTTAATGGATTCATTGGCAGTGGGGCAAATTTATTATCTGGTGCAAACCGCTTTGGAATATTTATATCAACAAAAAGCCCTGCAAATCCGTAATGAAAACTTTATTAACACCA
Organism: Acinetobacter sp.; assembly: GCF_045628685.1. Taxonomy (GTDB): domain Bacteria; phylum Pseudomonadota; class Gammaproteobacteria; order Pseudomonadales; family Moraxellaceae; genus Acinetobacter. The sequence goes on from NZ_JAZQPV010000036.1 coordinate 7,593, forward strand.
ACTTGTTAAAGAAAACCTTGCAACAATATCGTGAACGGGCCGTGACCGAAAAATGGGAAACATCGACCCTGCCACGTCCACACAATATTCCTTTTAGCAAGATGAGTGAAATCCTGTTTTTTCGCTTTATAGGCTATGATGAAAGTATTTTTTTCCAGCCGATTTGGCGAATTTGGAAAAAAATTGAACCACGCTTAAGCTTCTATTCTCAAAAACGCTGTATGTATTGTGGTTCCAATGAGCTAACCGTCGATTACGATGCTGAAAATTATGTGACCTTATGCTGTCGCACCTGTAAGCATCAAGACCACTATTTTACCCAATAGAATTTCACCCAGTAAGCGGTGAGCCATATGTCTCGTCTCATCCATCCGGGATCTAACTTAAGGAATCATCCTATGGATCAAACTTCAACATTGGTCAGGCAGATTGTTGAAGCATGGACCCAGCTGCACACCCAGCAACCTTTGGTGCAATGCATTACCAATAGCGTTGCAGCCAATTATGCAGCCAATGTTTTGCTGGCTGCGGGTGCTTCTCCTGCAATGATTGATAATCCATTCGAAGCCGAAAGTTTTACCACTATTTCCGCTGCACTCAGCATAAATCTGGGTACACCGACCACTGAACAGATGCAGGCGATGCAAATTTCTGCAAAAACGGCACAACGTACCAATACCCCTTGGGTGCTTGACCCAGTCGGTTATGGTCCCGTTTTGAAATGGCGTTCGGATATGGTGGATGAGTTACTGCAATATCACCCAACCGTGATTCGCGGTAATGCTTCAGAAGTCAGTACCCTTGCAGGCAATCAGGTAATCTCCAAAGGTATGGATAGCACTCTGGATAGTGCCGATGTATATCAACAAGCTAAAGTGCTGTTAGATTATGCTGAATGCATTGCCATTTCAGGTACATCTGATTTTATTTTAAGTAAAGAGCTTGATGCTGTAATTCAAGTCAATGGCGGCTCTTATTTACAACCGAAAGTTACCGCGACAGGCTGTGCACTCGGTGCTTTAATCGCGGCTTACTGTGCTGTAACCACACCAACCATTGCCACCATTGCGGCACATACCCATTTTGCCATTGCAGGAAAATTGGCATTTGAAAAAACGCAGATGATAGGTCAGTTTAACGTTGCGTTCATGGATTACATCCATAGTTTAAATCCGGATTTAATTCAGCAATATGCCGATATCAAAATTCTTGAAATTTAAAAATATGCTTTTACCTCTATTAATGATTCCGTATGAATTTTAGTTTTTGGTCTCCAGGGTAAAACCATTGTGCAGCAGGAAATACTCTATGGAACTTAGACATTTACGTTACTTTGTGGCTCTGGCTGAAGAACTCAACTTTACCCGTGCTGCACAAAAACTGTGTACCGTACAACCTTCCCTCAGTCAGCAAATTAAAGATCTGGAAGAAGAAGTCGGTGTACAACTGATTGACCGCAGTGCACGCAAAATCGCTTTGACTGCAGAAGGTTATGGTTTTTTAAAATACGCCTTGGAATCGATTAAATACGCGGAACTTGCTGTCGCTCATGCACGTCAAATTGCCAACCAAGGTCAGCAACAGCTGTTTATTGGCGTATTGCACGTTGCGGAAATGACTATTATTCCCCAAATTATTCAACGGGTTCGCGCTCAATTTCCACAAGTCGATCTTAAAATTAGAAGTTTATCCTGTAGCGAACAGGTTCAGGCATTGAAAAACTCCGAACTGGATTTAATTTTTAGTCGCGTGTGTATTGATGATCCGGTTTATAGCAGCACCTTGCTATTTGAAGAAAAATTATTATTCGTCGCCCATCAAAATTATATTGCCAATCGCAAGATTCAGGACTTAAGGCAAATTCAAAATGATGACTTTATTGTCTGCGACCAGTTTTTTTCTCCAGTTTTCTATCAGCGAATTGAAGAATTCACTGAAAAAGAAAATTTAAAACTGAAATATAAATACCAAGTCACCAATGCCTTACAGCATATCAATCTCATTAATATGGGTTTGGGCTGGAGCTTTATTCCTGAATATGCACGGCAATTGCTCAACCCGAATGTACAGCCGATTGAGCTGAAACAACACTTACCGACCTTACCGCTCTATGCCAGTTATCGAACAGATGCTGAAAATCCGGTTTTGCAATTTACCGCAAAAATCATTCATCAATCTGTTCAACAACCAGTTTCAACATAACTTTTTAAAATCTGAATTAAGCGATTTGATAATTCATTTGTTCTAGCACCTGCGTTAATTTTTGCAAGGCGACTGCGCCATCATACAAGGCTTCCTGATGGCGCCATGCCACATAACCATCCGGGCGCACCAGCAATATGCCTGCTTCAGCAATTTCACAGGTTTTTTGCCAGATGCCATAAACATCTTTCACTTCTTGCCCGATGGTCACCACATTCAAATAAGGCAGGTCTAACTTATCGGTAGCCTGTTTCCATGCAGTACCGGATAAACCTGTCACTAAAGTAAGTTTGCCATTCCCAACAATATCCAGTGTGGAAACCTTTTGACCATTCTTAGCATCCACTAACCAGCAATGTGGAATTTTCGCTCCAGGACGTGACGTTGCCTGTAAATATAATTGCGGATCAGCTTGCCATTGTTCATCACATTCATCATCCAAAACCACAGCAACCGACTGATAACGCTGATTCAGCTCCACACCTTGTGCATTGAACTCAAAGTTTTTAATGTCTAAGGCATGATTTAACTGAAGACGTAATTCAGCTGCATCTGCTGTCGGTGCATTGAGTCGATCTAACAGTTGTTGTGTGGTTGCTATACCTTGGTCAAAACCAAAAACATCTTTGAGATGCTTATAATCCATCCGAGATTGATTGGCACGTGCCACAATTTGCTGTCCAACTGGCACACGTTCATCACTATAAGAGTTCAATAAGTCTGCTTTTGCCCAACCTTTAGTGACAAAAGCCAGTTTCCATGCCAAGTTAAACGCGTCTTGAATGCAGGTATTTGAACCTAAACCACTCGATGGCGGATGACGATGCACTGCATCCCCGCCGCAGAAAACACGACCAACTGAATAATGCTTGGCAAAAGCCTGATTTACATACCATGCCGATACATTTTGAACTTCAATATCAACATCGTCCGTACCAATAAAGGTATGAATACGTTGAATGATTTGTTCTTGAGTATATTGCGGCTCACCTTGAGCAATATCGAAACCCCAACCTGCAATCCAGTCATTCCATGGAGAAATGGCACGCAGCAAGCCCATGCCAATTTCGCCAAAACCTGCGGCAGGATTGACAATCCAATGTAAAATACTTGGACGATGTTGCACATACTTGCTTAAGTCCGCTTTAAAACGTACATAAGTTGTACCTGCACGTGCCATATGCCCCTCAATCGGAAGGCCAATTTCCTCAACAATTTTAGAGCGCGCCCCATCCATACCCACCAAATACTTGGCACGAACCGAATATTTTCGATTTTCCAAGCGGTCTAAAAACCAGACTGTAACGCCATCATCATCTTGTTGATGATCTAGATATTCGGTGTTGTAAAATATATTTGCACCACGCGCTACTGCATGTTTAACCAGCAGTGCTTCCATTTCTGGTTGCACCAAATCGAATAAAGGCGAAGGACTGCTTTTTACATAGTCGCCATGGCGTAAATCGCCCGTTCCCCAAGCCTGAATACGGGCAATTTCTTCACCAAGCAGACTGGTGGTGATCATGCTTTCCCCCATGTCTTGCCATGGAGTGGCTCTACTTTTAGCTTCTTCTTCTAAATCAAATTCACGCAATACTTCGACTGCGCGCTGATTGGTAATGTGCGCACGTGGCGAATTTGCCAAGCCATTAAACTGGGTATAAAAACGGACAGAAATACCATAAGTGGCTAAGGCTAAAGCGGTGGTTGCTCCCGCCGGGCCGGTCCCAATCACCACAACATCCGTATCAAAAGGCTGATTTGACATCACATTTCCTTATTCAATTCACTTAAATATGCACATCCACATCATTGGATTTGCTTTTATTGAACTATAAGGAAAATGTCGAGATTATTTTAAAACTATCACAACTAACTATAGCCATATTCCTCTGAGCTATAGAAGTTTCAATTGAAGTTTTATCTTGAATCTTTGTTTTGAAGATCAATCAGTTTCTTTACACATACTTTTTCTTACGCAAATTCAGAAACTGCTCACTAGAAATTTTGTCAAATAAGCACATGAAAAATATAATTTTATTATACATGCCGATTAAACCACACATTAAATATAGCTTCAGAAATTGTTTTTAAATCCAGTTTACATATACACATCAAACCCATGCCATCAAAATAATCGGGCACATGCTGGGTAAAAAAATTGATATGTTGGGTGGTTTTATTTCTTAAGCGCTGAATATCTGCAGGTGTCGTTTGTGGCATTACATTTGGATGCACAAAAATATCTTCTCTGCGCTTTTGCACCTTATTTTTACGCTGCTGAATCATATCTAAAACTTTTAAATATTCCTCTGGCATCGGCTTTGCTTTACGGGGAAAGAAATTCTGCGATCTGGATGCAAAATTCTTATAAACTTTAGGCTGGATAATTGTAGGTACAAACCATAACGGAATGGTCGGATGTCGAATTCTATAATTAATCACAATACGAATGGCAGTTTTGAGTGTTCTGTTGCTTTTACCATAACCCGCTAAAGTACCCAGCCGGGAACTCACCACAAAAATCGGCTTGTCTTCAAAATAAAGCTTCAAGAGCTGAATAATATTTTGCCCAATCAATTTATTTTCATGAAAGTAATGAACCACTTGGACAGCAACAGCATCTATATCATAAACAAATTCATAAATTTCATCTGGAGTAGAATTTGGAAATATTTGCTGATCAAATGCCAGCATTGTTTCAAAAAAATATTTTTTCTGTTCAGACGTAAGTTTTGTAAAATCGACAATCTTTTCTGCAATATGCATGAGATCAATTCAACCCCTATTTTTATATTTTTATTATTCATCATTTTACTGGCATTCAATATCCCTAGAAATAGTGATTTCAGGGCGGATTCAGTTGCTTGCTCTCTTCATCTTAACATCAGAAAGTCAAAATTTATCTCTTTCTTCACCACTTAAAGTTAAATCCAAATAATAAAAAACCCAACAACACATGTTTGTTGGGTTTTTAAAGAAGTTAAAAAGGAAAACATTAAAGATATCTATTACCTTTTTTGAATGTCCTGAATGACCTTCTAGCGATGCACGATCAAAACGGATTTGATTCGATTATCATCCAGTTCCGTCACCTCAAAGTGAACCCCGTGATACTCCAGATGAGTACCTACGGTTACTTCTCCATGCGCCTTTTCCAAAATCAGACCTGCAACACTGATATAGCCGGCATCTTCTTCGACCAGATCCATCATGCCAAGCTCTAATTCAAGCTGGTACACATCCAGCATACCCGATGCTTTCCAGGTATGATCATCAATTTTCACTAAATCAAGCTGTTCATCTGCATCCGGGAATTCTCCGGCAATAGCTTCAAACACATCCAGCGGAGAAATCAAACCTTGTACATTGCCAAATTCATCACTCACCAGAACCAATGAACCTTTCGAGGTACGCAAGGTATTGATCGCATCAATCACTTTCATTTTCGCGAAAATATAAATTGGACGATGACGTTTGATTAAAGCTTTAAATTGTTCGTCATCATCAAGAACATCAAGCAATTCTTTGGCACGAACGATACTGATCACTTTATCCAGACTGCCACGACATACTGGAAACAAGCTATGTGGTACGGATAGAACCTGTTCACGAATCTGCTCAGAACTATCTTCTATATTTACCCAGGAAATCTGGTTGCGCGGTGTCATAATCGAGGCAACAGACCTTTCTGCCAAGGTTAATACTCCACCAATCATATAACGTTCTTCATCGGCAAAGGCTTCTTTAGCTTCAAAGTGTTGAGCGTTATTTGCTAAGGTTTCCATTTTACCACCCATCAATTTCAGGATGGAATCCGCTGTACGGTGACGTAGTGGAATTTTCGATTCATGTTTGGCTGCATTGCGCTGACCAAATTGGTTAAATGCTTCAATTGCAATCGCAACGCCAATACCTGAATAGATATAGCCTTTCGGAATATGGAAGCCAAAACCTTCTGCAATCAAGCTAATCCCAATTAACAGTAAGAAACTTAGACACAAAATGACAACGGTTGGATGTCGGTTTACAAAAGCAGTTAATGATTTAGAAGCCAGTAACATTACTGCCATCGCAACAATCATGGCCACCATCATCACATAAATGTTGTCGACCATACCAATTGCGGTAATTACCGAGTCTAAAGAAAATACAGCATCTAATACAACAATTTGTGCAACAACTGCAGCGAAACTTGCATAAACAATATTGGTGGTGACGTTAACTTCAGGTTTGCCTTCCATCTTTTCATGTAGTTCGGTCACAGCTTTATAGACCAGGAATAAACCACCAAATAAAAGAATAAGATCTCGACCTGAGAAGGTCCAATTAAAGACTACGATAAGCGGTTTGGTCAAAGTGACTAACCAAGAAATAGCAAACAACAAGCCCAAGCGCATAAACAAAGCGAGGGAAAGCCCCACTACACGTGCTTTATCACGTTGTTCTGGAGGAAGTTTTTCTGCCAAAATAGCAATGAAGACTAGGTTATCAATACCTAGGACAATTTCTAAAACAATCAGGGTAAGTAAACCAATCCAAATTCCCGGATCTAACAAAAACTCCATTAGTTTATAGCTCCGATTTTATGAATTTGGTTAAAATTAAATGTAGACCTGCACGGCGACGGATCCATAGAGGTAACCTGTTCAACAATAGATAAATGAATTATGCACACTCTCCAAAATTTGTAATTAGTTTTTTGTATTTTTAAGCATAAAAATGCCAATGTGTATAAAATAAATACTCATTTTTGTGACTCATTTCATCTATTCATCTGATTTTTTGATTTAATCCCAAAATAGATTGAATGCTTACCTCCTCCAAAAAAATGACAAAAAAACGAAAAAATGAAATGTAAATTATTGTTTTTATATGTTTTATTTTAATGAAAGTTTGACAAATGCATTAATTTATTAAACTTACGAGTTAATTATCAGAAATTTTTTGTTAAAAAGATCAGTTCCAAAAGCTATTTTTTTCACTAGAATGAGATATAGCTAAAATTATTTCACTCAATAATTAAAACGAAACTTGGATGCGTAAGTCTCTAATCCAATCAAAAAATTACAGGATTATTTTCTATGAAAAATGAAAAAGCATTAACTTTCAATAAAATGCTGAAACCGGGTGCTAATCTGCACTATAAAAGCACTTATCTTAATCAAGATTCATGATTTGGCCAGCATCAAGTTAAGGCAGGAGTCCCACAAAATAAGCAAAATTTTGAAATGCTTGGGTCTTTTGTTTTACAACATGGCATTTCTATTGCAATGCTATCTTCAGCGCTTTATCAAAATTCTGAAGTCCTTGAAGTAGGACTGAAGTTTGCCCAAAGTATTGTTGTATATCATCAAAATAAAGACAGCTATGCAAGGTATCTTTTAAGCAATCCCGCTTAATTTTGAGTAAGATAAAGAAATTTATAAGTATAATATTCCTAATTGCACTAAGGAAAACTTAATATATACTAATCTGCAATAAAAATAATTTAATATGTATTGCGAAATAAAATAGCTTTAGATTAGAATGCTTTCCATGAAAAATTACAATTACAACAATAAATTAGGGGCTCGGCTATCATGACTAAAAAATACAGTAAATTTTTACCTTCTCCGGAAAGTTTTAGCTTAGAAAATTTTCCTTATTATTGGGTTACCCAAGTACATGCTCAGTATGTTCAAAATGTAGATCATGTATTAAAAAAATATGGTTTAGATAATTCTCGTCGCCGAATTTTACTCGCTTTAAAATCAAAACCGCATGCAAGTGTGTCCGATCTTTCTGAAATGGTCGTATCCAAGATGTCGACAACCACTAAAATTGTTTATCGCTTAAAAGATGAAGGATTAGTTGATACTTACTCATGTGCAGATGATGCCCGAATTACCCGTGTGGTCTTAACAGAAAAAGGGCAACAAATGACTCAAAAGATTAATGATCTCACCAATGTAGTTTTGGAACAGTCTTTTGAAGGTTTAACTCCATTACAAATTGAAAAAATGATAGAAAGTCTGAAACATATTTTCAAAAATTTAGCGCATTAATGTAAGTTATAAGTTTAATAGGAGGTAGTTTTTAGTTTGATTATAAGACACATTATAAATAAATTGTATTCAAAAAATTTTGCAAAGAAGTTACAATAATAAAATACAATTACAACAATTAATAACAGGAGATACATCCATGACAAAAAAATATAGTAAATTTTTACCTTGTGTGGAAAATTTTAGTTTAGACAACTTCCCATTTTATTGGGTTACCCAAGTACATGCACAACATGTACAGAATGTAGACCATGCATTAAAAAAATATGGTTTAGATAATTCTCGTCGCCGCATTCTACTTGCTTTGAAAGCAAAATCTCATGCAAGTGTGTCCGATCTATCGGAAATGATTATTTCTAAAATGTCGACAACCACGAAAATTGTATACCGCCTAAAAGATGAGGGATTAGTAGACACTTATTCTTGTGAAGATGACGCCCGAATTACTCGTGTTTTACTCACTGAAAAAGGCCAGCAAATGACCCAAAAGATTAATGACCTCACCAATGTGGTTTTGGAACAATCTTTTGATGGCTTAACTCCATTGCAAATTGAAAAAATGATCGAAAGTCTTAAACATATTTTCAAAAATTTAGCACGTTAAACCACACTTAATCAAAAAAGTTCAGTTGTGGACTGACTTTTTTGATTTTTTCTTTGGGCACATGTGAACACTCGAACTCTTCTACCGGAAACCCTTGTGTAAACGATCGGATATCTGGAGACTTCCAACTCAGCCATTCATCTAAACGCTCGTGAGGAATAACAATCACCGAACGTTTGATATTACCCGGCTCATGAAATTCTTTCATCATGGGATGATCAATTGCGTCCATGGTAATCATACTAGCAGACCGTACAATTTCCCCTGATATCCGCGTAATTTCATATACGGCTGCAATAAAAGTTGCCCGCCCATCTTTACGCCTTACGCCCCAGCGCTGTGGTTTATTGTCAAAATATTTGGACTCATAAAATTCTAATACCGGAATGACACCAAAATGGCATTTGGCAGTGGCCTCAGCAAAGGTCGGCTTTTGAAGTAAAGTCTCATTTCTGGCGTTATAGGTCTTTGTACCGATACTTTTATCTTCTGCCCATTTCGGAATAAGGCCAAAATTCACGGACCGCCATTCCAGTCCTTGAACTGAGCGGAATAAAAGCGGCGTAGCATAATTGGGATAGACCTCCTCCGGATATTCAAAAGGAATTTCTGGCAATCCCAGATTATGCAACTGTTCCAGGGTTAAAGGCTTAAAGTTGGCACACATGGCTCATACATGTAAATCATTCATCTATGAGATTATACCGTGCTGCCAATTCTAAGCCTGTAGTATTTCTATAATTCTAAACATATTGATTGTTAAGAATTCGGCACGGTCAACCAGTGGGTCCGGGTAAATTCCTCAAAAATCCAGCGCCCGTTAAAACGACCCAGTCCTGAGTTTTTTTCGCCCCCAAATGGCGCATTAGGCTGATCAGCAACACTAATCCCATTAATATGAGTCATACCGGCATCCAGTTGTGCAGCAAAAGTACGCCCTCGCTCAATATTTGAGGTACATACGGCGCTGGACAGCCCAAAGTCCGTATCATTGGCCAGGTTTAAGGCATGGGCTTCGTCATTCGCCTTCAAAATGGGTAAAATCGGTCCGAAGCTTTCTTGCTGTGCCAAATCAGAATCTGCCGCCACCTCAGTGAAGATATGAGGATAGACCAGATTCCCCTCAATTCCACCTTCATAGACCAGCTTTGCACCCTGCTCACTGCCTGTCTGAATGATCTGCTGATGCTTTTTGACCTGACTCTGATTAATGATTGGCCCGATGATAGTATCTTCCAGGTTTGGATCACCCACTGGAATCATTTTCACCCGATCCAAGAGTTTATCCACGTAAACATCATGAATGGAGGCATCGACAATCACTCGGTTGGTACTCATACAAATTTGTCCCTGATGTATAAACCGTCCCTTCAGGGTGAGATCAACAGCTAGATCAAGATCGGCATCATCCAGAATAACCAAGGGTGCATTCCCCCCCAGTTCAAGCGCGAGACGCTTAATTCGGGAACTGGCTAAAGCTTTGCTGCCAACTCCCTGCCCAACTTCTGTGGAACCAGTAAATGAAATCATTTTTGGTACCGGATGCTCGACAAAATAATCACCGATCTCGCTGCCGGAACCTGCTACAACATTGAGAGCACCTGCAGGCAAACCGGCCTCTTCAAATAGCTTGCCAATTAAGGTGCCACCAGTCACCGGTGTATCACTGGCAGGCTTAAGCACTACGGTATTACCACAAGCAATTGCAGTCGCGACTGAACGTAAGGATAAATGAAACGGAAAATTCCATGGACTAATCACCGCAATCACCCCTAAAGGCTTACGCAGCACCAAACTCTTGCGTGCAGGATCTTTACTGTCAAGCTCTTCAGTTTTGAGCCAATCAGGAAATTTCAGACTTTCCTGAATAATACCCAATGCTGCATTGATCTCAAGGCCGGCTTTAAACCGAGTACTACCTGACTCAATAATCAGCCAGTCTATAATTTCGTCATGACGTTGCTGGATGATAGTGATTAAATTTTGCAGAACTGTTTTACGTACTTCAGGCGATTGCAGAACATTCTGCTGAAAAGCTTGTTGTGCTGCTGCATAAGCGCTGTCTACATCGACAGAGCTAGCGGCTACAATGCTACAGATTTCCGTTTGGGTAAAAGGATTTAGATTCTTAATAATTTTCGTTGAAGTCCCTGGCCGCCACAGACCATGAATAAACTGCTGGTTTAAACCCTGATAGACTGTACTCATTTTATTATTCCATAGCATACTTTTCTCCCACTTTAAGAGTTCAGTTGGAAAATTTCTAGTATGAAAGGCAGTAACTTACCATTAGACAATAAAAAAGCCTCACACGGAGGCTTTTTTCAGCTAGACAGGATTAGTCACCTGTATAACCTTTCAACTTTAAACGCGCTGCGTGTAGAAGCGGCTCAGTATAACCTGATGGCTGTTCGCCACCTTTAAAGATCAGGTCAGACGCCGCCTGGAATGCGATGTTGTTTTCCAAGTCATTCGACATTGGCGTGTAAAGCGGATCATTGGCATTTTGCTCATCCACAATTTTCGCCATACGCTGCATGACGTCTTCAACTTGTGCACGGGTTACGATACCGTGACGCAACCAGTTGGCAACGTGTTGTGAAGAGATACGTAAAGTTGCACGGTCTTCCATCAAACCAACATTATTAATGTCGAGAACTTTAGAACAACCTACACCCAAATCAACCCAACGAACCACATAACCCAAGATACCCTGACAGTTATTTTCAAGTTCCTTGGTTTTTTCTTCTTCAGACCAGTTGGTGTCTTTAGCCAACGGCGGAGTCAACAAATCATCAAGTGGCAATGCTTGAGTTGAAAGCAACTCTTGCTGACGCTTTGCAACATTAATTTGATGGTAGTGAATCGCGTGAATCACTGCACCTGTCGGAGAAGGAACCCAGGCACAGCTTGCACCTGCTTCTGGATGTTCAGTTTTGGTTTTGTACATGTCGAGCAGCATGTCTGGTTTTGGCCACATGCCTTTACCAATTTGTGCTTTACCACGTAAGCCAGCCTGAAGACCGATCATCACGTTACGGTTCTCATAAGCTGGGAACCAAATTTGACTTTTAACTTCACCTTTACGAACGAAAGGCCCCGCTTCCATTAAGGTATGGATTTCATCACCCGTACGGTCCATAAAGCCGGTATTAATGAAAATGGTACGGTCTTTCGCTTGAGCGATACAGTTTTTCAAGTTTACAGAGGTACGACGCTCTTCATCCATGATACCAATTTTAAGCGTTTTAGCCGGCAAACCTAATGCCTGTTCAGCACGCTCGAAGAGTTCAACTGCAAAAGCAACTTCTTCAGGACCATGCATTTTTGGTTTAACGATATACATAGAACCTTTACGCGAGTTCTTGATTTCGTTTTCACCTTTGATATCTGCAAAAGATAACAATGGTGTAACCAGTGCATCCATGATGCCTTCATAAATTTCCGCACCCTCTACAAGAATGGCTGGATTGGTCATCAAGTGGCCCACATTACGAAGTAACATGAGTGAACGACCCTGAATAGAGGTCACGCCACCAATCAGGTTTTTATGAGTGCGATCTTTGTTCAATGCACGAGTAACAGTTTTACCATTTTTCTCGATTGATTCTTCGAGTGTGCCGCGCATTAAGCCTAACCAGTTACGGTAGCCTTCTACTTTTTCTTCTGCATCCACTGCAGCAATCGAATCTTCTAAATCCTGAATGGTGGTTACAGCTGCTTCAAGTACTAAATCTTTCACGCCAGCTGCATCTGTTTGACCAATTAGGCTGCTTGCATCAATTTCAACAATGACATGCAAACCATTATTTTTAAATACGATTTCAGTCGGCGCAGTAGCTTCACCATTATAACCCACGAATTGTGCTTGATGCGCCAAAGTGGTGGTAGAACCATCTTTTAAAGTCACAACCAGTGCATTGTGCTCTACTGTGTATTTTGTTGCATCTGCATGCGAACCATTTACCAACGGGAAAGTTTCATTTAAAAAGTTTTTCGCGAATGCAATTACTTTTTCACCACGTACCGGGTTATAGCCCTTACCTTTTTCTGCGCCACCTTCTTCAGAGATCACGTCGAAACCGTAAAGTGCATCGTATAAAGACCCCCAACGCGCATTTGCTGCGTTCAGGCAATAACGTGCATTACGTACAGGTACTACAAGTTGTGGACCAGCCAAAAGCGCGATTTCTTCGTCGACATTTTCCGTGCTGATTTTGAAATCTTCTACTTCTTGTAATAAGTAGCCAATTTCTGTAAGGAAAGCTTTGTAAGCTTCTAATTCAAATTTGTTGTTGCGGTGCCATTCATCAATTTTAGCCTGAAGATCATCACGCTTAGCTAAAAGCGCCTTGTTCTTGGGACTAAGATCAACAACGACTTGCTCGAAGTTTTTCCAGTATGTTTCGCTGTCTAAACCAGAACCTGGTAATGCTTCATTTTCGATGAAATCGTAAAGTTCTTTAGCAATCGCTAACTTGCCTTTTTGAATACGTGCAGTCATTGTCTTTCCTGATATTGCTACTTTTTATAACAAGAGATTCTAGTATACCGATTTAAATCTAGCTGAATAGTACTATCACATTGCTAAATAGTGATCATTTTTTATAAAATAAATATGCACATTATCAAATAAAATATAACTCACCAGTGCGATGTCATCATCAACCTGAGTATCTTTTTACAGTTTATAAAGTTTTTTGAATGTCGAAATTAGACTTAAGTGCAGCTTTATGGATAAAACGTCCTATAAACCTGACATTGGTATAGTTATAGAGCAAAGATTAAACAATGACTAGTCTTAAATGCCGTCTAAGCACATATTTGTTAGCAATAAAAAAACGCCATTTCTGGCGCTTCATTTTAATTTGCTTGGGATTCTATGGTCTGGATTTGCTTATGCGCAGCATTCAGATATTCATCGGATTGCATTTCCAGTAAACGTGAACGCGTGCGTTCAATTTCAAAGGCTAATTTTTCACCCTGATAAATTTCAATAATTGAATCTTCAGAGGTCAACAACAGTTTTACCCCACGATCATAAAACTCATCGACCAGATATATAAAACGACGCGCGCCTTCCGACAAGTAGTCTGTTAAATGCGGGACATTGCTGACCAGCACAGTATTATACATATTGGCGATTTCAATAAAGTCTGCCGGACTACGCGGCTTAAAACACAACTCTGAAAATTCACACCATAAAACGTCTTCAGTATGTCCAATGGTTTCCACAATACGGTTATTAATAATAATCGGCTCTTGAGAAACTTTTTGAGTTTGGGTCAAAGCAGTGAAACGCTGTGCGATCCAGTTTTTATGATCATGCGTCAGTGGAGATTTAAACAGTTGCGCCTGTTTCAGCACACGCAAACGATAATCCACACCTGCATCGACATTTAAAATGACACAGTTCTTTTTCACCATCTCAATGGTAGGGATAAAACGGTCACGATGAATCCCGTTTTTATACAGACCATCTGGAGCAATGTTCGATGTAGCGACTAGGGTAATCCCGCGATCAAATAATTTTTGGAACAGTTCGCTTAAAATCATCGCATCCGTAACATTCGATACAAAGAATTCATCAAAACAAATCACCACAGCTTGTTGATAAATTTGGTCAGCCACCAATTCCAGTGGATTACGCTGTCCCGATAATTTGTTCAATTCACGATGCACATGCTGCATAAAATGATGGAAATGCATGCGCATTTTGCGGCGAAAAGGAATTGACTCAAAAAACTGATCCATCAACCAGGTTTTGCCGCGCCCTACACCGCCCCACATATAAACACCTTTAGGAGAGGTTTGACGACGGAAACGACGGAAAGCTTTTTTCGATGCCTTAAAACGCTGCAGCAGTTCTTGCCAAACACGATCCAATTCATGGACAGCTTGTGCCTGTGCATCATCTGGCATGAACTGACCAGAAGAGATCGCTTGCGCATAACGTTCTGCAGGTGACAAAGGAATAAAGGCGGTGCTGTGCTTAGCATTTAGGTCTGACATATCATTGAATACTATTTTAGGCTATTGAAAGTATAGCGAAGTTTGGGATGGAAGATATAACACTTTGGCATTACTAAACTTAGGCTATTTAAAGTACTGGCGTGGACTATATCCAAACCATCGTTTAAAGGCATGATTAAAAGCTGCCGGCTCTGAATAACCAAGTAACTCTGCAATCATTTCAATAGAATACTCTTTATATTCTATCAGCCTTAATGCCTTGTCTTTAATCAATTGTTCACGTATTTGTTTATAGCTACTTTGTAATTGGTGTAATTGATGGCGCAAGGTTCGTTCCGGAATTTGCAAGGCTTGGGCTGTTTCCGCCATCGTTGGCATCACACCTTGCTGCAACTCTAAATAATCCTGTACGCGTTGCACCAATGAAGGCACCTGTTCATCCATTTTTAAACGCTCCAACTCAGCAATACATTTACTTTCATAGATTTTAAAAGTCATTTTATCTGCGGATGGAATCTGAACATTCAGCACTGGGTCATCAAACCAAAATTCTGCGCATTTTGAGCCAAACCTTAACTCTGCACCATAATAACCTTGATAAGTATTTAAAAAATCTTGATTTTGTGGCTGGGAAAATGGCAATTCAATATGAATTTGGGGAATGCTCAACCCCATCATTTTATAAAGGTCCTGGATAAATTTATAGGTGCCTGAAATCTCACATTGTGCCCGTAACAAACCCAGATCACTGTTTAAATCTTGCGGTTCATAGCACAAGGCAACCTTGTGTGCTGTATATTTTAAGCTTAAAGACCCGGTTAAATGAGTTAATGGTTGATATTTAATACCTTGCTCTAATGCTGTACGCACATTTTCACTGGTGACCAATAACATGAGCAAAGGGCCATATCCAGCAAGTGCATAATGCTGCCCAATAAACAGACCTTTTTCAGGTGCAACATCCTGCCCAATAACTTTTAGAACATCCCACTCCAGACTCGAATGAATAATTGAACTGGGATCCAATGCATCAGCACGCAGACCAATACTTTGAAGTTTTTGATCAACTGCAATCCCAGCTTTACGCATACCTTGAATTAAATACATCAAGCCAAGAATTGATCGTTTCATAGCATTGTCTAATTAAAAGAATATGACTATTTTTACTATAAAATTCCATGCTTGCAAATTGCCGAATCTATCAATTTTTTTGTCATGGCTATCATGTTATAGACCCATCTATTCATTTAAGCTTGATAAAAATAACTCCATAAGGCAATAAAAAATGCAGGATGCCACTCACAGCAAGCAAATGCCCCAGCAAACTCAAATTGCTATTATTGGCGCAGGATTTGGCGGTTTGGCGATGGCCATCCGCTTATTACAAAATAATATTCAAGATTTTGTCATTTTAGAAAAAGCCAATGATGTCGGTGGTACTTGGCGCGATAACCAATATCCTGGTGCAGCATGTGATGTGCAATCACATATGTATTCACTTTCTTTTGCACCTAAAACTGACTGGTCAAAGCGTTATGCCGAAGCTCCTGAAATTTTTACTTATATCCAAAGCTTACTAACCGCCTATGATTTGAAAAAATATTGCCAATTTAGCTGTGAAGTTCTGGCTGCCGAATATAATCAGCAAAGTTGTGACTGGAAACTTACCTTAAATAATAATAAAACCTTAATTGCTCAATTTATTGTTTTCGCATCTGGTCCTTTACATGTACCGCAAATCCCCCACATTAAAGGCATTGAAAAGTTTCAGGGTAAAGTTTTTCATTCATCGCAATGGGATCATCAATATGACCTCAGTAATAAAAACGTTGCATCCATCGGTACAGGTGGTAGCGCTATTCAATATATTCCTGAAATCGCTTCCAAAGTGAAACAACTGTATGTGTTTCAACGTACCGCAGCGTGGATCATTCCACGAGATGAACGCAGTTATTCAAGTTTTGAAAAGAAGTTATTTGCCAAGTTTGACTGGTTTAGAAAACTGCATCGCACACGTCTTTATTGGTCTAACGAATCTCGCGTGGTTCCTATTGTTAAACCAACCGTAATGAAATACACCCAGAAACTCGCGGAAGCCTACATTAAATATCAGGTAAAAGATAAAAGCCTAGCTCAAAAACTTACCCCAAATTACATTATGGGCTGTAAGCGTATTTTAGTTTCTAACAAATATTATCCCGCATTTAATCGACGTAATGTCGAACTCGTTACCGATGGTATTCAAGAATTAACTCGTAACAGCATCATTACTCAAGATGGCAAAGAATGTCAGATTGATTGCCTGATTTACGGAACAGGCTTTATTACCGATCCCCGCATCTATTTAAAATCATTTAAATGTACTGGAGAAAATGGTCTCGATTTACAAGAAGCTTGGCAGGATGGTGCTGAAAGCTTTTATGGGATGTGCACCAAGGGTTTTCCGAATTTATTTCAACTTTTAGGACCCAATACAGTTTTGGCACACAACTCGGTTATCTTTATGATTGAATCACAAATCAATTATATCTTGCAAATGATTCAACTGGTCAAACACACCCATAGCCATGCCCTTGTAGTGAAAAATCAAGTACAAGATCAATTTAATGTAGAAGTACAAAGCCTGCTTAATGGCACGGTTTGGCAATCAGGATGTGTCAGTTGGTATCAGCAAGATGGCGGCAAAAACTTTGCACTTTGGCCTACCTATACATGGAAATATTGGTTAAAAACCAAAAAACTTAATCCAGCAGATTATCGCTTGCTAAATAAAACATCTGAAAGTTGTGCAACCTAAATACTTAATGCTCATAATAAGCAGGTGTTTTTTTTCATCTGCTGACTTTTTGTATGCAATCGCTTTGGTTGATCTTCCAACTTCTGATTTGTCTAATTCTGGGATTTGCTCTTGCACGTAAACTTCCACAATGGCTAGAAACTTTAGCCTTTAAAGCTTTACCCTATTTTACTTATATATTACTTATTACCATCGCGATTGAATTCTCTCAAACACTACACAGCATAAGCAGTTCACTGCAAATTTTATCTCATGCACTGACTCTCTCAATTGCAACATCAGTTGGTGCTTTTCTCTGCTGCTATATTCTGTTTAAAAGTATTGGCTATCAACCAACGCAAGGTAAAGTATCCGCAGAGTTATTGATTAAATCGCTGCTTAACATTAGTTATGCATTTATTGCACTGGCATTAGGTTATGGACTGGCTGAAATATTTAATCATTTTGAATATAGCTTGCATGTGAGCACATGGAATCTACTACTGATTTTCATGTTCTTGATTGGTCTGGATTTAGCATATTCCCCCCTCGACCGCTCATGGCTGAACTGGAAAATCATGCTGGTACCAATTGGCTGTATTGTCGGTTCATTAGCTGGTGCATTTTTTACCGCAGCAATTGTGAAAGATATTAGTCTCAAAAACCTGATTATGCTATCACAGGGTTATGGTTTTTATTCTATGACCGGCATTGTAGTAACTGAACTCAAAAATGCCGAGCTTGGCAGCATTGCACTGATGAATGACTTATTTAGAGAGATCATTGCTATTCTTCTGATGTATAGCATTGGCTGGCGTTACCCACGCTCTGCTATTTCATCTGCTGCGGCAACCGCTATGGATGTCACTCTACCTATGGTCAAACAAGCCTGTGGTAATGAATTTATTCCACATGCTATGGTCAGTGGTTTTACTCTTTCTGTACTTGCACCAATTGCAGTGAGTGTATTGGCAGCTTTATAAATCATCTGACTAAATCATTCGCTTCCATTGAGGAATTACCCCTCCTTTTTTAAAGAAAAATTAGGGAGGAATTAAAGGAATTAAAGGAATTAAAGGAATTAAAGGAATTAAAGGAATTAAAGGAATTAAAACAAAAAAGCCGACATTAAGTCAGCTTTTGAATACATCAAATTTAGATTAAATTGTTGCTAAAATATCACGTAAAGTTTGACTTGGATTTTCTGATTGAGTAATTGGACGACCAATCACCAGATGAGTAGAGCCATCAAGCATCGCCTGTTTTGGCGTTACAATACGTTTTTGATCGTCTGCTGCTGAACCCGCTGGGCGAATACCGGGAGTAACTAAAGCAAAATCCTGACCCAAAGTTTCGCGAAGCATTTTTGCTTCCTGAGCAGAACACACCACACCATCCAAACCACTGTCTTGAGTAAGCTTAGCAAGACGTTTCACTTGTTCAAATGGTTCAATATCTAAACCGATATCTTTTAAGTCCTCACGACTCATTGAAGTCAACACAGTCACAGCAATCAATTGTGTATTATAATTACCTACTTTTAAACGCTTTACACAGGTCTCCATCATTTTACGACCACCTGATGCGTGTACATTCACCATCCACACACCAAGATCTGCTGCCGCGCATACAGCTTGTGCAGTAGTATTCGGAATATCATGGAATTTTAAATCTAGAAACACCTCAAAGCCTTTGTCGTGTAATGCTTTAACAACACTTGGACCTTCATGGGTAAATAACTCTTTACCAACTTTTAATCGACATAATGCAGGGTCTAATTGCTCTGCAATGGTTAACGCGTCATATTGGCTTTTAGCATCCAGTGCAACAATGATACTCAAGAGATTTTACCTTCGATCAGACAAAAAGAAAGCCCATTATAATGGGCTTTTATTTTCGTTGGTAATATCTAATACAGTTTTTTCATGCCTGGTATGAGCTGCGGCTTCAGCAGCAGCCAATTGGGCAGTTTGAATTTGCTCTTTCCGGAGATATTCAATATCTTTACGTAGTCGTTTAATTTCCCAACTATTTTGAAATACTCGGAAAATTTGTACACCTAGTAATAAACCCAATACCAGCCCCAAAGCTAAAGTTAGTAATAACAATAAGCCTAAACGCATAGCAGGAACTTGAGTAAATAACAGATCTACACTTAGCTCAGTACCATTTTGTAAAACCAGTGCTAATGAATAGCCAAACAGTACAATTAGCAAAGCGACCAATACGTAACGCATAAACACCCCTTCTGGAATTTTTATTACTCTGCAGATTCGTTTACCGCATCACGCAACGCCTTACCAGGTTTAAAGTGAGGAACTGCTTTTGCAGCCACTTCAACAGACTTTCCTGTTTTAGGATTACGCCCCACACGTGGATCACGGTGATGCAAAGCAAAACTACCAAAACCACGAATTTCAATACGATTATCAGATGATAAGGCGGCTATCATTTGATCAATCATAATTTTAACAGCTTCTTCGACCAAAGGTTCTGCTAAGTGTGGATTTTTAAGGGAAATTCGCTCTATTAAGTCAGACTTATTCAGTGCTTCCGTAGTCATCTGCGACCTCTTTAATTATCAAGCTACTTTGTAGATGATCCGATAATAACGTGTTTAAATACAAAACGGTAGCGCAATAAGTTAATACTACGCTACCGTTTACAGTATTTGTGTAAAAAGTATTAGTTAATTTACATTAACAATACATTTTAACGCCTACTTAGTTGCCCATTTGAGCTTTGATCAAATCACCAATAGTCTTAGGACCATTTTCTGTAGAAGTAGTTGCTGTTTTCAAGTTAGCAACTGCTTCTTTCTCTTCAGCTTCGTCTTTCGCTTTGATAGACAAGTTGATAGAGCGTGATTTACGATCTACATTGATGATTTTAGCTTCCACTTCTTGACCAACTTCCAAGAATTTAGTTGCATCTTCAACGCGATCACGGTTGATTTCAGAAGCTTTAAGAGAAGCTTCAACTTCGTCAGCTAACTTAACAGTTGCGCCTTTAGCGTCAACAGCAGTCACAGTACCTTTAACCAAAGCACCACGTTCGTTAGTTGCCAAGAAATCATTGAACGGATCGTTGTTCATTTGTTTGATACCAAGGCTGATACGGTTGCCTTCAGCATCTACAGACAAGATAACCGCTTCAACAGTGTCACCTTTCTTGTAACGACGGATAGCTTCTTCGCCTTGTTCGTTCCAAGAAATATCAGATAAATGAACTAGACCATCAATACCGCCTGGCAAACCGATAAAGATACCAAAGTCAGTGATAGATTTGATCGTACCAGAAACTTTTTCGCCTTTATCATGCTCTTTAGCAAACTCTTCCCATGGGTTAGCACGAGTTTGTTTGATACCAAGAGAAATACGACGACGTTCTTCATCAACTTCAAGAACCATAACGTCAATTTCATCACCAATCTGAACTACTTTAGATGGGTGGATGTTTTTGTTAGTGTGGTCCATTTCTGAAACGTGTACTAAACCTTCAACGCCTTCAGCGATTTCAGCGAAACAACCGTAGTCAGTCAGGTTAGTTACGCGCGCTTTAACGATTGAACCTTTAGGGTAACGGTTCATGATCGCTAACCATGGATCTTCACCAAGTTGTTTAAGGCCTAAAGATACGCGGTTACGTTCACGGTCAAATTTAAGTACTTTAACAGTAACTTCTTGACCCACTTCAACAACTTCTGAAGGATGCTTGATGCGTTTCCAAGCCATATCAGTGATGTGAAGAAGACCGTCAATACCGCCAAGGTCAACGAATGCACCGTAGTCAGTAAGGTTTTTGATTGTACCAGTAACTGTTTGGCCTTCTTCAAGCTGAGCAAGAAGCGCTTCACGGTCAGCTGAAGACTCAGCTTCCATAACGGCACGACGAGATACAACAACGTTATTACGTTTAGCATCAAGTTTGATTACTTTGAATTCTAACTCTTTACCTTCAAGGTGAGTTGTGTCACGGATAGGACGAGTGTCTACCAAAGAACCTGGTAAGAATGCACGTACTGGACCGATGTCCACTGTGAAACCGCCTTTAACTTTACCAGAGATAACACCAGTAACGATTTCGCCGTCTTCAAAGATTTTTTCAAGTTTAGTCCAAGTTTCAGCACGTTTCGCTTTTTCACGTGATAAAACTGTTTGACCCATACCGTTGTCAAGAGCTTCAACAACAACATCAACAGTATCACCAACTTGAACTTCAAGTTCACGTTGGTCGTTTAAGAATTCAGCGCGGTCAACAATACCTTCTGATTTAAGGCCAGTGTCAACTGTTACCCAGTCAGAGTCGATACTAACTACAACGCCTTGGATGACAGCACCCTTTTCAACGTTGAGGTTTAATTCGCTTTCTTCAAAGAGGGCTGCAAAAGATTCGGTCATGATATACCTGATAAAGTCAGCGGTCTTGGATCAGACAAGGCCGGTTTAATAAAGCTTCCACATAGTCCGTAATAAACTGATCTAGCTATGCTTTGGCTGAAAATTCTTTAATGGGCTAACTGCTTTTCGACAAAGCTAGTCATCAGCTGGAAGACCTCATCGATGTCCAATTCTGAACTATCAATGATGTAGGCATCTGCTGCTGGCTTGAGTGGGGCGACTGTGCGCTCCATGTCTCGTTTGTCTCGAGCTTGTATATTAGCTAAAATGTCGTTTATTTTAACATCTAGCCCCATACCCTGCAACTGCTTTACACGTCGTGCTGCTCGGGATTCAGCCGAAGCAGTCAGGTAAATCTTGGCTTGAGCTTCAGGAAAAATAGAAGTAGCCATATCTCGGCCATCTGCAACCAAGCCCGGCTCTTGCGCAAAAGCACGTTGCCGCTCTAAAAGAGCCGCTCTAAGTTCAGGAATTGCAGCAACTTTTGAAGCAAACTCGCCTACTCGTTCAGTACGAATGGTTTGAGTCACATCTTCACCTTCAAGTTGAACCTGAGTACCCGTTTCATTTGTAACAAACTTTATGTCTAAATTTGTTGCAATTTTAATGCATTGATCAAGTGCTGAATCCAGACAACCTAACAAGCCTTGTTGATGTAATGACAGCCCTAGCAAACGATATAAAGCACCCGAATCCAGTAAATGAAATTGATAGTGCGCTGCCAGTTTAGCCGCAAGTGTGCCCTTTCCAGAACCACTTGGACCATCGATAGTAATAATTTGAACTGTCATTAATTTTCCACTTTACCCTATACAGTTTTAGCTAATTTCAAAAAGCCTAGTTTAATCGCAGATTTAAGCTGTGCAAGAATTAATTTACTGATAAAAGGTGCGCGTGCCTGCAATTCAATGGTGTAGGTTACTAAAGTTTTGTCAGCATCTTTTGCTTCAAACTCAATAATCCCTAAATGATGTTTCACCAAAGGATTTTTAATAATCTGGTATTCAATACGCACATTAGGTTCCAGCAAAGTAATTTGTTCTTGTAGCGGTTTGACCGGACCAAATCCCATACGACGCACTGAACCCACCCCATCTGGACGTTCAGGATCTGTAGAGTCTTTAATCCGTTCTACCTGAATGGGTGCAAAGGCAATATTATAAGTGGAATGTTTTGATAACAAATCAAAAACCTGATCGAGAGGTGCATTAAATTCTTTTTTTATCTGAATGGAATTCATTACTTATCCTACACTTTAATTGACAATAGTTATTGTCATTTTAGTTTACATGGTTTGAATTAAGGATTCTGATCATTTAAGAATTTTTCTTGTAATTTCTGTAGCCGTTTTTGCTCACGACGCTTCTTGAAAAAATCACTCAGCTGTCTGGAACATTGTTCATTTAAGCATCCAGCTTTAAAATCAAACTGATGATTATAATAACCTGTTTCAAATAACTTGCGTGCGCTGATCAAGGAACCTGCTTTGGGTTCGGTTGCACCAAACACCACTTTAGATACACGTGCATGAATTAAGGCTCCCACACACATAGTACAAGGCTCTAAAGTCACATAAAGAACGGAATCTTCTGGAAGACGGTAATTATTAAGATTTGAGCAGGCTTGACGCAAGGCTTGAACTTCTGCATGTGCAGTCGGATCATTTAAAGAAATTGGCGCATTGTACCCTGCGCCAATAATTTGATTTTGACTGACAATAATCGCACCGACAGGAATTTCTTGCTTCGATGCTGCAATAGCAGCTTGCTCGTAGGCAAACTGCATCCAATACTCATCTGTCAATTGTGTTGCACCAGTCATTCTTAACCGATCACACCATAGTGTTTCAACAGATTATTCCAGCTTTCATTTTTGGTCACAGGCGGAAAATCTGACAAAATTGTTTTTAACGAGAAATCCGTACCTTTGATCCATTCTGGAGACAGATCCTTATCCACCAAACGTGCTCGAACACCTTCTACAAAATCTGGATGACGGATTTTCCAATCTGAAATTTGAGTTTCAAGTTCAAACACCTCATTCCAGGAATGTACCTGTTTACCCCATTGCCACAATAACCATGTTAATGCAGCAGTTGTAGGTGAACCTTTTTGCAAGTTTTCACTCGCCTGACGCAACCAGTCACTACGCGCATCACTCAAACCAATAATTGATTCATAGTCATGCTCAAAGTTAACGCCACGGCAAACACTGTGAATCACATCTAATGAGTTTTGTAGCGGACCAGGACCTACAGGACGGTGCATGCCATTCAAGGTATCATCAATAGCACGAAAGTCACCTGCTGGGTAATGTCCCCAATCAATATTGATGACTTTTTCCAGCACATTATCCCGCTGTGCATCACAGATATGCGTCGCCCAACCAATGCCATACGCACCCGCTGCAGTCATGATTGAACCGGTTAAGCCAGTAAATAAGCCTATCGCTCCACGATCCGCCAGGAAACGGGTCGCGCCAACATCCGGATATAAACCGATATTAATTTCAGGCATGGCCAGACGCGAATACGGTGTTACCAAACGGAAAGGCGCTGCCATAAACAGGCCCAAACCACCTCCCATTACATAACCTTCACCCCAAACAAGTATCGGCTTAGTATAGTTATGCAGCAATAAGTCTAAAGCATATTCTTGTTCAAAGAATTTATTTGCCGCCTCTACTTCATCCTTAATCACTAATTGACGAAGTTTACGTACATCCCCACCTGCACAAAATGCTTTTGGTGTAGTTGAATCCAACCAAATGGCTTTAACAGCATCATTATGCTGAAAATCTTGAAACACATTCAAAAGTGCGGTGACGATGGATTCATCCAAAGCATGTAGAGATTTGGGGCGGTTCAGACGAACAATACGCCAGCCATTTTCTGCTTCTTCTACAATAAGATCGGGATGATAATTTTTTAATTCAGGAGATTGTGTCATGCGTCCAGCTGCCAATTTATCGGCTCAATGCCATTTTGTTTCAGGTAATTATTTGCTTTAGAAAATACTTTACAACCAAAAAAACCACCACGATTTGCTGCCAGTGGTGAAGGATGTGCCGCTTTTAAAATCAGGTGTTTATTTGGATCAATCCGTTGACCTTTGCGTTGCGCATATGCTCCCCAAAGGATAAAAACAATATGCTCACACTGCTCATTTAACACATCAATAATATGATCGGTAAAATCTTCCCAACCCTGTTTTTGATGTGAAGTTGGCTGACCTGCTTCAACAGTTAATACTGCATTCAGCAATAACACGCCTTGTTCTGCCCAAGGTGTTAAATCGCCATGTTTCGGAACAGGAATACCTAAATCGGCATTCAATTCATGGAAAATATTACGTAAAGATGGTGGTAATGCAAGTCCCTTTTGCACAGAAAAACTTAATCCATGCGCCTGATTAGGTCCATGATAAGGATCTTGCCCTAAAATAACCACTTTCACCCGGTTTAACGGGGTTTTATTTAATGCATTAAAAATGAGTGAACTCGGGGGATAGATCACTTTATCTGCATTTTTTTCAGCAATCAGAAACTGCCTTAACTCATCCATTTTTGGGCTGAGCAAGAAATCACTCAAAACACCCTTCCAACTTGCATCTAACTGAATTTTATCTAGTTGAGCTTGCTGTTGTTCCGTTAAAGACATAACTGCTTCCTAATCCTTTCTTGAAAACCTAGCATGTAATTCAATGATCTTTAGAGGGGGACTTGTAGATCAACAATCGGGTTATGGAATTTAATTCCTTGTTGTAATTTTTCATACATATCAGGGTCTGTCCATTCAGCTTGAACTTGATCAGAGAAGACAATTTGTTCAAGACTCAACACACCCATTTGCGCATTTTTAATATCTTCTACAAAGCTTTGTGCATAACCGGTATCAGTTTCATGCACGATCACAGAATAAACCTCCACATCACCTTCCCCATTTTGAGTTTCAGTAGATGCCAGCACTTGTTGAGCTAGGTAGAAGAAAATACGTGAAAATTGTTCCGCTGAAGGAGAAACAGGTAAAGCGACCCAACGAGCACTAAACTTTTTGCAGGCTTCAATATATTCAGCATCATCATGCTGCCAAAAACAAATTGCATGATCAAAACTGTCAAAAATGTCTTTAATTACGCCCTTCAGCAATCCAAAGTCATACACCATTTGACCATGATCTAGCTTCGAAGCTTTAAGCAATAACTCAACTTTATAACTATGCCCATGAATGGAACGCTTACAGCGATCCGAGGTGCAATTGCGCACAATATGAGCATTTTCAAACTTAAATAACTTACGAATTAACATGTGCCGTGATGCAATCAAATTATGTGAATTGAATTTGATTATAAAGCAAAAGTGAAAGTCTGGGCATTAATTTTACTGTTCAAAGCAATTGGTAAAACATATGCGACTTAAACAAGATAATAAGATGGATTATATTTCAGCTTGTTGGTTTATATGATTAAAATGGCGCCATACTGCGATATGCCACATACACTGTTTTATCTTTACGTACCAAATCACTACTAAACTGACGTTTACGCTCACTTAACAACACTTCAATCCTGGCTTTAAAATAACTGGATTGCACTCCCAGCAAATCATTCACTTCATTGCGAATATCAGGGTTAACCTGCGTAAAAGGCTCAATAGCCCAAAGATCATTAATATTGGAAAAATATTCTAAATTTTCTTGGCGTTGCTGCAGAGCTTGTTGAACTGCGTTGACATCCAACTTGGGATCAAGACTCGCAAGCAGCATTGCGGATGCTGTATTGACATTAACTTTACTGTTTGATGTAGGGGCGGCATTGACATAATCTTTAATTTGCAGATATTTTTGATCTTCAAAGCCACGGACTAATTTAAGTTCTTCAACACTATGAAATTTACTGTTTGGCGGTAAATAGCCTCGTGGCAAGCCTTGATAGTTGTTGGCTTCTGCCCCCATCGTCCCACTAGTTTCATCATCAGCATCTTGCCAGTCAATCACCGCTTCACTCAATTTTTCCGGCAAACCCACCCGAACCAACAGCTTTTCAAACCAGGCTTTTGCCTGAGCATTCGTAGTGCCGTCATTATTGACCAAACTGTTTAAATTAAATTTACCGGATTCATCCTGCAAAGTTCCCGAAACAAAGCCATCTTCCACCGGAAAAGCGGGCATCGGTTTGGCCCAATTTTCTTGCAGATGATCAATATCACCCGCATTTTCTGCATCATCCACCAAAAGTTCTGAAAAAAAGGCTTCTGCACTTTTGGCATACAGCAAGGATTGATTTTGACGCATCAAATATGCGGTATTTTCAGCAGTATTGGCCTGTCGTTTGGCAATCGTCGCAGCAAGAATTGTTGCTAATGCGACCATCACCAAGATTGTAATTAAGGCAATCCCCTGTTCCTGCTTCATGCTCAATCTCTTTAGAATGGTTATGTTGGATTATTTGAATTGTTATTTTGATTACTGTTCTGCAATTTTAAATAGTCCGTATTCAACAGACTAAAAATCCATTCATAAGCAACATCTTTCACCATTAATTTAATTTTAATGCCTTTTGGTAATATCTGTTTTTGCGTGGCATCATTTAAATCCACTTGTCCCTCTGGCCATGAAGTCGACTCATTCGGATTCAGCACCACAATTTCAAACTGATCCACATCATTTAGCAATACACTGGATTCAGGCTGATCGCGTCCGCTACTATTTAAATTACGATATTTCAAACGATAGAGTTTTTTTTCATCTGCACGATATTGGTATTCAACCCGCTCATCCGGGGAAATACCTTGCTGCAAAGGATCCGTCACCCCAGTTTTACTAAAATTAAATCGGCCATTTTGCAGCACCAGAGCGGGTTGAATATCATTATTGATATTGGCAGTCAGTGGCACTGCCTGAACCGTATCACGTAGAACTTGTTGATAGGCTTCCTGCAATTGACCCAAATTCACTTCATGTTCAGTATTACGCTCTTTGACTTTGATTAGATAATCAAAAACTTTCCAGCCTAGTGCGGAAAGCACCGCGAATATGGCAATGGCGACCAACAATTCAACCAAGGTAAATCCTGAGGCACGATTAATTCGAGTAACACTCGACCTGAGAGGTAGTGCCTCGCAAGAAAGTCCGAAAGCTGGGCGTAATAAGCAAGAATTACGCTTTGTCTCAGTGCAAGATGAGCAATCTTTTAGAGAGTTTAAAGTTTGATTTTTTTTATTTTTCGTTTGCATCAAACTTTGACCTTATAGTTAAAGAAAACCAGATTCGTAATTCCCGACTCAACTTTACCTGATTCAGCATTAACCAAACTAATCTGCACTTCAATACGCTGCACATTCGGACTAATCGTCGATTGTGCAGATTTATCAATTTGCCAGGTTGCACCCTGCTGCGTTATCTGTTTTGATTGTGTTCCTTGCAACCATTCTTGGCTAATTTCCATCACGGCAACTTCATTTAAAGCCACAAATTGTGCTTTGGTGCGTAAAATTGCATTGGATGTCGCTTGAGTATATTGCATCGCCACTTTGGTTAAAGCGATTGCTGCTGTCGCGAAAATGGCTAAAGCCACCATCACTTCTAATAGGGTAAAACCTGAGCGAGACCAAGAGCTATGCTTGGAGTATCTAGCTTTCATTGATTTTACCTAAATGATCAATCTCGATTTCTTCACCAATCGGACGTTGCTCGAAATAAAACTGGATCCGCACCGGTTTCGCTTCACCATTCCCTAACCAAAGTAATTTTGGTGCCTTTGTACTCAGCAAATCATCATTATTAGCATTTTCATAGGGATGATCGAGAGCAGTAATACTGAACGAGACTTGGTCGGGTAAAGCACGCTTTTCAAATTCTGAATATTCTTGCCATTTTTTATTTTCATTGCGGATTGAATTTTGTGAAACTTGCAGGGATGATGCCAAATATTCAACAACAGCATAACGAAATGGCGACACATCTGTTGCAGTTTGCACATCAAGGGCAAAAATGCGTGCCTGATCATTCGCTTCACGATTCATCCTGCGCAAATCCATAATAAACACTTCACGTGCCTGCATGGCTTTACGCTGATCAACACCATTGATATTGGTTAAAATTAAAGATGTCATGATTGCCATAATCACAATAACCACCATCAACTCTATTAAGGTAAAACCGCGAATTGATAATGATCCTGGGTGCTTCATGGCAGACCTTTAGGCAAATTGTTCCGTAACGCGGATTTGTTTTGGCATCGCCAATGCCTGGTCAATATAAGCAACACGCAATGTATCGCGCGAACCTAAATAGCGCTGATAAAAACTAGAATTCAATATTGCCGCTGCACCATG
Organism: Acinetobacter sp.; assembly: GCF_045628685.1. Taxonomy (GTDB): domain Bacteria; phylum Pseudomonadota; class Gammaproteobacteria; order Pseudomonadales; family Moraxellaceae; genus Acinetobacter. The sequence goes on from NZ_JAZQPV010000036.1 coordinate 36,927, forward strand.
GGTTAAAGCCCAAATGGAGGCTAAATAATCACGTACCGACATGCGACTTTGAATGCTTTCTAGATAGCTTTCGGTCATACGAAAAATAATCCGTAAGCGTTGCTTTCTCACCTGATACAGTTCACTGAACAAATGATGAATACCTACACCGGTGGTAGAAAGGCGTTCTTCAATTTGATGGAACAGCACGGTACGTTCTGGATGATGTAAATGATGCAACATAAAGAAAGCCAAATGTTCTGGAAAGGCTTTTTCTACATCCTTAATCATCTCGAGCAACATCTTCTCATTACGGATAATGAGAAGCATATAGAGTTCATCTTTACTTTGGAAATGTTTATATAGAGTCCCTTTCGCTAAATCGAGTTCTGCTGCCAACGCATCTAGCGTCATCCCTGATTCGCCATTTTCTAATAACAGTTGCTCTGCAACCTGAAAAATTAACGCTTCTCTTGCTCGAAACTGAGCCTGACGATCCATCTTCACCCTGTAACTCTCTTATGCGCTTGTATCAATTCGAATTATTTACTTTAAATTGAGGAGGTTTTCAAAGTTTTGCATAGTAATGAAAGCAATTTCCTCAACTGACTTATCATATACATCACTTAAGGCTTTGGCTACATAGGGAACGTATTTTGGTTCATTAGACTTTCCTCTATAGGGCATCGGTGCCAAATAAGGACTATCTGTCTCAATCAGTATGCGATCAAGTGGAACCTGCTTCGCCACATCACGTAAATCTTGTGCATTTTTAAAAGAAACAATGCCGGAAAATGACACGTAATAACCGCAATCCAGCACGGCCTTGGCGGTTTCCCAGTCTTCGGTAAAACAGTGCAAAATACCATGGGTCGACTTCTCGGCGCGAATGATATCCACGGTATCATGCTTGGCTGAACGAGTATGCACTACTACAGGTTTTTTCACTGCCTGAGAAGCATGAATATGACGGGCAAAACATTGTTTTTGTTCAGTAATAAAATCGGTGCTATGAAAATAATCCAAGCCTGTTTCACCAATCGCCCAAACTTTTTCAGGCTGCGCCAGTTCAATCAAATAATCTGTGGTGGCGCGCGCCATGGTCGCTGGATCTTCACACGGATGAACCCCAACGCTGTATCCAACATCAGCATGACGTGCGGCAATTTTAGCAAGCTTGATATGGTCATCCAGATCCACCGAGATACTCATGAATTTGGATACACCCGCTTCACGCGCCTGTGCTAATGCCAGATCTAGATTGCCATCATAAGGCGTTAAATCAAGCAAGGTTAAATGGCAGTGAGTATCTACAAACACGGCGAGATCCTAAATCGGTTAAACAGCTACATAGTGTAACTAGTTCGACCTTCAGATTTAATACCTACAAGCAACTTTTCGGCTTCTGATTTGTAATACACGCCCTTTTCCCCGGTTAACTGCATACCGAAGCCTTGTAATTTAATGCCGTTTTGCTTTTGAGAAATCCAGATAACTTTACCAGTTAAAGGAATTTTTTGTGATTGATCCGGTAAAGTTGCTAGCACAAAAACTTCTTCACCAATTTTTACTGGCTGCTTGGTGGGAACAAATAATCCGCCACCGACAACATAAGGCATATAACTGGCATATAACGTGTCTTTGTCTGGAATATTCGCCTGAATAATACCGCCCATACGTGGTTGCATCATCTTCCCCTTTAAATATTCAAATGTTCATTAGTTTTATACACAATTGATCAAGCACCAAATTGCTTTGTACATTCTGCTCGATAAACTGTTTAGATTGTTGCAAGTCAGAATAAATTGTAAATAAAAATTCCAATGTATATTGTTCTGATAGCAAAGTTAAATCCAAATCCGGATTTTTAACCTGCTGATTGAGCTTGACACAAATTAAATCGGACAACAAGTATTCAAACATTTGCGCAAAATCACTAAAACTTAAGGCTTTGTTCCACTTGGTCGCAATTGCCATCGGCATATTCTTTTGTGTCACTAATTTTTGCCAGTCATTTAGAAATTCTTGTCGCTTATTCAACCATTCAGCTTGGGCCAATTGCATGGCCTGCAAAGGCATTTGATTGGACAGATTCAGCAACAGTTGTTTTTGAGTTTGATCTAAACCAGGTAACTGCTGAGATAAATACTCGCCTGCTTGAACTTCCGACATCCGGTCTAAAGCAAAATGTTGCAAACGACTGCGAATAGTCGCAGGAAGTTTCAGATAATGATCGGCTAGTAAAATAATAACAATACGATCGCCCGGTTCTTCAAGGGTTTTAAGTAAGGCATTCGCGGAAGCCATATTTAAAGCTTCTGCCGGCTCAATCACAATCACCCGCCAACCATCTACCGTTTGTTGGACAAAGGGCAATAAATCACGAATTTTTTCGATCTTGATTTTCGCATTTTGCTTTTTATTATCTTCATCCGTGCTGATATGCACATAATTCGGATGGGTATCCGATTTCAGCCACAAGCAACTGCCACATTCACCACAAGGTGCATTGTTGGCATGACGATTGGCACATAAAACCCAAGCCAAAAAATATTGCGCAAAGGCTTCTTTGCCACAACCTTTTTTGCCATAAAAAAGCAAGCCATGTCCAAGTTTGGGGAAACGCCCTATTAGCGTATCCCAAACGGTTTTTTGCCATGGATAAACTTGTGCAACTACATCATTTTGCATTGAATTAAAGCCCAACCTTATCCTAAATTTTACTCAAAGCAGGAAACATCCATTTCATTAAGACGATCTAAATCTGCTAGCGTATCAACGCCTGGTGGCAAGTTGGCTTCTGCAACCGCAATTGCAATACGATGTCCATTTTCAAGCACACGTAATTGTTCCAGGCTTTCCAGTTGTTCCAGTACGCCCATATCCCACGACACATATTCTTGCAGCAAATTCACCCGGTACGCATATAAACCCAGGTGACGGTATGCCTGCGAATGTAATTCTTGAACTTCCTGTTTAGCACCATCACGATCATAAGGAATGGTCGCACGGCTAAAATACAAAGCCTGGTTGTATTTGGACATCACCACTTTGACAATACTGTCGCGATTAAATTCTTCCAGACTGTGAATCGGCTCACATAAGGTCGACATAGAAGATTCGGGTTGTGATTCCAGCAATTGTGCCACCTGTTGCACCAATTGAGCAGGAAGCAAAGGTTCATCGCCTTGTACATTGACAATAATATCTTCACTTGCCCATCCTTTAATCTGGGCAACTTCACTTAAACGATCTGTACCCGATGGGTGATCCACACGTGTCATAACAACATCCACACCTTCAGCACGGCAAACTTCGGCAATACGTTCATCATCGGTTGCAACACATAAATCGTCAAACCCCGCGACTTTTTTAGCTTGATCCACCACCCGTAAAATCATGGGGCGGCCATGAATTGCCAATAATGGTTTACCTGGTAAACGTGAACTTGCAAAACGTGCAGGAATAACAATATGTTTCATAAACGATGAACCTTAAGAAATTTGAATACCGAGTTGCTGCAATTGCTGATGCAAGATTTCATAACAGTCAGGCGAAAGTACAGCCTCCACAGGAACCACCCAAATTTCCCGTTTGAAATCTGGATTTTGTTTTAATAATGGCAAAATTTTCACTGCATCTTTTTCGGTGGTAATAATGGGATTTCCATCTTCAAATTGAAGATCGGTAATTTCATAATCATAATGATCAGGAAATTCATGACATTGAAATTGATGGATTCCCATAGAATCTAAAGTTTCATAAAAACGCTGCGGAAAACCAATCCCGACCACCGCATAAAAATTATCATCTGGATTAAAAGGTTGAGTATCCTCTTCATTCAGCAAATATGGCATAGCCACTTCTAAATGCATATTTAAAGCAGATACAGGCTCTGCGGCATGTTCAATGACCGTACCTGTTTTTAAACGGCTTGGAGGCTCGCGCAAATACCCTTCAGGCAATAACTTTTGATTCCCCAAACCACGATTCCGATCCAGCACAATCCACTCAATTTGACGTTCTAAAGCAAAATGCTGTAGACCATCATCACTAATAATTAAATCCAGATCATGTTTAGATAACAAATATTCAATACTATGCTGTCGATTTGAATCCACAGCCATGGGAACCCCAGTCGATTGAACAATCAAACAGGGCTCATCACCGACAATTTCCGGTACAGATTCCAAATCGACATAGGCTGGAAAAGGCCCTTTCCCACCATAACCTCGACTGATCACACCCACCCGTACATTTTGACTGTGCAGATAATTCACTAACTGGATCAGCAGTGGTGTCTTTCCACTGCCACCTACTGTGATATTACCAATCACCATTACCGGAACTGGCGCTTGATAGCTTGATTTAATGCCCAACTGGTAAAGCTTTTTATTCAATAAAAAACCGGCACGATAAATCCATGACAAAGGCCGAAGCACAATTAACCACTTGGCTTGCTTATTCCAAGCATCCTGAATCAATTGTGCAATGGACATAAATCAATTTTCCTCAAAATTACGCTGATGCAACTGGTAATAAGCACCATGCTTGGCAATAAGTTCTGCATGTGTACCTTGCTCAACAATTGTACCTTTATCCATCACCACAATACGATCAGCATTTTCAATGGTGGATAAACGATGCGCAATCACAATCGTCGTCCGGTCCTGCATGGCCGTATCAAAAGCCTGTTGTATAAAGTATTCCGACTCATTATCAAGCGCACTGGTCGCTTCATCAAGAATCAGGATCGGCGCATTTTTCAAAATAGCACGCGCAATAGCAATACGCTGACGTTGCCCCCCGGACAAGTTCAAGCCCTGTGCACCTAATGGGGTGTTGTAACCTTGCGGTAAAGCCATAATAAAGTCATGCGCATAAGCTGCTTTTGCGGCCGCAATAATATCCGCATCGCTTGCACCTTCAAGCTGACCATAGGCAATATTTTCACGCACAGTCCGGTTAAACAGCACGACTTGCTGATTCACCATCGCAATCTGGGTTCTCAAGGTATTAATATCCAGTGCTCGAATATCATGCTCATCCAAATAAATATGACCTGAACTCGCTTCCTGAAAACGCACCAACAAATTTACTAAAGATGTTTTACCAGCACCAGAACGCCCCACCAGTGCAACGGTTTCACCCGCTTTAACATTCAAGTTAAAATCATGAATCGCTTGATGACCATCGGAATAAATTAAATTCACATTTTGGAATTGAATATTGCCTTTGAGTACCGGCGTTAAAGTTCCTGTATTTTGCTCTTCCGGTAAATCAAGCAATTCAAAAACTGAATGAGCTGCTGCCATACCCCGTTGTAATTTTTCATTTACATCGGTTAAAGCTTTAATCGGTTTGCTTAACATACCTGCTGCCGTGATATAAGCAACAAATTCACCGGCACTGGTATCACGTAAAATTTCTGGTCGCAATGCAATCCAGATAATAAGCCCCATTGCAATCGACATAATGAATTGCACAACAGGACTATTGAGCTGCTGTACCACCACCATTTTCAAACCGCGTTTTAAGTTTTCAAGTGAGTGGTCTTTAAAACGAGTTTGCTCATACTCTTGCCCACCAAAACCTTTTACCACTAAATTGCCATTTACCGTTTCTTGCACCACATGGTTAACATCGCCCATGGTGTCCTGAACTTGCAAAGATAATTTACGCATACGTTTTGATGCTTGACGAACCAAAAAACCCATCAATGGTGCAAAAACCAGAATAATCAGGGTAAGTCGCCAATTGCTGTATAACAGGTAGCCTAACAATCCGATGGTGATCAAACCTTGTTGCACAATGGTTTTCAGTGATTCTGATGAAGCAGCGGTTAACTGCTCCACATTGTACATAATTTTAGCAGTGATATGACCGCTGGTATTGTCCAGATAATACTGTGATGGAAGCTTAAGCAGTTTGGCAAAAACTTCCTGACGAATATTAAAGACCAGATTACGTGAGATGACTGCGGTATAGTAGCCCCCGATAAAGGAACCCAATCCCCGGAAAAACATCAGTAGAATCACCAAGAAGGGAAATATAGAAGTAAAGCCTTGGTCTCTATGCTGGATTGCGGTAATGATTTTTTCTAACAGCTTTGCAATAGATACTTCGGTAGCAGCACTAATTGAAAAACCGATAAAAACCAATATCGCCACACCCCAAAAAGGCTTTAAATAGCCCAAAAGACGCAGATAGACTTTAAAATCTTGTTTCACTAATAACCTCTAGACGGAACTTTAGTACTAATATTGATATTAACAAAACCCAGTTGGCCTGCGACATCCATCACCCGAATAACATCCTGATGGGTGGCTTTAGCATCTGCGGCAATCACGAACATTAAATCACGACGATCATTAGAAATCTGTTTAATTGCAGTATTTAAATCTGCAACATCCTTACTTGCAAGTGATTGCCCATTAATTGAATAATGCCCGGAAGCATCCACAACCACTTCAACTTTATGCTCATATTGCTTAGGCGGAACACCTTGGGCATCGGGCAAGGTTAAATTCATGCGACTAAACTGGTTAAATGTCGTGGATAACAGTAAAAAAACCAGGATAAACAGCAAGCAATCGATCATGGGGGTTAAGTTAATATGAATATCTTCAACTTGTGTGCGTTTAAATCTCATTTTCCACCCTAACCTACTTTTTTCATATCTTGTTCTTCAATCGTAGAATTTTGATAGAAAAGTGCTGCATGGAATAAGGTCGATTGTTGCTCAAGTTCAGCAACATACTCTTGCACCAAACGCTGAAAATAACGGTAGGCAAACAATGCTGGAATGGCAATAAACATCCCCGCTGCAGTCGTAATCAGGGCTTTTGAAATACCGGGGATCATCAAGGTTGGATTACTATTGGTACCTAGGTCAATCACCAAAAACGATTCAATAATACCTAGAACGGTACCCAACAAACCCAACAGTGGCGCGACTGCGCTGAGTGTGCCCAAGAAATTAATATTCTTTTCCAAATAGCTAATTTCTTGAGAGGCAGTGCTTTCCATCTGTGCGCGAGCATACTGCTCATTTTTAGTTTTACTTTGGTAACCAGCTGTAAAGATGCGCCCTAATGTACTGCTTTGCAATACTTTATCTTGTTGCAATTGCTGTATGACAACATCGGTGTTTTGAGTCTGATTCAGTAACAATGCTTTGGGCAAAATCATTGATTTTTTTAATCGAATAAAGCGTTCAATAGTTATAGCTACTGTAAAAATCGAACATAAAACAAGTGGAAGCATCAGCCATCCACCTGCTTTGACTAATTCCCACATCTGTTTTTCCCCAATAAAACTAACAAAAAATTATTCTGCGAAACAAATATTCAAAATACCATCTAATTCATCAAGTGAATGATATTGAATGACAAGTTTTCCTTTACCTTGCTTATTATGATCAATCTTTACATCTGCACTAAAACGCTCTGCTAGACGCTGCGTCAACTGCTGGATATCTGGTGCAACATCCACTTTGGCTTTTTCTTGTTTAGGCGCGTTTAAATCACGGACCAGTTGCTCGGTTTGACGTACAGATAAACTTTTTTCAATTACATGCTCGGCAACTTTAAGCTGATCTTTGGCTTTTAAAGTTAAGATTGCACGCGCATGTCCCATATCAAGCAAACCTTGCTGCATGAAATCTTTGACCGATTCTGCCAGCGTCAAAAGACGTAATAAATTACTTACCGTCGTACGTGCCTTACCGACTGTATCGGCAATTTCCTGATGACTTAAACCAAATTCCTCATGAAAACGCTGTAATGCCATGGCTTGATCAATTGGATTCAAGTCTTGACGTTGAATATTCTCAATTAAGGCCAATGCAATGGCGACTTGATCGGTCAAATCACGGACAATCGCCGGAATTTCAGTTAGGCCCGCAAGCTGGGCTGCACGCCAACGACGCTCACCAGCAATAATTTCATAGGGAAATTTTTCATCATCGATTGGGCGAATGACAATAGGCTGCATCACGCCATGTTTTTCAATCGAAGCAGCGAGTTCTTGCAGATCAGCTTCATGAATGAAACGACGGGGTTGATATTCACCACGTTTCAGTAAATGAACATCAATTTGTTTTAATTGCCCATGATCTAAACCTTGCGCTTCCATCTGTAATTTTTCTTTTTGGATTGAACCAAGTAAGGCATCCAAACCACGACCTTTAGCTAACCCGCGTTTTTTTGTGGTCATGCTTTAATTCCTTTTTTTACTTTGCTTTTCTTTAACACTTCAGCCGCTAAATTTAAGTAAGCAACTGCGCCTTTTGAATTTTTCTCAAAATAGATAATCGGCAAACCATGCGCAGGCGCTTCAGCCAGACGTACATTACGCGGAATCACTGTGTCATACAGTTTTTTACCAAAGTATTGTTCAAGTTCTTCTGAAACATCGCGCGTCAATGCATTTCGTGCATCATACATGGTGCGTAACACACCTATAATTTGCAAATCCGGATTAAGTGCTTGCTGAATACGATCAATGGTTTGGGTTAGATCGGCCAAGCCTTCCAGTGCATAATATTCACATTGCATTGGAATAAGCACACTATCGACCGCTGCCAAAGCATTTACCGTAATCAGGCTTAAACTGGGTGCACAGTCCACGATAATATAATCAAAAGAATGTTCTATTTCTTTTAATGCTTCACGCAGAATAAACTCGCGCCCATCCTGTTCTGCAATCGCAAGTTCTACGCCAGCCAAATCACGGTTTGCACCTAGAACTTTATAGCCGACTTCTGCTTTGCTAATTGCTGTTTCAATGGGTACTTCACCCAGCAAAACATCGGTGACCGAATACAGAAGATCATTTTTTTGGATACCAGACCCCATCGTGGCATTCCCCTGCGAATCCATATCCACAAGTAAAACGCGCTTCTTTAACACAGCTAACGATGCTGCCAAATTTACTGCGGTTGTGGTTTTACCTACACCACCTTTTTGGTTCGCAATCGCAATAATTTGTGCCATGGTAACCCCAATCCTTCGAAAATAATTAAATACGTTTTAACAAAAGCAGATGACGCTGTTCATCCAATCGCGGAACCTTTAACGCAATGATGTCACAGCTAAATTCTTGCTTGATGGCGGCTACTTCTTCTTCAGGAATTAAGCCTTTCATTGAAGCAATGATACTGTTTTCATGCATATACGGTTTCGATGCAGCAACAAAGTCGGTTAATGAAGCAAAGGCACGACTGGTAATGACATCAAACTGCCCCAAGTCATTAATACTGTCTTCATTTTCGACACGCGTTTGCACTGCAATCACATTTTTTAGTTTTAAATCTGCAATAAACTGCTTCAAGAAACGAATTTTTTTGCCATTTGAGTCGAGTAAAACACATTCACGTTCTGGCTGACACAATGCAATGATCATGCCCGGCATACCCCCACCCGTACCAATATCCAGCAGACGTCCAGGTGGCAAATCTTTTAAAATACTCAAACTATCCAATAAATGTTTAACCAACATTTCTTTCGGATCACGAATAGCCGTTAAATTATAGGCTTTGTTCCACAGTACAAGTGCATCTTGATATTTCAGCAAAAGATTTAATGCTTCTTCACTCAAATCTAAGCCAAGCTCTTGGCTACCTTGCTTTAACTCTTGAAAAAAAGGATGCATAAACAAGACATCTCAATAAAATTAAAGTGAAGTATACCCATTTCTACTCCGTGGAACAGTAGTTAACGCTTAGTGATTATGCACTTAAACGTACATCCCCTGACGAATCTGTAGATCTAGATCACTTAATCGTTCCGGTGTGCCAACATCTACCCAAGCTGCATGCATTTTTTCGGCGGAAATCTTTCCATCCAACATGGCTTGTTTCAACAGTGGCGCAAGCGGTCGCTTACCCGCTTCCAACCCATCAAACATTTTAGGATGAATCACCGCTACACCACTATAAGTCAGCGCCTCACCATGCTGCTCTTGCTCAAAGGTATAAGCACGACCATTTGATAAAATAAAGTCACCATTCGGATGTTGCGCTGGATTGGTCACCAAAACTAAATGAGCAAGATCTTGTTTAAGCTGAATATTTAATAAAGGAGCAAAATCAAAAGTGGTCCAAACGTCCCCATTCACTAAAATGAAGGGTTCTGTGCCTAACAATGGCAAGGCATTGATAATACCGCCCGCTGTTTCCAAGCCTTGATCTTCACGCGTCCACAAAATTTTGACCCCAAACTGCGAACCATCCCCCAAAGCATCAATCAGAACATCGGCCAACCATGCAGAATTGATAATAATTTCAGTCACACCAATTTGTTTTAATTTTTCAATATGCCAGACAATCAGGGCTTTCCCCCCAACTTCGAGTAAAGGCTTCGGCTTATAAAGGGTTAAAGGACGCATACGAGTACCCTGACCTGCCGCTAAAATCATGGCTTTCATTAGGCAGCAACCTCATATGCACCGTATTTGGCTTCAAATTTCGGCATCACTTTAGTCTGGATAAACTGCATAAAAGGTTGCAGCTCTACATAATCTTTACTTTCTTCAAGTAAATACCACATCACACGCGGTAAATCTTTCAAGTACCCTGTTTTTCCATCACGTTCGAATAAACGCACAAAAATACCTAAAATTTTAATATGACGCTGAATCGCCATAAAGTCGGCATCACGTTTAAACTGTGCAAAATCGCGATCTTGTTTTGCAGCTTCAGGCAACAAGTCATAGAAGACTTTAAACCAGGTATAAACACGATCTGCGTTCCACTGCACGTAAGCGTCACGTGTAATTGAAATTAAATCATAAGTATCTGCACCAATCACAGCATCTTGGAAATCAATTACTCCGAGATCTGTCTCACCTTCAATTTTCATCAAGTTACGGCTATGAAAATCACGATGTACAATCACTTGCGGTTGCGCCAGTGCTGCATTGGCCAAAATCGCAAAGGTGCGTTTAATTAAGGCTTGTTCATCTTGAGTGGGTTGAATCTGCAATGAAGGCAACATCCAGTCTGTGAGTAATTCCATTTCAGAAATGAGTTTCTCATAGGAATATTCCGGAAAGTTTTCTGTGCCCTCAATTGCCTGCAATTCGATCAACTGTTTAAAGCTTTGCATATAATAGGCATCAACCGTATCATCGTTAAGCAGGGTTGAGAGCAAAACATCACCAAAATCTTCGAGCAAGAGAAAGCCGTGCTGCAAGTCTTTAGCGATAATATGCGGAACGCGAACACCCTGTGTATCAAAAAACTGGTCAATCGTCACAAAAGGCACACAATCTTCTTTTTCTGGTGGTGCATCCATGAGCATAAATGTTTTATTATTCAACTTGATTCGTGCATAACGACGGAAGCTTGCATCGCCTGGCAAAAAATTAATTTCAAATTGATCTGAATCAAGTACAGATGTAATCCATGTATGTATGATTTGTTCACGTTGTGTTTTCATTTGCGATAAATTCTAAAACAGGCTGATTTTTAAAGTACTAAGTGTAGCCACTTATAAACTTTTTCTCTATGATGCGAGAATAATTAATTGCGATTAAGCATACTTGACTTGGTTAATGATACAAATGAAGCATCAATTCAAATTTAATCCTTTAGCGACTGCTATCTTGACCCTTTTATGTGGCAGCTCGATTTCAAGCTATGCTGAGTCCACACTTCCAGCTTCGACTGTCGACAACCAGAAAATAAAGGACAGCATTCAAGAAGCTTATCCTGGCCAACAGTTTTTTGAACAGTATTATGTTGATAAATCATCACCGGAAGCCCAACAACGTCAGGGACAAAATTTAAGTTCCACCTATTGTAAAGGTGCCTGGGTTACCCCTATTAGCCCAGAAACTAAAGCGGTAGAGCCGTCTGAAGCTACCTCAGTTGTGACTGCAGATTATGGCCATTACGATCCAAAAGGTGACTCGGTCCTCGAAGGTAATGTTGTCATTGATCAACAAGGTCGCCAGATTCGTGCTGATAAAATTACCATTGATCAAACTCAAACTTTTGCCAATGCTGAAGGTCACGTGCAAATGGCGCAAGCCGGATTACTCGCACAAAGTGATCAAATCAATTACAACCTAAAAACCCAGCAAGGCGATTTAAATAACAGTTTTTATATTTCTGAAGAACAACATGCGCATGGGCGTGCGGAAAAAATTGCCCGGACCTCTGAAAATGTGGTGGTGATGAACAATGCAACCTATAGCACCTGCCCACCGGATGAAACGCCTACCTGGAAAATTCAAGCCAATAAAATTACTTTAAATCAGGAAACAGGTCGCGGCGAAACGCGCGGAACTAAGCTATATGTTAAAGATGTTCCCGTCTTAGCAGTTCCTTACTTTAACTTTCCGATTGATGACCGTCGTACCACAGGTATTTTGACACCCAGTTTTGGCTTTACCAATGATGGTGGTGTAGAACTCGCGGTTCCTGTTTATTTAAATCTGGCACCCAATTACGATGCTACGGTTACTCCACGTTATATTGCTGATCGTGGAGCAATGCTTGAAGGCGAATTCCGTTATTTAACAGAGAACTATGGCTCAGGTATGATTTGGGGCGGTTATTTAGCTTCGGATGACAAATATGATGGCAAAGACCGTAAAGACTTGCATCTATTACATCAATGGCAAATCAACGATCAGTTTTCTACCAACTTAGATTATAACTATGCCTCAGATAAAGATTATTTTTCTGATTTAAATAGTAACCCAAACTCCAAGACCGACTTAAACTTGCGTCGCGCTTGGGAACTTAACTATAAAAATGGTATTCCCGGCTTAAAAGCTCAGTTAAAAGTTGAGGACTTCCAAACACTGGACAAATCTATTTCTGTTGAAGACCGTCCCTATGCACGTCTACCGCAATTCCTGTTAAATTATAAAACCGGAAACCCACTGGGTTTACAATACGAATTTAATAACGATACTGCTTACTTTAAAAAAGACATCAGCCTGTCCGATACAACGAATGATGGTTCCTATGAGCCTAGCGGCACCCGTATTTATAATGACTTTGCTGTGCGTTATAACTATCGTAATCCGTGGTCATTTGTTATTCCAGAAGTGTCGCTTCGTAACATCAGTACTTTCTATGATCAAGATACTATTAACGCCAATCAAAACACCAATTCCTCAAGTGAAAATCAATCGGTCACCGTACCGCAATTCACTTTAGATACCGGTCTGATCTTTGAAAAAGACGGGAAATACCTGCAAACCCTCACGCCACGTGCATTTTATGCCTATGCACCGTATAAAAACCAGGATGGTCATCCAAACTTTGACTCAACAACCGCATCGATCAATTATGACCAGTTATTTAATGCACGTCGTTTCTATGGCCATGACCGTTTAGAAGACAACAACTTCTTATCCCTAGGTCTAAGTTATAGCTTATTTGATGAAATTGGTCTGGAACGTTTAAAAACCAGCATTGGACAAAGTTTCTATTTTGAAGATCGCCGTGTCACTCTAGAAAATGAAACTAATCAGTTTGATACTGAACGCCGTACCGGCCCTGTTATAAGTGTTTCTAGTCAATTGTCACAAAATTTCACCATTGGAGCTAATTCAGCATGGATGTCGAATGGCGACAATGTTCAACGTGACTTCCAGCTTTATTACACCGGCGAGCAAGGCAACCTGTATAACCTTGGTTACTTCTATCGCCAAGATATTCCAGACCAGCAAAAGCAATATGACCAAGTCGTTGCCTCCTTCATTCAGCCAGTCTCTAACAACTGGCGCATTATGGGGCATGCTCAATATGACATAGATAACAATATAGCGCGTGAATATCTATTGGGTGTAAATTATGAAGCGTGCTGTTGGGGTGTTTCGGTTTATGGACGCTCTTACTATAATGACCTGGATGATGTGAAGGCAGATGGTGTGAATGCAAAACGCGCCATTATGGCCGAAGTCAGCCTTAAAGGCTTGGGTGGTTTCAACAAAAAGCTTTCATCATTACTAGAAAATCGTATTCTAGGTTTTAATAAAATTAATCAATCTTGGACACAACGTTAATGAAGACAATACAGTTAAAACATTTTTTTAAAGCGACTGCTCTCGCTTTAGCCCTTTCTTCATCAATGGCTACATTTGCACAACCAACAGATGAAATCGTGGCTTTGGTAGATAACAGTGTTATTTTGGAAAGTGATTTAGATCAAAGTATTGCAGAAGTAAAACATCAACTTGAAGCCCAAAAAAAACCAGTTCCACCAGAGCAGTATCTAAAACAGCAGGCACTTGATCAGCTGATCATTCGCCAAGCACAACTTGAGCAAGTCAAACGCTACAATATCAAGCCAAATGAAAAAGAGCTTAATGAAGCCGTGCTTAAAGTTGCCACTCAGTCTGGCAGCAAAAGTCTGGCAGCATTTCAGCAAAAGCTGGATGCTATTGCACCAGGAACTTATGAATCACTGCGTAACCGTATTGCAGAAGATTTAGCCATCAATCGCCTGCGCCAACAAAGGGTGATGTCACGTATTAAAATTAGTGACCAAGACGTGGAAAACTTCTTAAAAACACCACAAGGCCAAGCAGCCCTAGGCAATCAGGTGCATGTATTACATGTACGTATTTCTGGCACCAACAATGCAGAAAAAGTTGCGGAACAAGTAAAAGTGGCATTAAAAGACAGCAATGATATAAGTGCAATTGATAAAAAATTCACTGCCAATGGCGTGAAAGTCGAAAGTGCAGATATGGGCTTTCGGAATCTATCTGACCTTCCAGGCGAACTTGCTGCACGTGTAAGTCCACTGCAAGTTGGACAAACCACTGATCTTATTCCTGTAAAAGACGGAATACATATTTTAAAGCTAGTAGATCGGAAAGGGTCTGAGCAAAAAGCCATTGTACCTCAATATAAAGCACGCCATATCTTGATTCAGCCTTCAGAAGTGGTGAGTCCGGAAAATGCCAAACAACAAATTGACAGTATTTATAATCGCCTAAAAGCGGGTGAAGATTTTGCAGTGTTAGCATCTACTTTCTCTAATGATCCGGGTTCTGCTCGCGATGGTGGTAACCTGGGCTGGGTTAACCCGGGCGTTATGGTACCCGAGTTTGAAATAAAAATGAAAAACACACCTGTAGGCCAAACCAGCGCGCCATTTCAAACCCAATTTGGTTGGCACATTCTTCAAGTGACAGATACTCGCCAACAAGACATGTCACGTGAATACCAAGAACGGCTTGCGCGTCAAATTTTAGGTGAACGCCAATTTGATGCAGAGTTAGATAGCTGGTTACGTGAAATTCGTAGCAATGCTTTTGTTGAGATTAAAGACCCGAGTCTGGATCGTAAAAAGAGCAAATAAATTTGATTTATTTAATTCTTAAACAACCAGTTGCTCATCACAACTGGTTTTTTACTTCATTAAAATGCAGTCTGCTATGCACAAGAATTTGACAAATCCCATCATCTTAAAACTATAAATTTTAAAATAAAAAAACCTCTCACAAGGAGAGGTTTTTAAAAAAATCAACAATTAACGATTGTTTTCGTCATCTTGAGGATCTTCAAATTTTGTTTCGCCTTCAAAACCAGGGGTAGATTGGCCACCGAAGCCACCTTGACCACCGAAACCGCCCTGTTGACCACCAAAACCGCCTTGACCACCAAAACCGCCTTGACCACCAAAACCGCCAGGTTGCCCGCCGAAGCCGCCTTGACCGCCGAAACCGCCAGGTTGACCACCGAAACCACCTTGACCACCAAAACCGCCAGGTTGACCACCGAAGCCACCTTGACCACCTTGTGCGCCAAAGCTACCAGGAGCGCCTTGAGCACCAGCAGGAGCACCAGCAGGACGCGGGTTACGCGCAGGGACTACTGTAGAAATCGCATGTTTGTAAACCATTTGGCTTACAGTATTTTTTAATAAAACGACATATTGGTCAAAAGATTCAATATGTCCTTGTAATTTAATACCGTTAACAAGGAAGATAGAAACAGGGATACGTTCCTTACGGAGAGAATTCAAGAACGGATCTTGTAAAGTTTGACCTTTAGACATGTTATAACTCCAAAAAATTTAAAAATCAGCGCAAAAAACTATCTCTATTTTTCAAATAAAAATTATAAAAAGATAGTTACTAAATTTTGCTTTATCCGTAACAGTTTCGCAAGTCTTCTTGAGCCTGCGTTATCGTTAAATATGTTTTAAAACTATGTGATTCTTGCAAAGATCTTAACCAGGTATATTGACGTTTTGCAAGTTGTCGTGTCGCAAACAATGACTTATGCTCCATTTCCTGCCTTTTTTCGTTACTTTGGTCACTTTTTTGTATGAATTCTAAAGCTTGACGATAACCAACAGAGCGCATGGAAGGTAAATTATCATTTAAATCGTATTTTTCCATCAGATACTTTACTTCATGTAAAAATCCGATATCCCACATGGTTTTAAGTCGCTGTTCAATACGTTTATGTAATTCTACACGATCTGGCAATAAAGCATGATTATGAAAAGTGTAACGATAGGGTACATTTTTGGGTTGCTCAGCTTGTAGTTTTGTAATCGGTTGTCCGGTAAGCTTAAATACTTCCAATGCACGGATGATTCTTTGTTTATCACTGATCTTAAATTTCTGTCCTGCCAAGGGATCTACCGCACACAATTCTGCATAAACCGCTTCCCAGCCTTGTTGTTCTGCTTGCACTTCGATTTCAGCCCGAACAGCATGATCAGCACTGGGTAAATTGCTCGACAATCCTTCTAGTAAGGCTTTGAAATAAAGCATGGTTCCGCCTACCAAAATAGGTGTTTTACCACGTGCATGCATATCATCAATCAGCACACAGGCATCTTCTACAAACTGCGCAGCTGAATACACTTCTAAAGGCGTAATAATATCAATCAGATGATGCGGATAGCGCGCCTGCTCCTCTTTCGTTGGTTTTGCCGTACCAATATCCATATCTTTATAAACCAGCGCAGAGTCGACGGAGATGAGTTCAAAATGACCTTGCTCATAAAGTTCACATGCCAAAGCGGTTTTACCACTTGCAGTTGGTCCCATTAAATTGATGACCGGCAATTGATTTGACATGTACAACTACTCTCCTCGAGCAAAAAGTTTATCTAACTGTGAAAGTGGAAATGCGCGCCAGGTTGGACGTCCATGATTACACTGGCTGGCAAATTCGGTTTGTTCCATTTGGCGCAGTAAAGCATTCATTTCAGAAAGGCTTAAGATACGATGTGCACGCACTGCGCCATGACACGCCATTCCCGCCAAAATTTGGTCACGCTTTTGCAGCAAGCCTTGCGCTTCGTCACTCGGGTCTAAATCATTCAGCAATTCAGGCACCAAGGATTCAAAATCCGCCTTATGCAAAATGGCAGGCACCCCGCGTACAATGACTTGTTCATCGCCATATTGATCAATTTCCAGACCTAAACGCGCAAGCTGATCTTTTAGCTCATCGACCCGCATGGCTTGCATACGACTGATACTGATGACTTTAGGAATAAGCAGCTGTTGTGATGTCCAAAATTCTGGCTTATCCCACGCCGCTTTCATTTGCTGCAATACAATCCGCTCATGTGCGGCATGCATATCAACAATAATTAAACCTTCGGTGTTCTGCGCCAGAATGTAGATGCCATGCAATTGCGCAATCGCAATCCCTAAAGGATGCTCATCCACATGAACGGCTGCACGTTGTTCAAATTGATTCAACACTGCATCTGCATTCGATGGGGTAGCTTCACGTAATGGTGCCAAATAGCTTTGCAAGGCATTATTCAGCTGCTGTGAACCCATATAACGACTTTGCGAAGATTGTGACGCGTATTGAACTGTTTGTGGAGTACTGGCATTAAAGTCGGTTAATAATTCGGTGGATGACTCAACTGCCATCGCTGGCTCCAAAGTCTCTACAGCACGATGCAATTGAAACTGCTCCTGATAACGCGGAAGTTGCGTTTGAGGAATACCTGTAGCTTCTTCTTGTATTTTCATTGCCTGAGCTAAATCCGCACTTGCTGTTTGAAACTGGGACAACGTTTCTTTGGCAAAATGACGCACAAATTCATGTATTTCACGTTGATTTAGAAAGCGAATTTCATGTTTGGTCGGATGTACATTAACATCGACATTTTCAGGATCCACTTCTAAAAACAATAAATATGCAGCGTGTTGATGCCCATGCAAAATTCCGTCGTAAGCCATACGCAAGGCATGTGAAATGGTTTTGTCTTTTACGATCCGCCCATTCACATAGACATATTGTATATCTGCTTGTGAACGTGCATCTGAAGGATGACCGAGCCAACCAGATAAACGCATGCTGATACTATCGGCATCAATCCAATAGGCATTTTCAGTAAATTGGCGACCCAATAATTGTTGGACACGCTGAAAACGTAACTCACCACTATCTGCAATCGGCAAGTTCAACCGGATATTATTGTTATGCTCTAGAACAAACCGGATATCAAAATGGGTTAAGGCCAGACGACGGACAATTTCTTCAATATGTCCAAATTCAGTACCCTGTTTTTTTAAAAATTTCCGACGTGCCGGCACATTGAAAAACAGATCCTGAATCCGAATATGAGTGCCTTTTTGAGTGGCAACCGCCTGAATTTCCTGATGATCAAAAGCAGTACCATTCACTTCAACTTGATAGCCGATGCCATCATCATTCTGGCTACTGATCAGGGTTAAACGTGAAACTGCAGCAATCGAAGCCAATGCTTCACCCCGAAAACCCAAACTGACAATGGCCTGTAAATCATCCGCAGTTTGAATTTTACTGGTGGCATGACGCATGACCGCCAAGGCTAAATCATCAGGATGAACACCATGACCATTGTCAATGATTTCAATCAGGGTACTGCCACCTTGCTCAATACGAATAATAAGTTCAGTCGCACCAGCATCAATTGAATTTTCCAATAATTCTTTTACTACCGATGCTGGCCGCTCAATCACCTCTCCTGCTGCAATCTGGTTGGCTAGTGCAGGATTAAGGGTGTGAATGCGACGTTCGCTTAAATGATCACGCATTGTTCAATTGACTCTCTAATGCTTGTTTTAAGGCTGCCGATGAAAAACTTAAACTTGCTGTACGAGTCAGCTCATCTTCAGATTTTTCAATATTAATAATAAGGTCAGCGGGTGGAATTTCATCGCCACCTTTTGAAGGCCATTCAAATAAAAATAAAGCATCCGGTGTTTCCAAATAATCCCGGATCCCCATCAGCTCAAGTTCATAAGGGTCGTTTAAGCGGTATAAATCGAAATGAAAGATATCTTTACCGTTAATATTATAGGGTTCAACCAAGGTGTAGGTCGGACTTTTTACCGCACCTTGATGCCCTAAACTTTGCAAAAAATAGCGGGTGAATGTAGTTTTTCCGGCACCTAAATCACCAATTAAATAAACCACGCCCGTGCTAAAATGCTGCGCCAAAACCTGTGCTAAATTTTGGGTATCGTCTTCATTGTTTAAGGCCAAATTAAATGAATACTGCATATTGCTCACGACATGATTTCAAAGACCAATTATGATAGCATCGCACCGCTTTATTGCCCATGTTCGCATTTGCAAATGTGTAACTTTTCCTACATTTCTTTGTAAATACCATTCATTTTGATTAACGACAGATTGATCCACGACAAATCACATGACCAGCACTGAATTTATTCCCCCCATGATTGATGGTGTAAGCGCAAGCAAAGTATTCCTTCCTAAAACATTTCCTACACCGGCCACTGTCTATCAATATTTATGTCAGCAGTTTGCCCATATTGATACATCTGAATGGCAGCAACGTTTTGCTGACGGATTAATTTATGATGCTTTAGGTCAAATATTAACTATTAGCTCTGTATATATCGAAAATAGCCACGTGTTTTACTACCGTTTTTTAGCACATGAAATACACGTTCCCTTTGAACATGAAATTTTATTTGAAAATGAACACTTGCTGGTGATCGATAAACCACATTTTTTGACCATCAGTCCAACCGGTCAATACGTGCAAGAAACGTTATTGGTACGGTTAAAAAAACAAACTGGTAATGAATTTTTAACACCGATTCATCGTCTCGACCGTGAAACGGCAGGTGTGGTTTTATTCTCTAAACAAACCTCTACTCGTGCTGTCTATCAGGAAATGTTTGCACAACGCCAGGTGAATAAAACTTATCATGCCATTGCAGCTTTTAATGCAGATTTAACATTTCCCTGCTATACCCGTTATCGACTGGAAAAAGGACAACCGTTCTATACCATGCAAGTGGTTGAAGGACCAATAAATAGCGAAACCGAAATTAATTTAATTGAGCATGACTCTGTGTGGGGGAAATATGAACTTAACCCGATTACAGGTAAGCAGCATCAATTGCGCGTTCATTTGAACAGTTTAGGCATTGCTATTAAAAATGATCCTTTTTATCCCGTGGTGCAACATAAGAGAGCAGATGACTTTTCCGCACCACTACAGCTTTTAGCAAAATATATTCGCTTGACTGACCCCCTCACTTCTCAGGAGATGGAATTTTCCTCTAAGCTTGAATTGACATTGTAATATTCTTGTCATTACAATTTATTTTCGTAAATATAGTGTATGAATATTGAAATTACATGAGATTTGATTAAAATAAATGCTGAAAAGTTAAGTAATTAGATGTATTCAGAAATCATGAGAAAAACAGAAGTTTATCAAATAAGACTTGACTCCCAAGAAAAAAAACATGCTTTTGCAGTGTTTAAACAATTGGGGATTACGCCAGCACAAGCGGTTCGATTGTTCTTTAAACAAGTCGTGCTAACCAAATCCATCCCATTTTCTATTGAAAATCAAGGTATTAATCTTGAACAACTGTATAAGATTCGAAAATTAAAGCAACAACAAACCCGTTTAACGGGTCAAGCCGAACAATCGCTTGATGTTGAGGAAGAATTTATTTTAGATGATGACCATTTAGACCTGTTTGAAGAGCTGAATGCCATTTTGGGTGAAAGTGACAAAACTTAACAGTGTTGCATTTACAAACAAATTTTAAAAAACTGAATATAAAAAATTAGTTATGCTTCATGCAAAGATAATAAAAGCATGGAGTATAGAATGATCGTAAGACGCGCCACTCTAGAAGATTTACACCCTCTTGCAGTTTTATTTGATGAATATCGCCAATTTTATGGGGCTTCTTCCGACTTAAATGCATCTTATCAATTCTTAAAACAACGCTTTGAAAATCAGGAAAGCGTGATTTTTATTCATATTAAAGACGATGTTTTTACAGGCTTTATTTTACTGTATTTAGGATTTTCTTCGGTCGCTTGTTCAATCTATTATATTTTGGATGATGTTTATGTTACCCCCACCTATCGGCGTCAGGGTTCAGCAAAACAACTGATTGATACCGCTATTTTATTTGCGCGTCATGAAAATGCGCTACGCATTAGCCTGGAAACTCAAAAAACCAATTATCAATCCCATAAACTGTATGAGCAAATGGGCTTTGTGAAAGATGATGAATTCCAGACCTATCACTGTTTCCTTAAATAACCATCTGTGTTCTGGCCAGCTCGACCTGTTGTTCATCTAAATAAATCCACTTCCCCTGTGCTAATTCAGGAAGCGTTAAAGCACCTATTTGCTGACGATGCAATCGTTCAACTTTATTTCCCACAGCAGCCAACATCCGTTTCACCTGATGATAAACACCTTGATGAATGGTCAGCTGTAATTCATTTTCTGCAAGTTGAATCACATCTGTTGCCGCAAAAATACCTGACTCATTACGTAATTCTATGCCCTGCTGCAATTGCTGGATCTGCTGCGCTGTCACAGGATCGCCCGTTTGCATTCGATAGACTTTAGCCACATGTTTTTTGGGATGAGTTAAGGCTTGTAGAAATTGCCCATCATCCGTAAGTAACAAAAGACCGCTGGTGTCCTGATCTAAACGTCCCACACA
This sequence comes from Acinetobacter sp., assembly GCF_045628685.1. Classification (GTDB taxonomy): domain Bacteria; phylum Pseudomonadota; class Gammaproteobacteria; order Pseudomonadales; family Moraxellaceae; genus Acinetobacter. The sequence goes on from NZ_JAZQPV010000036.1 coordinate 58,857, forward strand.
TTGTAAACCACGGTTCATCAGCACATCATCGAACAGGTCAAACACACTAAAATGATGCGTGGCCTGATGCGAACATTCATAATCTTGAGGCTTGTTTAAGGCGATGTAGACCTTTTCACGATAATCAAAATGTTCTCCATATACGGAAAAACTTAAATGATTTAAATCCAGTTTATGTTTTGCATTGGTGATGACTTCACCTTGGATGGCAATCGCTCCATTTTTAATGAGCTGCTGGCAATGTTTACGCGAACCGAAACCTTGCGATTGCAACATCTTTTCCAAGAACATAAACCTCACCCTCTAAATATCACGAAAGACGCATTCTATACTGAAATGCAGGCTAATTTTATTGTTCCCAGTCTTTAAAGTAAATCTCAGCGCAAAACCCGATATAATAGATCTTATTTTTTCCAATCTCCCTGAAGATAATGTCCAATCTAGATTTGAATCTGATCGTTCTCTTAGTTTTATTGGCTTGCGGTATTTTTAGTCATAATAGTGCTGTCACTATTGCTGCCGGTATACTCATCGTTTTTCGTATTACCCCGCTGAGTGAATTTTTTCCTTATTTGCAGCAACACGGTTTAAATATCGGCATCATTATTTTAACCATTGGTGTTTTAACACCTATTGCCAGTGGGAAAATTCCAGGCGATGCGATTTTAAAATCCTTTATGAGCTGGAAATCTCTGCTTGCAATCGCGATCGGTGTATTGGTTGCATGGCTGGGTGGACGTGGAGTCAAACTCATGAGCAATCAGCCCGATGTGGTTGCAGGCTTATTGATTGGTACAGTTGCAGGCGTTGCGGTATTGCGCGGTGTTCCTGTTGGCCCTTTAATTGCGGCTGGAATACTCACCCTGTTCATAGGCTATTCTTAAATTTTCAATCTCCAGTCTGCAAGCTGACACTTTTAGACTTGATTCTTAATTACTACGCAGTTTTTCGAAATAAAATACGGATCAAAAACATGCCAATCAGCGATAGGATTGCCATTAAAATCCCGACCCAAAACCACGAGCCTGTACTCAGCACAATAGATGCAATTAAAGGAGGCAACAAGAATTGCGAGGTTGCAGAACACTGCAACACCAGCCCGATTGTGCTCGTAATAGCAATCGGCTTTGCGGCAAAATTTAGCACCTGAGAAAACACCACAGCCGCCACAAAGCCTCCAAATAATGAAAAACTCAAAACCAATATAAATTGCAGACTAAAGGGTAAGAATTCATGTAACAGATAAAAACTTAAGGCACACAATATTAAGTTAGCAAAACCAGTTTGGACTAAAGTTTGAGGCCGAAAACCTCGCTGTAACAGCAATCCACAAACAAAAGTGCCAATGGCATTGGCTATCGCCACGATAGCTGTTAAGGCACCAGCGAGTGCTAAAGAAAATTGATATTGCTGATAAATACTGGGTAAAAAACTGACCAGACTAAACCATTGCCCAGCGTATACACCGAAAATAATCGCTAAAATCCAGGCAGGAGGATGTTTTAAAGTTAACTGAATTAAGTTAAAAATTTCAACTGGCTGGGTATTGGCTTGTGCTTTGGGAATAATACTGTAAATCACGCAGGCCAAAGAGAGTGATAACAAACCATAGCAAATCCAGACGCCTTGCCACCCAATACTATTCAGCAGCAAAGGTGTGCATAGCAGGCCGATCCCCATTCCGCCTCCCATATAGGCACTCCAAAGCCCCATCTTGGCTTGCAAATGATCCACAGGAACCAATTGACGGATAAAAGCAGGGCCACTTAAGGTAATCAGCAGGAATCCAAAACCTTCCATCACACGCAGAGCCAGCAAGCTTGAGAATGTCTGCACAAAACCACCGATGCAGCTGGCGATTGTAAGTAAGCTTAATCCCAATAATACACAGGATTTTAAGCCTATTTTGGCGGTATAGCTGCCCAGCAATAATGCCATGCACATGCCCGCAACTTGCACCAGGGATAATAAAAAACTGGCTTGAACCAAACTAATGCCTAACTCGGCCTGCAGTAAAGAAATCGTGGGCGGTAACTTACCAATATGCATAGCAGCGACAAATCCTGCTGCAATTATCCATAAATCCTTGCTGAGCCAATGTGCGGAATTCACAATCCTCTCCTTTAGCGATTCCAAGGCTAGGCTAGCAAGAATAAAAACTGTTTTTTATTGTTGATTTAGATCAGCTTAGAGCTTAAAAAACTTAATCTGAGATTACATCAGACCAGGAAAAAATTATCTTTAAAGCTCTGCAAAATTCCGCACCCTTTCTAAGCAGAATAATACTGATTGCGCTTTTGCGAGAATTTAGCCAATTGCTTTAAAAAACCTTCAAAGTAGCTTTTCTCTTTCTCTTCAGTTCTATAGCCCGCATACAAAGTACGACGCAAGCCTGTAGCAGATACGCAATCTAAACGGCGTGAGGTGACCCAGCCCTTTTGCTCATATTCATTCACCACCCAATCTGGCAGTGCTGCTATACCTCGTCCACTGGCCACCAGTTGAATCAACATCTGGGTTAAATCGGTCGTGCGTATCTTTTTAGGTTGAATATTTGCAGGAATAAAGAGTTTCGCCATGATATCCAGACGGTGCTTGTCTACCGGATAAATGATCAGGGTTTCATCTGCCAACTCTTGCACGGTAATACGTTCAGCCCGTACCAAGGGATGAGTATTGGATAAAACCAAACGTGATTCATATTCAAAAATCGGGAAATATTCGATGCCCTTTAATGCAATCGGATCTGCCGTAATCAACATATCAAATTCTGCATTTTGCAAAAGTTCATGCGGATTGGCTTCAAAACCTGAAGCAAAGTCCAGGTCTACATCTGGATATAAATGACGATATTGATTCAGTAAAGGCATTAACCAGTCAAAACAACTATGACATTCCGACGAGAAAATAATACGCCCGGTCTGACCATGCACAATACGGGTAATGTCGGTTTGGGTAATCTGAATTTGTGGCAATACATCATCAGCCAATTTCAGTAACCGTTGCCCGACATTGGAAAAACTCACTGGGCGACTACGGCGATTCACCACCTCCACCCCATACCAATGATCCAGCTCTTTCAGTTGATGAGAAATTGCCGACGGGGTTAAACATAAGTCGTTAGCTGCAGCAACCAGTGAACCATGTTCACGCAAAGCCGTCAGGGTTTTTAAATGGCGAATTTCTAACATGTAAATAACATTCCAACAAAGCGTATGTTTTGAGCCTTGTATAAAAAGCCCAACATATAAAAAATAATGAATTAAATTAATCTTATCATTAAAACAATGAGATTATTTCATTTTTATTTTATTCGCTGATGTTTTTAACCAAAACAATCTTCTTGGAGGAAACAAGGCATGGTTATTATTTTTCACATTTTTTGGCTATGTAGGTTGGGGTGAAGCCTGAATTTAAAATTGCTGAGCAAAGCTATTGGAAAGGTAAAACCACACAAAGCCCCAGTGGTCGAAGCTAGCAACTGCCAAACCCAGATTGATATCGGACTTTCATTTGTGGCGATCAGGAACTTTGTATTTTATGACAATATTTTGGCATATACCTTGTTTAGAATTCATGCCACTACGTTTTATCAAGGCAGAAAAACTCGATCAGATTAAGCAACTAACGGTCGCGTATTGTTCATGGCAAAACTCCAGAGTTTGATACGAATTTTGAGGAACCGATTTTAGTATGAGAGCTTGCGCTTGAATAGTTAGTAGCCTTTGAACATGTTTATAGCGTATTACAATGCCGTGATGGTTTAAAATTGATTGTAGGGAGCTATTTTTAAAACATTGAATGCTAACCTGAATCTTGTAGTCAATCTAATTGTTGCAGGTTTGCACATTGATATTAATCGTGAAAAAGTTAGTAAATTCTTCTGGAAAAGTCATTGACCAGTTTTCTACGCACAAAATTCTGTTATTAGGCTTGATTCATGACTCTGGTGTCTAGGTTAATGATTTAGTTGAATTGAATGACATTGTGTAAATTACATGGGTTAAAATGGCGAAACAGGTTCGTGAAGAGATAACTAAAGCTGCACAATTGCTTGTCGTCGGGTATTTCAAAGCAGAGAGAGCCTATCTAGGAGTTATTTTTATATGAGCTAATGAATCATTCATTAAGAAAAGCGATAATATTGTCCAGTCCCCAAATCATAAAAACTCAAGGTAGAACCAGAAATCGTAATCTCAAAATAACTTGAATTTCCATAATGATAACCTTCGTATTTTTTTACGCCTTTCTTTTTTAAGCTGATAAATTCACTATGACCATAATCATATAAATTGAACTCTCGACCCGTATGGCGCCCTTCAAAAATTACCGATCTCTGATAATCAAAAAGTTTGGCTTCTTGCTGATTCACATTGCCACTTATTTGAGAATATGAACTTTCGTTATAGTCATAAATATTAGATTTAGTGTTGCCGAATTCCAGCTTGGCCACCACTAACGCGAGCGCCGCTCTCTGATACTGTTTCATAAATTTTCCCTTTTATTTTTTTAATTGTTTTTGAGTCATAGAAAAAATCATCCTATTTTTTCTATTTTAAAACGTATTCAAATTGTTGTTATTCAAAAACAACATAACAAATTATTTTTTCAAATTAAAGCATTACTTTTTATAATACCTCAAATTTGACTATAAATAACCCTCCTCCCTCTCCATTACTTAAAAATCTAAACGGCGTTAGAACTTTGGTCTTAGCTTTGCAGGAATTAAAACTCCACAAACCATTAAGTTTTCAATATTAAGTATCTTAAGCCCATCAATAATAAATTAAATAACGGTATTTCAATATGCTAAAAATAATCAACTTAAGCACATCTATTTAATATGAATATTTTGACTATGGCTCGATCAAAGATAAATATTGTATTTAGTAGTCGCTTTATATTTAAGCTCAAAATATTAATAAATGTAGATTTGAGAAAAAATAATGCCCATAAAGCTAATATGTGTCTCGCACACGCCATTACTGGATTTTGCATCTCCTCCTGCAGCAATAGAAGCAGCTGCACGTCAAACATTTCGAAAACTGGCTGAACAGGTTAGAACCTATAATCCCACGCTCATTGTGGCCTTTGGTCCCGACCATTTTAATGGCTTTTTTTATGACCTAATGCCAAGTTTCTGTGTTGGTGTACATGCAACTGCTGCGGGTGACTGGAATTATGGTCCTGCACCATTAGACGTTCCAGAAGATAAAGCCTTAGGTTTAATTGAACACTGTTTAGAGCACGATATTGATATTTCTTATTCATATCGCATGCAAGCCGACCATGGTTTTACCCAACCGCTGGATTTACTCTGTGAGGGTCAACTGGATCTTTATCCAGTCATTCCGGTATTTATTAATGGCGCTGCTGCCCCTATGCCACGGACCAAACGTGTGATTGAACTGGGTAAAGTGATTGGTGAATACCTTAAAAGCTTAGATGAGCGCGTTTTAATTATTGGTTCCGGCGGTTTATCACATGATCCACCGACACCGCAAATTAGCACCGCAGCACCCGAAGTTCGGGAATTTTTAATTGCCGGACGTAACCCGACAGCAGAAGCACGTAATCATCGTCAATCCAAAATCATTGCCGTGGGACAACGCCTGGCTCATGGTGACTTATCAGCCACGCTACCATTGAACCCGGAATGGGATAAAGACTTATTACAGCGCTTTAAAAATGCGGATTTTGATTATTTAGCCAATATGAGCAATGAAGAAATTCATCAAAATGGCGGTCGTGGCGGTCAGGAAATTCGTGCCTGGATTGCGGCATTTGCAGCACTTTCTGTCAGTGGGGAATATGATTCGGAAGTACATTATTATGAACCGATTCAGGAATGGATTGCCGGTATGGGCATGATGACTGCTGAACCCAAATCATCTGGATTTAATAAATCATAAACATTCATATAGCAGCACTGATTTAAATAAAAAAGACATCAAATGATGTCTTTTCTTGATCGAAGCATGCAAGCTTATTCAACAAAAAGTAAAGCCAGACGCACCTGATCATAACCCATACGCGGTGTAGTCGCTTCCACAATTGGACGCAGCTTAATAACACCATCTTCACTAAAATGTTCCGGACTTTGACGCTTCATTAAGCGTTTATAAATTTTTCGTACCTGTTCAACCACTTCTTCACCCGGATGTGCCACAGAAATATCCAGGCCCTGCTCTTTATGCAATTTAGCCAAATGGTTAATAATAGTTGCAGGCGTTAACCCACGTTCAACCGCAATATCCTGAATTTCATAACCTTCAACAAACAGCTCACGCGTTTCATCCAGTGTAGCGGTGGCATAATTGGTTTTACCGCCGCTTTTGGCAATTTTCTTTTCATTGCGCTGAATTTCAGTTTCATTCAATGTCCCGCCGCAATGACGTATAAAGGCTTTGTGTTGCGGTATCAAATCAATCGCCTCAAAATGATTTTCCGCTTCACTGGATAATTCCTGAAAACGCCGATCGGCTTTAATCGCCAGACTATCCAGTTCTAAAGCCTGCTCATTAATGCCAAGCAGTTTTAAGCCACTTAAGGCTTTTAACCGCGATATTGCGACATATCCCTGACCTTTCTCAAAAGTGTGAGCCAGATTAATTTCAGCCGCTTCCAATGTCATGCCCTGAGATTTATGAATGGTAATTGCCCATGCCAAACGCAGTGGAATTTGCTGAAAACTGGCAATGGTTTTACCGGCATCGTTATCGACCGACCAGGTTTCAGGTGCAACAATCAGTACCGTGCCATCAGTCAGTTTTACTTTCGGTAAAATGCCATGATCATCATCTTCCTCAAAGCCGATGACTTCGCCTAAACTACCGTTGATATAGCCCATATCAAAGTTGTTTTTTACAAACATGACTTTGGCATTTTTCTTTAAGGTGAGATTTTCAGGCGCACGAACCGAAGATTTTAAAGTTTCAATCAGTTTATCATTGCCATCACACACGGCTTCAAACTGTCGCTCATCTGCCTCAATTGCATTCAGATGCTTAAAGTTAATCGCATCCACATCCATATTGTGGGTATACAAACGGGTATAGGTTTCACCAATATCTTGCTGGCGGGTTTGTTCTAAAGCCTGTAAATGTTCAGATGTGATACTTTGACTACGAATTGCATTTAAGATGTCATTTAAATAATCGTTGCCCTGACGATGTTGCTCTGTTAAATAACAGACGCGAAATTTGGCTTCGACCCACGAATCGGACATAAAGCAGAATTTATCACGATTGCGTTCATCATTTTTACCCACTGGTGGTAACTGGAAGAAGTCACCTGCCACAATGACCTGAATGCCACCAAAGGCATCATCACTTTCTTTAAAATATTTAAGCACCTGATTAACCAGATTTAGCTGCTTGGCATGCAACATTGAAATTTCATCAATAACTAGCACCTGGGCATTTTCCAAATGCTCTTTTAGGTATTTGCGCTCTTTCATGTTCTTCAGGTCAGCATCGGATAAAAAATCCTTGATGCCAATCCCGGCCCAGGTATGAATGGTCATGCCGTTCATATGGGTTGCAGCAATTCCGGTTGATGCAGTAATCGCCACCGGTACTTTACGGGCTTTTAAATAATTGATGTACTGATTAAGCGTATAGGTTTTCCCTGCACCAGCCGAACCTGTTAAAAAGACATTTTCGCCCGCTTTTAAAAGCTTGAGTGCAGTTTCTTGTTTCATAAGACCTATAACCGTAAATTAACGGCTATAGCCTACCGATTTTTTCCCTAAAAGTTAAGCACAGAAAAAAGTTTAACGACAGCAACTGTCACTTAAATGGCATTAACTGTACATTTAACCAGGAGATAAATTGCAAAGCGATATTCACAAAAAGATGCTCGGCTTTCTGATTATGTGGATATTCCAACTGGTCATAGGCCATTCTTCCATCTTTTAAATGGCAGCCCAAAGTCATATGATGCGTACCGGTTAACGATGCCATGTGAAAAGCCACATATTCCCCGTCTATAATCCGCTGTGCATAGCTAGCCGCCAGACAATGATGACATCTTTTGGATTCTTCAATAATTCGGTCTAAATCTGCCAGCTCTTCAAAACTCCATCCCGCAAACTAAATCTTTTTCTCAACCATAAACGGTTGCCATACAGCTTCAGCATAATTTTTCTTTAACTGGGCAATAATTTCCTGTTTCTGGATTTGATCATGCCAATAAACAGCCTGATGAAAAAGCCCAAGCCAGGTGGTGCTTTTGGGTACCATTTTATTGTCACTAAAATAATCAACCAAATAATCCCGCACATAAGAATCGAAGACTGACACGCGGGTATGCCGATCACGTAAATAAAAGATTTGCCTAAACTCATCCAGCTGCATTTTATAGTGCTGTAATACAGGATAAAAGTCACGGTTCTGATGGGTGTCCGGACGGATATAAGGTATTAAATCTTCAGGTAAGACCTGAGTTATTTTCTGTAAATGCAACATATAAGCTTGCATTACCCGACTTAAACGTAAATAGGTCTTCTTGACGACTTGCTCGTTGCCTTGCGCGATATTTTGCATCAGCTCCATCCATTCGTCTAAGTACAAAATAGAAGGACTAATCGCAATTCGATGATCATCTAAAGCTTGTCTCTGACCTTTCAGCACTAAACTCTGGTTATTTTCATGTTTAAACCATTGTTCTTGCATCGCATAATAATGGCAGCCATGTATAAACATGCGCGCTGAAGCATACTGAAAATATTGCAAAGTGGCTAAAATGACCTGTGGATGCACTTGACTGGTATCTACAAAACTTAAGGCCGTCACGGCGACCCTGACACTGCTGTGCTGAATCTCGTGACTTAGCCAATCCAGCACATCACCGGATTGTTTAAACAGCCAGTTCACCACACGGGGATAATCAAATAATGGCAGTTTGGCGACTTTCTTTTGCCAAACTGTAGAAGTTGCATAAAGAAAATTATGCTTTGACAATAAATCATCACGTTGCCAGAGTTCGCGTCGCATTAAACGCACAAAACCCAATAACGGTGATTTTTCTTGTGCATGACGATACAGCAACTGTATATCATCCTGATATTCGATTAATTCATATAGCGTAAAGCGCTCTTCAAATGACAGCGCCATAATGCGATACATGGCAGCAGGTAAAAACTGCGGTGCACTAAAACAGAATTCATCCAGACATTCGATTAATTGCTGTAATGGCAAAAACTCATCACTACAGACCACTTGAACCGAGCAAATCTGTTGCAGCATTTGTACAACAGTTTCAGGTAGGGCCGTTTTATTCAATACATAATCGCTCAGCACTTTCGAGTGATAAATCTCTGCATTCATCATCAGCTGATCAATAATTTCAGCTTCATCGACACATAGACATTTTAGATAAGTCCTGACCCGTTCAGCGCCATTGCCCCATAAATAAATCTGTTCGAGTAATAGCTGTCGTAATTGTTGGGCTTTTTGACGCAAGAATATAGAATGTTGCGGTTTTAAATCACCGGTTAAAAAATACAGATCATGTAATATGAATTCTTCTAATGCTTCTGCTTTTTGCCCCAAATAATAAAAATCACCGTGCAAAATACTTTTTAGAGGGGATTCTGGTGTATAAAATTGAAGTTGAAACAAGCCATTGGCGACGTGTATCGCATGCTGCTCCTGATCAATACGAAACATATTTTGCGCATTCAAATTACCGACAATATTAAGCTGATCTTGAAAAATTTCATTTAGCTTTGTAGATATTCTGAGTAACTGTTTCGCAATCCATTGATATTGCGGTACTAAACGTTCCTGTTCCATACTCGCCTCAAATTAAACAATCCTCCAGGGATGAATCTAATCATATACTGAAGCGACTATATGTTGACTGGAAAATTTAATCAAACCTGCTCGGCCAATCATCCAAACTTAACTTAACTTAACTTAATGATTTGATAATCCATTATAAAAATCTAGAAATGAAATATTCACCGGGCTTGTTTAATCTTTCTCAACTTCACGTTGTTGTTTTAAATCTTCTAATCCCGCATAAATTTGTTGCTGAATCTGATCGCGAAAATCTGCTAATTGTTCAGCATTTTCAATATGCATTAAATTTTGTCGTGGCATAAATTGAAAGTAAAAAGGTAAGCGTTTCGGCATTAGGTTTTTAGGCAAGGATGGAATCACATCGCCATGACGTAGCAATTTATCCAGTTGGGGTACTTTCAACAGCTTCTGAAACCAGTTGCTTTCAATCACCAGATTGGCATCAAAACCGAGTTCAAAAACTTCATCGCCACCCAAAGCTGCAAATGCAACAATGTCGTAGTTAAATTCTTGCGCCAGTTTTAAGAAACCATAACGCTGCTTCCAGATCAGCTGGTAGGCCTCACCTTTTCTTTTTAAGACTTCGCGACCACCGCCCGGAAAGACCAAAATAGAATAACCTTGTTGCATTGCGGCACGGATATATTCTTTATTGCCATCCACTGCCCCAAATTTTTTAAACAGGGTGCGCCAACCCGGCAAATAAAAATGACTATGATCAGCAATACTGACCACGGCCACTTTATGTTGGTTATAGAGGTAATCAATCAGGATCGGTGAATCAAATATCCCATATAGCGTGTGATTACCCACATACATTGCAGGTTTGGATGCATCAATATGTTCAGCACCGAAAAAGCTGGGTGTGAAATACTGTTTGGACAACGCACTTAGGCCTTTGATCCATTTGGCATCATGCTCAACCTGCAATAGAGTATTCTTTATGCAACAACATGTTTTTGCACAAGAATTGAACCGACAGAATAACCCGCACCAAATGAGCAAAGTACCCCGTACTCGCCATCATTTACTTCATGGGCAGTACGGTGTAAAGCAATGATCACCCCTGCAGAAGAGGTATTAGCAAACTCATCCAGAATGATCGGTACCAGTGTACGATCCGCATCTTTACCCACTACATATTTTAAAATGAGATCGTTCATGCTGGCATTGGCTTGATGCAACCAGAAACGTTTGACATTGGTTGGTGCAATCTCATTTTTCTCAAGTTGCTTGGTAATGATTTTCGCAACCAGTGGACAAACTTCTTTAAACACTTTACGACCGTCTTGACGGAACAGTTTGTCATCTGCAACCGCATCTTCACTACGGTTTAAATAACCGAAGTTGTTGCGAATGTTGTTTGAAAATTGGGTAAATAAATGCGTATCTACAATTTCAAAACCAGTTTTAGTGGTCGTGTCCTCAATAATGGATGCTGTTGCAACATCACCAAAAATAAAGTGACAGTCACGTGAACGGAAATCGGTATGACCAGAAGTAATTTCCACATTTACCAGCAATACACGGCGTGCGCCAGTTTTGATGGCATCAGCAGCCTGTTTCAAACCAAATGTTGCAGCAGAACATGCCACATTCATGTCATAGGCATAGCCTTCTATACCTAAAGCTGTTTGAATTTCAATGGCTACCGCCGGATAAGCACGCTGAATGTTTGAACAAGACAGAATCACTACATCGATATCTTCTGCAGTGACACCGGCGTTTTCCATTGCCTGTTTAGCCGCAGTCACGCCCCATTCTGCTTGAATGGAAAGCTCATCATTGCTGCGTTCACGTAAACGTGGATATAGACGTTTTGGATCTAGGATGCCTGATTTTTCAGCAACATAACGACTTTTAACCCCAGATGCTTTTTCAATAAACTCGGCATTTGAACCGCGACGCGCTTCAATTTCACCCGCTGCGATTTTATCCGCATTGTCGTGGTTAAACTGTTCCACATAAGCATTTAAACTTGCAACTAATTCTTCATTGCTAATGGCTTCTTCTGGATGATAAAGACCAGTACCTGTAATACGAATGCCCATGTAAAACTCCTGCTAATATCGCGCTATGTTAACTGATACCTAACTGATCCCATACTTTTTGCAATCGGGTTGGAGAAACAGGCATCTTTGTTTTCATTGGCTGTGAGAACAAATTAATGCGAAATTCTTCAACCATGAAGTACAGTTCTTTCAGGCGGGCATCATTTTTAAACTTAAATAATTTTTCCATCCATGGGTCAACTTGATCAATGGCAGAATTGTCCCTTTGTAGGTTATTTGGCAAGCGCTCTAAACGCAAGATCAATGCCTTTAAATAACGGGGGAATTCCTGCCAGATGTCTGAAGATTTCACATACACAAAGTCGGAAAGATTCATCAAATCAAGCTGATCCTCAATGTCATCGATATTTTTCCCAAACAGAGAATCGTCTAAAACCAACAATTTCCGACGAATATCCTGCCACTGGATATAAATATCACTCAGTACCAATAATGCCTCTTGTCCATGCGTTAGGAAAGATTTTTTTACATTTAAAATCAAGTTTTGAAACTCTTCAGCATTGACAGGAAGCTCATTTATTGTCATCTGCAGTGTGGCATAAACTAACATCTGTTCAAGTTTGGCCTTGTCACCAAGCGGTGAATAGGCCAAAGCCAGGGGTTTTGAAATCTGTTTTTTTAGCTGACGAACCAGGTCTCCCAACTGCATATAAACCAGACGAATCACCCCTTCCCGATGCTGACGAATCGCTTCAGCCTGATCATTAAAGGTTTGAATCACCACACCCGATTCATCTTTCGCATCGAGTTCCGCAAATACTTTGGTCGGTACCAAAGCTTGATATTGCTTAACAATTACCCCTGTCACTTTTTGCGAGGCTTCAAAAGTGAAATTATCCGGGAAGGTTTTAAACTCACCCTTAAGCTGTTTCACAGGACTATGCGTTTCAGTACGACAACGCGCTTTAAGTTCAGCCAGATTACGACCTTTTTCAAGCACCCGGCCTTTTTCATCAATGACTTTAATGAACGGCAACAAGTACTGGTCAACCCGATCAAAGGAGAAATCTTTAGCCGTGATTTGCTCACCACGTAACTGAAAAGCTAAATAACTGAAAATGTGCTCACGTAAATGTACCGCATCAATGCCGTTCATCAGCTTACGCGCAGTATCCGGAATTGGAACCAGATTGCGACGCTTGTCTTTAGGCAGTGATTTTAACAAAGCTTCAATCAAATTCTGACGCCAGCCCGGTATGCCCCACGACCAGATATTTTCATCCACCTGTGGCAAGGCTTGCACTGGAATTTTAACCGTTGCACCATCTTCATCATGGCTTGGGTCAAAGCGATAGCTCGCCGCCAGACGTAAAGAACCGTTGTGCAAATAATCTGGAAATTGCTGTGTCGTTGGACGATCATTCATCCACAACGCATCATCATCGACAAATAAATAACGTGGATTTTGCGGCTCAACCGTTGCCCGCCAGTCTTCAAAGGTTCGTCGGCTGGCGACCTCATCAGGGACTTTGGACGCATAGAACTGATAAATGGTTTCTTCATCGACCACCAGATCACGACGACGCAGCTTATCTTCGACACGCTCCACTTCTTCAAGCTTGAGCAAATTATGCTTTAAGAATGGTGGGGTAATGCCTAAATGACCCGTGGTCAACGCATCACGCAGGAAAATCTCATGCGCTGCCGGCTGATCAACCTTTTCATAGTTCATCAAACGCTTCGGTTCAATAATCAAGCCAAATAATGAAATCTGGTCATAACAATTGACGATACCGGATTTCTTCGACCAATGCGGCTCAAAATAGTGATGCTTCAGCAAATCAGGGGCAGCCAGCAGAATCCATTCAGGTTCAATTTTCGCCAAAGTCCGCAAATACACTTGAGACGTTTCCACCATCTCAAAAGCCATCACCCAGGATGCGCCGGCTTTATGCAAAGTCGATGCCGGGAAAATGCGGGCCTTTTGCTGCCGCACTGCCATATAGACATTTTTTTCATCGGTTTTATTGGCAATAAACGAAAGCAAACCGGTCAATAAAGCACGGTGCAAGTTTTCATAACTGGCTTTTTTCTCATTAAATGAAAGCTTTAATCCTTGAGCTAATTCAGTCAATTGTTCGTGAGTTTTTTTCCATTCACGTAAACGTAACCAGCTTAAAAAGTGCTGACGGGCAAAATTACGCCGTTTGTTTTCATTCATTGAAGTACGGTTATTCTGCAAGGTTTCCCATAACTTGATGTAAAACAAAAAGTCAGAATCGCCTTCCTTAAATAACGCATGTTTCTGATCGGCTTGAGTTTGTTTATCTGCCGGACGTTCACGCGGATCTTGTACTGCCAGTGCTGCAACAATAATTAGAACTTCATTCAGCACACCAAAATGTGCACCACCTAAAATCATACGGGCCAAACGCGGGTCAATCGGCATCTTCGCCATTTGCTGACCGATTTTGGTTAATCCGCCTTGTGTTGCCACATTCTTAGAAGCACTAGCTTGTGAAGATAATTTTCCTTCTTCAGCTTTAGGAGAATTTTTCTCATGCATTGCCCCAAGCTCAATTAGTAGCTTGCGACCATCATTCACCAAGCGATGATCTGGTGGTTCAATAAAGTCGAAACTTTCCAGCTCACCCAGATTCAGGCTTTGCATCTGTAAAATTACAGAGGCTAAATTGGTACGCTTGATTTCAGGTTCGGTAAATTCAGGACGGCTCAGGAAGTCATCTTCAGAATACAGTCGAATACAGACACCCGGTGCAATACGGCCACAACGCCCTTTACGCTGATTCGCTGCCGCTTGCGATACAGCTTCAATCGGTAAACGCTGAACCCGAGAACGATAGCTATAACGTGAAATACGCGCAAAGCCACTATCAATCACATAGCGGATATTTGGTACAGTTAAAGCTGTTTCTGCGACGTTGGTGGCAATGATAATGCGTCGACCACTACCGCCCGGATTAAAAATCCTTTGCTGTTCAGCCAAAGCCAAGCGCGCATATAAGGGTAAAATTTCAGTATGCCGTGGACCATGCTTTTGCAGGGTTTCTTGCAGTTCGCGAATTTCCTGTTCAGTACTGGCAAAAATCAGGATATCGGCATGTTCAGGATGACCTTTTTCCTGCGCATCCTGAAAACATTCATGGACTGCCTGAACCACTGCACGGGGCAGGTTCTCTTCAAAGTCATCAAATTCATCATCATCACTGCCCCCAATCGTCATTTCTGAAATCGGACGATAACGCAGCTCTACAGGGAAACTACGTCCTTCAACTTCAAAAATCGGGGCATCAAAAAAGTAACGGCTAAAGCGGTTTACATCTAGGGTTGCTGAAGTGATAATGACTTTTAAATCACGACGCTTAGGCAAAAGCTGCTTTAAATAGCCCATGATAAAGTCGATATTGAGTGAACGCTCATGCGCTTCATCAATAATAATGGTGTCGTATTTGGTGAGGAACCGGTCATTGGCCAATTCTGCCAGCAAAATACCATCCGTCATTAAACGGACAATAGAATCTTGCGAACCTTGTTCATGAAAACGGATTTTAAAACCAATCGATTCACCCAGCTTTTCACCGACTTCTTCAGCAATACGTTGCGATACGCTACGTGCAGCCAGTCGTCGTGGTTGGGTATGTCCAATCATGCCGGTTAAACCACGCCCGGCTAGCATGGCAATTTGCGGTAACTGTGTAGTTTTACCCGAACCGGTTTCCCCCGCCACAATAATCACCTGATGCTGTTGAATCGCTTCAATCAACTTGTCTTTATATTGGGTAACCGGCAGGTCTTGATTCAGTTTGATGTTCGGAACGCGAGACAGGCGCTCACGAACTTTATGATTGGATTTTTCTAATAATTCTTGATATTTCGCCTCACTGGCATCTTTACCTTTGCGTAGCCGATTTAAACGATGACGGTCACGTGCCATGACCCATTGATCTACATTTAAATGACTTAACACAGATAATTTATCCCAAAACAAAAAATTGAACTGAATATTTTACGCTGTAACGCTCTTGAGAGAAAGACAATGCCATGTTTATTGAGCAGGTTTGATGTAAAGAATCCGCAAAAGCATAAAAAATAAATCATCAATAAAGCTAAATTGACGGATTATATGCTTTAAGCAAGCTCAAATATTTTCTCTAGAAAAGATGACTCACCTAAAAATATTTCATTCTTAAAAAAGAAACTTAATTTAAAAAAATTTACCCTTGAATTTTAGTGCTTGAGCCGTCATCTTCTTAGGCAAGCTGAAAAACTGACCTTTGGTCATTTAGTCCTCTTGTTTATAGGACTGAATAGATGGATAAATCAGATTTGGTGAAATAGTAGGTTTTATCTTAGTTAATTCGGTTTTTCCGATTTCAATTATGTAAAAATACTGTTTCAGCAATAACAAAAAATTCGCTATTCTTTTGGATATCAAATACAAACCTCAATCATGGAGACAATGATGAGCTTAATTAATACAGAAGTTAAACCATTTAAAGCAACTGCATTCCAAAATGGTCAATTTATCGAAGTAACTGAAGCTGATCTTAAAGGCAAATGGTCTGTAGTATTCTTCTACCCAGCTGACTTCACTTTTGTTTGCCCAACTGAACTTGGAGACCTTGCAGACAACTATGCTGAATTCCAAAAATTAGGCGTTGAAATTTATTCAGTTTCTACTGACACTCACTTCACGCACAAAGCTTGGCATGATTCTTCTGAAGAAATCAAAAAAATCCAATATGTAATGGTGGGTGATGCGAACTGGACGCTTGCTAAAAACTTCGACGTATTAATCGAAGCTGACGGCCTTGCAGATCGTGGTACTTTCGTAATCGATCCAGAAGGTAAAATCCAAATCGTTGAAATCAACGCTGGTGGTGTTGGCCGTGATGCTTCAGAACTTCTTCGTAAAGTTAAAGCAGCTCAATACGTTCACGCTCACCCAGGTGAAGTTTGCCCAGCTAAATGGAAAGAAGGCGACGCTACTTTAGCTCCTTCAATCGACTTAGTGGGTAAAATCTAATTCAGGTTAGATTGAGCTGATTCAAAAAAACCACGCTAAAAAGCGTGGTTTTTTATGGATTATAGGAAATATTCAATTCTTCAGCTCAATTAAAATTCTGTAGTGATAATTCCAAAGCATTTCTCATATTGATATAACAGCATTTTTATTAAAAATACTACAATTCTGCTATACATGTCGGGATCTTTTTATCTTAGTTTCAAGCTATGCAGTCAATATAATGCTGTATGAGGAACTAAAGAATAAGGAGCGCTTATGGGAACAATGCTTGTCGTCACTTCTTATAAATACAATGCATCTTCACGCTATTTGAAAATTTTTTATAATAATGGATCAGGCGAGCTTTACCACCCGGTTCCCGAGTTTATCTATCATAATTTGTTGCGCTGCACTGATAAAACCGCTTTTGTACAAAAATATTTAGAATACAATGTGCAATTCACCCGCATTTCAATCATATAAATCCATATAAATAAAAAAAAGTCAGGTAAATTTTTTGAACTCGATTTTGTATTTTCCTTACTATTTTATTTATAGCAAATCATAAACAACCCTGCACCTATGGACAAGGTCATAGTGATAAACCGCCCATCATCTTTGACCAGTTCAATAAAGTTTTTCACTTCTGCCGCATGAGAGATGACATTATCGACAATCAAAACGCCGCCTTGCGGATGAATCATGTTTTGCAGATAAGTCCAGTAATCGACATAAGTATCGCGCTCGGCATCTAACAGAATGAAATCATATTGATCGGTACAATTTTCAAGAAACTTTTGTGCATCCCCTACCCAAAAATTAATAACCTGATCCAACGCCAACTCTTGCGCATATTGTTGCGCCTGAGCAGTGCGTGATGGATCTATTTCCAAGGTAGTTACATGACCTTGTGTATTTTGTGCTGCATTTGCCAGCCATAAAGTCGAATAACCAGTAGACGTTCCAATTTCTAAAATTGTTTTCGACTGCTGTATACGAATTTGCATCGCTAAAAATAATGCCGAATCAGGTTCAATATTTCGATAACGCTGAATACGCTCATGTTGTAATGCATCAAATTTGATAAAACTTTGATACAGCTCTTGCATCCGTTGCTGGAATGCCAAACTCATGCTCATATCCGATATCTCTTTTTTAGCGATTATTCCAAGTCTAACTGATCTATGCCAGAAATCTGTATTCAAGAAGTTTCTTGGATCAATTTAAATCTCGGAACAACTTGACCATCCGCTAGGATGACTGTTTCTTGAAACATCGCTAAAGGACGTATCCACATCGAATAATCACCATATAAACACTGATACACCACCAGTTTTTCACGTGTTTCACTATGGGTGGCCACATGAAACACCTGATATAAATTGCCTTTATAATGTTGATAAATTCCCGATTTAAGATTCATAACTGGTTACCTATTAAAAACTTACGCTCATCATACTCAACATTTCTATTGATCAGGACATAAATCTGCTTCTTTGCCTAAAACACCCAATAACAACTTGAATATTCACATTAAGCCCTCACCTTTAATATCGAAAGCTGAATCAATTAAACACACGTATGATCTAGATATTCGATCACTTTAATCAAAATGAATCGTTTCACCTATTCAGTCATTTATCCTAATATCGCTTTATTGAATAAGCATTTACTCCGTTGGAGACGTTAGCCATGTTAGACCAAAATACTTCAGCTCAGTTAAAAACACTTCTTGAACGCCTTGAAGGTCCGATTGAACT
>NZ_JAZQPV010000037.1:0-12391 GCF_045628685.1 Acinetobacter sp.
GGTCACAAATAGCGCCCACAACATTTTTTGATGAAGGGGGCCACTGGCCCCCTTCTCATACGCAAGAGATTACTACCCATCCCTTGCTCAAACCCTTAGTGAGCGGAACGTGGGATTTTTCACGTGCGCGATTTCGAAGAGAAGAATAATTCAAGTTGTGTTCTCCACAGAAGGACGTCATGTCCTTGGTGATAAAAGTTTGACCTTGTGGTGATTGTAGCGTCCATATCTTGCATCTATGGCTATTACCTCCTCGTAAAGTTTGACCTTGTTTCTGTTTTGATTCTTCTGTTCGAATCATACCAGTTCTTGATTCTGACAGTTTAGATCGATGCGATTCTGTGAAAATTTGATTTTTAAATTGTTGAGATCGTAAAGCCCGTAAGTCTTGTGTATAAGAATCTTTTACACTATTTGACAAATTTTTACGTGTAATCTCTGTAATAGGTGGTCTCTTTTTTCCAGACTCTGACATTTTGCGTCTAGTTTCTTCTCCAGGTTTAAAATCTATAGCTTCTCTAGTTATTTGATAGATGTAAGAACTTGGAATATATCTTTCCATGTCATTTTTCTTTCTGTGCATACTTCTAAATGCAAATGCCATTCGTTTCTTTGGCTCACCTACAAGCATTTTTGTTAAAAGCAAATGGCAAATATAATGCTCTCTTGCGGATAGCCGCACCATATTATCAGTAGAACGAGTACCTCCCAAACATTCTGGCTGTATATGATGATTTTCTGTATATCCAGTAATGGGATTATCTTTTCTATTTTGCGTGATTGAAAAATACCAACGTGAGTATTTGTTCGCAAGTGGCTTAAATTCTAAATTCATTTCACCCCCATTTGTTAGTCACTTTGTATTTATTGACTGAAGTTCTAGCTGATGTCCATAAATAAACCTGAAGCAGGATGTTCCTGCTCATGGGTTCTAGTTAGGTAAAGCGCGAAGCGCATTCCCATCTACATAGGAGAAGTAAAATGGCACAACAAGTACCAGCAACAGCACCAGCCCGCGCAAAAATTGAGCTGCGTCCCACTGACCTAAAACACGTTTTTCTCTGTGATTGGAACGATGATGGTCTACTGAAGGAAATTGCAGTCGTCATGGAAGCACCTGATGGCTCTATCTATGGCATCGAGGTTGACAAGCTCCACCCGATCGACAAAGGTCGTCTCAAGAAGTTCCTCGTTTCCGTTCACGCTGACAAGTACCCACTGTGGGAACTCCTATCGCAAGGTCAGCTGAACAACGGTATCAATCCACTTGACTTCTTCCATACCAACTATGTTCGTATCAAGCGCCCACGTGGTGCAATCCTCGGTGGTGGTCTGGCATCTGTCGAGGTTTACAACAACGATCAAATCATCGGATCGAAGTTCTCTGATCCACGCGGTGCAACCATCGCGACTGAAAAACCGGAGATGATGTAATGACGTTCAGCTCCCTGACGTTGCGTCCGGGTGATATCATTTTGATGAAGGTAAATGTTGGACAGCTTCCACCAGAGCTTGCCAAGAAATACATGAAAAGCATCAAGAAGGACTTTAAAAAAGTTCTTGGTGCTGATCAACAGATCATCATGATCGCATCAAAAGATGAACCCAGTGAAATTTGTATCTTGAATTTAGCGTAGCAAATCAAAGGGACTTCGGTCCCTTTTTATTTTACACCTTTGCAACACTTTGTGTTACTATTGTAGTATCGGTTGAACTTTGACTGAGAAATAAGGAGAACATATGAAACAGGTCATCGCAGTAATGGCGCTGTTTGCCTCCGGAACGGTGTACGGTGCTTACCAACTTTTTGAGCGGGCACCAGTTCCAGTCGCAACAGCAGTTATCGCCGAGAAACCGGGTAAAACAATGGGAGGCGTAGCAGCAGTCCTCCTTCCCAAATCTCTCAGCAACAAGCAATCTTACCTTCTTAACATGGCGTATTCCATGGCTAAACAAGAAGGTATCCGAAATCCTGAGGTGCTTCAAGCAATTCTTCTTCAAGAAACCGGAGCTGGCACGGCAAAATCTTATAAGGTTGCTAATCCTGGTCCACAAGCTTACTATGGCCCAATGCAGTTGAAACTAGCAGCCGCTCGTGATGTGCTTTCTCGCAACCCGAAGCTTTACAACAAGTATGAGTTCCACACCCACACCGACGACGAGGTCAAGGCGAATCTGATCCTCAACGAGAAGTTCAACGTTGAGATCGCGGCAAAGTACGTGCGCATCCTGGAAAAGGAGTACGCGTTGAGCGGCACGAAGCTGACGAATGCCTACAACCGGGGGCCAACAGGCGTTCAATCCGTTGACGACGACTTTCACTATGCGCGTGAGGGAGCAGAGAAGCTTGCAGCATTTAAGCGCAAACGGAAACTGTAAATAGGATTCCCGCAATTTTAACAATGGTGAAATATGGCATGTCTCGAACAACACGGCTGTTTCATGGTATGAGTTCGGTGTGCGGATAGCAGAAAAGGCAGGTCTCAACAAGGCTCTTGTTGAGACCTGCCAAAGGCGAGCTCATGGCCTTCAACGCAAACGGAAAACGTGGCCTCAAGAAGGGCCATACGGTTTATCTCGAGTTCGGCAGCACCTATGGTTCGGTGCGCTATCATAAGAAAAACAGGGCAATGACAGGAAAATACGCATACAAAGAAAAGCAGACACGATTGTGCCACTCACAACAGGAGCACAATCATGTCAAGAAGCAAACACCCACGGAAGCCGAAAGACCGCAGCAGGTACCACATCTGGAGATACACCGGCGGCTGGATTTTCGAAAGCAACCGTGAACAACGTCGTAGGCTAAAACAAGAAGTTGACAAGGTGTTGAAGGACCCTGACCTGGAACTTCAGCTCAGCACCCGTCGAGAAAGTTCTTTCGACTATCCGTAAAATATTTTTTGATTTCCTTCATTTAGATGTGTACATCTAGGGTGGTTAGTGTATAATAACTACATCAACCAAACAAACTGAAGGAAATTAAAATGGAAAACCAAGCACAAACCACCGTCAAAGCTGCTCCGAAATACCTCGAGCAGCAAGCTGCTCGTACTACTTTTACCTTCGGCCCGGTCTGGAATGCAGCAGTTCTCGGTGGCAAAGTCAAGGACTTCGACAAGCTCGTCGCACATGCAGCTAAACTGCAGTGCGGCAAAAAATCGGACCTTCGTCGTACCAAGTTCGACACGGTTCTGGTCAAGGTTCAGAAGGTCCTGGCACAACAAGCACTGTCGAACGCATAATTTAAAACCGAACACAGGAGAAAAATCATGGCAAAACTTACCGGTGACATCATCAAAGCAGGTCTGCACGTCTGGGTTGCAGGTTTGGATAAAAAACTGAACATCCCAGTGGAAGTTGTGATTGATACCGGGGAAGTTTATAGGTGCAACATAATTGAAGTGACTTGTGTGGCAGATGATGCTAGTAATTGTTGCCACCGCGATCCTAACACTGGGCGACATGTCATTTATCTGGGTGACGCAGGCGTCCGTCCGTACAACTATGACAGCCGTGCAGTTCAAGTTTTTACCACGAAGGGAGAATGCCAAGCTGCAATGAATTTCTGGGATGGAAGGAATCCTAACTTTCTCACAGAAAATGGTGACGACATCGTCTACGATGATTGGGAATAAGGAGATAATCACGCACTTTACAAAGATTCTTGGTGTGACTTCGAGTGGTAAACACGAGATAATCAAGGAGAACATCATGCGTATCAGGTTGGCGAAGCTGTACAAGTGGTTGATCATCATTGTTCTCATCACCTCAGGGATCGTGGTGGACTATCGAAATAATGGCCTCTGGTCGATCTACGGGATGAGCGTTTTGGTTGTCGGCTGCGCGATCAGGGATATGCAAGGCCACCCTTGCCTCTTTATCTAGGAGAAGTATGAAGAAAGTTATCTTTTGGATCAGCATCCCGCTGCTCTTCACTGTGATGCTGATCTTCCGTATCATGGGTATGGCGTGCATGAAGGTGTTCAATGCAGCAGATGCCTTGGCACAGAAATTGGAAGGCGGGTGTTATCCTAATGGAATTGGCTACAATCCTCAAAAGGAAGCAGAAGAACGGGCAAAGATGCGGCGCAATATTCACAAGAATGGGAACCCTCCTTGAATCAAATCAGGTTTCAGGTTCCCAAAAGTAACGGAGCATGTTACAATGATACATGCTCGAACAAAAAACACTTGAATCTATCATCAGAGAACGGGTGACGCTAGGAAATATTAGCCCAACCGGCTTCTATAATCTGCGTTGCCCCTGTTGCAATGACCACTCCGAAAGGGGCGGCTTCAAGTTTGACGGTGACACCACCGGCTACAGCTGTTGGAATTGCCAGGCGCGCTTTCGTGTTGAAGAAGGCACTGGCAAGATCTCCAAAAGTGCTAAAGATATCCTTGAGTGCTTTGGTATTACTCGTGAGGACCTACGTGAGCTAACGTCTAGTATCTTCCTCAAACCCCCTGAGGAGAAGTCAATCTCATTGGAATCGGTCACAAGGGTGAAGCTTCACACCCCTGAGGTTGCCTTCCCAGACCGAACCAGACCCCTTCTTTCAGAAGGACATGATGAGCTTCAAGCGCCTATCCTTGAGTACCTTATAGGCCGCGGCATCGACCCACTTCAGCATAACTTTTATTTCAGCCTCGACCCAAAGATGCTACGACGAGTTATCATTCCATTTTGGAGGGGTGGCAAGTTGATCTATTGGCAGGCGCGTTCGATTGATAAGGGTGTAAAACCACGATATAGGAACTGTGAGGTATCGAAGGATGCGGTCCTGTACGGATACGATCAGCTTCACACGTATGAGGCAGCACCGCTCTTCTGCACTGAAGGAGTGTTCGATGCCCTCATGATCAATGGAGTTTGCACCCTCGGCGCATCGCTTACTGTTGCAAAGATAGAAATTCTGAAGAGAACGAAGCGTCGCCTCATCTTCGTGATTGACCGCGACCAAACAGGTGGAGAACTTGGAAAGACAGTCCTTGCGAATGGTTGGGAAATCACCTTTGTTGACATTCGAGCTGATGACATCAACGATTCGGTGGTAAAGTTCGGCCTGCCATACACTGCGTACAGCCTGGTAAAGAATGCAACTACAAAGACCAACATGTTACAATCCTCCATCAGCCTCAACATGGGGCTGATGGAAGCACGACTAAGGAGAAAATAATGGATCAATCACGAGAAATAAAGGTTGAACTACAAGAGTCAAAGAAGAAAGAACCTTGTAAGCACCAATGGGTGAAGGTCGCTTCCAGCATGGCCGAATCCAAGTACGTATGCACTATTTGCGGTGAGGAGGATTGGCACTAATGTACGATGTACCACTTTTAGACGAGGACGCGCAGCGCCTCTACATCAACTCGATGATCTCGAACCCTGAACTGTTCGCAAAGGTCAATAACATTCTGCAACCGGCGTTCTTTGACCCTCACCTGGCGAAGGGCGTGAAGTTCATTCAAGAGTACTTTCACGAATATCGCTCGGTCCCTGCTGACAGCGTGTTTCGTGCAGCGACAAAGCTCGCAACTGAACACGTACACCTGCCTCGCCAGGACATGCAGTTCGTTGCTGAACAGATCGCATCGTTCTGCAAGTTCCAAGCGTGCATCGAGGTGATTCGTCGTGCAACTGGAAAAGACGGCTACTTTGAGAAAGGTGACCTCGGCACGATGGTCGCCCAGATGAAGAAGGCCACCGAGATTGGTCTTCTCACTGACTTCGGTATCGATTACTTCAACGACCCTCTTGCTCGATTGGAAGCAGATGAGACCGAAGACCCAGTCATCTCCACTGGATGGAAGACTGTCGACGACGTGATCGGTGGCGGTGTTGGTCGTCAAGAGCTCATCACCTTCCTCGCTCCATCGGGCGGTGGTAAGTCGGTGTCGATGGCAAACCTTGGAAAGAACCTCCTCGCGCAGGGGCTTCACGGTGTTTACATCTCGCTGGAGATGCGTGACAAGAAGGTCGCGCGTCGTCTTGACCAGATGTTGGCACGGATGCATTCCGGTATGATCAACATGAACAAGACCCAGGTCGCCGATGCTGTGTCGAAGTTCCATGAACAGAGTGGAGCAAAGTTCTGGATTAAGAGGATGCGTGAAGGCTCGAACGCGAATGACATTCTTGCATATCTGCGTGAGCTGGAATCGGCTCACGCCTTCCGCCCAGACTTCGTGATCGCTGATTACCTCGACATCATGGGTGCAGTGCAGAAGGGTGCTGGTGAGTCGATGTTCTTGAAGGACAAGTTTGTGTCCGAAGAGGTTCGCGCGATTGGTTTCGATTATGATTGCATCATGATCTCGGCCTCGCAGCTCGGCAAGCACGCAACGAACGATATCGAGGAAGGCCGCAAGATGCACCAAGGCGACGTCCAAGGTGGTTCGTCCAAGACCAACACCTCTGACTTGATGATTGCGACCGTAAAGACTGACGCGATGCACGAGGCAGGTGAATACCGCTTCGAGTTTCCAAAGTCGAGGAACTCAGATGCAACGACGAAGCAGGTGACGATGGGCTGGGACAAGAACTCACTTCGCATCTTCGACATGGGTAAGGAACTGCCGCTCAATAAGAAGAAAAGCACCATGAGCATGCAGAACGTAACACCTGGCGCGCCGAAGAAAACCTTGACTGACCTGACCGCGAAGTACGAAGATAAGCAGTAAATACTGCATCACACAAACCATATAGGAGTTTTATGGAACAGCAAAAAACTATTAACCTCGATGGTCAAAACCATGACATTGAGCAATTCTCAGCAGGCGTTCAGCAGGCAGTATTCATTTACCACAAGTTCACTGCACAGCTCCAAGAGCAGCAACTTGAGGTCATGAAGACACAGGCTGCCTTACAACAAATTGGCCAACAGATCAGCGACGCGGTCAAGAAGGAGCTCGCTGAGAAAGAAAGTGATCCGAAAGATCAACCAGCTCCACCTGCTGACGCAGCAGCACCTGCTGACGCAGCAGCACCTGCATAAAATCAGTGTACACAGCTAAGGGTTGTATAAATAATAGAACAACCCTTAAAAGGACATAATGTATGAAACTTCTTAAAGAGATGCTCGCGCTCAGCGAAGCTGCTGAAACAGAAATCCCAAAAAAGATCAATGGTCGTCCGTTGTCTGATTTTAATGTTTTGATATCTGTCGGACGTGGCGAACACACTGTGTATGTCAAGGCGCCGCGAACCAATCCGCGTGGGCGTGGCATGCAAAAAGATCTGAAAACATTTGATAACGAAAAAGAAGCAGAAGACTTCAAGAAAAAAGTAATTGCTGCTGGAGCAAAAGACTTCCAACCATTTACCAAATAATCGGCTCACCGTGAAAGCGAAGGGGCAAGGAGCATAGAGACTCCTTGCCCCTTTGTCATAAATAGGCCTATCTTCCAAAGGAACATCATGAGCATCTCCCACCTTCCATACTGCATTTATATTTCGCGTCATCCATCAGGTTGGTTCTATGCCGGCAAAGGAGGCACTGAGGCTGTACTTGCTGGAAAATATAAAGGTTCTGGGGTCTTGATATGTAACATCTTTAAGAAATACCCAAGCCCAGAATGGGATACGAAGATTTTAGGAATGTATCAGGATGAAGAAACAGCCTATGCTGAGGAAGCTCTGTTAGTTACTGAAGAATTTGTGGCTCAAGAAAAATGTGCCAACCTCGATACTGGCGGGCGTCACAGTAAGCGTCATGAGTCAACAAAACGGAAAATTTCTGAGGGCATGAAAATTGCTCGAGCCTCTGAGGATAAGGAGAAAATTTCTCAGTCCTATCGTGAAGCTCGTAATCGCCCTGAGGAAAAAGCAGCTCGATCAGCCAGCATTAAGGAAGCCATTTCTTCTCCCGAACATCGTGCAAAAATGTCTCGAGTCTCAACTGAAGCTTCAGCTCGGCCCGAAGTTCAAGCAAAACGACAGAAGGCTTCTCAGACATTGTGGGATGACACTGAAATGCGTGATAGAATAAATTCTGCACGCAAAGCAGCATGCGGCGATGAGTGGCGGGCTAATCTTTCGAGATCATTAACGGGAAAGTCGCGTAGAAGCTTTAAAGTCGAAATAGACGGTACTCTCTATAAATCGATGCGAGCTGCATGTCTTGTTTTGAGCAAGCACCCATATCAATTGCGTAAACTCCCAACATTTAAAGAGATTCCATATGCAGCACCTTGAAGATCTTCCGCTCGCAGCATTTATCAAAGCTGTCAAGAATATTGGCACCATGCACGCATCAGAAAAGCTGGACGGTTCCAACCTTTGGTTGGGATTGGACGAGGACGGCAAGCTCTATACCTCTCGCGAAGGGAAAAGAAAAGGGTCCAAGCCTTTTTACTCGGAGGGGGACTATCCTAGATTTGCAGCCTATAATGGCTTCAGAGCTGCACACGCCGCTTTACAGCATAAGATCGAAGATATTAAACGCGTCATGCAGCCGAACCAGATGGTCGAGATGGAAGTTCTCTACGGCCGTCAGCCAAATGCTGTCACGTACGGAGCTGATGGCAAGTCCTACATCGCCTTCCTTCGAGGCGTTGAGGGGACCCCTGATGTCATCGCTGATCAACTCACGTCAACCCTTGGTGGTCAGTCTGTTAAGGTGCGTGTTGAAATTATTGAAACGGCTGATGGTGAAAACCTTGACCTCACTCCTGCCGAGATTACTTACCAGTTCACTGGCGCTCAGCGCATACCAACTGAGAAGCTCAAGGACGTTCAGCTAGACAAGATTCTCAAGGATCTTGAAGATTACCTGCAAGAACCTGCAGGGCTTGAGAGCTCGCCTGAACTGTCCAACATGCAGGTCCTGCAGAACTCCCTTGGTTCCATTCCTGTCAAGGATCGCCCAGCTGCCAAGGACAAGAAGGAAGAGATCACAGCAAAGGTCATGACTGGCTTCAGGTTACCAATCAAAAGGGAGCTGCTCGACAACTACATCAGCAAGATCAAGCCAGCTCTCGGCGACAAGGACGTCACAGCTGACGAGGACGTTGGCATTGAGGGAGTCGTGCTTCGTGACCCCACAACTGGTGACCTCTTCAAGATCGTCGACAAGGATACCTTCACTACGATCAACACCTTCAATCATACGATTCGAAATCAAATTTCAGGCGTGGTGAAGACGCTTGACGGCCATGCACCTCTCGAAGCGCGTGGTGGCATCCTCGGCAACATGAAGATACAGATCGCTGACCTACTGGGGAACAAGGAGCTTGCGCGTGGCGCGACCGCCAAGAAGGCCCTTGAGAAAGTCAAGGGAGCCACGCCTGTAGATACCGTGAAGGCATTCGCAGCTAACCTCGACATTGATGACTTTCTTGGTACTAAGAGAAAACTTTTGGCCCTTGTCCAGCAGGCAGCCAAGGACCTTAAGGCCTTGCTCGAGGACTTCAAGGCTAATAAAGACAACTTCCAGCTGAAGTTAAAAAATGGGAAGACCATTGGCATCTCACGAGAGATTGAGAAGCGGACCCTCCTGGTGTTCGCTGAATCGCATCGTAACATCAGCGAGCTCTTTGATAAGATCAAGGCCGCCAAATCCGTGGCCCAAGTTGTCGCAATCATGTACGGTCACCATGCCAAAGCTGTGAATAATGCGCACGTCGCGACTGTGAATGAGTCACGTTTGATCCTCGAGAAGAAGCCTGATACGGACAAGGCACTGTATAAGAACAAGGACGCCTTCACCCTCCTAAACATCTACTTCGCTACGGTGTTTATGACAGTTATCATTTACAAGGCGGATGACACGAAGGGCATCCGCCTTCTCAAAGACCGTTCACATTATAGAATGACCGCATGGACACCAACGATGTCCCAGCTCAACTTTTGGGGTTACCCTATCTGGCACTCCTCTTCACCAGTAGTGAAGAAGCTTATTGGGCCAAAGGCTGCAAATGCTCTCTTCAAAGTAGCGCGTCACGCTGATCCATCACGATCAAGGTTAATGCACATGGACCTTAGCGCTGGCAAGGACGTCCCAATTGAATGGTCTGATCATCAGAAAACGCTGCGTGTCCTGCAGCGTTTTGAAGGAATGGCTACAGATCGCATAAATATCTTAATGAACGGGGTATTCAAGTACGACGAACTTGATCATGATGGTAAGGTGAAGCTTATGTCGAAGTTGTTTTTCTACATTCAACAGTTCATCCCGACCTCACCGCTGTTCTTCCGAATAAAAGCAATTCAGGATAAATTGATCCTAAATGCCAATGGGGAAAATGACGAGATGGTACAAGAAAGATTAATTCCATACGTTAACGCTTTAGTTGAAGATGAAATGGGAAATGCCGATCCAACTGCATCACAGAATACTCCTGCAGTTGACGTGATTAACAAGACGACGTCTGATCCAAAGGATCAAGGGACGATAAATCGCTCACGCAGGACAGTGAAACGAAAACGGAACCCTGACGTGAAGAAGGCCAGGTTCACTCGTCCAGAGTCTGAGACAGAAAATAAGGAAACACAATGAGTCTACTCAAAGACCTTTCAGTTGCAGTTCCGGTCAAGAAGCTTGAACCTCTTGCTAAAACGGAAAAACAAAGCCTGATCAAGGAATTCAACAATGTCCAAACCGCCCTGAAGAAGTCCGACGCGACTGACGCAGGGTCGACTGACGTTGTTGACAAGGTTGGAGCAACACAAGATATTGGCTTCAACCTCATGCGTAATACAATCAACTCCTCAGGCCAGGTAACTGGTTCGGACGTCGCTGATTATATCGAGCGGGCCGAAGAGCTTAACGACGAGGTCGAGACTGTTCCATTCGGTCTAGAGACTGATGACGGACAGATCGTCAAGGTGTACGTCAACGCCGAGCAAGCAGATAAGTTCGAAGACGCAATGAAGAACATGCTTGGTCTCGAGGATGACATCGAGGAAGCGATCAACCGCCTCACTGGTGAATTTGACATCGTCGACGTTGTTTGGCCACGTGACCCTAATGCGGACCAAGATGACAATGATGAGCTCGATGATCCAGATATTGACATGGAGCTTGACGATGAGCTCGATGATCCAGAGGATGATGCGGACTTTGCAGATGATCAATATGATGTCGTGGCCTCGGCAGATGATCGTGATCCACCTGAAGCTGATCCTGCTTCAGGCAAACCAAAGGTTTCTCCTGATGAGGATGACGATGATTCTGATTCAGATGACGAGGATTCAGATTCAGATGACGAGGATTCAGATGACGAGGATTCAGATGACGAGGATTCAGATGACGAGGATGAAGAGGATGACCCTGATTCAGATGACGAGGATTCAGAGGATGACACGTCAAAGAAACGCAAGAAAAAGAAAGCTCAGCCCGCTGAGCCAGCATCAGCAGCAGAAAGCCATATCCCATCAGGGTCTGCGCTCAATGAAACAAAAAATAAACAGGAGAAAAGCATGACAACAATTGGTACCAAGTTCCTTAATCGAGTGCTCAACGAAGCAGATGCTTCTGATGATCGTGATGGCGTCAAGGATGGTTTTAACATTCCACTTGACAGTCAGTCTCGAGCGCTGGCCGCAAAGCTTAAGCTGCCTTTCGCAAAACGCCTCATTGCTTTCCACTTCATGTGCGGCATCCCAGGTCGATTCATGAATAGCGCAGAAACTGCTGATGCCATCGCTGGAGCAGCTGACATGCTACGTAAGAAGGTCGCCGTGCGCCGTGCCTTTGTTACACTTTACCAAGGTCTCGCCGCTGCAAAGGGCTACAACATCCCAACAGAAGATGGCCAAGTTCAAGAAAGTCACCTCGGTGAGGCAAAGAACAAGCGTGGTGGCTTTATTCAAAAGTTACTTGAATCTGTTCTTATGGCACTAGGTGTTCCAGGCGAACTTGTTTCAACGTCTGGGCCTTCAGCAGTGGGAGCTGGCATCTATCAAACATCTCAGATGATTGAACAGGACTCATCGCTTGAGCGTGCTCTCCGTCTGTTGGCGGCTCGTCTAGATATTCGTGGAGATGATGCACAGTCACAAATTGAGGAAGCAATCGACGTTGGCAACGATGAGTTTGCCCAAGCGGTAGTTGCTCTCGTGTCTGCTCTTGGTATTCCAGATGACGTGCTTGAACGTCGTCGTCAACCTATCTTGATGGCCCTACGTCGTAAACGCGCAACTATCCGTAACCGTGGCCAGGTCATGACCATGATGGGTCGTCTGTCCGATCTGATCCAAAAGAACACCGTTGATCGTGCGGCTCCAACTGGTGATGCAACAACCAACGAGGGATCAGGACGTTGGAAGCGCCTCAGCGCGCTGCAAGAGGTCAAGAAGCCAAAGCTGCCAAAAGAAAAGGATGTACCGATCGAGACGCTCGCCTATCAGTACACGCGCAAGCCCCCGAAGATCACGAAGCTCCGG
>NZ_JAZQPV010000038.1:0-4186 GCF_045628685.1 Acinetobacter sp.
AATGGCATATTTACGCTACCAGCGCACCGCCCACAGGATGATTTCGCCCTGAAAATGCCGACCATGGAAGGGATTCATATGCTGAATCTTTAGCTGAAAGAGCATTCAGCTTACCATCAGCGGTTATTTGCAACAGTGCCAAACCCGATAGTGTTAACTATGAAGCTCTAATCTTATACAAGTTAGAGCTTCTGTTTTTCTGAGCTTAGTTACCACGATAGGTTGAATATCCATAAGGACTAAGCAATAAGGGAATATGATAGTGTTTTACCGAGCCATCGGTTTGGAAAATCACCGGAACTTCCGGAAAGAAAGAATTTTGCTTATTTTTCTTAAACCAGTCTCCTGTTTTAAATGTGACTTTATATATCGTATTATCTAAAGTTTTATTTTCTGGAAATAATGCAGTTACACGACCTTGCTCATTGGTTTTAGCTTCTGAAATCTGTATCCATTTTCCACTTTTCTGTTCTTCTAAAGTAACTTTTACATCGGGTGAAGGCAATCCACTTTCCAAGTTAAGAACATGCACACTTAAAGGATTTTGCGCCATTACCCAACTTGAAATGAATAAACTGCCAGCGAATAAAAAAAACTTGTTCATATGAATTTATCCTGAATTAAATTGATTTAAATTTGTTTGAGTGTAATTTCTATACCCTGTTGTGCACATTGATCATCTTGAATTGACCCACCTGCACCCGCTACACCAACTGCACCTAATAACTGACTTTTATAAACTACGGGCACTCCTCCACCTAAAAGTAATAATTCAGGTAAGCTGGTTAAATTCTGTGAATCAACATTCTTCTGAGCATTACGCATAAATTGTAAGGTAGTCACCTTGCTTGAATATGCGGTAAAAGCTTTCCTTTGCGCTGCGATTAAATTATGTATACCCACAGTTTCATGCCGTTGACTTGCTAGGACATTGCCACTCTGATCTAAAACCACTACAGCCGCAGGTTTAGCAGTAGTGCTACATGCCTGCATGACATTGGTGACCAGTTGATTGGCGAGGTTTAAATCCATGACATAGCTGGTTTTAGGAGCTGAATAGGTGATTGAACTAAATAGAAGTACCGGAATAAATAAAAGTTTTTTCATCATTTCTATTAAGCTAGATTAAGAGATAAGTTAGCTTATACAAAATAAAGTCATGATTGCATGACAATAAGATTACGGATTTGTAATGTGGAAACAGACAAATTCATATAATATTATTTGGATGCAGATACTTATTATTGAAGATGAAACCAAAATTGCTGAATTTCTAGCCAAAGGGTTAAATGAATCTGGTTATTTATCCAGTATTGCTCATGATGGATTAACAGCGTTAACGTTGTTACAAGAAAAAAACTTTGATTTAATGATTTTAGATGTCATGTTACCTGGAATTGATGGTTGGCAAGTATTAAAGACCTTAAGGACTTTTTCTAAAATTCCAGTACTCATGCTGACTGCGAAAGATCATGTCTTGGATCGGGTTAAAGGCTTAGAACTAGGTGCAGATGATTATTTAATTAAGCCCTTCTCTTATATTGAACTATTAGCACGGGTCAAGAGCCTATTGAGACGCAGTGTAAAAATCGAGTCTGAATATTATCAAGTTGAAGATTTAATTTTATACCGGCTTGAACGTACTGTTTATCGGAACCATCAAAAAATCGACTTAAGCTCTAAAGAGTTTTCGCTTTTACATTTATTAATACAACATCAAGGTGAATTATTAACCCGATCTCAAATTGCCTCTGAAGTGTGGAATATTAACTTTGATACAGACACCAATGTGGTAGATGTCGCTATTCGTCGTTTACGTGCCAAAATTGATGACCATTTTCAGCCCAAGTTAATTCATACTGTTCGGGGTATGGGATATCGTTTAAGTATAAATAAGTGAAAAATCAGCTAAGTTTAACAACACGCTTAAGTATTTCCTTCAGTATTATTTGTTGCACTGTATTTTTTGGTATTGGTTTACTTTCTTATCACAATATGCAGCACCTGTTAGCCAAACAACGGGATCAGAATTTAACTGCACGTGTTGAACGCATCGAAATTTTTTTACAAGATCAAGAAAGTTTTCAGATTTTAGTTCAACACCCTCGTCTGTATGAGAATATGCTGGGAAAAGAAAATAATCTTTTAATCTTAAAAAACCAGCAACAAGCCTTAATTGAGATTAATCCACTGAAAGTCCATATTCCAGAGATGGCCGAATCAAAAACCATTACCTTTCTGGATAATCAGTCTGAATTTGCTACAACCCGTTTGGCCTATAAAACTGTTGTTTTTAACCATCAACATTATCAACTCATTGCTGGCACACAACTTGATGAAGCTCAATCTACTTTAGACCAGTATCTATGGAAATTGATTCTCTATAGCTTATTGGGAATTGGAATGGCAAGCCTACTCGGCCGTTGGGTGGGTTTGTATTTACTCAAATCTTTAAATAACTTGATTGAGCAAACACATAAAATTCAGGGTACTCAACCACATCAGCGAATCGAAGTTCAAAACACCACCATTGAAGTTGATAAACTCAGTTCAGCAATGAATGCTATGTTAGAAAAAATTCAAATTAATTATGACCAATTGGCACGGTTTTCTGAAGATATTGCACATGAACTAAGAACTCCCTTAAATAATTTAATGGGTCAAACACAAATTATGCTCATGCAATCTCGGTCACCACAAGAACTGGAGCAGCTTTTATATTCTCATCTTGAGGAATATGAACGACTAAGTAAGATGATAGACAATATGCTGTTCATCGCTCGTTCTGAGCACAGCGATTATATTATCGATAAAGAAAATATTGATTTATCCAACCTTATTTTAGAATTGGTCCATTATTTTGAATTCTTAGCTGAAGATAGGAAAATGACATTTGTTTTAGATTTAGAAAAGGAAATTCAAATATATGGTAATGCAGATTTATTAAAAAGAGCGCTGTCTAATCTTATAATCAATGCTATTGATTATGGATTTGAAAATCAAGACATTGTGATTTCAACAAAATCTACAGTAAATTATGTCAATATTGAAGTATTAACTAAAAATATTTTTATTGATAAACAACATTTGAATCATTTATTTGAACGTTTCTATCAAATTGATAGTAGTCGACATGCCAAAGCAAAAACTGGTGGTTTAGGATTATCAATAGTTAGATCTATCATGCTGTTACATAATGGAGAGGCAAATGCCTATAACACTCAGGCAGGCATTATATTTAGTTTAAAGATCAGAGATTAACTTAAATTGTATTAGTTCAGACTTGATCGTACATTCTTCTTGAAAAAGAGAAAGTTACCCGTTTTGATAAAGGTGTCGAATCTCAATCAAAAAAAAGTAATTTTCTTATGTTGCATACTAAAAAATCAAATCATTAAACACAAAGTAGGTCTGCTCAATTTAGCCAAAGAACTTCAGAATGTATCCAAAACCTGTAAGTTCATGGGTGTTTCAAGAGATACATTTTATCGCCATCAGGAGTTGGCAGAGTCTGGCAACGTGGATGCTCTCATCAATAAATCTCGACGTGTTCCTAATTTAAAAAATCGTGTAGATGATGCTATAGAGCAAGCTGTTCTCGATTTCGCAATCCAGTATCCAGCCTATGGTGCAAAATCAATAACTACTTGGACATCTATTCTTATTTCATCTGGACATTTTTTTCTGCTTTAGGTTTTAATGAGACTACACAAAGCCGTGGAACATTGTTTAATAAGTAAGTGTGGAACATGATAAATCATTAAAAAAGCCCACCGTATCTGAATTGAGCTTTATCGAGCCAATTAACACATTGAATTATATAAAATAAAAAATTGAATTACGTATAAGGTGTATTATGTTAATTTTAATCCGAATCCTGTTTGAGCCAATGATTTTTTCAAGTCAATTTCTTATCCGAGATTCGGGTTATCCTAGAAAGAATATGCGAGTAAGTCTATTGCCTTTTTCTGATGAATACCACTTGAGACAGCGGAAAAAAATTGACGTCACGCGACTCATAAGTTGTCATTTGCGACGCATAAAAGTAAGCGTCCGCTGAACCCCACTTTTCTTATTTTCTCAATATCCCGATAGTGTCCATTATTTATTAAATGGACATTATGTTTATGGCCTTAGACACTTTTATAGACACTGAACAAACGACAGAAAGAACCCGCAGAATCTT
>NZ_JAZQPV010000039.1:0-3879 GCF_045628685.1 Acinetobacter sp.
GCACCACTGGCAAATTGCCCGATCAGGTATTCATAAGCATCACCTAATACATCAGCATTTGCATCTTTCAACTTGAAATCAAGTCGGAGGCCAAGCGGTCTTAGGAAGACAAGGCATATTATCAACTCCTTGGCTCACAGAACGACATGGCTACATCCGACTTGCACCACTGGCAAATTGCCCGATCAGGTATTCATAAGCATCACCTAATACATCAGCATTTGCATCTTTCAACTTGAAATCTATCTTATCCAGATGTGATAGTACTTTGGCGATCAATTCATTCTTGGCCTTTTCTGTTCTGCCGAGCTTAGTGGAGGTTAAGTCCAGATCTTCAAACAGGTTATCGAAGTCATCTTCACTGTCTGTACCCATGGTACTTTGCTCGATGTTCTGCAGGATTTTGGTCAAGTCCTGAAGGATGAAATTGCTCAGGCTATCACCCTCGGTATCCTCAGCTTCGGCATTACCACGACGGGCCACTTCACTGAAGAGTTCAGAAGGTTTAAGGAAGTAGCCCAGTTTATTTATGGCTTCATCATGAATTGCCTGCAGGTATTCTTTTCCTTCAGGAGAGGATTCATCAATGCTTTGATAACTAATGCCATCCTCTTCGAGGATCTCATTGGCATAGATTAGCATCTTCTCACTCAGGTATTTGTAGAAGATAAATCCCAGGATGTAGTCCCGGAATTCATCGGCATCCATCTTGCCACGTAAGGTATTCGCTATATTCCAGAGCTGCTGCTCTAGTTGTTTCTTTTGGTCTTCAGACATTAACTTTATTCAAAATTTACTGCAATATGAGTATAAAATCAGGCAACTGCAACAGGCTAATCTACTGCAAGGAATCAACTACCTATCCCAAGTGCCTTTAAGTTTATATATGTCTTTGAATTTGGTAGGGGTTTAATATCCTTCTGTCCTGGCTTCCATTTCTTAGCTGCAGTCTTAACATGATCTAGTAAAGCCATATAACACTGAAGAGTAATCCCATTGCGTATTTGTTGTGGATTAACAAGGTACATCCCCTTACAACCAACAACACTTGAAATGACTCCTTTATGCGCCAATGCGCTTAAACCCTTTTTAACTTCTGACTTTTCGTGATCCACACAATACCACAATGGATTGTTTCGTTCTAAATCTTTTATGATCCGAAGAATTATGTTGATCTCTCTGGTTTTAACATCGTCGAAGATATTTGTAGCTATCTGAGCAAATGGAGGATCAGCCGTACGGAATTCCGATACTGGACGATGGACTTCATGGAGTATGACTTCGTTATTTGTGAATGCACTTGCTTTTGTTCGGAATCCACCCTCTATTAGTGCAGAAATCCTGTCATTGAGTACTTCCTGTATATTGGAAGATGTTAGTTTTTGATTTAAAGCCATAATGTTTGTTTGATTGTTTCAAAGATACCATTTACGGGTGGTATTTCACCCTATTATATCTAATTTTACAACAAAAACAGTATGAATATTCACCCCACAAGAAAACAACCAACAAGCTATATTTCAACTAGTTATATCCATTTCACATCACTATAATATAATGATTAATTAGTTCATCTTGCTTGAAGCAAAAAAGAACATGACAAGGATCGTCGAATTACCAAGGGAGCGTACAAGAATTGCCGTCTTCCTTACTTCAAGTGAGTAGGTTTATATTTATCTTTGCACAAACACCATATTTAAGTTAACCACAACTCCAGCTGAATATTTCTATCCGCTTCTTATATTCAGGAGACAATTCAAAAGCTAAGCCGTCAAATAACAATTGTTAATGTTCGAGACGAAAATGATTAGATCAGAATTCTAGACATTATGGCTCGTGTGTGTTGCAACCTACAGCAAGAATGACTTATCTGCCCGCAAGTAAATGCTTGAGCAGACTTATGTCTGTTTGCTTCACTTTATTCTTGGTTTTACAACACCGTTCTACACCTGGTCTATAATATCTAACCAACAACCAGCTAAGTGCTGGTATTGCACTCATCGGCATTTCTATCGTACTCGCTGTAGACAGTATTTGGAGGGAGTAGGTCAATGCTTTATGTGGTTGATAGTTGCACTACCTGTTTCTTCTTGGCTGTTACATCCTGATGAGCAAGTTCGCTTACCAGGGAAATAAAGCAGACATGTTTTCAATTAGCTTTTAGGCTCAAAAAAAGAGTTAACCCCCGTATTTTTCAACTCAATTAAATACTCCAGCGCATTTATTAACCTTTCTCTTTCACCTGGAATAGTAGCATCGTAATAAAATGCGATTTTATCTATGTTAGCCCTAACTTTTTCTTTATAAGCCATCATTTCCATTGAATATATTTGAAATTCATTAGCCATAATAATACAGGTAGGACTTTTAAGTTCACTCAGCGTTTCTCTTCCATTCATTGTGCTCAAAGAGATTGTTCTACGGCTAACACTGCCGTCTGAAAACTTAAAAGTAGAAACCCAAGACTTCTGTTCTAAATCTATATTAAAAGTTTGGACCCCTTTTATTCTAGAAGTAGATGCCTCAACATTTACCTTATTAATAATAGTATTAATAAACTCCAACGTTTCTTTCTCGGTTGGCTTCCCCTGTGAATAAGAACTTGGCAGATAAAAAACAACGAAAAGGAATATCGTTAAGACTTTAAGTATGATATTTAAAAATTGCCTACAAATTAATGAGTTTTTCATGCCGCCAACATACTATTAATTATTTATAATTATAAGAAGTTAATAAACATTATTTATACATTAGTTAATCGAATTATGCTGTATTAAACTAATGTAAAAAGCCAAAAGGCCACTTAAATCCATAAATTTTACTATGCTCTCAAACGAAACCTTCAACAACATATTTTATCTCTGTGTTCAACTCCTTCGAGATGCTGCCAAAGCTCTGGACATGTCCTACGAGGAAATCAACATCTGGATCTTTGTAATCATTGAGCCTATTGTGTTCTTTCTGATGTGCATTTGGATCATTTACTTACTAACGCGTGTAAGAACGCTTAAACTCAAAGCACATGCCTGAAGATATGCCCAACTTGGTCTTCTATCTAATGATAGCAGTCTTCTTTCTGAGTATCGCTGCCTTTATCTTCGCAGTCTGTTATATCCTATGGGTGCTATTCAAGCAAAGGAAACGAATCATTTACCTATTTCAGCGTTTCTTTAGCGCCCTTTATGATCTGCTGAAGTACTGATTTGCCTTGCTTAATTGATCACTTGACTTTGCAACAGATAAAGCCTTATATTCTTTAAGCCGACTATCTATTTAAACACGTAAGAGCCCTTAAACTGAAAACCCATGGGAGAGATACAAGATCCTAGTAACCTGTTCGGCATGTTGCTGATTCTATCTGTAGCTATGCCCCTGGCGATGCTGGTGATACTGATCCTTGGCATCAGAGCGCTTTACAGCTCCTACGAGGACTATCCCCTATCCAGAGGCGAGCTAAGTAAGAACTTCACACTTATTCAAAAGAGTTCCATAAAGCTAACCGTTAATTTCAAGAATGAGGAAAGCTTGACCTGGCGTTCTTTCACTTCAGGATAGCACTCAAAGATATCTGAACTTCATTCTCTTGAATACTACTTAGTTTCTATCAACCTCAAACGCGTCACCTAATGCGTCACTTGCTCCAAGATTTCAGGCTATAATCTGTGATAATTGTATTAACTTTATTAATGAACCCAATGACGATGTTCACTGGAAGATAAGAAGAAATCAACCCTGTCGCACCCCTGAGACCGAAAAAACCGCCATAACCAAAAAAAGCTTCAGATTTCTCTGAAGCTTTTTGAAGTGGTGTGGGTCGGGATCGAACCGACGACACAAGGATTTTCAGTCCTTTGCTCTACCGACTGAGCTACCGCACCA
>NZ_JAZQPV010000040.1:0-109435 GCF_045628685.1 Acinetobacter sp.
CTTGTTGAAAATGCCTTTGCCAGATTAAAGCACTTTCGTGGTATTGCCACTCGTTTTGAAAAGTTAGCTCGTAATTATAAATCCATGTTGTTCTTAGCTTGCTTGTTTATTTGGTGCAAAGCCAAATGAGGACACGCCCTAACATTTTTTTTAATTTTGATTGAAATGTTCCAACATCACCAACTTTGTTTACGATATATCTATCAATTAATGTTCGAATTCCGGAAAGTGCCAATGTAAATAAGCCATTTTCCCATGCTGCTATAACTTCAAAAAATAACAGCATATCTTCTTTAGGTAGATTAAAAGACCATTTTCTATCTTTTAATGAGTCATAGCTAAAATTGGGGTAGCTCATACTCTTATATTTATCTTCATCAGATTTGCCAAAATTGTTGAGATCTTTCTTTAATTTTTTAAACTTTTCATCTGTCTTTTCATTAAATTCTTTCATGAAATAAGAGTCTATGTGAAGTGATGGGGCTTCACATTTTTTACATTGTGTAAATTGATATGCATCTATGCTGATAGACCATGTATTTGTTGCCTTATTAGTAATTTTATCTTTTACAAAACCCTCTATAGGTCTTGGGAATATGTTGAAGTGTAATCTGTCTTGAGGAGTTTCATGTTTACAGTTCCGAAAATTTTTCCAAATTTCCATTTTTATCTTATTAAGTTATTAAATTTGATAATGAATATATAATTAAAATATTTGTAAAGCTATGAAAATATGTCTTATTGAAAAGTATAAAAAACCCGCACTTGGCGGGTTTTTAAAACTTAATAAAAATTAAGCTTGTTCGCGAGCAATTGCACGGTAACCAATATCTTTACGGTATTGAACACCATCAAAAG
The DNA here is from genome assembly GCF_045628685.1 of Acinetobacter sp. Lineage (GTDB taxonomy): Bacteria > Pseudomonadota > Gammaproteobacteria > Pseudomonadales > Moraxellaceae > Acinetobacter. Next base: position 859 of record NZ_JAZQPV010000040.1, read on the forward strand.
TCACTTTTTCGCAAAGTTCTAATGCTTTCGCCTGTGCTTCACCAATCGTATTGCCAAGCGCAGTTACACAAAGAACGCGACCACCCGCAGTTACAATCTCGCCATTTTCATTGGCTTTTGTACCTGCATGGAATATTTTGGCGTCGGTCATTTTAGTATCTAAACCTGAAATGACATCGCCATTGCTTGAAGTTTCTGGGTAGCCTTTAGATGCCAGTACGATACCAACCGTCTTACGCTCATCCCATTCAGCTTCAGCAGGCAGGTTGCCAGCAATGCCCGCTTCAACCAGATCAACTAAAGACGATTTTAAACGCATCATGATGGGTTGAGTTTCAGGGTCACCAAAACGGCAGTTGAACTCGATCACTTTAGGCTGACCTTGTTCATCAATCATCAAACCAGCGTATAAGAAACCTGTATATACGTGACCGTCTTTTTTCATACCTTCAACGGTAGGACGCATCACTTCATTCATGGTTTTTTCAAATACGTCAGCCGTCACAACAGGCGCAGGAGAGTAAGCACCCATACCACCAGTGTTCGGACCTTGGTCGCCTTCAAAAATACGTTTATGGTCTTGAGATGTTGCCATTGGTAAGATGTTGTCGCCATCAATCATACAAATGAATGATGCTTCTTCACCTGCAAGGAATTCTTCGATTACAACACGAGAACCGGCATCACCAAATTTGTTGCCTGCAAGCATGTCATCAATCGCATCAAATGCTTCTTGATTGGTCATGGCAACGATGACGCCTTTACCCGCGGCAAGGCCATCAGCCTTGATCACGATTGGTGCGCCATTTTTTTCAACAAATGCTTTGGCTGCATCTACTTCTGTAAACACATCATAAAATGCAGTTGGGATGTTATGACGCTTTAAGAAGTGCTTGGCAAAAGCTTTAGAGCCTTCAAGCTGTGCTGCAAATTGCGTTGGACCCCAAATTTTAAGACCTGCTGCGCGACCTGCATCTACCACCCCATTCACAAGTGGTGCTTCAGGACCAACGATCACTAAATCAACCGCATTGTTTTTAGCAAATTCGATAATCGCGGCATTGTCCAAAATGTTGAGTGCAACATTTTCACATTTCGCTTCAGTCGCAGTGCCTGCATTACCCGGTGCTACAAATACTTTTGCAACTTTTTCATCTTGTGCGATTTTCCATGCAAGAGCATGTTCACGACCACCATTACCCAAAACTAAAATATTCATCGGTTCATACTCCATGAATCGAAATAACATAAAGTCCTCAACCCAAAGGGGACGAGGACTCCATGAAAGATTTAAGAATCTATTTTATGTAGCACGTATGACTGTAAATAAGTCATGATCAATTCACCAACTTAGTGACGGAAGTGACGCATGCCCGTGAATACCATGGCAATACCTGCTTCATCAGCAGCAGCAATGGTTTCTTCATCACGCATAGAACCACCCGGCTGGATAATGCATTTAATCCCTGCTTGAGCAGCGTTATCAATACCATCACGGAATGGGAAGAATGCATCAGATGCCATAACTGCACCTTCAACAACTAAACCAGCATGTTCAGCTTTGATTGCAGCAATACGAGCAGAGTTAATACGGCTCATTTGACCTGCACCGACACCAATCGTTTGACGGTTCTTCGCGTAAACAATCGCATTTGATTTCACATATTTCGCGACTTTCCAAGCGAAGATCATGTCATCAATTTCTTGTTCAGTTGGGGCACGTTTGGTCACAACTTTTAAGTCATCTTTAGTAATCATGCCTAAATCTTGGTCTTGAACCAATAAACCACCATTTACGCGTTTGTAGTCAAGCTGAGATTGACGCGCATCGATTGCTGGAAGTTCACCGCAAACTAAAACACGTACGTTTTTCTTCGCGCCTGTTACTTCAAGAACGCCTTCAGCAATGCTTGGTGCAATGATCACTTCAACGAATTGACGGTCCACAATAGCTTGAGCAGTTGCAACGTCTAATTCACGGTTAAATGCAATAATGCCGCCAAATGCAGATTCAGGATCTGTTGCATAAGCGAGATCGTAAGCTGCTTTAATACCGTCTAAAGAAACAGCAACACCACATGGGTTCGCATGTTTCACAATCACACATGCAGGTTTCGCGAAAGATTTAACACATTCAAGCGCGGCATCTGTATCTGCAATGTTGTTATAAGAGAGTTCTTTACCTTGTAACTGTTTCGCAGTTGAAACAGAAGCTTCAGTCGCAGTACTTTCTACATAGAATGCAGCAGCCTGATGTGGGTTTTCACCGTAACGTAAATCTTGTGCCTTGTTCAATTGTGTATTGAAGGTACGTGGGAATTTATCTGCTTGACCTTCCTCGACACCTACGCGAGCGCCAAGGTAAGAAGCAATCATGCCATCATATTGCGCAGTATGTTCAAACGCTTTAACAGCCAAGTCGAAACGAGTTTCATAAGATAACGCACCATTTGCTTTTATTTCAGCAATCACAGTATCGTAATCAGCAGCATTGACGACAATACCGACAGATGCGTGGTTTTTCGCAGCAGCACGAACCATCGTTGGACCACCGATGTCGATGTTTTCAATCGCATCAGCCAATGAGCAGTTCGGTTTAGCAACGGTTGCCGCAAATGGATAAAGGTTAACAACAACTAAATCGATCGCATCGATGTTGTGTTCTAGCATTACCGCTTCGTCCAGACCACGACGGGCCAAGATGCCCCCATGAATTTTTGGATGTAGCGTTTTTACACGGCCATCCATCATTTCCGGGAACCCAGTGTGCTCTGAAACTTCCATTACAGCGATATTGTTGTCTTTAAGCAACTTATATGTACCGCCAGTAGATAAAATTTCCACCCCAAGAGCTACAAGGTTTTTAGCAAATTCAACGATCCCTGATTTATCAGATACAGAGATTAAAGCGCGTTTAATAGTCATGATTTTCGTCAACAATATTAAAGGTCTAGATTAAAACAGCAGGCAAAATATAAGATAAAAAAAATGCCCACGGTAACCGTGAGCATTTTATCATTTATTCACTCATTAAACCGTGAGCTTTCAACTTTTTACGTAAAGTACCACGGTTGAGTCCGAGAATCTCGGCAGCGCGTGTCTGATTCCCACGCGTATATTCTAGAACTACAGATAGAAGAGGTTTCTCCATTTCTGCCAGCACCATGTCATATACCTGAGAAGGTTGCTCGCCTTGCAATTGTGCAAAATAATGGCGAACTGCGCGATCTACGTGAATACGAAGAGCGACATCAGATTGTGCAGTAAAAATAGGAGATTTGCTATTCATGCGAATTAATCCGAAAAATCAAATATCACTTGGGTAAAGGGATATATAAAAGTGGTCTAAAATTTAAATTCCGTTTTAGGTCCTAAAACGGAAGTTCTAAAACTTGTACATTTAGCTTGCCACAACTCGACGTTTTTGATCGAAAATTAAGCGTAACAATAGATTAATATTTGTTACAGACCAAAATCAAAACAAAAAAATATACTCAATACGCATTATCAGGATAAAGCGCATATAAGCTAAACTATAATTGTTGTGAAAATAGTGAGGAGTTTGCAGCACAAAGCTTTCGTGGCGCGTATGATAGCATTGTCTAAGAAAAAGTGAGCAAGAAAACTGCATTTTTTTTACATTTTTTTGTGTTTTTTAATAGTTTTTTTCAATATCAAGGACGAATTATTTCTAAACTGTAAGTATCAAAGCTTTTACGTTCTACAGGAAGGCGAAACTTAAATTTGAAAGGACTATTTTGTGGAATGCGTTTTATTCCTGTAAGACTGTCAATCAAATATTCAGAAGGCTGGAAAGAATAAGAAGAAATAATTTCTCCATTCGCTTTTAAATTTACCTTGAGGATCGGCAGGGCCAAACTTTTAGAATGATAGTTAATGAGCTCACCGGTAAATTGAGTCTCTTTCCTGGAAATTTGTTTTATTTTAACCTTATTGGTCGATATGAGATGGTAATTGTCTTCTATAAGCGAACAATGAAATGCCTGACATGCAGTATTAAATAAAGCGCTAAAGATCGGACTATTGTTTAGAATTTTCGGGTTAAACCAGAAAAATTGAAAAATAAGTAAGCTCATCAAGCCTAAATTGACAGTACCCCATAAAACATAACTCAAGGTACTTCTTTGTTTCTTCTCTTGTTCTGATTTTTCCGACCAATTCAAAGCCGGGTAGGTTCCAATCGGGTCTGTGCTGAAATAATTTAAATTGTTGAGATAGGTCTTTAAGTCAATATTTGAATTTTCTACTTTACGATCAAAAATATCTAATAAATGTTGTTGTGGGTGCTGATCTGCCATAAAGGTCTCAGCGGTCATCTCGCTGGGTTGAGAATTTTTGTTGGCAAGATTTGAATGGGAAGTTGATGTAGATGTAGTAGAAGTAGATTGCTCTTTTTCTACTACAAGATGTGTTAACGCATTAAAATTGGTCGAACATTTCGCGCAACAAACCATGCCACGAGCAACTGTCAGTTGAGCCACGGAGACTTTATACTTGGTAGAACAGTTAGGACAATAGGTTTGTTTTTCGCTCATAGTCTATTCAAAATTTTAATGGGTATTTTGGCGTTTTCCCGAAATTCGACACCAATGTTCTTCGCGTTTTTCGACTTGGAGTATATCAAAAAATTCAGAATAAACACTAGAAACATCAGCAACTTGCTCTTCTAATATGCCGGCAAGTGCGAACTCTCCCTCAGATTTAACTAAAGTTGCGAATTCAGGCGCAAGTGCCATTAGCGGACCCGCAAGAATGTTTGCGACAAAGACATCTGCTTTTTGCGCTTTAAACTCTTCATTGAACTCATTAGGCAAACCAACAAATAAGTTGCCTAATACCCCATTCAATTCTGCATTTTGTTGAGTCGCAAGAACAGCTTGAGGGTCAATATCTGTGGCATATACTTTTTTGGCACCTAATAACAGTGCGGCTACGCCTAAAATGCCTGAACCACAACCATAATCGATTACGATTTTATCTTTAACATCGGTTTGGCCGAGCCATTGTAAGCACAAGAAAGTACTTGCATGGTTACCTGTACCAAAGGCTAGACCTGGATCAAGTTTAATGTTTACAGCATCTGCATCTGGCGCTTCCATCCATTCTGGAACAATCCAGAATTTTTCACCAATCTGGATCGGTTCATACGCATCCATCCATGTACGTTCCCATTCTTGGTCTTCAAGAAATTCATAACGTAAGGGTACTTCAGGCATTTGTGCGCTAATAAATGTTGTTAAAGCATCAACATCGATTTCTTCGCCTTCTTCTTGGGCGTAGATGCCGGTCACAATGACTTTATTCCAAAGTGGAGTTTCACCTGGAAGTGGTTCAAGTAAGTCCTGATTTTCCGCATCATCTAAGGTTACGCTAACAGCGCCTAATGAATTGAGGAGGGTTTCAGTAAAATCGACTTGAGCCTGATCAACAGTAATATGAATTTGTAACCACTTCACGAAAATAACCTAAATTTGTGTTTTTAAAAATAGCATTGTAACGGAACTCTGGCTTAAACGACTATATATTGATAAAAACTATCCTGAAAATAAAAGGACGTATATGAACCATCCTTTTATTTAGATCCAGTGAGTTAAGTCACTGCGGCATGTTGTGGTTGAGGTGCAAATTTATTAAGTAGCATGCCAAATACGGCGGCAAAAACATACATGAAAATTGAATATACCGCAGCTGGTATGGCAATGGTGGAACTTGCCATGACAGTAAGCGCAATGGTCATGGCAAGGGTGCTGTTATGAATGCCAATTTCAAAAGCACAAGCACGTGCTTGAGCACTATTAATGCCCAGCAAGCGCGGAACAAAATAACCAATCATTAAGCTAAACAAGCAGAATAAGACAGTCGCCAAGCCCACTTGCGCCAAATATTCCAAAATCTGATGGCGTTCTTTTGCGACTGCACCAATAATAATCAGGATCAGAAAGCTCACCGCAAAAATACGTAAGGGTTTGTTCAGTTTTGCAGTAAAGTTCGGTGCATAGCGTCGAATCACCATACCCATACCCACAGGAATGATAATGATGGCAAACACTTGTAATATTTTACTGAACTGCAAGCTAATTTGTTGTCCATCATTCATAAAGTATTGAATGGAAAAATTAACTATAAAAGGCAGGGTAAAAGCGGCCATGACTGAATTAATCGCAGTTAAAGTAATGTTTAGCGCAATATCCCCTTTAAAGAGATAGCTAAACAAGTTGGCTGTGCTTCCTCCGGGTGAGGCTGCAAGTAGCATCAGGCCAACAGCAAGCAGAGGAGGTAGGTCTAAAACCTTGCAAATGATAAAGGCGAGGCTAACTAAAACCACCAATTGGCAAAACAGCGCAATGAAAACCACCTTGGGTTGCTGGGTTACGCGAGCAAAATCTTTGAGCGTAAGCTCTAGCCCTAAACCGATCATGATGATGGCAAGTGCTAAAGGTAATAAAATGGTGATGATTCCTGAATCCATTCAAAATTTCCTTTTAAAATTAGTTATTTTTTGATGTGGATGAAGTTTTGTTATGCTGATTTATATAACTTGAATACTGCTAAGTGTATAGCGGATAAATAAAGAATATGGAACAGCAAAAATTAACCATTGATGAATACATGGTAATAACGCTAACCGTCTTTAAACTTTTTTGCTTGGAATTAATACAATTGAGCGGTGGAATCAATATTTTACTTAGATATGATTCCTATTACTGCCTAGGTCTATTAAAAACCGCTCGTGTGTCTACGAATTCGGTATTTTTTAATCATTAATTACGGTTGAATTTTCTTCTTTAAGTAGTTCTGGACGTCTTGTTAAAATATAACCAAATATAAAAGCAAAAATATACATAAAAATAGAATAGATTCCTGCAGGTAGGGCAATGGTCGTATTCGATAACACAGACAGTGCAATCGTCATGGCAACTGAGGTGTTATGAATGCCTATCTCAAAGGTGCATGCACGTGCTTGTCTATCAGAAACTCCCGCCAGATTCGGTACCAGATACCCAACCAATAAACTGATTAAACAAAAAAGTGCAGTTGCAAGTCCAATATCGGCAAAATATTCAACCATGTTAAATCTTTCTCTATACATGGCATAAAAGAAAATCAAGAATAAAACCAGCACGGAAAATAAGCGCATGGGTCTATTCAGTCTTAATGCAATGTTAGGTGAGATTGAACGAATAAACATTCCCAAGCAAACCGGAATAAAAACAATTAAAAATACCTGAGTGATTTTTTCAGTTGGCATGCCAATTTTGGGATAATCGCCTAAAAAATAATGAATCGACAGATTGACGATAAAAGGTAAGGTAAAAGTACAAATCAAGGAGTTAATCGTGGTAAGGGTGAGATTAAGTGCCACATCCCCCTTAAAAAGAGAGCTGATTAAATTTGCAGTCGGTCCACCTGGCGAAGCCGCAAGTAGCATCAAACCCACAGCTAAAAGAGGTGGCAGTTTTAGCAAGATACAGATAAAAAAAGCAATCAAAACCAGAATAATCAGCTGTGCAAATAAAGCTAAAAAAATAACTTTAGGATGGCGTTGTACCCGAAGAAAATCTTTAACCGTAAGTTCTAGCCCTAATCCAGTCATCATGATAGCCAGCACTATGGGTAAAAAAAAAGTAAATAGTCCCGAATCCATGGAATATCCTTTTTATGTTTTTATCCTTAATAGGCTTTGAGTTTAAACAGGTTTTTTAAATTAGCAATATATAAAACGGGTAAAAGTAATCCTTTTACCCGTTAATAATTTTAATGAAATTAGTGTTTTATGTCCATTATTGAGATGGAAGTTTGAGTTGGTTTTACATTTGTGGTTGAGTAGACATTTTTTGTTGAGTAGGCATTTGCTGTTGCATGCTTGGCTGATTCTGCATTTGCGATACAGGAGGATGTGGCGGAGTAAAGCCTAATGCACACTTACCGCTCATTTGCGTACCGTTAATGGTGGCGGTAGCTGTACCACTTGTGCTTGTGCAGGCGGTATAAAGTTCTGGCTCGTCACCTATGATAGAACTAGAATTACCGGCAGGGAAGAAACGTGGTTCACAGGTGCCATTAAAGAGAACCCCGCGTGTACTGTAACTGACTTGAGCACCTTGGGTTTTGCCTTTACAAACCTGTTGGTACTTTTGAGCATTATAACTGGTCGCAATTTTATCATTTGCGATAGCAGCAAATGGAGCAACACATAGAACACCTAAGACAGTGGAGAGCAAAATATTCTTATTCATCTTTTATACCTTTGTTTGTAATGTAGCCAATCTATAGATTAAAAAATAGCTAAAATAAAACAACACCAATCAGGTAAACTTTTCAAACTAAATGTTTATTTCTATAGTAACTCTGCAAAGGATGATTACATTTCAATGTTTTTGTGAGTGAATAAAGAATCATGAGGGGATTCTGAAAAACACCTGATTTTATCCACTTATCTTTCTCAGTTTTGATATAATACTCCGTCATTCTTTTTTATCTCTCAAACCATTATGCATTATCCTAAAGTTTACGATGTCATTGTTATCGGTGGCGGTCACGCAGGTACCGAAGCAGCACTTGCTGCAGCGCGTATGGGTCGCCAGACTTTGCTCTTAACTCATAACATTGAGACTTTAGGGCAGATGAGCTGTAATCCTGCCATCGGTGGTATTGGTAAATCACACTTAGTTCGTGAAATTGATGCTTTAGGCGGTGCCATGGCACTTGCTGCCGATAAAGGCGGTATTCAATTCCGTATTTTAAATTCACGTAAAGGTGCAGCAGTACGTGCAACACGAGCACAGGCTGACCGTATTCGCTATAAAGCTGCGATTCGTGAAACTCTAGAAAATCAGGCAAACTTAGATATTTTCCAGCAAGCGGCTGATGACCTGATTGTTGAAGGTGATACCGTTAAAGGTGTCGTGACTCAAATGGGTGTTCGCTTTGATGCGAAAACGGTGGTATTGACGACGGGAACATTCTTGGGCGGTGTCATCCATGTCGGACTTGAAAAATCAAGCGGTGGTCGTGCAGGTGATCCACCTTCCATTTCACTAGCTGCGCGGTTACGTGAATTAAACTTACCTGTCGGTCGTTTAAAAACAGGCACACCGCCACGTATTGATGCACGTTCAGTTGATTTCTCTGTGATGACGCCGCAGCCAGGTGATTTTCCATCTCCGACCATGTCATTTATGGGGGATGCTTCAATGCATCCAGAACAAGTAAACTGCTATATCACGCATACTAACGAACGTACTCATGAAATTATTCGTGGTGGACTCGACCGCTCACCTATGTACACGGGTAAAATTGAAGGTGTAGGTCCACGTTATTGTCCATCAATTGAAGATAAAATTCATAAATTTGCAGATAAAAATTCTCACCAGGTATTCCTGGAGCCAGAAGGTCTGGATACGCATGAGCTTTATCCAAATGGTATTTCAACTTCTTTACCATTTGACGTGCAGTTTGAATTGGTACGTTCAATCCGGGGTATGGAAAACGCACACATCTTGCGTCCGGGGTATGCCATTGAATATGATTATTTCAATCCACAAGCTTTGAAATTCTCGCTTGAAACCAAAGCCATTAATAATTTGTATTTTGCAGGACAAATTAACGGTACTACGGGTTATGAAGAAGCCGGTGCACAAGGTTTACTTGCTGGCTTAAATGCAGCACGCCGTGCCTGGGATCAAGAACAATGGACACCTAAACGTGATGAAGCGTATATGGGTGTTCTTGTAGATGACTTGATTACGCTCGGTACAAAAGAACCGTACCGTATGTTTACCTCACGTGCCGAATATCGTTTGATGCTTCGTGAAGATAATGCGGATCAACGTTTAACTGCAATCGGTCGTGAAATGGGCTTGGTTGATGATACGCGTTGGGCTGCTTACTGCGAAAAAATGGAAGCAGTAGAAAAAGAAACTGGTCGTCTGCAGCATTTATGGGCTGCACCAAACAATCCAATGGGTAAAAAATTCGTTGAGATGACAGGTGCAGATTTAAGTAAAGAATGTAGTGCGATTGATTTACTTAAACGCCCGAATATCAGTTTTGCTCAGATTGGAGAATTAACCAATTCTGAAGTGACTCCATTTGTGGGTGAGCAAATTGAAATTGCAGTGAAATATGCTGGTTATATCAGCCGTCAGCATGAAGATGTTGCTCAGATGAAACGTCTGGAAGAAACACGTATTCCTGCAGATTTTGATTATGATATCGTTTCCGGTCTGTCTCGTGAAATCACATTGAAACTAAAAGACATACGTCCTGAAACTTTGGCACAAGCCAATCGTATTCCGGGTGTTACACCTGCTGCAGTACAGTTGGTCATGATTACGATTCGTAAGAATGCACAAGCTAAAAAATCGGCTTAATATTTGAAAGTTATTAAAAAATCCCGCTTTATGCGGGCTTTTTTATCACCTAATTTCATGAATAAATTTTGACTATAGTTTGATCATAAATAACTACCGTAAATATAAGTCTTTGAAAACATGTGTTAATAAACAAAACTAAGATTTAAAAAGTCTATTTGTTTAATCTTTTAGGTCTAATTTGATTGGCTTTTATCATTTTTATGCCATTAAATCCGACTATTGTCGTGGTATTTCAATCAATCGATTGGGCAGAGAATAGTGAGATGAATCGTTATGTAAAAACGATTCGTATACTATTGATGGAGATCAATCATGGCACAAACACACACAAGGAAACTACAAAAAATCTTAACGATATTTTTGTGTTTTTGGGTCGCATTTTTTGAAGGTTTCGATCTTCAAGCACCGGGTATAGCAGCGAAAGGAATTGCCGCGACATTTGGTTTAGATCAGGTTCAGATGGGGTATATCTTTAGTTTGGGTGTATTTGGAATGCTGTTTGGGGCATTCTTTGGGGGGCGTATTGCTGACTATTTGGGACAAAAGAAAGTCCTGATGTTATCTATTGGTATTTTTGGCATATTTTTTAGTTTAAGTGCAATCGCACCAAGTTTAGAAATCCTTTATATTGCGCGATTCTTTACAGGACTGGGCCTAGGTGCAGCCATGCCGACCATGATTTCAGTGGTAGGTGATGAAGCGACGGAAGCCAATCGCGGCAAGTTAAATAGCCTAATGTATTGCGGTTTGCCCGTTGGCGCAATTTTTGTTGCCGGTCTTGCGATTTTATTGCCTGAAATCCAATGGCAAACCTTGTTCCTGATTGGGGGTTTAACGCCGTTAGCACTTATTCCATTTATGGCGTTTATTCTTAAAGATAAGCCAAAACCTGTAGCTGCAGTGCAAGTGTCGACAGAAGATGTACCTGGCATGGCACAAGTATTGTTTAAAAACCAGCAATATAAAAATACCTTGCCACTTTGGGTGGGTTTCTTCTTTACCCTGATGATCAATTATATTTTGATTAGCTGGTTGCCAAACTTGTTAATGGAACAAGGTCTGCAAAAACAACAAGCATTCATGGTGATGTTGGTATTCCAAGTGGGCGCGGTGATTGGGACTTTAGCTTTGGGGTATTTGCTTGACCGCTTAAAACTTTGGCAGATGGCAGTGATTATTTATATTGGTTTATTTGTCGCCTTGAGTCTATTATTCACCACCACTTCTATTCCAATGTTGGTTCTGGCGGGTGTGATGGGCGGAATTTTCTCCACAGGTGGTCAATCAATTCTTTACGGTATTTCGCCAATCTTCTATTCGGGTACAGGTAAAGTGACCGGTGTGGGCAGTGCAATTTCTCTGGGAAGGTTGGGTGCTATGACTGGACCCTTGCTGACAGGGAAAATCTTGGCACTCGGTTTAGGAACCACTGGTATTTTAATGGCAAGTTTGCCGGCAGTGGTAATTTCTGCTGTGGCGGTAACGGTGCTATCGCGTTATAAATCTGCACATAAATAAAATACCGATCTTAAAAATATAATCATTAAAACATGAGTTAAAAAAGGGAATCGAAAGGTTCCTTTTTTTATTACAAATCTTGATTGAAAAAATAAAGTTCTCTAAATAATTTGCTAAAATGCGTGTATAGCAAACAGACTTATTTATATATGGCTTATAAAATCATCCCATTATCTATTCAAGCAACGGACAATATTCAGTGTCCACATTGTCAACAAAATATTATTAATTGGGCTGAAGAGCAGTATGTGCAGCCCTGTGAGCATACCTTGTTTATTGCCATGGATATCGGTTTTGAATATATGACCGATGAATTTGAGCAAACCATGCCACGTTCTGTGGATGACCTGCATGCGCATGATGATCAGGTGAATATGTTTGCAGAGTTGACTCAATCTACTTATCCAGACTATCTGATTTTTAAATCTGACTTGGGTATAGAGGGATATTCTCGTTATGTCGGTTTCACTGCATAGATAGGGTCTAATAAAAAAGCTCCCGAAGGAGCTTTATTCTTATGGAGATAAAAAAGATTTAGCTTTCAATTACTTCCTCTTCAACATCATCATCCGCCGTGTCCATACCCAATTCTTTAAGCTTGCGAGTCAGCGTATTACGGCCCCAACCGAGCAATTCAGCGGCATGACGTTTACGGCCACGGGTTTGCTGTAAAGCAGCAGTAATTAAAGTGCGCTCGAACATGGGTGTGGCAATGTCCAGAATCTTCATTTCACCATTTTTAAGCTTTTGAATGGCCCATTGTGCTAATAATTCATCCCAATGATGTAGTGAAACACGATCAAAATTATTGTGTGGTTGCGCTTCATCACCAGAGTGTTGAATTGGAATTTGTTTCAATTCAGATGGTAAGTCCTCAGGATAAACTTCACGTCCAGTAATCATCACCGTTAACCAGCGACAGGTGTTTTCTAGCTGACGGACGTTGCCTTGCCAAGGGAGTTTTTGCATGTATTCTTGGGTTTCGGGGCGCAATATTTTAGGATTCACTCCTAATTCTTTGCCTGCACGTGCCAAGAAATGCTGCGCCAACATCGGAATGTCTTCACTGCGATGGGCCAGTTTTGGAATATGAATACGGATCACGTTCAAACGATGATATAAATCTTCACGGAAGCGACCATCATGAACCAGTTTTTCCAAGTCTTGATGCGTTGCTGCCACAATGCGTACATCGACTTTGACCGGGATGTGTCCACCCACACGATAGAATTCACCATCGGCCAAAACACGCAATAAACGTGTTTGTGTTTCAAAGGGCATGTCCCCAATTTCATCTAAGAATAGCGTACCGCCATTGGCCTGTTCAAAACGACCTTGGCGCTGCGAGTTTGCACCGGTAAATGCACCTTTCTCGTGACCGAAAAGTTCAGTTTCAATCAGGTCTTTTGGAATAGCTGCCATATTTAAGGCAATAAAAGGCTTGCTGCTACGAGGTGAGTGGCGATGCAGGGCATGTGCAACCAGTTCCTTGCCCGTACCAGATTCCCCATTAATCAGTACAGTGATATGCGACTGTGACAAACGGCCAATCGCACGGAAAACTTCCTGCATGGCAGGTGATTCACCAATAATTTCAGTCGTTTGAATAGGTGGAGCTGTTTTAGCCGATTCTTGTTGTTGCAACTTAGCAATGTGCAAAATTGCGCGATTGACCAATGCTAATGCTTCATCAATATCAAAGGGTTTTGGCAAATATTCAAAAGCACCGGTTTGATAGCTTGATACCGCAGATTCCAAATCTGAATGTGCTGTCATAATAATGACGGGTAGGTCAGGGTGACTGGTTTTGACTTTGCCCAAGAAGGTCAGACCATCAATTCCTGGCATGCGAATATCGGTCAAAATCACATCAGGGGCATCTATACTCAGTTGATCAAGTGCCGATTGTGCTTCTTCAAAACTGGTAACGTCAAAACCTTCTTCTTTAAATGTTTTTTCGAGTACCCAGCGCATGGCGCGATCATCATCAATTACCCATATTTTATTTCGCGACATGGTTAAACTCCCAAGGTAAATATAAGCTAAAAACTGTTTTTCCTGGAACTGACTGGCATTCAATCATTCCACTATGTTGGTGCATGATATTCTGTGCAATGCTCAAACCGAGCCCTGTGCCTTTAGCACGTCCTGTGACCAGCGGGTAAAACACCGATTCTAAAATTTCTTCCGGTACACCCGGGCCATTGTCTTCAATATCAATACGAACAGCAGAGCGCTTTAAAACACCATTAATGGTGACTAGACGCTGAATGCGTGTTCGCAAAATAAGTTCAGGTTGATGGTCGACAAAGAATTCTTTATTTTCCATCATGGCTTGGACTGCATTTACACTAATGTTGAGCATGACCTGAATCAGTTGATCGCGGTCTGCCATGACATCGGGTAAAGACAAATCATAGTCACGGGTGATCTTGATTTTCTTTTTAGTTTGATTAGTAATCAGTGAACGGACCCGTTCGAGTGGCTCATGTACATTAACCAACTCATAACTTGGTAACTGACGAGACCCGAGCATGGTGTCTGCCAGATTACGCAAGCGATCGACTTCACTAATAATAATATCGGTGAATTCTGAATATTGAGGATCATTTAAACTGCGCGCCAATAATTGGGTGGCACCACGAATACCGCCTAAAGGGTTTTTAATTTCGTGTGCCACACCACGAATCAATTGCCGTGCAACCTGATGTTGCTGAATCAGGTTTTCTTCTTTAGAGATTTTTAACATCCGGTCAATCGGATTTAATTCTATCAGTAGCAGCGGGTGATATGGTTTTTGAGCGTTTATTTGTGAAACCGTATAATCCACATGCATGTCTTTAAAGTTTACACTAATGGTTGCTTCACGGCGGGTATAAGGTTGTCCTGTGGTGAAGGTATTTAATAATGCTTCTTGGGTGTTGAATTCATCATTCGGCATATGCAGTAAATTTAATACAGGTTGACCTGAAGCACGCAGCAAACTAATGTCAAATAAAGATTCACAAGAAGAATTTAAATAAAAAATATTCAGCTGATTATCGACCAGTAAAATAGCGGTGGTTAAGTTATCCACTAAAAGGCGATAGTCGATCCCGGCGGGTTGATCCATTAGTGAAAGCATCCTGTATTAAAATAGCGCAATGATATCTGTACTTCTTGTCATTTCTCCCTGTTATGGGACATTCAACGAGTTAAACGTTGTCGAAATAAAGCAAAATGCACGCCAACTTTGAGCATATGTGTAAATAAAAATTCTGATGCTACAAAAGTGTACTTTTTGTGATTGGCGTACAGAATTTATCTTGCATAATAAAGTAATTAAAAATATTAGTGAACCAAAATGGTGCACATAAAATATTTAGTAAGAAATTGGACGTATTTTGGTGCGTTATGCAAAGAGTCGGCTTTCTACCTATTTTTATGATCGGAAAAGACATACAATACGCGCATTATAGTGGAGTGCAGATTCATGAAATCCCCCAAAGTCGGTTTTGTTTCTTTAGGTTGTCCTAAGGCATTGGTAGATTCCGAACGAATTTTAACTCAGTTGAAGACTGAAGGTTATGATGTAGCATCAGATTATGATGGTGCTGATTTGGTTGTTGTTAATACTTGTGGTTTTATTGAATCTGCAGTACAAGAATCGTTAGATGCCATTGGTGAAGCTATGAGCTCAAATGGTCGTGTCATTGTGACCGGCTGTCTGGGTAAAGATGAAGATAAAATTCGTAAAATGCACCCGAATGTCCTTAAAGTGACCGGTGCCGCGGCATATCAAGAAGTGATGGAGGCCGTACATCAGTACGTACCTGAACCACCAAAACATAACCCTTATATTGACCTTGTTCCTGAACAAGGGATTCGTCTGACCCCTAAACATTATGCTTATTTGAAAATATCGGAAGGCTGCAACCATCGTTGTACCTTCTGTATTATTCCAAGCATGCGTGGTGATCTGGTTTCTCGTCCAGTCGGTTCGGTGCTTGACGAAGCTGCAGCGTTGAAACGTGCAGGCGTAAAAGAAGTTCTGGTCATTTCTCAAGATACCTCTGCTTATGGTTTAGACACTAAATACAAACTCGATTTCTGGAACGGTCAGCCGGTTAAAACCAAATTCTTCGACATGTGTGAAGCATTAGGTCAACTTGGTATTTGGATACGTTTACATTACGTTTATCCATATCCACATGTCGATGCTGTAATTGACTTGATGGCGCAAGGTAAAATCTTGCCATATCTAGACATTCCTTTTCAACATGCCAGTCCGCGCATCTTAAAATTGATGAAACGACCAGCACATAGTGAAAATACACTTGAACGCCTTAAACTTTGGCGCGAAAAATGTCCAGATTTGGTGATTCGTTCAACCTTTGTTGTGGGTTTTCCGGGTGAAACTGAAGAAGATTTCCAAGTTCTGCTTGAGTGGCTCAAAGAAGCACAGCTTGATCGGGTAGGCTGCTTTACCTATTCACCTGTAGAAGGTGCGACAGCGAATGATTTGCCAGATCATGTGCCTGAAGAAATCAAACAAGACCGTTACGAACGTTTCATGCAAGTACAGCAAGAAATTTCTGCAGCTAAGCTACAAAAACGTATTGGTCAAACCATGACGGTACTGGTAGATGATCTGGAAGAGGAATTCCCGGTGGCTGTGGCGCGTTCTTATGCAGATGCACCTGAAATTGATGGTAATGTCTTTGTCGAAGATATTGATAAGAGTCAAGTTAAAGCAGGCGATTTGCTGGAAGTCGAAATTACCGATGCAGATGAATATGATTTATATGCAAAGTTAATTCGAATTAAAGCAGCTTGATTTGTCATTAAAGTATACGAATAAAATTTTAGATATTGGAAGATTCGGAGATTTCCTGATGTTGGATTCAAAAAACCCCCGGTATGAACGCATTTTGCTTAAACTTTCTGGTGAAGCACTTGCTGGAAATAAAGACATGGGTATCGATGCAACTGTACTCGATCAAATGTCTTTAGCTATTGCTCACTTGGTTGGGTTGGGTGTACAAGTCGGTATTGTAGTCGGTGGTGGTAACTTGTACCGCGGTAGCCAGTTGCAAAAAGATGGTTTGGTTGGCCGTGTAACAGGTGACCAGATGGGTATGCTTGCAACGGTAATGAACGGTTTAGCATTGCGCGATGCTTTGGTGCGTCGCAATATCAAAACCCGTTTAATGTCAGCTTTACCTATTGGTGCAGTGGTGGAAGCCTATTCAAGCCGTGATGCAATCCGTCATTTAACTCAAGGCGAAGTGTGTGTATTCGTTGCGGGGACAGGTAATCCATTCTTTACCACAGATACAGCAGCTTGCTTGCGTGGTATTGAAATTGAAGCCAACTTGATCTTGAAAGCCACTAAAGTTGACGGCGTATATAATAAAGATCCAAGCAAATATGATGATGCTGTGAAGTACGAAGCTCTTACCTTTGATCAAGTGCTTGATGAAAAATTAGGTGTCATGGATTTAACGGCAATCTGTTTATGCCGTGATCACAATGTGCCACTTCAAGTATTCGACATGAACAAGGCAGGTTCATTGTTATCGGTCGTGATGGGTGAAAAAGAAGGGACTCACGTTACCAATTAATGACGTGAGCCTGAAAGCTCTTTATACTACACGCTATTTAGTAATTACATCTCTTAGAATTAAGTAAGGAAGATCATATGATTAACGATCTTAAAAAAGACAGTGAAGATCGCATGAACAAGACTTTAGAGTCTTTAGAACATGGTTTCGCTAAAGTTCGTACTGGCCGCGCGCATCCATCTATCTTGAATGGTGTGATGGTTCCTTACTATGGCTCTGATGTGCCTTTAAACCAGGTAGCAAACGTGGGTCTTGAAGATTCGCGTACGCTTGTTGTTCAGCCATTTGAACGTACTATGGTGTCAGCAATTGATAAGGCCATTCGTGAAGCAGGTTTGGGTTTAAACCCGATTACTGCTGATGCTATTCGCGTGCCGATGCCTGCACTGACTGAAGAAACACGCCGTGATATGCAGAAAGTTGCACGTACTGAAGCTGAAAATGCCAAGGTTGCGATCCGTAACATTCGTCGTGATGTATTGGGCGACATCAAAGCATTGTTGAAAGAAAAAGAAATTTCTGAAGATGATGACCGTCGTGCATCAGATGATATCCAGAAAATCACCGATAAATTCGTTGCTGAAGTGGACAAACGTCTTGCTGCGAAAGAAGCTGAATTGATGAAGGTCTAAGATTTAATGACCGTATCAGAAGACAGTTTAACTCTTCCAAAACATGTTGCCATCATTATGGATGGCAACAATCGTTTTGCAAAAAAAATGCAAATGCAAAAGGGTGCTGGACACCGTGAAGGGAAAAATGTCCTGGATCCGATTGTTGAGCACTGTAGAAAAAATAAAATTCAAGCATTAACCGTTTTTGCATTCTCCAGCGAAAACTGGAATCGTCCCCAATTTGAGGTTGATTTACTCATGGCATTGTTGGAAGAAACAATCCAGGAGCAACTGCCTCGAATGGAGAAATTTAATATTGGCTTACGTTTTATTGGTGATCGTTCTCGTTTATCTCCGCATTTACGTGAGTTAATGTTGCAAGCTGAACAAAGGACTGCTAAGTTCGACAGCATGACTTTAACCATCGCGATTAGTTATGGTGGTATGTGGGATATGGCACAGGCTGCGAAACAAATTGCAGCCGATGTTCTGGCAAAAAAAGTCGCAATTGATGATGTAAATGTTGAGTTGTTTGGGCAACATGTCAGTATGGCGGATTTACCCGCGGTGGATTTGCTGATTCGCACGGGTGGTGATTATCGTTTGTCGAATTTTTTACTTTGGCAAGCCGCTTATGCTGAGCTGTATTTTACCCCCACCTTATGGCCTGAATTTACCGTTGAAGAATTCGATGATGCGTTGGCAGTCTTTGCTGGCCGTGAGCGTCGTTTTGGTAAAACTTCAGAGCAAATCCAACAAGAGAAAATCGAGAATTAATAAATGTTAGAGCGGATTATAACCGCATTGGTATTGGTGGCAGTCGTACTCAGTTGTATGTTTGCTACACAGTCTCAGTATCCAATGTTTGTGCTGATGATTGTTGCCGCGGGGGTCGCAGGGTATGAGTGGTTTAAACTTATGCCAAGAAAAAATAAAAATCTGTTGAAGCCATTGGCTTGGGGGTATGGATTAGCGACAGCAGCATTGGCAACTTTGGCATTATATTTTAATGATATCGCTCTATTACTCTGGGCAGCATCCATTTTTACTTGGATTTTAAGCATCTTTTGGGTTAAATCATATCCAGGTTATGATGGGTGGTATAATCAAAGCTTAAATGTGATTGGCTTTATTCTTATTTCTGCTGCGGTTACCGCAATTTTCTCGGTTTGGAATAGTTCACCATGGTGGCTCATGTACCTGTTTTTACTGGTATGGGGTGCAGATACCGGAGCTTATTTTGTCGGACGTAAGTTGGGTAAGAAAAAACTTGCACCCGATGTCAGTCCCAATAAGTCGGTTGAAGGTTTATACGGTGGTATCGTTACTGCAATGATTATTGTGGTAGCGGTAGAAGTGCTTTATCTAGATTTAACTTTAGCTCAGCATATTCTGTTTCTAATTTTATCTGTAGTCACAGTATTCAGTTCTGTATTAGGTGATTTGTTCGAGTCTATGATCAAGCGTCGTGCAGGAATTAAAGATTCAGGTCGTATCCTGCCAGGACATGGTGGAGTACTGGACCGTATTGATTCATTGCTTGCAGCTGCTCCAATTTTTGCTGCAGGCATATATGTGTTAAAACTTATTGGTGTAGATTTATAGATGTCACAATCTGTTTGTATATTAGGTGTAACGGGTTCGATTGGTCAAAGTACCTTAAGAATTCTGCAACAACATCCTGAAAAATATTCTGTATTCGCAGTCACGGCACATAGTCGAATTGTGGAGCTTGTTGAAATATGCAAACAGTATCGACCGAAAATTGCAGTTGTTCCCTCCAGTAAAGTTGATGAACTAAAACAACATTTTCAAAATCAAAATATTAATACTATTGAAATTCTGAGCGATGAAGCAGGTTTAGTTGCTGTTGCTGAACACGTTGATGTCGATGTGGTGATGGCAGCAATTGTTGGGGCGGCAGGTTTGTTGCCCACATTGGCTGCGGTTAAAGCCGGTAAACGTGTCCTGCTTGCCAATAAAGAAGCACTGGTGATGTCGGGTGAGCTGATGATGCAAGCTGCACATGATTATCATGCAGAGTTGCTTCCAGTGGACTCTGAACATAATGCTATTTTCCAATGTTTGCCTCAAAATTACTTTCAGACTGAACGAAATGGCCAACCGAAGCAGGGTGTGTCGCGTATTTTACTCACTGCCTCTGGCGGTCCATTTTTAAACCATAGTCTTGAACAATTACAAAGTGTGACACCTGCCCAAGCATGCAAGCATCCAAATTGGTCTATGGGGCAAAAAATCTCTGTAGATTCTGCCACCCTCATGAATAAAGGCTTGGAATTAATTGAAGCCTGTCATCTTTTTGCAATTTCAGAACATTTTGTAACAGTTGTGGTTCATCCGCAGAGTATTATTCACTCTATGGTTCAATACGTGGATGGTTCGACTTTGGCGCAAATGGGCAATCCGGATATGTGTACCCCAATTGCACATGCGCTTGCATGGCCTGAGCGTATTCAAACTCATGTGCCTGCACTTGACCTGTTTATGAACCCACACTTGGATTTTCAAGAACCTGATACCACACGCTTCCCCGCATTGAAACTGGCGCGACAAGCGATGCAAAGTGGTGGTTTGGCACCTGCAATTTTAAATGCTGCCAATGAGATTGCTGTTGCTGCATTCTTAAAAAATAGCATTGGCTTTACTGACATTCCTCAAGTGGTTGAGCAGACTTTGAATCAGGTTGAAAGTGGGACTGCGGAATCGATCGATTTTATTTTACAAGCTGACAGGGCGGCCCGTTCTGTGGCACAGCAAATTGTCATCAGTAAAGGAAACTAAATCATGAGTGCCTTGTTTATTATTGTGGCAGCCATTCTTTTACTTGGACCGCTTATTGCGATTCATGAGTTTGGGCATTATATTGTTGCGCGTAAACTTGGTGTGAAAGTTTTAGTTTATTCGATTGGTTTTGGACCAACTTTGCTAAAATGGACATCTAAAAAGTCTGGCATTCAATATCAGCTTTCTGCATTGCCGTTAGGGGGCTATGTAAAAATGTTGGATGAGCGCGAAGCTAAGGTCGCGGAAGAAGACTTACCTAGAGCATTTAATCGCCAGCATCCCTGGAAGCGAATTGCGATTGTTGCTGCAGGCCCATTGATTAATTTAGTTTTTGCTGTAGTGTTATTCTGGATTTTATTTATCCCCTCACAAGAACAACTGAATACACGGGTTGGCAAAGTGTTACCCGATACGCCTGCTGCAACGGTGCAAATGCAAGTGGGTGACAAAATTACCACAGTAGATGGTACTGAAACCCCTACTTGGGAAAAACTGAATTTTGCTTTGGTTGACCGTGTTGGTGAAACAGGTTCAATCGAAATTCAGGCAGATCGTGATGGACAGGTTAAAACCTTTCAGTTACCCATCCAAGATTTCTTAAAAAATCAAAATCAATCTGCTTTAGATAGTTTAGGCTTTATGCCATATCGTCCACATATTCCAGCCATTGCCGCTAAACTTAATGAAGATGGCGCAGCAATACGCCAAGGGATGAAAGAAGGCGATAAAATTATTGCGATTGATGGGGTGAAAATGAATGATTGGTTCGATGTTGTTCAAGTCGTTCAGGCTTCACCAGAAAAATTGTTAAAAATAGATATCTTGCGTCAAAATCAGTTGATACATTTAGAAGTGATGCCACAAGCTAAACGTGACAGTATGGGGAATGTTTCAGGTGTGCTTGGTATACAGAATATCCCCGGGAAAATAAACATTCCTGCAGATTATAAACAACTAATTCAATATAGTCCGACTGAAGCATTTGTGATGGCGGTTGATAAAACGGGTCAAATTTCAGGTATGATTTTGAACTCGATCGTCAAAATGTTTCGTGGTTTAATTGGTCTGGATAATTTATCCGGTCCAATCACCATTGCCAAAGTGGCAGGACAAAGTGCGGAAATGGGTTGGCAGACCTTTATCTCTTTTATGGCTTTAATGAGCGTAAGTTTAGGTATTTTAAATTTATTACCGATTCCTATGCTGGATGGTGGACATCTAGTTTACTATTTTATTGAGCTGATTCGTGGTAAACCTGTTTCTGAACAAATACAATTGGTTGGTTTGAAAATTGGTATGGTACTGCTCGGTAGCATGATGCTCCTTGCATTATTCAATGACTTCATGCGTTTATAACAACGTAAATACGAAATAAATTAACATCGGAAAAGACTGGCATGCAGCACACACATTTATTTATGCCTTTGGCACTCATTAGTGCAATGGCAGCAGTACAACAAGTATATGCAGCAGATGAATTCATTGTCCGCGATATTAAAATTAACGGGCTCGTTCGTTTAACGCCAACAAATGTCTATGGGATGTTACCGGTCAATGCTGGCGATCGTGTCGATGATACGACTATTGCAAATTCGATTCGTGCTTTGTATGCCACTGGCCTATTTGATGATATCAAAGCATCAAGAGAAGCGGATACACTCATTTTTACTGTGGTAGAACGTCCATTGATTTCAAAAGTGGAGTTCAAAGGAAATAAACTGATTCCTAAAGAAGCCCTTGAAGACGGGCTGAAAAAAATGGGTATTACAGAAGGTGAGGTTTTAAAAAAATCTGCCCTGCAAACTATTGAAACCGAGCTTGAACAACAATATATGCAACAAGGTCGTTATGACGCAGATGTAAGCGTTAAAACGGTGGCTAGACCAAACAACCGTGTTGATTTAACAATCGAGTTTGTGGAAGGCAAAGCAGCTAAAGTTGTTGATATTAATATTATTGGCAACACTGTTTTTAAAGAAAGTGAAATCAAGCAAGCGTTTGCGGTTAAAGAAAGTAGCTGGAGTTCAATTGTTACCCGTAATGATCGCTATGCCCGTGAAAAAATGGCAGCCAGCCTGGAAGCTTTACGCGCATTGTATTTAAATAAAGGCTATATCAACTTTAATATTACAAACTCAAGCTTGAACTTGAGTGAAGATAAAAAGAATATTTTCGTTGAAGTTGCAGTGGAAGAAGGTGAGCAGTTCAAGTTTGGTGAAACCAAGTTTCTGGGTGATGCGCTTTATAAACCAGAAGAACTGAAAGCTCTGCAAATTTACAAAGATGGTGAAATTTATTCTCAACAAAAAGTAAATGCAGTCAAACAACTTTTACTTCGCAAGTATGGTAATGCAGGTTATTACTATGCCGAAGTGAACATGGTTCCTGAAATTAATGAAGAAACCAAACAGGTTAACTTGAATTATTACCTTAATCCAGGTCAGCAAGTCACTGTACGTCGTATTAACTTTACCGGTAATACCAAAACTGCGGATGAAGTATTACGTCGTGAAATGCGTCAAATGGAAGGTGCCTTAGCCAGCAATGAAAAAATTGACTTGTCTAAAGTTCGTTTGGAACGTACCGGGTTCTTTAAAACTGTAGATATTAAACCGACTCGTATTCCGAATGTGCCTGATCAGGTGGATTTAAATGTCAATGTTGAAGAACAGCATTCGGGTACTAGTACGTTGGCTGTTGGTTTCTCGCAAAGTGGTGGTGTGACATTCCAAGCAGGTTTAAGTCAAACCAACTTCCTGGGTACAGGAAATAGTGTTTCGATTGATTTATCCCGTTCAGAAACGCAAGATTATTATAATTTAAGTGTGACTGATCCGTACTTCACCATTGATGGTGTGCGTCGCGGCTATAACATGTACTACCGTAAAACCAAGCTGGATGATGACTATAACGTCAACAACTATGTGACGGACAGTTTGGGTGGTGGCATTACATTTGGTTATCCAATTGATGAGAACCAAAGTGTAAGCGCGGGTCTGAATATTGACCAGACAGAAGTGACTACTGGTCCTTATGTATCAACTTATGTTCGAGATTACTTGTTAGCAAATGGTGGTAAGGCTACAGGCCGAGCTGAAGGTGTATGTACTGGTACCCAGACAATTGTTTACAATGATCCTACAGATCCAACAAAAGGTATAAAAGAAGTTGTTTGTGATGTTCCATTAGTAGATTTTGATAATAAATTTAAGGGCGAATTTTTAACTTATAACCTTAATTTAGGC
The DNA here is from genome assembly GCF_045628685.1 of Acinetobacter sp. Lineage (GTDB taxonomy): Bacteria > Pseudomonadota > Gammaproteobacteria > Pseudomonadales > Moraxellaceae > Acinetobacter. The sequence continues at coordinate 25,041 of NZ_JAZQPV010000040.1, forward strand.
TGGTCATATAACACTTTAAACCGTCCGGTATTCCCAACCAATGGTATGTCACATCGTGTGAATGGTGAAATTGCATTACCAGGTAGTGATGTTGAATACCAAAAATTAACTTATGATGCTCAAGCATTCTTACCATTGCCGTATGATTTTGTACTTCGTGGCTATGGTAAGTTAGGTTATGGTAATGACTTGCCATTCTATAAAAACTTCTATGCAGGTGGTTTCGGTTCGGTACGTGGTTATGACAACAGCACATTGGGTCCAAAATATCCGGGTGTAACGTATAATGAGTCAAAAACTCAAGACCTTGATCCAGAAGAAGTCGGTGGTAATGCTCTAGTACAATTTGGTGCGGAACTCGCTTTACCCTTACCATTTAAGGGCGACTGGACACGTCAGGTTCGACCAGTAATCTTTGCTGAGGGCGCACAAGTTTTTGATACACAATGTAGTGTTCCTAGCGGGAACCTGTATTTAAATGGTAATGCTGGTGTTGATGCTAAACAATATTGTGAAGACAATTTTGGCTTTGACGCTGAAAACTTCCGTTATAGTGTTGGTGTCGGTTTTACTTGGATCACCATGATTGGGCCACTTTCACTCAGCTATGCATACCCGTTAAATGATAAACCGGGTGATGAAACTAAAAATATTCAGTTTGAAATCGGCCGTACTTTCTAAGATTGCCTAAGAATAATTCAGGTTGTGTTAATGCATTATCGGATGTATTGACACAGCCAAATTTAAAGAGAAAATGATGCAAAAGATGATAATAGCGATGGGTATCGCTTTGGCAAGCATAACGTCTTTGACACAGGCTGCCGGTTATGGGGTGATTGATTTAGAACGTCTTGTGGAAAATAGTAGCTACTTAAAACAGCAAAACACCGCTGTACAGCAAAAAATTCAGCCGCAAACCACTAAAATTGAGCAGCTGTCTAAAGAGCTTGAAGTATTACAGCAACGAGCACAATCCAACACCAAATTTACAGATGCAGAGAAGCAAAAACTTTCGGCACAATACCAAGCCAAATTTCAAGAGTTGAATCAATTGCAACAATCCGTTCAGGGTAGTGTTCAAAGTTCGATTCAACAAATTCGCACTGTTTTTGATGCACGGGTAAAGCAAGCGGCCGAACAATTGCGTAAAGAAAATAACATGGATGTTGTTTTAAATAAAAATTCAGCGCTTGCTTATGACCCTAAATATGATTTAACTGATAAAATGATTCAAAAGGTCAATGTTATTAAGTAATCAATGAATCCTAGACAATTTCGCTTAGAAGATCTTGCTCGCCTTGTACAGGGCGAGTATGTCGGTCAATCTGATTTAATCTTAGAAGGATTGGCAAGCTTAGATGTCGCTCAAGCCAAACACATTGCATTTGTAAATGCTGACAAATATTTAGATCATGCACGTGCCTCAAAAGCAGGTGCCTTAATTGTTACTGCAGCTTTAAAATCACAGTTAGATACACATAATAATTTTATTATTGTCGATAATCCTTATCTTGCTTTCGCAATTCTGACGCATGTCTTTGAGAAGAAACATACGCAACAGGGTATTGAAAGTACAGCTCAAATTCATTCTTCTGCAATTGTTGCTGATAGTGCTTATATTGGACATTATGTGGTCATTGGTGAGAACTGTGTGGTGGGAGATGAAACTGTCATTCACTCTCACGTGAAAATCGATGATGATGTGGAAATTGGCAAACAATGTTTTATTGATTCCCACGTTACTTTAACGGGTGAAACTAAAGTAGGCAATCGAGTACGTATTCATGCCAATACGGTGATTGGTGGCGAAGGTTTTGGCTTTGCGCCATATCAAGGTAAATGGCATCGTATTGCACAATTAGGCTCAGTTAAAATTGGGAATGACGTACGAATCGGATCAAATTGCAGTATTGATCGTGGTGCATTAGATGACACAATTCTAGCAGATGGCGTGATTATTGATAATCTTGTGCAAATTGCACATAACGTCAAGATTGGTGCTAATACTGCGCTGGCAGCAAAATGTGGGATTGCGGGTAGTACCACAATTGGCAAAAACTGTGTATTTGCAGGTGCGGTCGGGGTAGTAGGTCACATTAATATTGCGGATAATGTCACAATTACCGGCATGTCAATGGTCACAAAAAATATTTCTGAGGCAGGGAGTTATTCTTCTGGCACGCCAATGTTGGAAAGCTTGCACTGGAAACGCGCTGCGGTACGCTTTAAACAATTAGCAGATGTGCCATTGACCCAACTGGTGAAACGGCTTGATCATATACAGGCTCAAATAGAGTCCCTTGAATCAACTTTTAAGCGCAAATAGAATATGATGACTGAGTCGAATACTCCTGCATTTACGAAACCTGAATTGCCAATGCATATTCAACAAATTCGTGAATATTTACCTCACCGCTATCCATTTTTATTGGTCGATCGAGTCGTTGATGTGACTGAAAATGGTATCGTTGCTTATAAAAATGTTTCGATCAATGAAGAGTTTTTACAGGGACATTTCCCAGGTTATCCAATTATGCCTGGGGTACTGATTGTTGAGGCATTAGCTCAAGTCTCTGGTATACTTGGTTTTATCATGAATAATGAGAAGCCAAGTGAAGGTTCTTTGTTTCTTTTTGCGGGTGCAGAAAAAGTCCGTTTCAAGAAACAAGTTGTTCCTGGTGACCAGCTCGTTTTAAAATCTGAGCTGGTTATGCACAAACGTGGGATTTACAAATATAATTGTATAGCCACCGTTGATGGCGTTGTAGCAACTACCGCGGAAATTATGGTTTCGCATCAGAAAATAGAGCAGGCATGAGTAATAACGATTTAATTCACCCAACCGCCATTATTGACTCATCTGCAGTTATTGCTTCAGATGTACAAATTGGTCCTTATTGTATTATTGGGCCACAGGTCAGCATTGGTGAAGGCACCAAGCTACATTCACATGTAGTTGTCGGTGGCTATACTCGCATTGGGAAAAACAACGAAATATTCCAGTTCGCGAGTGTGGGTGAAGTATGTCAGGATTTAAAATATGCTGGCGAAGAAACCTGGCTTGAAATTGGCGATCACAACTCGATTCGTGAACATTGCAGTTTGCATCGTGGTACGACCCAAGATCAGGGCATCACTAAAATTGGCAGCCATAATTTATTGATGGTGAATACCCATATTGCACATGATTGTGTAGTGGGTGATTATAATATTTTTGCCAATAATGTTGGTGTTGCTGGACATGTTCATGTCGGTGACTATGTAGTAGTGGGTGGAAACTCAGGGATTCATCAATTCTGTAAAATTGATTCTTTCAGTATGATTGGCGGTGCTTCATTAATTCTGAAAGATGTACCTGCTTATGTGATGGTTTCAGGTAATCCAGCACATGCTTTTGCGATGAATGTAGAAGGCATGCGTCGTAAAGGTTGGTCTAAGGATGTAATCCAAGCACTACGCCAGGCATTTAAATTGATTTACAAAGCCGGTTTAACCACTGAACAGGCGATTCAACAGATTCGTGCAGAAATTCTTCCAGAAGTTCCAGAAGTCCAGTTGCTGATTGATTCTTTAGAGCAATCCAAGCGTGGTATTGTTCGTTAATCGAACCTGCTATTGCATAAAAAAGACACTCTCGCCGGTGTCTTTTTTTATTTTTATTTTTTGAAATAACCTGTTTCTTCGGACCTTGGATAATCTTTAATGAGCTTGTTTTTAAATTGATTGGCAAGCGTTGTATTATGATCGACATCCTTGGCGATACTGTGAAGCTGGTAGAGCGCTCGAGCTGCTTTAGCTGAATTCGGATATTGACTGATGACAATATTGTAATTCTTTTTCGCTTCAGTGTAGTTGGTGGGTTCAATGGCTAGGTTGAATTCTGCTAACCAGAAATAGGCATTACTGATATAAACGCTGTTGGGATTATGTTTAATAAAGTTCTTCATTGGGGCAATAGCTTTTTTTGCACCACCTTGTTTATAGGCATCTAAAGCAACGGTATAAGCAGCTTTGTCCAGATCAGCTGAAGAGGCGGTTTGGGTTTTCGTTGCAGCTGTTTGAGTCGTAACAGCTGCTGGCTGAGTAGGGACTGTCTTTGCTGCAACTACTGGTGTTGGGGTGTTTATGGTGCTGGGAGACGTATCCTCTTGGTTATCCTCCTCTGGCGTTGCACTTTCCGGATCTACTTTTTGCTGCAGGAGTTCTAGGCGCTGATCCAGGTCAGTATAGCGATTGGTAAGTTCATGTTTGAGTTTTTCAATTTCATTGTCTTGTTCTTCAATTTTGCCACGTAATGCACGAATATCATTTTCTAATTGCTGATTTTTCTGCATGATTTGCCAGTTCAAATTGGTCGGTACATTGGCAGATATTGCACCTGAATCAATTGCGACATTATTGGCACTGGGTTCGATGCTGTTTTGGCTTAAACCGCGAGATTCAATTGGAATATTGGCATAAAGTGAAGCTGAGCTAAATAAAGCGAGTACTACACATAAAACATGCGGTTTGAGCGTCATAAAAACATCCATTTGGTATTCTTGGGCATATTCAAAATTTGCAAGATTTGGAATGCACCTGTTTAAAAGATCTGACCACATTAAAAACGTCCATGCGGTTAAATGCAATATGCATTTACAAACTTGTGGTAGGTTTAAAGTAATTGATAGTTTTGATAAAAAATATACAAAAATGCTGTTTTTAATCAATATTGTTTTTTTAATAATCAAATAAAAGCGATGTAACATGAAAAGTGGTTGCAAGACTTGCAAGTTAAATAAAAATCTCTATACTCTGATCTTGCAATGGTAGCCCCGCTGGTGGCTTCGCAATTGTACTCTGTGAACCCCGCCAGGACCGGAAGGTAGCAACGGTAACAGAACTATGATGTGCCGAAGTTTTGCTAGTGGGGTTGCCACCAGTTTCTAAAATAATAATTCTAGTTATACTCTTCTCTTAAAACTCATCTTCTTTTCTTGTAATTGCTTTGATAATCGCATCCATTTCAAAACCCCGATACATCAAGAAGCGAATTTGCTTGGCTTTTAATTTTGGCTCTTTTTCTACTTTTACGCCATATTTTTTTACTTTTAGTTGATACGCCTGTTCATTCCAATCGGTTTCTTTTAATTCTTCCTGAATTAAGCTCGCATCAATTTTTTTTGATTTTAACGCCAGTTTAATCCGGTTTGGACCTTTGCCTTTGCGTTTTTGACTAGACAGCATGATTTCTGCGACACGTTGGTCACTCTGATAATTTTCTCTTGCCAGCTCATCAACCAGCTTTAAAACTTCATCACGATCCATGGCGTAGAGCGCAAGCTTCTCAATCAGGTCGGCTTTTGAGTATTCCCGGCGTGTCAGTACTGCAAATGCATAAGAGCGTAAACGGGAGCCTGTAAGACCTTTTGGCTTGGGCTGTGATTCATCTTCAAAGTGTAAAGCGTTTGATTCTATGGGAGCGGAGAAGGAGTCTGATGTTGATTCTGGCGATGAATCATCAAATTGTTGTTTGATAGCCGCATAGTCAAGCATTTTGGGAAATTTGGGATTACTCATATTGTGTATCGATCACATCAAATAAAAAACGCCCCGTAGGGCGTTTTACAGTTTAACTCGAAAAATTCGACTTTAACATCATGCTATTTAAGCATCTAGCAAGTCTGGCTCTTCTTCGTCTTTCTCTTCAATTGGTTTGGTGATCGGTGTTAACAGCTTTTCGCGAATCAGGCGATCAAGTTCCTGTGCAATTTGAGGATTTTCCTCTAAATGGCGGATAACATTGTTTTTACCCTGACCAATTTTATTGCCTTGATATGAATACCAGGCACCTGCTTTTTGTACCAGTTCTTGGGCAACTGCAAGATCAACCAGTTCGCCCAGCTGATTTACACCTTTACCATACAAAATCTGGAATAACGCTTCTTTGAATGGAGGTGCCATTTTGTTCTTCACGACTTTAACACGTGTTTCAGAACCGACAATTTCATCGCCTTCTTTCACTTGACCAATACGACGGATATCCAGACGTATAGAAGCATAGAATTTAAGTGCATTACCACCGGTTGTGGTTTCAGGGCTACCGAACATTACACCAATTTTCATACGAATCTGGTTAATGAAGATGACCATGCAGTTAGAGCGTTTTGCATTACCGGTAATTTTACGTAATGCCTGGCTCATCAAACGTGCCTGTAAGCCCATGTGTGAGTCGCCCATTTCGCCTTCAATTTCTGCGCGAGGGGTCAATGCAGCTACGGAATCGACAACAATCATATCCACCGCGCCAGAGCGAACCAGCATGTCGGCAATTTCAAGTGCCTGTTCACCATTGTCTGGCTGAGAAACCAACAGGTTGTCAAGGTCTACACCCAGCTTGCGTGCATATTGAGGGTCAAGCGCATGTTCAGCATCGATAAAGGCACAGGTACCACCGGCTTTTTGACATTGTGCAATTGCTTGCAAGGTCATCGTAGTTTTACCTGAAGATTCAGGTCCGTAGATTTCCACGATACGACCTTTCGGTAAGCCACCAATACCGAGTGCAATGTCCAGTGTTAAAGAACCAGTGGACACTGCTTCAACAGCCAGTACGGTGTTATCACCAAGACGCATCACTGTATTTTTACCAAATTGTTTTTCAATTTGGCTTAGGGCAGCATTCAGCGCCTTACTTTTATTATCATCCATCTCACAACCTCAAAACGATGTCACAAAAATATTAACTTAAGTGGATGAGTTACTTTAAAACGTGTTCCACTCGAGTATAGTGACAGATTCATTCTTTATGTTCTATATCACTTCGGTCGAGTACGACAGAATATGACGCTTAAATTAATCATCGCTGTATGACCAGTCTTGGCCAAACTGTTGATCATTATCTTGTTTGAATTTACTGATTTGTCGGCGATCTTTTTTACTTGGCCGATGTTCAGGTCGGGCTAGATTATGCAACTTTCTTTGTGTTGTAAGCAACTCTCGTCGTGCAACACTGACTTCCGTTTCATCATACAGTTGTTGGGCAATCGGGGCTGCCCCACGGTTTGCTGACAATGCCTTGATCACAATAGTTTTCCGATCAAAACCTTGCTGAATGGTCAGTTCCATGCCAACGCGAACTTCTTTAGACACTTTAACGCGCTCACCATTATGGTGGACTTTTCCGCCTTCAATAGCAGCTTTGGATAGAGAGCGTGTTTTAAAAAAACGTGCCGCCCACAGCCATTTATCAACACGCATACTTTCAACAGTGCTTTGTTGAGAGGGATTAGGCATATTTTTTCAGATCCTCAGCTTGTTCTAACATGACGATTAAATCGGTCAAGTCTTGTAAAATAGGATAAGGACTTTCAATCCGTATCTTTCCTTTAGATGAGGGCTGGGCAATGGTAATTAAATTACCAATACCAAATTTTTTTGCGTTGTTGAGTACTTTTTCTGTGTCATCAATAAAATAGGCTTGATTGATTGGGAATGGGTGGAGTGCTTGTAGTGTTTGCCAGAATTTAATCGACTCCTTGGCATAACCGATACTTTCACTGCTGATAATCACATCAAAATAATCGGCCAGTTGAGTTTGTTCCAGTTTAAACTTTAAACCTTCGCAATCTGCATTGGTCGCAATCCAGCATGGATAACCATTGTTTTTTAAATAATCGAGTAACTCTAGGCAGCCTGCACGCAGCGCAACCTTATGTTTAAATTCATGTTGCAGTGCCAAGGTGTCGACACCAACTTTTGCGCTCCAGAACCGGGTTGAGTACCAATTTAGAGTATGATTGTGTTGCTGATAGAACTGAAATAACGATTCAGTGCTCTGTTCGAGCGTGCAGTCATGCGTGGCTGCATATCGAATCGGAAGTTGATGATTCCAGATAAAATCATCATAAGCAAGGTCAAGGAGCGTCCCATCCATATCAAAGATGATGGTTGGTTTTTCTGAGTAATTCGGCATATACAGGTAATCTATGTTCAAAATAACAACAGCACCACAAGATGCTTTAATTTTACAACTTATACCTATTGTGACACAGGCATGTGAAATTTTGCGAGTGGAATATCAGGCCTATTGTGTAGGTGGAACTTTTGATGTCGAGCAGAAAAGTGACAATTCTCCTGTGACTCAAGCCGATTATCGGGTTAATGATTTTATCACGACATCATTACAGAAAAGTTTTCCACAGATTCCTTTATTGTCCGAAGAAGGTGATCATACCGAGCGCAAGCAATGGCAAAAATTTTGGTTGCTTGATCCCTTAGATGGAACCAAAGAATTTCTGCATAAGCGGCCTGAATTTACCATTAACTTAAGTTTGGTGGAAGGTGCACATACTACTTTTGCGATGTTGGCCATTCCGGCCGAGCAGACGATTTATATTTGTCCGAAGCAAGGCTTACCGTTAAAATTTGACACTCGAACCGGGCAATGGCTGGAATATGCAGAAGATGAACCTGGTGCAGCCATTCAGGTGGGTTTAAGTCAAAGTAGTCAAGGGCGATCCAAATATGCTGAATACTTGGAACTATTAAAACAGAAAGTGGGCATTATTGAGTTCAAGGCGGGCAGTGCCTATAAATTTTGTATGATGCTTGAAGGAAAGGTCGATATTTATCCACGATTCCATCCGACCAGCGAGTGGGATACCAGCGCAGGTCAATGTTTGATTGAGCGTATTGGCGGTGGGTTGGTGGATTTGCAAGGACGCCCTTTTTTATACAATCAACGGGATAATTTGTTGAACGGCGGCTTTATTGCATTTAAAAATATCAAAATGAAAAAATTAGCATTTCAGGCTCTAGAACTTATGACGAACATACATTGAGCTGGTGTTCTAACATGCTATAGTGTACCGAACCATGTTTATTTTTTGGCTGCATCATGGCGTTAGACCTACTCCCTGCAAGTATGCTCAAGGCAATTGATTTATTGCCCGATGCAAAAACACCTGTGACTTTATTTACTCGCCACTCTATTCGTGAATTAGTGGCTGGGCAGGGTTTGGCTGGCTACGATTTGCAGTTAACCTCACAAGGTCGCGATTTGGCACAAGCGTGGGGAACATATTTAATAGAGAATACAGACCGAAGTATTCAGCACTGTATTTCCAGCCCCATTCAACGTTGTGTCGATACAGCAGCTTTAATGATTCAAGGTGCAGATTTCAGTACTCTTGCGCAAAATACGCATTGTATTGAAATTGTCGAGCAAGGCTTGTTGGTTGAACCGGGAAGTTTTGTACTGGATATCAAACAGGCAGGTCCATATTTTAGAAAACAGGGCGCTTTAGGTTTTATTAATAGTTTTGTTAATAATGCCTTGCCGGGAATGAAGCATCCGATTACGGGCGTGGTGGACGTACTAGAGCTTATTTATAAGACTCATCCACAGGATCATTTTGGTCTAAGTTTGGCAGTCAGTCATGATACGATTTTAGCGGCAATCATTGCGGTAATTTCTGGTCGTCATACGGTGAGTCAGGAAGATTGGCCGAAAATGATGGAAGGCCTATTTGTCTGGTTTGAAGGCGATAAGTTTTTGGAATCGAAACTTAAATGGATTTGGCGCGGTAAAGTCAATGAACTTTCAATTCAAGAATTTCAGAAATTAGAAAAATAAAAGTGTTATTTATAATAAAAATTTAACTTACATTTATAATCTGCCAGAATGAGGTTCTATTTAAAAGTGATTCATTCATTTTATCTTCTGAAATTTTAAATATCTGATCTGTATTGGCCATAGCTCAAGTAATATGAATATGTGTATGTTCCCCAACTTTTAAAACTTGAAGTTCTTAATTCAAATATTTCTTATCCGTAAATTTTCTATCAGACTCTCACTTTATGAACATATAAATATAAGATTCAACGAAAAAATATTTTGCCTCTTTTTTTGTTACGGTCATTCAAAATGAAGAATGGTTAAATTTAGATATTCAGACTTAATATTTTATGCTCTATTGCTTGCAAAATTATTTTAATCAATAAAAAGGCCCTCAAATGAGGGCTAAGTGATATCTATTTAAGATTTTTAAACTTGATCACAGCTCTGTTATTGCTATCAAGCAACTTTAATTCTGTTCTGGTAGCATCATAGCTAATAACCTGACTTAATGCCTGAGAGAACTTTAGAGGCAAATCGGTCGCAGTTGAACACACATTATTTTCTACTGTTTTTAGATTTGCAAATTTAATCTGAGTTCCCATCACCGCATAACCTCCCATGAATTGGTTACATCCATCGGTACCACTTACTTCATGATTATCAAATGTCATGGTTGGAACAGCAGACCTGGTCGGGTCGGCTTTATAAACAACCTGGTTGATCTCGGTTAAGACCCAATTTTTATTTTGCAGTTGAGCTAAATTTCGATCAGTAGATGGATTTGGCGTGGATGTATTACAACCTGCCAGCGTTAAAGAAGTTATTATACTGGTGGCTAGAATAATTTTTCTTAACATTGCTTTTCTCCAATTAATTTTAAATCTAAAGATAATTGTGAAGCAGTCAAAACAAATTGTATTTTATGAAATATTCTTTGAATTCATTTAATTATTAACTAATTATCTACAAGATTTGATCGGAAAATAAACATCTATTGTTTTAAGTAAACAGGAGATATTAAAAAAATAAAATACCCATAAACTCAATTATAAGGGGGGTTAAAATGATTTGTTAATCACATATTTATTATATAAATAATCTTAACAGTATTTCACCAACTAACTTTTTGAATTAATTACAAGTTAACTTTAATGAGTCAAAGAATTCTAAGTACAATAAATTAAGATACTTTCACTGTAAATGATCAAATTTCAGGCGTAAAAAAAGCCCTTAACGGGCTTTTTTCAATGCAACAACTTAGTTAGCTAACGCTTTAACTTGTGCATTTAAACGGCTCTTATGACGAGCAGCTTTGTTTTTATGGATGATGCCTTTATCAGCCATACGATCGATTACAGGTACAGTTGCTTTATAAGCTTCTGTAGCAACTGCATAATCACCAGCAGCGATAGCAGCTACTGTACGTTTGATATAAGTACGAACCATTGAACGTAAGCTAGCGTTGTGTTTGCGTGCTTTAACGTTTTGACGGGCACGTTTTTTAGCTTGAGCAGAGTTTGCCACTCGTGCACTCCTTGAATTAGATTGGTCTGGGCGGGCTGAAATTGCAACTGAAAACCTTCATCAGAAGAATTATCACCAGCCCGTAAACAAGTGCCATATTGTGATTAAACTATGACGTTAAGTCAAGTCTTGACTTGCTTTGACAACATTTTAGATGCATAAAAATTCTAAAGAAACCGTTAGATTAGTAATAACCTATAGGGATTGCTTAAAAAATGACTAAATCAATTAAAAGTGCGATTGTGATTGGAGCGACAGGTTTAGTAGGTCGTGAGCTATTAAATCAACTTAATCGTATAGAAAGTTGCCAGAAAATTACTGCGGTTGTACGTCATGAAGATTCTTCACTCAAACGCTTGGAAAAAGTACAACAATTCATTCTGGATGATTTTTTATTACTCAATGACCAAGATGTGAATGGGTATAGCCATGCATTTAGTTGTTTGGGTACGACGTTGAAGAAAGCGGGATCCAAGCAAAGATTTCATGATATTGATTATGAAATTAATGCCCATTTTGCCGATTTATTTGAATCGACCGATACGCATTACTTGCTGATCAGCGCAATGGGTGCAAATATCCACTCAAATTTTTTCTATAATAGAGTGAAAGGTGAACTGGAAAAGCATATCCAGAGTTTAAATCTGCAATGTGTGTCGATTTTGCGTCCGTCATTACTGTTAGGTGAGCGGCCAGAACAAAGAAGTCTGGAAGATATGACCCAGAAACTCTACCAAAAATTCTCGCATTTGGTTCCCAACTCATTTAAATATAAGCCAGTGACAGCGACGCAAGTGGCTCATACTATGGTCGAGGCAGCACAATTACAAACTGAAAAGTTTGTAATTTATGATAATTTACGTATACAAAATTCTAAATGATGGAGTTGGAAAGTGGCTAATGCAGCATTTGTAACTTGTGATTTACTTGATGATCATCCAGAGAAACACATTCAGGTGATGACACCGTCCATGGATGGTAAATTATTTAAAAGCTATGGTGCGCGTAAAAGTTTTGCGGGTCAGGCCGTGACAGTTAAATGCTTTGAAGATAATTCGCGGGTAAAAGAGCTGCTTGCGACTGATGGTGCCGGTAAAGTGCTGGTGGTAGATGGTGGGGCTTCAATGCGCTGTGCCTTGATGGGCGATATGATTGCAGAGTCCGCGGTTAAGAATCAGTGGAATGGGGTCGTCATCTACGGTTGTGTACGCGATGTAGATGCGATTGCCGAATTGGATCTGGGCGTGCATGCATTGGCTGCAATTCCACAAAAAAGTAATCGCAAAGGCATTGGCGAGATGGGTTTAACTTTGTATTTTGGGGGTGTAAGCATCCATCCTGGCGATTATATCTATGCAGATAACAATGGGATTGTGATTGCAAAAGAAAAATTAGTCGATTTATAACGACAATAGCATAAGGATAAAAATGGTGAATCATCAAATTAAAGTTGTACAGGCTTTAGCTTCAGCCTTGACTGAAGGTGGACGTGGAGTCAGTGGTACTGCATTTCCGAAACAACCGGAAAAATCACTCAAACTTTACGAGTTTGAAGGTTCGCCATTTTGCCGTCGTGTACGTGAAGTCATGACTTTGTTGAATTTGGATTATGAAGTCTATCCTTGTCCAAAAGGTGGACAGAAGTACCGAAAAATTGTCAAAGAAAAAGGTGGGAAAAAACAATTTCCATTTTTTATTGATGAAAACTCTGGTACTCAAATGTATGAGTCACAAGAGATCATCCATTATTTATTTAAACATTATGGCAAAACTAGAAAAACACCGAAAAAATTTGCCCAGTATCCCAAAATTCCTGTGGCTGCCTTTGCTGGAACCCTCATTAATGGCGCACGTGGAGTTTGGATTAATAAAAAAATTACGGATCGTGAAGCACCCGCACAACTTTTAGAATTATGGGGTTTTGAAGCAAGCCCATTTACACGGGTGGTACGTGGGGTATTAACTGAACTGGAACTTCCATTCATATTCCATAATGTCCCTAAAGAGCGCTGGCAAGATATGGGGCCGGCAGCTTTACGCCTCAAGCCAGGAAAATATCAAGCTCTAAAAGGGGGCAAGCGCGAAAGAGTGGTTGAGCTTATGGGGCGTGATATCCAGGTTCCTTATTTGGTCGATCCGAATACTGGAGTGAAAATGTTTGAGTCAGCGGATATTGTGAAATATTTGAAAAAACAATATAGCTGAATAATCAAAACTGCAAAAAAGAAACAGCGAGATCAGCTGTTTCTTTTTTATCTCAATCAATCAATTTTTCTTTAGCTTCGGCAATCATACAAACTGAATTTGTTGAGACGATTTAATTTATTAATCAAGTATTAATCATCCATTGAATCATGAGCATTTTTATTTTATCGTATTAAATTAAGAAAATAAGTCTTAAAATACTTAACTAGAATTTTAATTATTAGTATAAAAGTCATAAAATTACTTGGTTTTAGGGATATTTTTTAATTGTTTTCCCCTTAAATTGGCCCAATAAAAAAAGGGGTAGTGTGTGTCGGGAATAGAAACGATTTTACCTGTACCAGTCTTGATTGTTGAAGATGAAGATCTCATTTGTGAACGACTAAAAAATATATTGACCGAATTGGGCTATGACAATGATGTGCTCATTTTTGCCAAGAATCTAAAACAAGCCTTCCTGCAAATAGAACAACAACCGATTTCTTTAGCATAGGTCGATCTCGGACTTCCGGATGGAAATGGGATAGAACTGATAGAAAAGCTGCGTAGTCTCGATAGCAGTGTCGTAATTCTGGTCATTTCAGCGTGGAGTACGCAAGCAAGTCTATTTGCAGCGATTAAAGCGGGTGCGACAGGTTATGTCTTGAAAGAACGGGATGATGCGGAAGTGCGGTTATCCATCCGCAGCATTTTGCGTGGTGGCGCACCCATTGATCCTTTTATTGCACAAGAAATTTTAAAGCAGATTTCAGCTTCCGTGATTACAGGCTCAAATGAGGATAAATCATTAGAGTCTGAAACGGCACTTTTGACCAATCGTGAAACAGAAATTTTAAACTTGGTCGCCCAAGGAATGAGTAATAAAGAAATAGCAGAACAGTTGTTTGTCTCTAAATATCCGGTTGAAAGTCATATTAAACATATTTACCGAAAATTGGCGGTGACAAAACGAACCAAAGCGGTCAGTGCAGCACGATCCTTAGGGATTTTATGAAGCATTCCGTACTGCATTTATTTTGCATATTTTTGCTGGGTTTATTTAGCCGTATAGCTTATGCAGAAATAAATCAAAGTATTAATCAACAATGTTCTGTATATATCAATTCTGTTTCTGCGGTGAAAACACCTTCACAGACCGTTTTACCCGCGCAAGGCTGGCAGTCGGTACAGTTGCCAGATAAATGGACCAATCACTGGAAAAATTATAATGGTGGTGTCTGGTATAAGATTGAATGGAACTGGTCATGTGGAAATAATGCTAGGTTAGCAGAGCCGATTGCTTTTTCAATTGATTATATTAATTCAGCGGGTGCGGTTTTTTTAAATGGTGATTTACTTTGGCGGGATCAAAATTTACAGGAACCTTTGTCTAAAAGCTGGAATATGCCACGTTATTGGATTTTACCCGTATCGGGATTAAGATCTGATCAAAATGAAATCTTGATTTATGTGAATGGTTTTGCTTTTCAGTCTCCAGGGCTGGGTAATATCTCCTTTAATAACGTGCAAAGCAATTATGAAATCCATCAAAGCAAAATTTGGAACCGTAGAACTTTATTTCAAATAAACCTCATTTTATCGATCACTTTTGGCATCATCTGTCTTGTGATCTGGTCATTAAGACGCAAAGAAACCACCTTTGGATGGTTCGCATTAAGTTCATTGTTGTGGGTGTTATTTATTTCCAATGTACTGGCAACAGAAACATTTCCATATCCAACCAGTTTAATGGCAACCCAAGCAAATTTGGTGTTCTTTGTCCTGTATATCCTGAGTTTCTGTATTTATTTACTTCGATTTATTGAAACTCATTTAGCCAAAATTGAAGCTTCGATTTATTTTGTGACTGGACTTGTCATTGCCGGTATTTTTTTACGCCTCAACACTCTATTTTTTGGGTCTTTCCACTGATATTTTTAATCTATGTGGGCTTGTTTTTCCTCACCTATTTATATATTAGCTATCGGGCCATTAAATCTCGACGATCAGATTATATTTTTTTAGCGATTTGCCTAAGCGGAATTTTCAGCTTTGCTGTATTCGATATTTTATTGTTATTATCGGACTCCATATCTGATGCACGGCTATTATCTCCTTATACCGGACCGGTTATTACCTTTTTTGTGGTGGTTATATTGGGCACGAGATTGGCAAGAAATGTAAAAAAAGTAGAAACCTTTAATGCAGCATTAGAAGTCAAAGTTAAACAGGCGGGTGAAGACTTAAGTTCAAGCCTGAATGAGAAATATCAGTTAGAGCTTGAAAATGTCCGCTTGCAGGAAAGAATCCATCTATCCCATGATTTACATGATGGTTTGGGCGCATCACTGGTGCGTTTCATGATTTTAGTGGATCAAAGTGCACATGATATTCCGAATCAGCAATTTCTATCGATGCTCAAATTATTAAGGGATGATTTAAGACAAATTATTGATAGTGGCTCATCTGCGGATAATAAAATTCCAGTCAGTCCTGTTATGTGGGTTGCACCGGTCAGACACCGTTTTAGCCAGCTGATGGATGAGTTGGATATTCATTCTAAATGGGCTTTTCCGCGGGAATGGCAAGCTGTACCCACAGCGCTACAGTGTTTGACCCTGATTCGTGTGTTGGAGGAAAGCTTGACCAATGTGATTAAACACAGTCAGGCAAAAAATGTGAATGTGTCGATGACTTATCTTTTTGAAAATCAGTTAATTTTAACCATACAAGATGATGGTGTGGGTTTTAATACGGATTGCGTGGCACAACAGGGATTAAGTATTGGGATGCGCAGCATGAAAATGCGCTTGGAACGCATAGGGGCGGAACTTAACTTATCTTCTGAACAGGGTTGTATAATAGTCCAGGCGATTGTTCAGCTTAAATGATTGAACAGGAGTCTTGTTGTCGCTAGGTATCCTTAAATAAGCCATAAGCCATTATTAAATGATCTTAAATTTTTAAAAATAAATAACATAAATCAGTTAAGAACGAAATTATGAATTCTAATATCCAGAAACTCGATGATTTAAAAAATTTAAATCTAAAAGCGTTGAACCAACTATTTAAAACAGGTCACTGTCCCAAGATTGAAGCTTTAAATGGCAGTGCAAAAGGAATGGTGATTAAACCCGCTTGGTTTCAGCGTTTAAATTTTTGGCGAGGTAAGGTATTTAATCTTGCTTCTACAGGAGAATTAACAGGATTTAACCGAATAGGGATAGGTAAACTAGAAACGCAAAGATATCAATTTAATGCCCGTATCGGGAAATCATTATTTAGTGATCAACAGGTTTTGATTATTAATCATGATTTATCTATTAATCCCAATTGGGTAAGACACTATCATGATGAAATGGTACAGATAGATACGCATATTTATCTGGCAACTTCATATTATCGAATGGGTAAAAAATTAAAATTTGTTAGTTATTTTGCTTTTGATTTTTCTAAAATTTAAATAAAAGTAGGGAACATTAAAAATTATTATTCATTATTAAACTTGGAATTTTATATGCACGTATCAAGTTGATACTAAAAAAAGGGGAAATGATAATTTCCCCTTTTTGCTTTATTTATTCTTCATCTGCAGCAGGTAACAACATCAGAATTGATTCATTTAACAGGTTTACGATGTCTTCCAGCATATCTGGATCATAAAGCTTATCATCGAGTAATACAGGATTGCCATCAGCCAATTGCTTTAAAATTGGTGCAAATGCATCTGAAATACAAATACCTTCACCATTGGCCCAGAAAAGCAATTCATCTTCATCTTCGGTATAGAGCAGACGCGAAGCTGGTTCAAGAGTAAGTGAATATCCTTGATCTAAAGCTTCTTCTAAATCACCTGTACCAAGTGCTTCAGCCTCTGGAATGTTTTCCGGATATTTCGGTTCCGACAGCAGGCTCATGAGCGCATCTTCAAGCACGGTTGGATTCTGCAATTGTGCTAAAAGTTCTGCTTTTAAATACTCAAGTTCTATCTGACTGATTTGACCAATCGGGCTGATTTTGTCGCGTATAATGTCAGTCAGCGGATTTTTAAGTAATTGATCATCAGCAAATTTATCACTGACACGATCCATCATTTCAGCAATATTTGGCATACGGAAACCAAACGAGTAAGTCAGACAGTCATCTTCCGCTACACCGTAATGAGACAAGCCTGGTGGTACATAGAGCAAGTCGCCCGGTGCTAAAACTTCATCGAAATGAACTTCCATTTCTGGCAGCAGTTTTAATGGTTGACCCGCAACAACCTCACTTTCGGCATCACACATTTGTCCCAGCTGCCAGCGGCGGTGTCCATGCCCTTGCACTAAAAACACATCATAAAAGTCAAAATGTTTACCGACTGAGCCGCCTTTTTGGGCATAGGACACCATGATGTCATCACGACGCCACTGCGGAATAAACGGAAATTTTTTCCAAAGTTCAGCCAGATCAAAAGAGTAATGATCCACAGCTTGAACAAGCAGTGTCCAAAGCTTTGGCATTTTCTGGAAATCAGCTTTTGTTAAAGGTGATGATTTCACAGACCATTGCTTTGGATCTTTATCTTTTTGTTTAATTAGACGGGCACTGATATTTTCATCCAGCGCGAGTTCCATGACATCGCCAGGCTCTAAAAGATTCGCAATTTCAGGAAGCGCATTACGGACCAGTAAGGGTTTTTTTTGCCAATATTCGGCAAGAAATTGTTCAGCGGTAATTCCGCCTAATACATCTAAAGGTTGAGACATAAATACAGCCTAAAATTAAGGAACTAAAATATTCAATTGACGCAGGATATGGCAAAGCTGAATCATCGGCATGCCCATTAATGTGGTTTGGTCTTGCCCATTCATTTGCTCAAACAGGCTAATCCCTAAGCTTTCACATTTAAAGCTGCCGGCACACATTAAAGGTTGTTCTACTTCAATATAACGCTCAATTTCGGCAAGATCGAGTTTGCGGAATTTGACTTTATAATGTTCAACCAGCGTGCGTTCAAAACCTGTGGAAAGTTGCTGCACACTTAATGCGGTACTGAAATAGACGATTTTATCTGAATTGGCTTGTAACTGTTTTACTGCTTTTTCAACAGTCAGCGGCTTGCCAATAAAAATATCCGGCGCGCCTTCACGCCAAGCGACTTGGTCTGATCCAATCACAACCGCTTCTGGATATTGTTCTGAAATGGTTTTGGCCTTTTCAAATGCCAGTCGTTTGGCCAAATGATCCGCATGATTTTCACCACGGGGGGATTCATCAATATCAGGCACAATGCTTTGATAATCGATGCGAAGGCGGTTCATTAAGTCTTTGCGGGTTTGGCTGCTTGAAGCCAAAATAATTTGGGGAGTACTCATTACACTGCATATTCCATAAGCACATCAAGCGGAACGTAGGAGAGCACAGCTTGATGGCAAGCTTGAATTTTAATGGGAGGGGCGATACCGGCCTGGTATGCTTCAACCCAACGGGTCACACAAACACACCAAAAATCACCCGGCTCTAAACCCGGGAAATCAACTTCTGGTAATGGTGTGATCAAGTCATTACCTACTTTTTGTGAAAAATTAAGAAACTCAGCGGTCATCTGTACACACATTGTATGCTGACCTAGATCTGTTGTAGCAGTATGACAAAAGCCGTTACGAAAATATCCGGTGATAGGAGCATAGCAACAGCTAGCCATGGGTTCGCCTAAAACATTTAAACGATTGATATTTGGATCTGGGTGAATAGACATAAGCTCTAAATCATGGAGTGGCTTTTGACTATGATAATCAAAACTTTGCCTTTCGACAGCTTTTATACAAAAGAAGCTAACCTTTTTCTGCATAATCATTTAAAATCGGGCGGTTTTTATATCTATAAAGAGAGCTATACATGAATTTTCAGCGTATGACTGACCTCGATTTAACAGGTAAACGCGTTCTTATTCGTGAAGATTTAAACGTACCTGTAAAAAATGGTGAAATTACAAGTGATGCACGTTTACGCGCGGCGCTTCCTACAATTAAAGCAGCGGTAGAAAAAGGCGCTGCGGTAATGGTTTGTTCTCACCTAGGTCGTCCCGTTGAAGGTGAACCTAAACCAGAACAGTCTTTAGCTCCTGTTGCTGCTTATTTGACTCAAGCTTTGGGTCAAGATGTTAAATTATTGACTGACTACCTAGATGGTGTTGAAGTTGCCGCAGGTAAGGTGGTATTGCTTGAAAACGTGCGTTTCAACCCGGGTGAAAAGAAAAACAATCCTGAACTTGCACAAAAATATGCAGCACTTTGCGATGTATTCGTGATGGATGCATTTGGTACTGCGCATCGTGCAGAAGCATCGACTGAAGGCGTAGCGCGTTTTGCCGCAGTTGCAGCAGCAGGACCGTTACTTGCAGCTGAACTGGATGCTCTAGGTCGTGCACTTAAAACTCCAGAAACCCCAATGGTTGCCATTGTTGCAGGTTCTAAAGTGTCAACTAAGCTTGACGTGTTAACTTCGCTTTCTGGCATTTGTGACCAAATTATTGTGGGTGGTGGTATTGCCAATACGTTTCTGGCCGCTGCTGGCTACAACGTGGGTAAATCATTGTGTGAAAATGATTTGATCGACACAGCGAAAGCCATTGCTGCAAAAGTATCAGTTCCACTTCCAACAGACGTTGTGGTTGCAGATGCAGCTGAAATTGACTTTGCCGATTTCTTGGGTTCATTGGCTCAAGCCAAAGCAGTGGTTAAAAACGTTGCGGATGTAACCGACAACGACATGATCTTAGATGTGGGTCCAGAAACAGCGAAAGCCTTTGCTGAAATTATTAAAACTTCAAAAACGATTCTTTGGAATGGTCCAGTGGGTGTGTTTGAGGTCGATCAGTTCGGTGAAGGTACTAAAGCCTTGTCTTTAGCAATCGCTGAATCGGCTGGTTTCTCTATCGCGGGCGGTGGTGATACCTTGGCTGCAATCGACAAATACGAAGTAGCTGACAAAATTGGTTATATCTCTACCGGTGGTGGTGCTTTCCTTGAGTTTGTAGAAGGCAAAACACTTCCTGCAGTTGCTGTATTACTTGAACGTGCTTAATCTTTAGATCAGAATCTTTAAATCAGATTAAGTCTAAAGTAAATATCACAAAAGGTTGACTAGGGTCAGCCTTTTGTCATTTTGGGGTACATATTCCAGTCATCAAAATGAAATATATCTGCAATAAGATGACCTTCATTAAACCTCCTGTGCCAGGACAATCTGATGAACTTGAAATTAACCCTTGCAGCACTTCTTATTGCACCTTTGGCTTTAACTGCTTGTGCCAAGAAAGATGAAGCTCCCAAAAATGACGCAGCAGAAACAGCAATAGTAGAAGAAAAAATTAGCCCTGAGCAACAAGCAGCAATTGATTCAATTGACCAACCGATTCTGGATGAAAAAAATACAGATGTACCGGCGGAAATAGCGAATGCAAATGCAGATGAAGCCACAGCTGCAGCTTCCGAGTCGGCTTCTGAAGCGACTGCGCATTAAGTTTGTCGTGTTTTATTTAAAAGTCCCTGCAAATGCAGGGATTTTTTTTGAAATAGTGTTTTTTCTTGCTGAATTGAAAGCAATCAGCATGTAGAATATGGGCATTACCTGGGAGGACATTATGGCACTTATCTCATTGCGCCAGCTCTTGGATCACGCCGGCGAACACAATTACGGCGTACCAGCGTTTAACGTAAACAACTTAGAACAAATGCGCGCAATTATGTTAGCCGCAGACGAAACAAATTCACCTGTTATTGTTCAAGCATCTGCGGGTGCTCGTAAATATGCAGGCGCTCCGTTCTTACGTCATTTGATTTTGGCAGCAATTGAAGAGTGGCCACATATTCCAGTGGTTATGCATCAAGATCATGGTACAGACCCTGATGTATGCCAACGCTCGATCCAGTTGGGCTTTTCATCAGTCATGATGGACGGTTCATTAGGTGCGGACGGTAAGACACCTACAAGTTATGAATATAATGTAGATGTAACACGTCGTACAGTTCAAATGGCGCATGCTTGCGGTGTTTCAGTTGAAGGTGAAATTGGTTGCCTGGGTAGCCTTGAAACCGGTATGGCGGGTGAAGAAGATGGCGTAGGCGCTGAAGGCATTCTTGACCATTCTCAGCTTTTAACTTCAGTTGAAGAAGCAACTCAGTTTGTAGCAGATACAAATGTCGATGCTTTGGCAATTGCAGTGGGTACTTCACACGGTGCGTACAAATTTACACGTCCACCTACAGGTGATATTTTAGCGATTGACCGCATTAAAGAAATTCATGCGGCGTTGCCAAATACCCATCTTGTAATGCACGGTTCAAGCTCTGTGCCACAAGAATGGCTGGCTGTGATCAATGAATTTGGCGGCGACATCAAAGAAACCTATGGTGTGCCTGTTGAGCAACTGGTTGAAGCAATCAAACACGGTGTTCGTAAAATCAATATCGACACTGACTTGCGTTTGGCGTCTACTGGTGCAATGCGTCGTATGATGGCGGAAAAACCAAGCGAATTCGATCCACGTAAATTCTTCTCTGCAACTGTAGATGCAATGAAACAAATCTGTGTAGATCGTTACACAGCATTTGGCACTGCCGGTCATGCAGACCAGATTCGTCCAATTTCTTTAGAGAAAATGGTGAATCGTTATAAATAATCGTTAAAGATTATCTATAATTAAAAGCCCACATCTGTTGTGGGCTTTTTTGTATCTAACCCTAAACCATTATAAATCAGGAAAATAAGGCAAAAGATGGAACTTATATTTGCTGCGGCATGCTGTAGTGTGGTCATTTCAATACTTTTAAAGCTCGCTAAAGCCAAAGGTTTTAATGCATTACAGATGATTGTCTGGAACTATGCTTCAGCCAGTCTGCTGTGCTTTCTATGGTTTAAGCCAGATTTACAGCATATTTCCATACCAAATACGCCGTGGTGGTTGATTATTGCCTTAGGTATTTTGCTGCCGAGTATTTTTTTATGCTTAGCTAAATCATTGCAATATGCCGGCATTATTAAAACCGAGATTGCCCAGCGTTTATCTGTGGTTTTATCGCTATTGTCAGCATTTTTCATTTTTCAGGAACAGTTCAATATACTCAAAATTATCGGTATTGGTTTGGGTATTTTAGCGGTACTGAGTATTTTATTTTCACATCAAAAAGCCGAAACAGGACAGTTCTCTTCAAAACAGGCGATGTTATATCTTGCATTGGTATGGTTTGGCTATGCCTTAATTGATGTGTTGCTCAAGTACACTACCGGCTTAGGCGTACAGTTTGCCGTTGCCTTAAATTTAATGTTTATCTGTGCCTTTATGTTTTCATTGGCTTATATTGCGATTACCGCAAAAACCGCGGGGAGCAAAAAGAATATTCTGGCTGGACTAGGCTTGGGTGTGCTGAATTTTGCCAATATCGCACTGTATGTCAAAGCGCATATTTTATTGAAAGACACACCTGCAATTGTGTTTGCAGGTATGAATATTCTTGTGGTGCTATTTGGTGCATTAAGTGGCTTAATTATTTTTAAAGAAAAATTAAAACCCGCTACCGCTGTAGGGTTGCTTTTAGGTATGACTAGTGTGCTTTGCCTAGCTTATGCGATATCTGCTTGAACAGTGTTTTTGCAAAAGTCTTTGGATGTTTCACGATGTCTATGCTATCGGCTGTACCTAGCAGCAAGCCAGCCTGCTTGCAGTCTGGACAGGTGGGGTAAAAGGAAATCGCATTTGTGGAATATTGATGCATATAAATTTTATTGCAGTGTGTGCATTCAAATTTCATTGGCATTTTAGTTGTAGCAGAAATCATGATGTGAACCACCTTTTATTTTTTGCGCAAATATACCTCAATATCATTGCAAAAATAAGGCCCGAAATGACAATAAAAGGGCTTATAGGCCCTTTTATTGTAATGAATCGTTAATTACAGCTGAGTGAAAATCTGTTCTTTGTCTAAACGCGATTTTGGCAGTTGGGCATTGAAATCATTTTCACTACGATAACCCAGTGTCAGTAATACCGAAGGAACAAAGCCTTTTTCTGTTAACTGCAACTCATCACTAATGATTTGTTCATCAAATCCACCAATTGGTGTCGCATCAATGCCTTCAATACCGGCAGCTAGCAAAATTTGACCCAAAGCAATAAAGGTTTGATTTTCCGCCCAGCGCTGGATGTCACCTTTTTCATTGCGGTAATAATTGACATAACCGGAGCGGCTGTCTTTTTGGCCCTGTTTGGCTTTTTCATCTTTAAAACGACCACTGATGTCATCTTGAGTGAGCAAGTTATCTAAATGCTGTTCGCTGATATCTGCTTTGGTACAGAACAAAATAGTATGGGAAGAATCTAGCACTTTAGGTGCGTTATAGGCATATTTCCCCACCAAGGCTTTGGCGATCCGTTCTTTGGCCGCCTGATTATCAGCAATAAAAAAATGCCAAGGTTGGATATTGATGGAAGATGGAGTCAAACGTAAGATTTCTAATAAACGTGCCACCTGTTCCTTGGGGATTTTTCGAATAGGATCATAGGCTTTGGTAGTATAACGGGTTTTCGAGACGTTTAAAAGATCCATGAATGATTACTCCACTTATAAATTATGTTTGTCATTTTAGCTGAAACGCTATCCAAATAGTTTATAACAAATCGATCTCGCTTTAGACTTTTGGCATGATAAAAAAGTTGTGTATTAAATAGCATGCTTCACTCAATTTATTACATTTTGTATAAAGCAGTATTTGTATCCTGTTTAGCCGGCATTTCAAATGTCATCAATAATTTTATAAAATGAAGAGTGGGTATCTTTCAATAAATTAAGAGTTTTAGCCGATCAAGAAATACGTTTTCAATATTGGTACTTGTAGAAAAAAAGCGTTTAATCAATATTAAGTTAAATATATGACCATTCCGAGAGCAGGCGTATGGACTTTAGCAATCACTTTAAAAGAAAACTAAAAACCCAACAGCAAATTGGGTTATGGGTCGGTTTGGCAGATGCCTACGCTACAGAAATTTCGGCCAATGCCGGATACGACTGGCTACTCATTGATGGTGAACATGCACCCAGTGATTTAAGAACTACGCTTTCGCAACTGCAAAGTATCGCAGCATATCCCTCGCAAGCCGTAGTGCGTCCACCCATTGGCAGTGTACAGCTGATTAAACAATTGTTAGATATTGGCGCACAAACTTTATTGATTCCGATGGTGGAAACAGTAGAACAAGCAGAACTGATGGTCAAGGCCGTGCGTTATCCACCTGAAGGCATCCGTGGCGTAGGTGCAGCTTTAGCAAGAGCAACCCGCTGGAACAGTATTCCGGATTACTACCAAACAGCCCATGAAAATATTTGTCTGTTGATTCAGATTGAATCGGTCACAGGCTTAGAAAACCTGGATGATATTTTAAAAGTTGGTGGCATTGATGGGGTATTCATTGGTGCTGTTGATTTGTCCGCAACCATGGGTTATCAAGGTAATCCAAACCATCCAGAGGTTCAAAAAGCTGTGGTGGATGCGATTCAGCGTATTCGTGCAGCGGGTAAAGCCGCTGGGATTTTATCAACACAGCATGAAGCCACTCAGCAATATTTGGAACTTGGTACAGAGTTTGTGGCAGTGGGTGTCGATACCAGTGTGTTGATGAATTCACTTCGCGAACTTTTGGCCACATATAAAAATGGGGTAGATGTACCTAAAGTTTCGGATGGGTATTAATTTAAATAGTGTGGAATATTTGCTTCAACTAGACAGAAAGCCCCTTACTTCTGATTGAGAGCAGGGGCTTTTTTATTAATAGGCGTATTTTAAATCGGTATATTCATTCAGTGACATTGCTACATGCTTGTCAATGAATTCACGGATATCATCACTAGTCATAGGTTGGCCTTGCTTGGTAATCACGTGTTCCATAGGGGCTTGACCAGCAGTAGTAATTTTATAAACGAAGTTACATACCACTTTATAATGAGAATCTGCTTTAACCATGCAAGTTACATAGCTATAAGCATGTTCAAAATTTAAGTCGCTATGTGAAAAGATAAACTGGTCAAATAATTTTAGTGCCTTGCCATCTTGTAGTGCTTTTAATTCATCCACAATATTACTTTCAAATTGCACAGCGTAGCGTTCGGAAATAGGTTTTCCATTGACTAAAAGTGCAACTTTGTCGTCATCATGATGGGCCACTGTGATATTGCTAAAATCAGACATGCAGATCTCTAAAATTAAATAAAATGATATCTGCTGATTATGTTTGAATTGTTTTACAAATCAAGAAACGATTGGGTGGGTTGATTGTATTCAGTATAAATAAACAACGAATGAGAGGGGTGAGGCGCCGTAAAGGATTTCGCTTTTATATTAACCGAAAGGCTTGAGCAATTTAAATTAATAGCTCCAAGTCTTTAATGCTAAGGTTTGATGAATCTGTTTAGAATCAATTTCTAAAACCTGTGCTTCATGTTCGCGCCAGTCGCCTAACACAATTCGTAATTTACCATTTTCATTATGGATATTAGGGCGGTGGGTATGTCCATGAATCAATAAATCCACTACTTGAAGTGATTGTTCAACGGCTTGTTGATTTACATCCATAATCTGATAAGACTTCACTTGCTTGGTTTGGGCGCTTTTTTTGCGGAAACCATTTGCCAGTTTTTGACGAAAACTTAATGGCATGCTTTTAAGAAAACCTAGAACTAGCGGATTACGAATGATTTTACGGAATTTTTGGTAGGACACATCATCGGTGCAAAGCAGGTCGCCATGTTCAAGACGGATCTGAAGCTCACCAATGTTTAAGGTATCCACCTCAGGCAACAAGGAGCCATTAAACCGCTTTAAGAAGCGTTGACCGAGTGCAAAGTCGCGATTGCCAACTTGAAAGTAAATATGGTTGCCGGCTTGAGTAAATTGTTGGAGAGCGCTAATAATTTCATCTAACCATGGAGCAGAGTAGTCATCCCCAATCCAGGCATTAAACCAGTCCCCCAAAATATAGAGCTGGGTGTATTTATTTTTATAGTAATCTAATAAATCTAAAAACCCCCGAACGAGTCGAGGGTGTTCAGGTGACAAATGTAAATCAGCGATAAACAGATAGGTCACGTATTTTCCTTAATATTTCCTCTTAAAGTCCATCGAATGGTTAGGTGGACTATATCCTTAATATTATTCCGTTTTAAAGCAGGGTCTTAAAACTCATTAAAGATGCAGAGGAGGTTTTTTATTCAGAAATAATTTTAGCAGATTCGATTACAACGTTTTCTAAAGGAACGTCAGCGTGGTGGCCACGGTTACCGGTGCGAACGCCTTTAATTTCGTTAACTACGTCAAGACCTTCAGTTACTTTACCAAATACTGCATAGCCCCAGCCCTGAGCATTTTTGCCAGAGTGGTTCAGGAATGCATTGTTACCCACGTTAATGAAGAACTGAGCAGATGCAGAATGAGGCGCTTGAGTACGTGCCATTGCAATAGTACCCAAATCGTTAGTTAAGCCGTTATCCGCTTCGTTTTCAATCGCGTCACGTGTTGCTTTTTCTTTGAAGTTTTCATCCATGCCACCGCCCTGGATCATGAAACCGTCAATAACACGGTGGAAAATTACGCCATCATAAAAACCGTCACGAACATACTCTAAAAAGTTAGCAACAGTCTTAGGTGCTTTTTCAGAGTTTAATTCAAGAACAATACGTCCTTTATTGGTGTTTAATTCGACTTGAGGAAAACTCATTTTATAATCTCCTAATCATGGACAAAAAAAGCCATGGGTTTTTGGTTGAGAGAAGCATAAGCAAACTGTAAACTACAAGGCAAGCAAAAATGTTACTTTCTTTGTTAAAAACTGAGAAAAGCGTTTTAATTATCCTATTTTATCTTATAGAAGTGATTTATCAACTATGAAGCCGAATGATGTTGTTTCATCCCTGCCAAATAACCCGACAACTCAAAATCAATCTGTCGATGCTGCGCAGCAAGAACAACAGCCTGGCTTAGACTTTGTACGCCAAGTGATTACTGACGACCTAGCAGCAGGCCGTGTACAACAAGTGGTAACACGTTTCCCGCCAGAACCAAATGGTTATTTACATATTGGTCACGTAAAAGCCATTTGTCTGAATTTTGGCATTGCCCAAGAATTTGATGGCGTATGTAACCTGCGTTTTGACGATACCAATCCGGATGCAGAAGAACAAGAATATGTAGACGGTATTGCCAACGACGTAAAATGGTTAGGTTTTAACTGGAATGGTGAACCTCGCTACGCATCAAGTTATTTTGATCAATTGCATGCTTGGGCAATTCAATTGATTCAACAGGGCGATGCTTATGTCGATTTGCAAACGCCTGAAGAAATCAAGTTAAACCGTGGTAATTTCAAAGAGCCAGGTAAAAACTCTCCTTACCGTGAAGCATCTGTAGATGAAAACCTGGCAAACTTTGAAAAGATGAATAATGGCGATTTGGGTGAAGGGCAAGCTGTTCTTCGTGCCAAAATTGATATGGCATCTCCAAACGTACATATGCGTGATCCTATTTTGTACCGCGTACTACATTCTGAACATCACCAAACCGGTGATAAATGGAAAATGTACCCAATGTACGATTATGCGCATCCATTATCAGATGCGATTGAAGGCATTACCCATTCACTGTGTACTTTGGAATTCCAGGATCACCGTCCGTTTTATGACTGGGTGGTTGAGAAAGTTAAATCGCCATCTGTTCCGCATCAGTACGAATCTAGCCGTTTAAATGTCGATTACACCATTACCTCAAAACGTAAATTGCGTAAATTGGTTGAAGGCAATCATGTTAATGGCTGGGATGACCCACGTATGCCAACCGTAGTCGGTATGCGTCGTCGTGGTTTTACCCCGGAAGGTCTGCGTGATTTCTGTAAGCGTGTAGGCGTGTCTAAAGTTGATGGCAGTATTGTTGATGTTGCAATGCTTGAATACTGTATCCGTCAGTCTTTGGAAAATACCGCTGCACGTGGTATGGCGGTGTTAAATCCACTGAAAGTGACCTTGACCAATTTGCCTGAAGATATGGATTTGCCACATGCACGTCATCCGAACGTAGACATGGGCGATCGTATTATTCCTTTATCTAAAGAAATTTATATCGATCGTAAAGACTTTGAAGAAGTTCCGCCTAAAGGCTTTAAACGTTTAATTCCAGAAGGTGAAGTGCGTTTACGTCATGCCTATGTGATCAAATGTGACGAAGTCATTAAAGATGCCCAGGGTGAAGTGGTTGAACTGAAATGTTCAATTGACCCTGAAACCTTAGGTAAAAATCCTGAAGGCCGTAAAGTCAAAGGTGTGGTGCATTGGGTATCTGCAACCAAGGGTGTGCCTGCTGAAGTTCGTGTTTATGATCGTTTGTTTACAGAAGCTGCCCCTGATGCAGATGACGATTTCTTGGCGCACTTAAACCCGGAATCTTTAACTGTGCTTCAGGCGATGATTGAACCTGCTTTGGCAGAAGCTCAAGCTGAAGATCGTTTCCAGTTTGAACGTGAAGGTTACTTCGTGGCAGATCAATATGATCATACAAGCGATAAGCCGGTGTTTAACCGTATTTTGGATTTAAAAGATAGTTTTAAGCCAGGTAAATAATTTAATTGTGATTTGATTAAAAAAAGCTCAACTTCGGTTGGGCTTTTTTGTGGCATCCAAGCAAGAATTGGTTTTAACTGTGTATAGTTTCTTATGTAATCTTATAAAATCTATCCTTTTTTCTGCCCTAAAACCTTTCATCAATGCGAAAGTATAGAAATTATCACTGCAAAAAGATGAGGCTAAGAAAAATGAATAATGTCGTTATCGAGACACAGATGTTAATTCGTAAACCGGTTGCTGAAGTGTTCAATGCCTTTATTGATCCAGAAATCACCAGCAAATTTTGGTTTACTTCCTCTACGGGAGCATTAATGGAAAACAAAAACATAGATTGGTATTGGGAAAAATATGAGGTGACGACCAGTATTTTTGTGGAACAGTTAATTAATAATCAATTAATCCAGATCAAGTGGGGCGAACCAAAGTCTACGCTAGATTTTATTTTTGAAAAAATATCCGAGAATGAAACCTTTCTTAGAATCCGTAACTACGAGATTCCTTTAGAAGGTTCGGAGTTAATTGCTTTTGTGATTAAACGGACCAATGATTTCACCACGCTGTTAGATGGTGCTAAAGCCTACTTGGAATATGGCGCACAACTGAACTTGGTCAATGACAGACTTCCCCCCTTTGATTAAAGGTTTTGATAAATTTTTAAAGATAAGCATTTTATCAACTGAGCAAAATTAAATTTTCATTGTGCTTATTTCTCGAGAGTTTACAGTTGAATAATACGAATTGAGCAATACCTCTCTTTAATTCTTTTTTATGCCCCATCTATATGGGGCCTTTTATCTTTTATAGATATGGGTCGAACTCAAAATCAAGGATTTTCCTGTTCGGGTTCTTTTAATAATAAAGAGGGTGGCAGACGTTTTTTTGCTTTATCACGTAATTTTTTCTTGATGTACAACACCAAAGCAAAACAGGTTGTGGTGATGGTCAACAACATGCTGTTCATATAACTCATGATTGAGCTGACATAGCCAATTGTGGTCAGACGGTTCATCATGCGAATAACTTGTGGACTGCTTTCAACACCCGTAATGGCCCAGGTGCATAAATGTTCACAATTATTAATAATCAGATGATAGTTGTTTTCGTTCATACGAGAACGCATGCGCCGTACAACTTTACGACCCATGAATTTGGGATTGTTGTAATGTTGAACAATAATGGTTTTGCCAAAACTGAACTTTTCTATTGATGTTATCTCAATCGGACGTTTTTTAAACAGGTGAGCAAAACCCGAATAATGAATTACCCGGCCACGCCCTGCATAAATGCCATGATGGGAATAGCCTAAGTGTTTAACAATAAGATGGGTTCCTAAAGGAAACCGGATGTTCTGCTGTTGCATTCCAGACTTAATCAATAAAATGACAGATGTATTTTGTTGACGTAGTTTACTGCTTCTTTGTGAAATAATCGACTATTTCACTGACTTAATGACTATTTTATAAAAGTTATAGCAGTGGGATAAAATTTTGGCTTAATCCTAAGTTGTTTGGAAAAGATAAAAATGAAGAATCAATTTTTATTAAAATGTGCCGTAATTTTTGCTTTACATCTGACTTCAATCAGCCATGCAGGAGTTTACGCCGAGCATTGGAAAAAGGATGCTTTTGATGTAGATGTGGTCAAGGTAGAACACCCTCAAAACTTGCGTTTATTTTTAAATACGGCCAAAACAAATCAGCTGCTGCATAAATTTGATGCAGTTCAGAAACAATTAAGGTCTTGTGAAAAGCTGTTATTTGCCATGAATGCCGGGATGTATCACTCAGATTATTCTGCAGTCGGTTTATATGTAGAAGCATCCCAACATAAGCAGAAATTAAACACGGTCAAGCAGGGGTTCGGCAATTTTCATATTCAGCCGAATGGTGTGCTGGCCTGGAATCAGAATAAAAGTCTGATTATCACTACAGATGACTATGCCAAGATAAAGTTTAATGCAGATTATGCGACCCAATCTGGGCCAATGCTGGTGATTAATGGGAAAATTAATCCAAACTTTTTAGAGCATTCAGACTCATTTAAAATTCGTAATGGTGTGGGGATTAAAGATCAAACCCTGTATTTTGTGATTAGCAATACCGCTGTGAGTTTTTATCAATTTGCACAATTTTTCCAACAGCAGTTGAGTGTGCAAAATGCATTGTATCTGGATGGCTCAATTTCAAGCGCATATATACCACAATTAAAACGTACGGATTCATTTTTTAAGCTTGGTCCCATGATTGCGTATATTGATGCGCAAAACTGTCAAAAAGACTAAGACTTTGAAGTGTTAGAATTATCTATCCATGTACCTTATAGTTTGACTGTTTTTATTATGCTGCATCTATTTAAAATAATTTTAAGCCTGATTTTTATAATGTAAATTTTTACCCGAGCACCAGGTATAAAACAAATTTTGTACTTTGAACTAGATTATGCATAAGTTAAAAATGATATCCAATTTTTAAACCATACCCTATAGCGTGATTGTCATCAAATTCCCCCACTTTTGAAGCTTCTGAGACGCCGGGAAGTGGCAAATCATAAGTTCCATCCTGTGTGGTTACATCTCCCAACCAGAAGTATTTCACCCCGCCTGAAATAAAATAATCAGGTGCGGGATTGTACTGTAATGCTAAGCCAACTCCCCAATATCCTTTAGTGGGATTAAAGATGGATGCCGGATTACCTGTACCAGAATCCCAGCCAAGATCAAAAGCACCTGACCATTGTGGGGTCCATTTTTTTGCCACACCGACAGTCGCGCTCCATTGATCTTTTTGATAGTCATCCAGATTAAATCCACCCCTATAAGTTCCGTCACTCATCGTAGCCGTTACCCGTTCTGATAATGCCCCGAATTGGGCGGGACGAATCACAAAATCTTTCCAGTTGACCCAACGAATATTGGTGTAAAGCAACGTGCTGACCGTAAGCGTGGTTTGAAAATCGAGGTTCATAGACTGAGGTGTAGAAATTTTGGTTTTAGTTTCATCAGCCAAAAGCAGCGGTGTTCCCAATACATTTTCAGAGCCATTGATTTTGTGATCTATTGTGGAGTGATAGGTCAATGCGGCTTTTAATGCAAAGTCAGGAATTTGGTAAGCGAAACCAGCCAGCCAGCCGATGGCAGCATCTTCTTTGAAAACAGCGTTATAACCATCAAGATCTGCATAAACCAATCCGTGAAGTGAAACCTGACCTTTAATAGTTTGAAAGGCAGGTCCTGCATAAAGATTAAAATTTTTAAAAGGTTGATAGCCTAAAACCAGACTGAGATGTTGGCTATCCACATTGATCTGTGTACCTTGTTTGCTGAGTTTGGGATCGGAAAAGCTGCCATTGTCCTTGAGTGGATACTGGAGGTCTACGCCAAATGGCTGATCGTAAAGGATGCCGAAAGAGAATTCCGGTTTTAATTGAAGTTTAAGGGCAGCACTATAATATTGGAAATTCTGGCTAATATTATCGGTTGAATAGTCCTTAACACCTGAATTGACCAGATCTGGTCGTGTGCCTAAAGTGTGTCCTGACACTTCGGGATCAGCCGCGGTTATGGAGGCTTCAAAATAATGCCCACTTTCCAGAAAAGGCAGCAAGGATTGACCTGATTGATCTAAAGCTGCGGCCATGCCATGACTTGAGATCAGGCTGCATAATATTGTCAGTCCAGGATAATACCGTCCCATATATTTTCCTTTTTATTCGACTCATTTTTATTTTTAAGTCATGCTTATTCTATTTATTAAAATATTTCAAAGATGAGTAAAGCACTTTTAAATAGAGGGGGACAGAGATTTCTAGATGAATTGAGAGAAGTATGTTTCGAAGTATTAAAATCTGAGCATAGCCAGTTTTAAGAAGTAAATAAAAAAGGCATTTAGTTCACTAAATGCCTTTTTAGGGACTCTACTATTGGAGGGGTAGATGCTGTAATTTGTTTAACTCTTTACGGCTATAACCTCGAGAAGCTAGAACCTTTTTAATTCCAATGATGACATCTTCATCTGTTGCCTTTGCTAAAGATTGGATCAGTTGTTCATTCGATTTACAAGAGTAATCATTTTCGACACAAGAGATTTGATTCTTGTGTTCGTTTTGCTGTTGATTAGCAGAAAACAGCTTTTGCCAAAAACTCATAGAGCCTTCATACACAACTTAACATAGTTCGAAATATATCCAATCCTGTAAATATTACAAGCCTATATCAGTGATAAAAGCAGCATTTGAACTTTAAATTTTCCGATAATAGATAGTAAGTTTAACGATATTATAAGATTTACTATTTAGAATTTTTTACATTTTATTGATTTTAAAATAAATAAAAATGAAGCTCAACTGAACTTCATTTAGATAACAAGCGATACAAACTTAACAATGAAATAAATTGTTTAAATTTTTTCCAGTAATACACCTGATTCTACATGGTGGGTATAGGGGAACTGGTCAAACATCGCAAATTTGGTCACTTTATGCGTGGTTGATAGGGTTTTTAAGTTGTCCTGTAAGGTGTCAGGATTACATGAAATATAAATGATTCGTTCAAAACGTTGAATCAGTTTTAACGTTTCATCATCAATCCCCGCGCGCGGTGGATCAACAAATACAGTATCAAAATCATAGCTGGAGATATCAATCTCTGCTTCCTGTAGACGGCGGAATTCACGTTCCCCATTATAGGCTTGGGTGAAATCTTCAGCCGAAAGACGCGCAACCTGAATATTGTCAATCTGGTTCTGTTCAATATTCCACTGCGCAGCATAGACAGAGGACTTAGCCAGTTCGGTCGCAAGTACGCGATTGAACTTGGTCGAAAGCGGCAGGGTGAAGTTACCATTCCCACAGTACAGTTCGAGTAAGTCTTTGTCGGACTGTTCAGCCGCATTACATGCCCATTCCAGCATCTTTTGGCAGACTTGTGCATTTGGCTGGGTAAAGCTGCTTTCAATTTGCTTGTATTGATAGGTACGGTCAAATACTTGCAGTTTTTCAACCACAAATTCGTCGCTTAATACTACTTTTTGACCGCGGCTACGACCAATCAGTTTGATATTCAGTTTTTCAGCCAGTTGTTTGGCTAAGGTTTCCCATTCCTCATCCAGTGGGCAGCGATAAATCATTGACACCAGCATTTCGCCTTTTAAAGTCGCCAGAAAATGAACTTCAAATAAACGTTTAGATAATACTGTATTACTTTTTAGTTCTTGCAGCAAAACAGGCATCAACTGATTAATGCTGCTATCTGCAATCGGGAATTCGTCAATGCGAATCACTTGTTTCTGGTTATCTTCGCTGCGTTCAAACATGGCATAGAACATATCATCGTCAGTATGCCAAATCCGGAACTCTGCGCGCATACGGAAGTTTTGTTCAGGTGACTGAAATACGTCTAAAGATGGGGGATTAAACTCGGCAAATTGAGCAGAAATACGTGCAATCTTGGCATCAAGTTGTAACTGATAAGCTGAAGTCATATGCAGTAAAAATCACGAACACATTGAAAACAGGGATGGTAACAAAGTTTGCATAAGATGACTAAACTTATTGCCCATTCAGCGGAAGAAATATCGTTTCAGCCAAAATTCTGGCGAGATATATAGAGGACTTATTTATGACTTTTTAGGTTTGTCTTATCAATTCAATAAAGCGTTGCAGAGTTAGGATGAATCTAAACATAAGAAAAAAACCAAACTCACCTGTCCCAAAGGAAGGGATTGCGTGGTAAAGAGGAAAACATCCAGTTACAGGGTTAAGTGCTGAAATTAAGTTTTTATCTTAGATTGAAGTCAAGGTCATCAAGCTGGTATTCCCTCCTGTGGCGGCAGTGTTAATACTAATCACGCGTTCAATAACCAAGCGCTCTAAATGGATATCATGATCAAGTGGTTTTAAATGCGTGATGCCGACAATTGCCCCTTGGAGCGAGGAAATTTGGGTTTGCAACTTTTGCAGTTGTGCTTGAGTGCCGTGATGTAGCACCGCATCAAAATCATCAGCCTCAATATTTTGAATAAAAGTAAAACGATCAGCAATTTCTTTCGGCATTTTTGATAGATATTTGAGCACAAAAGTATTCTCAGTCAGAACGATAGGCTGACTGCCGACCGCAAAAATTGCAGCCAATTGCTGAATCTGATCCTGCTCTTGATCGGCCAAAGACAGCACACGTTTTCTTGGCAACACGACATATTGATTACTTTCACCGGTCGGGCCTTGCAAGTCATAATGATGACCAGAGCAAAAAATTGGGCAGGGTGTAAGTTGATATTGAGGAAAGTTTTTTTCAGCCCAGCGATAAAACAGTTCATATAAAGGCTGGTGCGCTGGCTGTGTTGCTGTTGACTGTGTTGCAAAAGGAGTTGCCAGTTTTTTCGCTGAGCAGTGTTGCATTAAACGGTACAGATAAATTGGGCCGCCCGCTTTAGGACCGGTACCGGATAAACCTTCACCGCCAAAGGGCTGAACCCCGACCACAGCCCCGACAATATTACGGTTGATATATAAGTTGCCGACTTCTGCATGTGCAATCACGGTTTGAATGGTTTCATCAATACGGGTGTGCAGTCCCATGGTCAGGCCATAACCTTTGGTATTGATTTGTTCAAGTAACTGTTCTAATTGACCATATTTATAATGAATCACATGTAGGACCGGACCAAAAACTTCACGTTGCAAATCATTCAGATTCGGTAACTCAATTAAAGTGGGCGGAATAAAAGTACCTTCGGTTAAAGCTTGATCCTGTTCAGGATTCAACATGAGCTGATGGACGGGATGGCCTTTACTACGCATCTGGTCAATATGTTTTTGAATATTGCTTTGTGCCTCAAGATCAATGACAGGGCCAATATCGGTTTTTAACAGGAACGGATTACCGACACGCAGTTGTTGCATCGCACCTTTTAGCATATTGATGACACTATCTGCATTATCTTCTTGAACGCAGAGCACACGTAAAGCAGAACAACGTTGACCCGCACTGTCATAAGCTGAACTCACCACATCTAGAATCACTTGTTCAGTCAATGCAGATGAATCGGC
The DNA here is from genome assembly GCF_045628685.1 of Acinetobacter sp. Classification (GTDB taxonomy): domain Bacteria; phylum Pseudomonadota; class Gammaproteobacteria; order Pseudomonadales; family Moraxellaceae; genus Acinetobacter. The sequence continues at coordinate 61,038 of NZ_JAZQPV010000040.1, forward strand.
AATCATGGCATTTTGCCCACCAGTTTCTGCAATCAGTGGAATGGGCTGGCCAGACTGACTCAGTCGTTGTGCCAGAGTTTTTTGCAGAATTTTGGCAACGTCAGTTGAGCCGGTAAACATGATGCCTTGAATACGCGCATCCCCACTCAATTGCACACCGACTGTTTCACCTTGTCCGGGAAGCAGTTGCAGTACATCTTGAGGAATACCGGCTTGCCATAAAATTTGAATCGCTTGCGCGGCAATCAGTGGTGTTTGTTCAGCCGGTTTTGCAAGTACGGTATTTCCGGCAACCAACGCTGCTGCAATTTGTCCGGTGAAAATAGCCAATGGGAAATTCCATGGACTGATACATAATACGGGACCGAGTGGTTGAATGACCGTATCATCATCCAGATCTATGATTTGAGCGGCATAATAGCGCAGGAAGTCGATGGCTTCACGAACCTCTGCAATGGCATTGGCGTAGGTTTTACCACTTTCGCGGCACAGTAAAATCATCAGTTCTTGCAAACATGCTTGCATCATATCTGCAGCGCGTTGCAAACAAGCGGCACGTATATTTTTTGGCGTATTTGTCCATTCAACTTGGGCATTGACTGCATTATCTAATGCCAGATTCACTTGTATAGCAGTTGCTTCTTGCACATGGCCGACAAGATCCACATGATTGGCAGGATTTAAAATTGCGATGGGCTGCGGATTATCATCAACAAGCGAATTTGCATGACTTATGTTTTTACCTAAAGCCTGAGCTTGCCATTGCTGCTGACTGAAATTTTGTACACTTTGATTCAGCAGCATTAACTCATGATCATTGGCTAAATCTAAGCCCATAGAGTTCGGACGAATATTGCCGTATAAGTCGGGTGCTAAAGGAATGGCCGGATGCTTTTGGCCTATTTGTGATTCTTTGGCTGCATTTTTCAAAATTTCTGAATATGGATTTTCAATCAGATCTTCAATTTTTAAGGATTTATCTGCAATACGGTTGACGAAAGAGGTATTGGCGCCGTTTTCCAGTAAACGTCGTACCAGATACGCCAGTAAAGTTTCATGATTCCCCACTGGCGCATAAATACGGCAAGGCACGCTCAGTTTGTTATCCATTTTATCGCCCACCACTTGCTCATATAGTGGTTCGCCCATGCCATGCAGACACTGGAATTCATATTGACCGCTGTAATATTGGTTTGGATCGGCCAGATGGTAAATCGTGGCAAGCGTTTGAGCATTGTGTGTAGCAAACTGCGGATAAATCTGCTGTGGGGCAGCCAGGAGTTTTTTGGCACAGGCAATATAAGATAAATCAGTATGCACTTTACGGGTAAACACCGGATAGTCGGTCATGCCATCAATCTGGGCTTTCTTGATTTCGCTATCCCAGTAAGCACCTTTGACCAGACGAATCATCAAGCGTTTTTGACTGCGTTTTGCCAGATTCACCACGTAATCGACCACGTTGAAGCAACGCTTTTGATAAGCCTGAATCACAAAGCCAATACCTTTCCAGTCGGCAAGGCTAGGTTCAAAACACAGACGCTCTAACAATTCTAAAGATATTTCCAGACGTTCAGATTCTTCGGCATCAATATTTAGACCAATATTATAGCGTTTTGAGAGTTCCGCCAATTGCAGCACTTTTGGATATAATTCCTTATGCACACGGTCAAGCTGCGCACGTTGATAGCGCGGATGCAGGGCAGAAAGCTTGATTGAAATGCCGGGACCGTCGTAGACATCTTTGTTTTTGGAGGACTGGCCAATGGCATGGATGGCATTGCTATAATCCTGAAAATAACGTTCAGCATCATGTTCTGTAAGTGCTGCTTCACCTAGCATGTCATAGGAATATCGGAAACCTTTGTCCTCTAAAGGTTCGGCATGTTCTAGCGCTTCTTGAATGGTTTCACCAGTAACGAACTGTTCACCCATTATACGCATCGCTACATCTACCGCTTTACGGATAATGCCGCGACCACTGCGTGCCAAAAGCCCGGTCAGGACACTGGATAGACTTTTTTGTTCTGGTGTTTCCATCAGTTTGCCGGTCAACATGAGACCCCAAGCCGCGGCGTTGACAAACATCAGGCTACTTTGTCCGACATGTTCTTTCCAGTTGCCCTGATTAATTTTATCGCGAATCAGCAGGTCACGGGTGGCACTGTCCGGAATACGAAGCAAAGCTTCGGCCAGACACATCAAGACAATGCCTTCCTGAGAGGATAATGAAAATTCTTGCAATAAACCCTGAACGATTCCCGCTTTACCATTAGAGCTTTTACGTTCACGCAATGTGTGAGCCAGGTTAAAAGCTAGGTTGTAAATACGCTGATTCAGTTGTTCAGAAATCTGGCTATGTTCAAGCAGGTTTTCAACACACTCGGGTTCAGCACGGCGCCAGGCGGTATTAACCTCAACTTCATAATCATTCTTTTCTTTAAATTCAGTAATATATTCAAAGTGAGGTTTTGCCAGATTGAAGCGGGTTTCTGTATCCATCATATTCATGCCAACGTCCTGTGACTGCCAATTTTTTTGTAGAGTCAAATACCTTGTATAATTTATGATTACAGAAAGAACACCGAATAACTCACTATAATTTTTATTCATTTTAGAGAATAATTCAGATGACGAGCCCGATTTTTACATTGGATAGAACCGATATCAAAATTTTAGATATTCTGCAAAATGATGGACGAATTTCAAATATCAAACTGGCTGAAGCGGTGAATTTATCGGCTACAGCAGCGTTGGCCCGCGTACAGAAATTGATGAAAGATGGTTTTATTTTAGGCTATGAAGCCAAGCTGAACCCCGACATGTTGAATGCCAGTTTTGTAGTTTTTGTGGAGATTTTACTGGATAAAACTACACCCAATGTCTTGGATGAATTTTCAGATGCAGTGATGCAATATCCTGAAATTGTGGAATGTCATATGATCAGTGGAGGTTTTGATTTTGTGGTGAAAATACGCTGCGCCAGTATGGGAGAATTCCGCAAAATTTCAGGGCAAGTGTTGTGGCAACTTCCGGGCGTTAAAGAAACCCGAAGCTATCCGGTCATGGAAGTAATTAAAGAAAGTTCAAAAATCAATCTGAAAACCAAAGTACAAAAATAAAATTGAAGAAAAGGCACAATGCCTCTTTAATCAATGCAGTTTTATCTAAATTTTATTAAGGTTTTTTAGAAATAGCAGACATTCCATTTATTTAATTCTGCCCTTTATTTTTTGTATAAATCATTTATGTGTTCAAAAGGTTGCAGCACTTCTTGAGATAGCACTTTTCTAATCAGCTCACCAGAATAATAGGGAGGAATTACAGAATAAAACCGGGGATGATTTTATACAGTCCTCTAAAGGGATTTCATAGCAGGTTGTGTAGGGGAATGTGCTTTTAGATAGAATTGATAAAAACGAAGAAAATGAATCAATTATAAACATGGCGTTTAATATTATTTATAAAGCCAATCTACAGGCTTACTCTGAATTGAAAATCCGTCAGAAAGGTCTTTTGAGTTTTATTTTTGGATGAAAAAAAATTGAAAGTACAAGGGATAGAAAAAGGAGTTTACAGAAATTTACACTAGCTACAAAGTTAGGGTAATTGGTTATATAGCATTGCTAAATAAATATCTTTTTACAATATCTAAAAAAGAGCAAAGGTTTAATATTTGTTCAGTTGCACAATTCTGGTGCATAAATGTGAGTATATTTAAAGTGTCTATGAGTCAACTGGATAATACAAGAATAGAGCGTGATTTGTTGGGAGCTAAGGAAGTTCCTGCAGCATGTTATTACGGCATTCATACTGTACGGGCTTTAGAGAATTTTCAAATCTCTCATCAGACAGTCGGGAATTATCCTTATTTTATTCGTGCTTTGGCTCAAGTCAAAAAAGCTTCTGCACAAACCAATTTAAAATTTAACAAAATTTCTGAACAGGTCAGCCAGGCGATTCAGCTGGCTTGTAATAAATTAATCGAATCTCCAGAAAAATGGAGCGATGCTTTTCCTTTAGATGTTTATCAAGGCGGAGCAGGTACGTCTATTAATATGAATACCAACGAGGTATTGGCCAATATTGCATTGGAGCATTTGGGTTTTTATAAGGGGCAATATGATCATATTCACCCCAATGATCATGTCAATAAATCACAATCAACCAATGACGTGTATCCAACTGCATTACGCTTGGCAACCTATTATAGTCTGGATGATTTATTGCTTCAGATCCAAAAAATGATTGATACCCTGAATATCAAGGTGGCAGAGTTTCAGTTTGTATTGAAAATGGGACGTACCCAATTACAAGATGCAGTTCCCATGACGTTGGGACAAGAGTTTCGTGCTTTTGCAACCTTGTTAAAAGAAGATATCCGGCTGATTCAACGGACACGTGAACTTTTACTGGAAGTGAATTTGGGCGCCACTGCTATTGGTACGGGAATAAACACACCTCAAGGGTATGCACACGAGGTGATTCACTCTTTAAATAAAATCACCGGCCTGAATTTAACCGGTGCGGAAGACTATGTGGAAGCCACCAGTGATTGTGGCGTCTTTATTATCTTATCCAGTACGCTTAAACGCCTTGCAGTGAAACTTTCAAAAATCTGTAACGACTTGCGCTTGTTGAGTTCGGGACCGCGTACGGGGTTAGCCGAAATTCGCTTACCAGAATTACAAGCTGGTTCATCAATTATGCCAGCTAAAATTAATCCCGTAATTCCTGAAGTGGTAAATCAAATAGCTTATAGAGTGATAGGGAATGATTTAACCGTAACCATGGCTGCAGAAGCCGGGCAATTACAGTTAAACGTGATGGAACCGGTTATCGCGATTGCAATTAATGAATCGATTGAATTGTTAATACAAGCCATTTCGAGTTTGGATACCAAATGTATTCAAGGTATTCAGGCCAATGAGCAGGTGTGTTATGACGCTGTGATGCGAAGTGTGGGTATTGTTACTTTACTTGATCCAATTTTAGGACATGCCAAATGTGATGAAATTGGCAAGCAATGTATTGCAGAAAACAAGACCATTCAGCAGATTGTATTGGAGCAGGAATTACTGACCCAAGAACAGTTAGATGAAATCTTTGCCTTTAGCAATCTGGTTTCAGAAGTGACCGCACAACATGAGCTTTTCGCACAAGTGAGTTAATTTGCTTTGAGTAAGAATTTAACCATCTATAATATTGAAAAGGCAGCAAGTTAAAATCGCTGCCTTTTTTATGAAAAATAATGCTGAATATAAAGCAGTGCAGGGTTAAAATAGTCATGATTTTTAATCATTGTAATGCTTATGTTGAATAAACTCGCTGAACTATTTACAAGTTCAAGACTATTTAAAAGTTCAAAGCCATCTGCTGAACAACTTTTTCTCGAAGAAAATAATATCTGGTTCCATTCAGAACAGGGTTATATCGTCGATGGTATTGTGGTTAATGAACTGTCAGAACGGCTGTCGTATTTCTCCAATCGAAAATTAACCCAGTTTGATGATTTAAAATCGTTATATTTCACGTCCATGATTATTAATGAAAAAATTGATCTGGAAATTGCCAGTCAGCGTTTTGTAGCGCGTTTAGGCAATACTGAAGAAAACCTGTTGCAATTAAAGCAGATCATTCAAAAGCTAAATCAGTATTATCGTCATTTCTTACGCGAAAAATAAAGGGGAAAACAGGATTTAAAGACAAGACATCTAACAGGATGGAAAGGGAAAAATCGGTCGCATATAAAAATAACTCAACCGGGAAAAACCCATGTTAATATACTGCTCATGTCATTTAGACCAAAAGCTATATACATGTTCCAACAACAAATTTCCCAATTAAATCTGCAGCAATTAAAAGCAGGCGAAAAACGCTGGGTCGGTAATTTACAAGGCTCATCTGCATCTTTATTGTTCAAAGAAATAGCGATGCAAAGCAAGCAGTTATTCATTTTGGTTGCCAGAAATAATCAGCATTTGGGACAGTTGGAAAGTGAATTAGAATTTTACGGGATAAAACCGACCATTTTCCCGGATTGGGAAATTTTGCCTTATGACCGTTTATCGCCTCATCAAGATATCGTGTCAGAGCGACTTTCAATTTTATCGAATATGCCGAAGCAAGGCATTTTGCTTTTATCTGCCTCAACGTTAGTACAGCGTGTTGCGCCCACTTCATGGGTGTTGGGTGAGCATTTCGATATTAAAGTTGGACAAAAATTTGAACTGGAACAGCAAAAACTGCGTTTGATTCAGGCGGGCTATCATCTGGTCGATACCGTTTATGATCATGGTGAATTTGCGGTACGCGGCAGCATTATGGACATTTATGCATCTGGGCAAAATTCACCGATCCGCATTGATTTATTTGACAATGAAATTGAAAGCTTAAAGTTCTTTGATCCTGAAACTCAAAGAACCACACAAAATTTGCAACAGTTTTCGGTATTACCTGCCAAGGAATTTCCACTTAAAGAGGGGCGTTCAACTTTCCGGGACCGTTATGCAGAAAGTTTCCCGAATGCCAATCCGAAGAAAAATCCAGTTTATCAGGATGTCTTGGAAGGCATTGCTTCCCCAGGCTTAGAGTTCTATTTTCCTTTATTCTTTAACAAAGAAGCGATGCAAACACAAAGTACCCTGATGGCGTACTTACCAAAGAATGGCATTGTCATTACAGATAAGCATCTGGATGAAGGTTTAACTAGTTTTTGGAAGGATGTGGTTCGACGTTATGAAGACCGTCGCCATAATATCGATCATCCGATTTTGCCGCCAGAAGAAATATTCCTGCAACCGAATCAGGTTTTGGAACAGCTGAATCACTTTGCCCGAATCATTGCTTCAAACGAAGAATTTATCGAAAAAACCGGTGTTCTGAATCTCAATACGGAAGTGCCACCGCGTTTACCCGTCGATCCGAAACAGGAAAAACCTTTCTCGGCGGTTAAAAAATATATTGATGCTGTAAATCATCCTGTACTTTTAGTTGCTGAAAGTGCCGGTCGCCGTGAAACCTTAAAGGATGCTTTACGTCCTGCCTTGGGTGATATTCCGAGTGTCGAAAATTTTGCAGAGTTTAGAAAATCACTCCATGCCATAGCTATTACTAGTGCGCCACTAGATCGTGGGTTGGTAATTCCTGATCACCTCACCGTGATTTCTGAAAATCAACTCTATGAGCATCGTGTGGTTCAGCGCCGTCGTAAACGTCAGCAGGAAGTGTCGGAAGAATTTTTAATCCGTAGTTTAACTGAACTCAGTATTGGTGCACCGGTGGTGCATATTGATTATGGTGTAGGGCGTTATGCAGGTTTAATCACTTTAAGTATTGATGATCAGGATCATGAATTTTTACAGCTGGATTATGCCGATGCTGCCAAAGTATATGTTCCGGTCACCAACTTACATTTGATCAGCCGTTATAGCGGCGGTGATCCCGATTTAGCGCCATTACATAAATTAGGCACCGATGCCTGGAACAAGGCAAAACGTAAGGCCTTGGAACAGATACATGATGTCGCCGCTGAACTGTTGCATATTCAGGCGCGTCGTCAGGCAAAACCCGGCTTTAGTTTTGAACTTGAGCAAAGTCCGTATATGCAATTTGCCAGCGGCTTTGCTTATGAGGAAACTCTAGATCAAGCCAATGCAATTGAAGCGACATTGCATGATATGCAACTTGCCAAACCGATGGATCGTCTGGTCTGTGGTGATGTTGGTTTTGGTAAGACCGAAGTCGCAATGCGAGCAGCATTTTTAGCGGTGCAAAACAATAAGCAAGTCGCTGTTTTAGTGCCGACGACCTTGCTGGCACAACAGCATTATGAATCCTTTAAAGACCGTTTTGCTGATTGGCCGATTCGGATTGAAGTACTTTCGCGTTTTGGTTCTAATAAAACCCATTTAAAAATTACCGAAGACTTGGCTGACGGTAAAGTCGATATTGTGATCGGGACACATAAAATTTTGCAGGAAAGTATCCAGTTTAAAGACTTGGGTTTGATGATTGTCGATGAAGAGCATCGTTTTGGGGTGCGCGATAAAGAACGGATTAAAGCCATGCGCGCTGATGTCGATATGCTGACCCTGACGGCAACCCCAATCCCGCGTACCTTGAATATGGCTTTTAGCGGGATGCGCGATTTATCCATTATTGCCACGCCACCAGCACGTCGTTTGGCCGTCAAAACTTTTGTGCAAGAACACACCAGTGAATCCATTAAAGAAGCCATTTTGCGTGAATTGCTTCGTGGTGGGCAGGTTTACTTTTTACATAATGAAGTCGATTCGATTGAACGTGCTGCAGCCAGTATTCGAGAGCTGGTTCCTGAAGCACGTGTCGCGGTTGCCCATGGACAAATGCGCGAACGTGAACTAGAACAGGTGATGCAGCAGTTCTATCACAAAGAATACAATGTTTTGGTGTGTTCAACCATTATTGAAACCGGAATTGATGTGCCAAATGCCAATACCATTTTGATTGAACGTGCAGACAAACTGGGGCTCGCGCAATTACATCAATTGAGAGGGCGTGTCGGGCGTTCGCACCATCAAGCCTATGCCTATTTGCTTGTGCCTTCAATTAAAGGCTTAAAAGGCGATGCAGAAAAACGGCTGGATGCCATCCAGCGTGCATCAAATTTAGGTGCCGGTTTTATGCTTGCCACAGAAGATCTAGAAATTCGTGGCGCAGGTGAACTTCTGGGTGAGCAACAAAGTGGTTCGATGCACGCGATTGGATATAGCCTGTATATGGAAATGCTTGAAAAAGCGACTAAAGCCATTCAAAAAGGTAAAACCCCGAATTTCGATGCACCCTTATCGTTAACGGCTGAAATTAATCTGCATATGCCGGCATTGATTCCAGATGAATATTTAGGCGATGTACACCAACGTTTGATGTTCTATAAACGAATCAGTAATACCGATAGTGAGGAAAAACTCGATAATATCCGGATGGAACTGATTGACCGTTTTGGTGTGCCCCCCCAGCCTGTGAAGCAATTATTCGCAGTGCATCACCTCCGCTTAAAAGCAGAGCAGTTGGGGATTACCAAGGTAGATATCAGCTCCCATGGTGGTCATATCGAGTTTTCACCTGACACCCCCGTTCAAGCCGTGAGCATCATTCAAATGATGCAAAAGCATCCGACTTTTTTCCGTATGGAGGGGGGGCAGCGTTTGAAAGTGAGGGTAATGCTGGAAGATTATCAAAAAAGAATTCAGTTTATTTCGGATTTGCTCGCGAGTTTGTTAAAAGAAATTCACTGATGAAAAAGTGGGTGAGTAAATAATATGCGCTCACTGCTGAATTGACCGATAATTTGAGATTTATTGAAAAGAAATACTTGAATTTTTAAGGGAATTTATTAAATTTATCTGCGCCTGGGTCTTCAAAGCAAATAGTGGTTTATTTGTAATGAAACACATTGCATAGAATATTCACGTCCCATTGGATGTGATAGTATTAGCCATCATTCTAATTTTGCATAATTTATAAAGATATGTTTAGTTTGCATCCACAACTTGCTCAAGATACTTTTTTTGTAGGCGACTTCCCACTGTCAACATGTCGTTTGATGAATGATATGCAATTTCCGTGGCTCATATTAATTCCGCGCGTACCGGGTATTAGCGAATTATATGAATTAAGTCAGGCTGACCAAGAACAGTTCCTTCGTGAATCTAGCTGGTTATCCAGCCAATTGGCACGTGTATTTCGTGCAGATAAAATGAATGTTGCGGCTTTAGGCAATATGGTTCCACAATTACATTTTCATCATGTCGTGCGTTACCAGAATGACGTGGCTTGGCCAAAGCCAGTCTGGGGCACACCTGCTATTCCTTATAGCAATGAAGTCCTTGCTCATATGCGCCAAACTTTAATGCTTGCGCTACGTGGTCAAGGTGATATGCCATTTGACTGGCGTATGGACTAATTCGAAGCGATTTAAGAAGCCAGACAGGGAATGTTGGGTGTGAATACTGGGACCGGAGCGATTGAGTGCCATTAGACGACTGGATTAGAAAAGAGCCGAGACAATTTGAATATTTTCATCGTTTGATGGGATATATCATGTTGTCTTTACTCATCATTGTCTATCATTACACTACTTCTGATACGCACTATCAGATTTATGTTCCGGTATTCTTATTGTTTGTCCTGCTAATTACTCCAAAGTTATCGAATGGACTGTTGTACCGTTATAATTCCAAAACAAAACGCAGTTTATTATTTCTGGTTGATGTTGTAGCTATTTCAGTTATTTTATCGGCCATTCATTTAAACTTGGTGCTGACGTTTATTTCACTTTTTGCCATTCTGTATACAGCAATCAGTAATAAAATTTCATTTCTCATGGTGTCGTTGGCGAGTCTGATTGGAATCGCAATTTTCTATCTGTGTAACATCTTTATTTTTGGATTTGGCGAATATTTTGAACAAACGACAGGTGAATTAACCGTTCTGGGCTTTATTTGTCTCATCACTTATTTGGGTGTGGGAAGTTTTTATCAACGTAGCCAAATCCAGTATATTACCGATCGTAAAGCTTATTATTATGAGCAAATGAATCGTTATATGGAATTTGCCAACCAGCTCAGCCGTTATGCACCGGTACAATTGTGGCAATCGATCATGAAGGGTGAGTCGGAAGCCAAAATTGAATACAAACGTAAGAAAATGACCATTTTCTTTTCAGACATTCAAGGTTTTACCGAGCTTTCTGAAACCCTTATCCCGGATGACTTGGCATTCTTGCTCAATGACTATTTAAGTCATATGACAGAAATTGCGAAACAGTATGAAGCGACTGTGGATAAGTTTATGGGAGATGCGATTTTAATATTCTTTGGTGATCCAATTTCGCAAGGTGTTGAACAAGATGCAAAAACTTGTTTGGACATGGCGATTGATATGCGTCAGCAAATGAAATTATTAAGAGAGCGCTGGATTAAAATGGGCTATCCGGCTTTACATATTCGTATGGGAATCAGTACTGGATATTGTCACGTTGGGAATTATGGTGCGGCTCATCGTATGGCATATACCATCGTTGGGCGTGATGCGAATTTGGCGGCACGTTTGCAAAGTGCGGCAGAAATCGATGAAATATTAATTTCTGATGATACCTATAATTTAATTAAAAATGATTATTTGTGTGCACCTAAAGCCCCAATTAAGCTGAAAGGTATTCAAGGTCCGGTAAACACCTGGCAAGTGATGGAGAAATATACTTCACGTAAATCGGATTATCAGCGCTGGTTTGATTATGAGTATAAAGGTTTCCATTTATTGCTGAATCTGGATGAAGTGCAAAATTACGAATATCCAGAGCTGATCAATGTTCTGGAAAAAATGATCAAGCGCATACAAAAACAGCAAAAAATGACCAACTCTCAAGGCATTGTTAAGCTGAATTTAGAAGATGAAATAATTGAAGATCAGAAAGATGAGCAATATCATTAAGCATCTTTACTATGAAATTTCATATAAAAACATACTAAGCTCCATATAAAAAACCACGCTAAGCGTGGTTTTTTATGAATCCTTAAATCAATTAATGCTTCTCAGAAGCATGATTGATGGTGTATTTTGGAATTTCAACTTCCAAATCTTCATCCACAATTTTAACCTGGCATGAAAGACGTGAGTCAGGCTCAAGACCCCAGGCGCGATCAAGTAAATCGGCTTCGACATCAGTCATTTCTTCTAGGCTATCAAAACCTTTGCGAACCACAACATGACAAGTGGTACATGCACAAGACATGTCACAGGCATGCTCAATCTTGATGCCATTTTTCAATAAGCTTTCACAAAGATTGGCATTCTGTTCGACTTCAAACTCAGCACCGTTCGGGCAAATTTGCGCATGTGGAAGAACTTTAATACGTGGCATAATTTTTACCTATTTATTCGGGTGAGTTTGACCAGTCATCAAGTTGAGTACCTTTAAGCGCAGCATCAATATGTTGATTCATACGTACTGCAGCAAAGGCATCGCTATGTATTTTAAGCTGTTGTATTGCTTCTTCAATCGTCTTGATATCAGTCGTTGATAACTGATTTTCAAGTTGAGTTTTGGCTTGCTCTAAAGCAACAAGTTGTTCAGTGCTAAGTAGGTTTGAATCAACTTTTAATGCTTGGGTGAGGGCTTCTAGTTCACGTTGTGCTTCAACTTTGGTTTCTTGCAAGTGACGAAGATTTTTATCTTCTTCAGCAAATTTAAAACTTTCAATCAATAAGCGTTCAGTATCAGAATCTGATAGGCCATAAGATGGTTTAATATCAATTTGTGCATGCACGCCAGAGGTGGTCTCTTTGGCAGAAACAGTCAGTAAGCCATCTGCGTCAACCTGAAAAGTCACTTCAATACGTGCCTGGCCTGCAGTCATCGGTGGAATGCCATGTAAAACAAAACGCCCCAAACTTCGGCAATGTTCAACCAGATCACGTTCACCTTGTACCACGTGAATCAGCATTGCAGTTTGACCATCTTGATAGGTAGTGAACTCTTGGCGACGTGCTACGGGAATAGCGGTATTACGTGAAATCAGGCGTTCAACCAGACCACCCATGGTCTCTAAACCTAAAGAGAGTGGGGTAACATCCAGTAGTAGCGAACCATCTTTGCTGTTACCAATCAGCTGGTCTGCAGTAATAGCGGCACCAATGGCAACCACTTCATCTGGATTGATTGTGCATAAAGGCTCTTGATTGAACACATCGCGAACTGCTTTTTGGACCGCATATGAACGGGTTGATCCACCCACTAGAACGACATTTTGAATATCGGCCAGTTCAATCTTGGCATCGCGCATCACGCGTTTACATACGCTAATGGTTTTATCTAAAGCAATTTTAATGATGTCTTCAAATGTTTCACGATCTAAAGTCAAGACTTGATCTAGCGCCTGAAGTTCAACAGACTCTAACTCTGTTAATGCTTCTTTGGCAGTACGTGCTGCAACCATCAGATGTGCGTGATCTGAATCATTCAAGCTTTCAATATTGAGCTGTTTCTTCACCCATTTTACAATCAAGCGGTCTAAATCGTCACCGCCAAGTGCGGTATGACCACCCGTCGCTAAAACTTCGAATACGCCTTGAGTAAAACGCAAGATCGAAACGTCAAAAGTACCACCGCCTAGGTCATAAATCACATAGTTGCGATCAGAAGCTAAATTGCTCTCTTGATCTAGACCATAAGCGACTGCAGCAGCAGTCGGTTCATTCAGTAAACGTAGTACATTTAACCCAGCCAGCTGAGCTGCATCACGCGTGGCTTGACGTTGCGCTTCATCAAAATAGGCAGGAACAGTAATGACTGCACCATTAATTGGATTTTGTAAGCTGGATTCGGCACGTTCTTTCAGTTGTTTTAAGATTTCAGCCGAAACTTCAACCGGGGTTTTGCGCCCTTGGTTGGTTTCAAAAGCTGGCATTTGGTGGTCTTCACCCACCAGAGTATATGGATGCTGGAATTTGATATCGGCTTTTGAGCGACCCATAAAGCGCTTAACAGAAACAATGGTATTTTTAGGATCGCTGGTCATGAAGGCTTTGGCTTCATGACCATATTGGGTTGCGTCATCTGCATAATGCACAATCGACGGAAGTAACACGCGACCTTGTTCATCGTTAAGAACTTTGGCTTTGCCTGATAAAACCGTAGCCACTAAAGAGTGTGTTGTACCTAAATCGATACCAATGGCAATACGGTGTTCGTGGGGCGCACTTGATTGACCAGGTTCTGCAATTTGCAAGAGAGCCATTGTGTTACATCCTTTGAACGTCTAAAAGTAAAAATAAATTAAAAATCATCATCAAGATCGAAAGAATCATCATCTAAGAAGCGATCCTCAGCTTTGTCGATATCCGCCATGACTTTTTGAAAGAAGCGTAACTTACGCACTGTATCGCGCGCTTCAGCCCAGTCTTCTTCAGTATAGTCAATTTTAAATTCACGAACCAAGCTGTCAATCCATTGTTGGACTTCTTGTTTAAGTGAAATCAAATCGTCGGCAGCGTGAGCTTCATCTAACTGTTCACGAATTTCTAGCGCAGATTGCAAGAATTCAAAATCGCTGATGGACTGATCAAGTAGATGATCTTGCTTTTTCAACGAAAGCAAATATCCCGCACGACTATCAACTTGAGATAAAACTTTAAATGCCTGATTGATTTCACTTGACTTGATTAATGCCTGATCTTTGTCTTCAGCTTTATCGGGATGATATTGTTGCTGCAATTTTAAAAATTCATTTTTTAAAGCTGCTAAATCAATATCGAGTGCTACAGGAAGATTGAACAACTCAAAATGATTCATGGGAGATTTGATCCGCAAAAGTTCTATAAAATAACTGCAAATATAAATGTAATTAAAACAGTGTATTTCACACTGTTTTAATTTTTAAAAGAAGGGATGAGGTTGATTAAACAGTGAAAGATTCACCGCAACCACATTCACCTTTTTTATTGGGATTGTTAAATTCGAAGCCTTCGTTTAAGCCATTTTTTACATAGTCCATTTCCAAACCTTCTAAATAGACACTGCTTTTGGGATCAACGAAAACCTTAACACCAAGCTGTTCAAACACTTGATCATGTGTGTCAATTTCATCAACGAATTCGAGTACATATGCCAAGCCAGAACAGCCTGAAGTTTTCACGCCAACGCGAATGCCTTCACCCTTACCGCGATTTTTTAAGTAATTGCTGATATGAGTTGCAGCATTTTCAGTTAAGTGAATCATGAAAACTCCGTTATTCCTTATTCAAAACTTAAAGCGATTAGGCTTTAGCTTTTTTGCTGCGGTAGTCTTCAACAGCAGCTTTAATAGCATCTTCAGCAAGTACAGAACAGTGTACTTTTACTGGAGGAAGCGCGAGTTCAGTTGCAATATCAATGTTCTTGATTGCTTGTGCTTGATCTAAAGTTTTACCTTTAAGCCATTCAGTGACAAGCGAACTTGATGCAATAGCAGATCCGCAACCATAAGTTTTGAAACGTGCCTGTTCAATAATTCCGTTGTCATCCACTTGAATTTGAAGACGCATAACGTCACCACAAGCGGGTGCACCAACCATACCTGTACCAACATTTTCAGCGTTTTTATCTAAAACACCAACATTACGGGGGTTTTCGTAATGATCAATTACTTTTTCACTATAAGCCATGATGCGTCTCCAAACCTCGGGGTCAGCCTTGATAAGAATTAATATGGGGGCATCTTACTGAAATTCTATAAGATGCCAAGAATAAATTAGTGTTCAGCCCATTCTACTGTAGACAGATCCACGCCATCTTTGTACATATCCCAAAGAGGAGAAAGATCACGTAATTTTTGTACAGCAGCTTTGGTCACTTCAAGTACATGGTCGATATCTTCTTCAGTGGTATATTTACCGAAGCTGAAACGAATCGAACTGTGAGCAAGCTCATCAGACAGACCTAATGCACGAAGCACATAAGAAGGCTCAAGTGTTGCAGAAGTACAAGCAGAACCCGATGATACAGCAGCATCTTTCAATGCCATCATCAATGATTCGCCTTCAACAAAGTTGAAGCTGACATTGAGGTAGTTTGCAACGTTGTATTCAGGGTGGCCATTTAAGAACACTTGTTCCAAACCTTGTAAACCATTCCAAAGTTTGTCACGTAATACACGAATGCGTTTTTGTTCAGATTCTAGGTTTTTGCCTGCAAGTTCAAATGCTTCACCCATACCCACGATTTGATGGGTTGCAAGTGTACCCGAGCGCATACCGCGTTCATGACCGCCACCATGCATTTGAGCTTTAAGACGAACACGTGGGCTACGACGTACAAACAGTGCGCCTATACCTTTGGGGCCATAAATTTTATGCGCAGAGAAACTCATTAAATCAATTTTCATGGTTGAAAGATCAATTTCAACTTTACCCGCAGCTTGAGCCGCATCGACGTGGAAATAGGTTTTATTTGCGCGGGTGATTTCACCAATTGCAGCAACATCAGTCACGGTACCAATTTCGTTGTTCACCATCATCAGGGAAACAAGAATGGTATCTGGACGAATCGCAGCTTTAACCATTTCCGCGGTGATTAAACCGGTTTTTGGTTCTGGCTCAAGATAGGTGATTTCAAAACCTTCTTCTTCGAGTTCACGGCAAGTATCTAAAATTGCTTTATGTTCAATTTTACTGGTAATGATGTGTTTGCCTTTAGAGGCATAGAATTGTGCAACACCTTTTAATGCAAGGTTATCAGATTCGGTTGCGCCAGAGGTCCACACAATTTCACGTGGATCTGCTTTGATTAAATTAGCAACTTGTTCACGTGCATATTCTACTTTTTCTTCCGCTTGCCACCCGTAAGCATGAGAACGAGATGCAGCATTGCCGAAAGTACCATCGAATGTTAAGCACTCCATCATACGTTCTGCAACTTGAGGATCTACAGGAGTGGTTGCTGCATAATCAAGATAAATCGGACGTTTCATGTCAAATACCTGTAACCGATAAAAGGGCTGAATCAAAACTTGGTGAATTTTGGCGGATTGCAACGGTTTGTACGTTGTCACGTGCTACAAGATCAGCAAGCGTAATTTTTGCTAAATAATCGGCAATGTGGTGGGAGAGTTCTTGCCATAAATCATGAGTCAAGCACATTGCACCATTTTGACAGTTGCCTTTATGGTCACAACGCGTTGCATCGACGGTTTCGTTTACAGCTTCAATAATTTCTAACACAGTGATTTCATCAGCGCGACGAGCAAGATGGTAGCCACCGTTGGCACCACGTACACTAGAAACTAAGCCGTGACGCTTTAATTTTGCAAATAACTGCTCAAGATAAGCTACAGAAATAGTTTGACGGGCTGCAATTTCAGCGAGCGTGATCGTTTGTTCAGTTGGCTGCAAAGCTAAATCAAGTAGAGCAGTCACTGCGTAGCGACCGCGAGTAGTAAGACGCATGATTCGATACACATGTTAAGACTAGATGTGTTGATTTTAAGAATCCTGACTAAAATAGTCAAGTTTTTTATGCGGCTTTAAATTGTTTCTTTTTATAAGAAAAATTATATATTTATGCTAGCCATAAATTATACACTAATAACGCAATCAAAAGGACGGTCGTTACAATAAACGATATATTGGTTCTCTTCTGTTTTTGTTCGATGCGACGAATCCGATTTCGGTATTGTTTAACTTCCACTTCTAAGCTATTGATTTTTGAACGTTGGAGGTCAATTTTTTCTAAAAGCGGTGCGATGCGTTTTTTAGACGCAACAATGTCTTGTTGATCAGTAGGTTCAGTTAACCACTGTTTCCAGTCCGATAAAACTTTTGGAAAGCTGAAGAGCAAAGCTAAATCACGGAACTCATCTTTTAAAGTCAGGTCGCCATCAATACGCATTTTTTTGAGACTGCTGCGATTGGCAAACACAAAGACTTTTATTAAATCCATAAGGGTGGTGCGAATATCCAGATCAACGGGATACTCTGGCGCTTTTGTATCAAATAAAATTCCATGTTCATTAAATTGGATGTAAAAATCAAAGTAAGGCAAATAACTATTAATTTTAATCGCAACTTTTTGATCTATAAATTTTTTAGCCTGTAAACCAATAACGTGATCATGCTTCAAAATGAGTGTGAAAATTGTTTCAAGAACAATCATAGCCATTGTGAGCAACAAATGCTTTTGCTTTTGATTTTGTTGCGATTCACTCATAAAACTCAATCCTTACCTGAAATAGAGCATCCCAGCTCGTAAAATATGCTTCAGGACTTACGCCAAATATATAATAATCTTGCTTTGTAGAACAGTTTAACAAATCGATCAAGTATTTAATTTGCTATTATGAGTGTATTTTGTGGATAAATATGTTTAACAGTGCATAAAACAATCAGGAGATAAGGATTAATGGATAAGCAAATAAAAGATCAGGATGAGGATCAACAAATACAGGAAAATACTGATAAAACAAAGAATAGATTACGGGTAGGGCGTAAGTCAGGACTGGATTTTCGTAAATATACTCAACAAATCTGGCTCGCCGGTTTAGGTGCTTTTTCACGTGCAGAAGAAGAAGGAAATAAATTATTTGACTCTTTAGTCAAGGTTGGTGAAGAGCTGGAGTCTAAAACCACGGAAATTGCTGATCAAACGGTAGAAAAAGTCTCAGAAAAAGCCAAAGAGTCAGTCACGGATACTAAAGATAAAGTTGAGAAGCTAATTGACCATAGTGTGAACCATTCTTTAAACCGGATTGGTTTGGTTACGGTAAAAGATATTCAACATCTAGAAAGTCTCATATTACAGCTACATAGCAAGGTCGATTTTTTGGTTGAAGAAAACAAGCTTTTAAAAGCGAAAATTGTAAAAAAATGAAACAATTTTGCTTTTTCTGCATTTTTCAACAATTTTTTTCGCATTTATTTTGCAGAATTTGATATCCGGAGTATTGCGTTTTGCCCTGCACCATTGCTATAAAGGTGTTATGGAATCCTTAGACCTTAAATAAACGATATTAAGAGGACGTAATCTTCATGAATAAATCAGAATTAATCGATGCAATTGCAGAGAAAGGGGGATTGTCTAAGACTGATGCAGGTAAAGCCTTAGATGCGACAATTGCTTCAATTACTGAAGCACTTAAATCTGGTGATACTGTAACACTTGTTGGTTTTGGTACATTCAATGTAAAAGAACGTGCAGCACGTACTGGTCGTAACCCACAGACTGGTGCAGCTTTAGAAATTAAAGCAAGCAAAGTACCTAGCTTTAAAGCTGGTAAAGGTTTAAAAGATTCTGTTGCTTAATCTTTTTTAAAACCGATAAACGCGCCGCATTAGGCGCGTTTTTTTATTAATAGTGGCAATTTTCAAGTTGAACGCATTCATTCATTGTGGGTTTTCGGGTAAAATCCCTCACAAATAAAATATTGGAATACTTATGGAATCTTTTCGTAAAGTTATTAAGGGTTGGTTAGGCAAAGTTCTGCTTGTATTGTTTTTGACCCCTTTAGCACTTGTAGGTATTGAAGGATATTTTAGTGGCGGGAAGTCGGAAGACACGGCAAAATTAGTCAATGGCCAAGAAATTTCTAAAAAAGAACTAGAAACACTGACTAAATCATTTAAAGAACAGTATCTGGCGTATGCCAATGGCGATGAAACTTTATTGAATCAATCTTTTATTCAAAATAAAGCGATGGATACCCTGGTGGCTCGTACCTTGTTATTGCAACAAGCAGAAAAGTTAGGGATTTCTTTAAGTGATGCACAGATTGAACAAATGGTTGCCCAACAACCTAACTTTCAAGAAAATGGTAAATTTTCTGAAAGCTTGTATGCAAACTATTTGCGTTCAGTGGGTATGACCAGTCAAGCTTTAATTGCAAATTTGCGTCAAGACCATGCCTTAAAAATGTTGACTTCAACATTTATGGATTATGCTTTGGTGAGTAAGCTTGATATTGAACAAATTGCAAACTTGCAAACTGAACAACGTACATTACATCTTGCGAGCATTAAACTGGATGACTATAAAAAAAATGTAAAAGTAACTCCTCAAGAAATTGCGGCTTATTACAACAAACATCAAAATTCATTTAAACAAGTTGCAAGTGTGGATGTAGATTATGTTGTGTTGACACCAGCGAATGTAGCACCGGTGAATACGCAAGTCACAGAGGCTGAATTACAGCAAGCTTATGCAGCATTTGTGGAAGCGCAAAAGAAAGATGCTAAACCACTGGTGAAGCATATTTTAATTTCGGCAGATACGCGTTCAGATGCAGAAGCAAAGAAATTAGCCAATGATGTGGCTGCAAAAATTAAAGCAGGGATGAGCTTTGCTCAAGCTGCTGCGCAATATTCAGATGATACCGAATCCAAAGCCAAAGGTGGTGTGGTAGACGCATATGCCAAAGGTGTATTTGGTGATGCATTTGACCAAGCTGTAACTTCTTTGAAATCAGCGCAAGTTTCCGCTCCTGTTAAAACACAGTATGGTTATCATTTAATTGAAACAGAAGCGGCTTCGGTTAAGCTTCCAACGTTTGAAACGGAAAAACCACGTTTGCTGGCTGAATTGCAAAAGAACAAGTCTGCAAATGCCTTTTCAGATACTGTAAATGCGCTGAATGAAATGGTGGTAGGGAGTGATGCGCTGGATGTAGTAGCCCAAGAAGTGAAGGGGGTAACCGTACAATCAATCAAGGGTATGACTTTATCGACTCAGCATCCTGTATTGAGCGATGCGAATGTAAAAGTTAAGCTATTTAATGATGATGTGAAAAATGGTGACCGTAATGCTTCAAGCAGTATCCAGTTAGCCAATGGTGATACCGTTTGGGTAAAAGTACGTAATTATCATGCGGCTGGAGTGCAAACTTTGGCAGAAGCAACACCTCGTGTTAAAGCTAAACTGATTGAACAAAAAGCAACTGATGCTGCAAAAGCCAAAATTCAAACTGCTTTAAATAGCTTTAAATCACAACCTGCTGCAACTGCCTTAGCTCAAAGTAACATCACATTTGAAAATGCAGGTGTATTTACACGTTCACAAGGTTTGAAACGTGAGATTGAACGTGCAGCATTTAGTGTCCCGGCACCAAAAGCAGGCATGTGGTCGGTTACAACAGCTTCTTTACCAGATGAGTTAGTGGTTGTGGCTGTGTCGAATGTGAACAAGACCATGTCGAATGCTTTAACGGATGATCAGTTGAATGAATTGTCTAAGTTGTATCAACAGCTTCGTGGTCAACAAGAACTTGATGATTACACTGAATATCTAAAAGCGCATGCCAAAATTAAATAATTTCGTATGAAATAAAAAAACCTGCATTTATGCAGGTTTTTTATGGACTCATTCAAGTTTTATTCAGCACGTAGCTTTAGTTCATAGCCGGAGTATTTACGAATATTAATCACCCCGGTATCCAAGATCAGGTATTGACCTTTGATGCCCAATAATTTTCCGCGAATGATCGGAGTTTTGTCCAGATTATGTGATTTGATTTTCTCAGGATATTCATCGACTGGATAAACAAACTCACGTGGAAGCTCATCTTCCATCACTTCAACAGTTTCATTAAATTCAAGGTTTTGACTAAATTCATCACGAATGGTTTGAATTTTCGGTGCAAATTCTTCAATCAGTTGCTCACGAACTTCTATTAAATTGAGTGGTTCAGCTTCCCCTTTCAGTAGTTTTCGCCAGTCAGTTTTGTCAGCGACTTGGGTTCCAAACATGATTTCCAGTTGACCGGATAGGCGGCGTGACCCGACTTTCATAATTGGAAGGGCTTGAGTTGCACCTTGATCAAGCCAGCGTGTCGGCATTTGTCCTTGACGGGTAATGCCTACTTTTAATGCACTGGAATTGGCCAGATAAACAATATGGGGCTGAAAACAAACGTCATGTGCAAAACTATTTTGACGGCAGGTACCCAAATGATAGTGACATGTTTCAGGCTTCATAATACACATGTCGCATGAAGCTTGAGTTTTAAAGCATTTAAAGCAGTGACCTTGTGCATAGGATTTGGGCGTTTTATTTTCACAGGAAACACAGTAAATATTACCTGTCCATTCAATTTCGACTTCTTGTCCCAACGTAAATGGAAGATCAATTGCAGCGCGATCCAGTACAAATTTATATTCTACATTTGCCTTACAGGTCTGTTGATCAGTTACAATAGGGTCCTTTAAACCTGCATGCATTTTATGGCAAATGCCTTGTAGTTCCATGAAGAATACTCTCTCAAATAATAAGGATGCAGTTATGGCTGAACAAAATGTCATTGCTTCAATGCTAGACGATTTATCTAAAGAACAGCCTATTCAAACTGCATTGTGTATTGGCCAAAATCTTGCACAATACGACAACAATCAATCAATTCAATGGCACTATTTTACCGTAACTGAGTTTTTAAGTCTGCCTTTTACACAGCGATATGACTTGGGTATGGTATTGCTTGATTCATCAGAGTTACTTGATATTTCAAATGTTCAAAAATCGCAACTACTCGTCAAGCTACGTGATTTGATGGCAAAACGTATTGTGGTAGTGAGCCAGTTACAAGATGAGAAATTATTGCGTGCTTTAGGGTTTACCCAGCTGATTGATAAAACCCAACATGATCGCAATTTTGCTTTGTGGCAATTTAATATCCTGACCTATAAGCATATACCAGACTGGTTTAATTCCAAGTTTTGGGCGAATCCGGAAAACTGGAATAAATTTCGCTGGTAAGGCTCCACTGTTTCTTTCTTTTCTAAATCTTGCAAAACTTAACAATTTGCCCGCATTACAGGTTTTGAAAGCATCGTATGCTTTTCTTAAGCCGATAAAAGGACGATACGATGACAAATCTGAGTAATATTGTGGAAATACTGGCTAAACAGGCTTTAGGTGGTAACCCGAAAAATCAGTCACAACCTCAACAAGGCGGCTTAGGTGGGATTTTAGCTTCAGTATTGGGGCAGTTGGGTGGCAATAATACGCAGCAACAATCTCAGCCTAACCAGCAATCCCGACAACATCAACAAGGCGGTCTAGGTGGAATTTTAGGATCAGTATTAGGGCATTTAAGTGGTTCACCACAAAATCAGCCTAGGCAACAAACTGGCGGTTTAGGCGGTGGTGGTACAAAAACTTTATTAATTGCAGTTTTACCTTTGATTTTAGCATGGATTCAAAAGCAAGGTGGTATACAAGGCGCTTTGGATAAACTAAAAGGCATGGGCTTAAATAAGCAGGTAGATGACTGGGTGTCTACAGGCCCGGGTGAAAATGCAAGTGTGAATCAGCAACAGGTTCAAAGCTTATTTGATGAGCAGGAAGTAGAGCAGGTTGCCCAAGAAGCACATGTCCCTAAACAAGATATTTATAGTGCGATTTCAACAGTTTTACCGCAAATTATTGATTCCTTAACTCCCCAGGGTGAGCAAACCAATAAACAAGAAGCTAATGCAGATATTCAACAAGTGATGAACACGATTTCTGGCTTGCTTAAACGTTAATGTTGTAGCTTTTGAGTCCAGTTAAGTTGATGACTTGACTGGATTTTTATATTTAAAAATTAATTTTGATAATTTAGTTAAATTACTCAAATGTTACTGATAATTTTCCATACTAAAAAGGGAATTGGATTTAGATATTTTTTTAGCAATATAGTGGGATTTTTTTAAGCGAATTAAAATAATCTGCGATTGAAATTCCAATTCACCAAATTCTGGCTCAACTTGAACATAATGCAGTTGCCCGAAACTATCTCTTACCCGTGCCTGTGCAGAAAATCCCGGGCGGGCATTGCCGCTTGATATTGTTGCGAGGCGTCCAAGCAGACTAACCTGTTGTCTGGTGAGTGTGGGTTTAATAACTTGATCAAGACAATGAATCATAAAAACGGTGAAGAAAATCGCAATGATGAGTGCGGGGATTACCAGGTAGAAAGCTGGTAGAAATTTTTGATGTTGGGCATAAACACAAAGCTGAAGAAAATAGCCTGAGAAACTAAAGTTCATCAGTAAAAATACAACAATCAGTGTTTTGGAAAATTTAACATTCAGTAAGGGTGATTCAGAGATTTTTTTTGGAGACAGTCTCTTTAGATATTTTGTAGGGCGAATATTAAAGTAATAACCAATGGTTTCTGCCATGCTGAGTAAAACTAAAGCCAGTAAGCTTAAATGAAACGGGATTAAGTCATAGTTCTGTAAAAACTCAAGCATGGCAAGATTCCATTGAGGGTATTTTATTTATTCTTCGTTGAGGTAAATTCCACCATCAGAATGTACGTTGATCGCTACTTTTTCAAGTGATTGTCCCTGGCAAGGACCAGAAATACATTCACCTGTTTCAACCAGAAATAGTGCTCCATGGGTGGAGCATTCGATAAATTCCTGATCGCGGTCCAAGAACTGATTTTCTAAAAACTCCAGTTCAACCTGCAAATGCGGACAGAGATTCTGATAGGCATAAAATGCACCGTCACGCTGGGTAATAAAAATGGTGTCACCATTCGGCGTTTCGTATGAACGCGCTTCACGTTCAGGAATTTCTTCCATCATCGCAATTTTAATCATTATGCACATTCCTTTTGAAAGTTATTTAATAATTCCGCGTAACTTTCGACATTTAGCCGTGGGCCAAATTGTGAGACCACTTCACTTGAAATCAAAATTGCCAGTTCAGCAGCAGTTTTAAGGCTTAATCCAGCATTCAATGCATAAAGGAAAGCACCCGCAAAGGCATCTCCGGCACCATTGGCATCGACTGCTGTTACTGTACGACCTGGAACTTTAAAGCTTTGTTCTGAATCGGAAATTAAAGCACCTTCTGCAGATAGTGTAATGACGGTGTATTTGCTTTTCAATTGTAATTTAGCCAATGCCGCTTCTATTGAATCGGTTTCTGTATACATCAAAGCTTCATGCTGATTACACAGCAATAGATTTACGCCATCATCAAGCAATTCATCTAAACCTTGACGGGCATATTGCACCATCGCTGGATCAGATAAAGTTAAAGCGATTTTTACACCATTGGCTTTGGCAATTTCACGTGCCTGTTTAACCGCTTTACGTGCAGAATCACTGGTCGATAAATAACCTTCAATATACAGCCATTTTGCTGTTTTTAAGGGCTCAAAATTGATTTGTTCTTCACTGAGTTCTGCAGTAATTCCGAGGAAAGTGTGCATGGTACGTTCAGAATCCGGGCTAACCAGAACCATACAGGTACCGGTTACACCTTCACTGACTGATTTTTCAGTGGTTTGAATACCGGCTTCATTTAAGCCTTGGAGATAAATGCGGCCAAGTTCATCATTACCAACACGGCATCCATAGAATGCTTTACTGCCTAAAGCGCTAAAAGCAACGGTGGTATTTGCAGCAGATCCGCCTGATGCTTGACCTTTGTATACTTGCGTTTCTTTTAAATTATTATATAAATTTGCTTGTGTTTCACCATCAGTCAACTGCATAGTGCCTTTTTGCAAATTTTGTTGAATCAGGAAATCGTCAGAGACTTTAAATTCTTGGTCAATTAATGCATTACCAATTGCAAAAAGATCAACAGTTGCCATGTCTTTCATTCACATTTTAAATTAAAGCACTAAGTTTACACCAATGCTCATGATTGCTGTAGATTGATGAATAAAATTCAATATATGGCTGATTTATTCGTACAAAATGCACAATAGGCAAGGATTAGGAAGGTTAGATGAATATTACGATTGCTAAAGCTGAACAATTACCTGCACAAATCACAGAATTAGCCAAGCAAGCTCATAAAGAAGGATTCCTGCTTATTGATGAATTGATCGAAGAGTATGTAAGTGGCAAAAATAGGTTTGATCAGCCCGGAGAATTTCTTCTTTTTGTTTATGATGATGAGAAACTGATCGCCTGTGGTGGCTTAAATCAGCAATGGAATGAAAACGAAATTGATGCCCGTATTGGTCGTGTACGTCGTTTTTACGTATTGCCGAAATACCGTAAGCATGGTGTGGGTAAACAGCTTTTGCAGCATCTGGAAAAAAATGCCCGTACAGATTTTTCTGCACTTTGCTTGAATACCGACACAAAATCTGCAGCAAATTTTTATCAGAAACAAAATTATGTGTTTGTTGAGAATCATCCGAATTATAGTTACTTCAAATATCTGCTCTAGTTATTGATTACATTTTGTTATGATGCTGTGGTACTCGAGTAGATGCATCAGCATCATGATTACGCTTAATTTTAATTCTTAAAATGAGTCTTAAATTATTTGAATAGATTTTATAAAATTAAAAAATAACTTTAAATTTTAATCTTGAATTAAGCGCATCAGTTGAAAAGATCAACAATAATTTTGATGGGGTGGGTTGAAAAATTAATAATAAATATTGCAGCTTACATTGATAAAACTCCTCAGTCATCGTGCTTTAGTGACTTACTTAACACTATTGTCACAATTTGGGGGAAACGGGGAGATTCTGGATATACCGATTGTCTTTTGTGGTTTTTGAGCAATTTTTATTTATGCGGCTCCCTGGCTTGGGCTGTGATATTTATGGCTATTTATTATATATGTAAGCAATAAAATTGCCTGAAAAACAGATCTTAAAGATATCTAGATATTTGATAACGTGATTTAAAAAATGATTAGTTGTATTTTTTGTATTGAAAACAGTGATAATTTTCATTAAAAAAGAACAAGGTTGAAACTGGACTAAAATGCTTGGAATTTCGTAACTGTACGAATCCATATAGTTGAAGATTCAGGTATAATCAATACATCTGATAAATATGTATACATGAGGAGATCACATGACTGTAGATGTCACTGAAACCATTACTCAAACTGTTCATCCCGCGTTTCAGTTGATACGTCAACACCATGTTGAGGCCTTAGACGTTTTCGTTTCTGAATATAAACATAAAGTGACAGGTGCAACGCATTATCATCTTGCAAGTGATCTGGACGAAAATGTCTTTCTGGTGGCGTTCCGTACTCAACCGATGGATTCAAAAGGTGAGGCGCATATTTTAGAACATACCGTATTATGCGGTTCTGAAAAATTCCCTGTTCGTGACCCATTCTTTCTGATGATTCGCCGTTCACTGAACACTTTTATGAATGCGTTTACCTCAGCTGACTGGACAGCTTATCCATTTGCGACGCAAAACAAAAAAGACTTTCAAAACTTGCTGGAAGTGTATTTAGATGCTGCTTTTGCTGCTAATTTAAACGAACTGGACTTTGCTCAAGAAGGTATTCGTATTGAGCTTGAAGATGGTCAGCCAGTCTATAAAGGCGTGGTCTTTAATGAAATGAAAGGAGCGATGAGTTCTCCTTCAGATCAGCTGTATCATCAATTGGCGCATCATTTATTTCCGAAAACCACTTATCATTACAATTCAGGTGGCGATCCCAAAGATATTCCTGATTTAACTTACCCAGAGTTAGTCAATTTCTACAAGTCACACTATCATCCCAGTAATGCAGTATTTATGACCTTTGGTGATCAATCTGCCTATCACTTACAAGAACAATTTGAAACTTTAGCCTTGTCTAAATTTGAGAAAGGCCAAACGCTCTATTCAACACCTGAAACACGCTTGACTGCACCAGTTGAAGTTACAGAAACTTATGCATTAGATGCAGAAGATTTAACAGATAAAACTTATCATGTGATTTCATGGTTATTGCCGGAAGCGAGCGATATTAAATTGCGCCTAGGCATGCGTCTGGTTGAAGGGATTTTGCTTGAAGATTCCGCTTCGCCATTACGTCATTATCTGGAAACCTGTGGTTACGCACAGTCTACTGGCCCACTTATGGGGGTAGATGATTCTAACTTTGAAATGAATTTTTTCTGTGGCGTTCAAGGGTCAAATCCTGAACATGCACAAGAATTTAAAGATGGCGTATTTAAGATTCTGCAAGATGTTGCCTCTAAACCTGTCGATTCAGCAATGGTCGATGCCATTTTGCATCAGATTGAATTGCATCAACGTGAAATTAATGGCGACGGCATGCCATATGGTTTAAGCCTGATTTTAAATGGCTTGGGCAGCGTGATTCATCACAGTGACCCGATTCATGTCTGGGATGTGGATGCCGCGATTGAGCAAGTCAAGGAAGAGCTCAAAGATCCAATGTGGTTGTCGAATCTGATTCAAGAACATTTGCTTGATAATCCACATCGTGTGCAAATGACGTTGGTACCCGATGCAACTAAATCTGCAAAAGAAGCGGAAGCAGAAAAAGCACGTTTAGCTGAAATTGGGGCCAAACT
Source organism: Acinetobacter sp. (assembly GCF_045628685.1). Lineage (GTDB taxonomy): Bacteria > Pseudomonadota > Gammaproteobacteria > Pseudomonadales > Moraxellaceae > Acinetobacter. The sequence goes on from NZ_JAZQPV010000040.1 coordinate 88,832, forward strand.
GACTGATGAGCAAAAAACTGAAATTATCAAGCAAACTGAAGCATTAAAAGTTCGTCAAGATACGCCGGATGACATGAACCTGTTGCCGAAAGTAGGACTGGAAGATGTACCTGCTGATCTGCATATTGTACAGGGTCAGTTGCGTGAAATTATCAGTAATAATCACGATACCCCTTTGAATTTGTACCATGCCGGCACCAATGGTATTTATTATCAGCAAGTGACGGTTAAAATTCCAGATGAAGTGGTGCAATCGCCATATTTCACCTTGCTGTCTGTATTATTGGGTGAAGTCGGTGCTGGCGAGTACGATTATCTTGAACTTCAGCAACTGCAAACAGCGGTAAGCGGTGGTGTTGGGATGGGAGCATCTTTACGTTCAAAAGTGGATGATAAAAATAAAATTAGCGCATGGTTAACCTTGACCACCAAATCGCTGGTGAATAATTTCGAAGCGATCCGCATATTGAAGTTGGCATTTGAACAACTGCGTTTTGATGAAAAAGACCGTATTATTGAATTATTGCAACAACGTAAAACACGTTGGCAATCACGTATTTCAGGTTCGGGTCATAGTTATGCAATGCAAATTGCATCACGTAATTGCAGTGCTTTGGCACAGCGCGATTATCAAAATACCGGTTTGGGTGCACTGAACTGGTTAACTGAATTGGTGGCTAAAATTGAAAATGATGAAGCTGCATACGATGCTTTAATTGCGGAATTAAAAGCCATTCATCGTCTACTTTTACAAGCACCAAAACAGTTCGTGCTGGTCTGTGAAGAGCATCAATCAGATCGTTTGATTGAAGAAATTCAAGATGTTTGGGATAAGTTGGCTGTTGATAAAACCCCAGTAGAATTAACGCCAGTTTTCACGGAAAATAGCAATAAAGACGAAGCATGGTTGATTCAGGCCAATGTTCAATTTTGTGCTACAGCTTATCCTGCTGTAGAAATTTCTCATCCTGATGCAGCACCTTTAATGGTGTTGGCTGCATATTTGCGTAATGGCTTCTTACATAGTGCGATTCGTGAAAAAGGTGGGGCGTATGGTGGTGGTGCGAGTTATGACGGTAATGCGTGTTCGTTCCGTTTTTATAGCTACCGTGATCCACGCTTGACAGAAACATTTAAAGACTTTGAAGCAAGCATTGACTGGTTGTTGAATATTGAGCATTTAGAGCATCAACTTGAAGAAGCAATTTTGGGCTTGGTTGCGAGCATGGATAAACCGGGTTCTCCTGCGGGTGAAGCTATTAGTGCTTGCTATGCCTTATTGCATGCACGTACGCCAGCAGTTCGAAAACAATTGCGTACACGTTTGCTTGCTGTCACTTTGGATGATTTAAAACGCGTTGCAGAACACTATCTGGTGCAGCAAAAACCTGTAAAGGCTGTGGTTGCGCCCGTTGCAAAACGAGATATATTGCTTGAACTTGGCTTTGATATAAAACAAGTAAATTAAAAAATTGAGGTAAGACCATATGGCGTTCAAAACAATTGAACGCACTACTTTGCAACTGAGCATGATCATGCTCAGTTCTTTGTATGTGACGAATGTAAATGCGGTAAATCCAGAATCTTTGATTACTCCAGCTAGTCCTGAAGCCTGTGTGGCATTAGACTCCAATGCCGATCGGTTGGCTTGTTACGATACTTTGTTTAAAGTTTCGGAGGACAATAAAACACCGCTGCTTTCCGAACGCCAAGCAGCCAATGAAATTGCGCCTAAACCCACTGAACCGGAAACCATTCAGGAAAAAATAAGTCATGGGGTAAGTAGCGTATTTTCTGCTGAGGGCCCGAAAATAGACCCAAATCGATCGTTGCTCGATAAGCGTTGGGAATTATCTTCCGACAGTAAACTGGGTACCTGGAACATTCGTGCGCATCAACCCGTTTATCTAATGCCCGGGTTTTGGACCTCTGATAAAAATGAACGTCCTTCCAGTCCGAATGAAAATAATACGGTACAAGTGGGGGAGGAACAAAATCTAAAATCGGTGGAAGCAAAATTCCAGTTGTCATTAAAAACCAAAGCAGTTGAAAACCTGTTTGGTGATAATGGTGATATCTGGTTTGGTTATACGCAATCCTCACGTTGGCAGGTTTATAATGTGGATGAATCTCGTCCTTTTCGTGAAACTAACTATGAACCTGAAGCCAGCCTGATTTTTCGCACCAATTATGAAATATTGGGATTAAATGCACGATTATTGGGTTTAACCTTGAACCACCAGTCTAATGGGCGCGCAGATCCTTTATCTCGTAGCTGGAATCGCGTGATGTTGAACTTGGGCTTTGAGCGCAACAACTTTGCCTTGATGGTGCGTCCTTGGTATCGCATTGAAGAAGATGCCAAAGACGATAACAATCCCGACATTAAAAACTACATCGGACGTGGTGATTTAACTGCCTTCTATCGTAAAAATGATCATGAATTTTCACTGATGCTGCGTCACTCGCTTAAAGGCGGTGATGATGCCCATGGGGCTGCCCAGTTTGATTGGGCATTCCCGATTAGTGGCAAGTTGCGTGGCCATTTCCAGTTATTTGATGGTTATGGTGAAAGCCTGATTGATTATAACCACCGCGCCACTTATGTAGGGTTAGGTGTGTCATTGATGAACTGGTACTAAAATTTATCAATACATCAATATAAAAAACCATTCGAAAGAGTGGTTTTTTATATTGAAAATTAAGAGCAGTTAACCAATTTGAATATCTGCCGAAGGATGTTTCAAATGGCTCTTTTTAGGCGTGGCAATCAGGTAGGCTAAGGTCAGCGGTCCTAAACGGCCTGCGAACATTAACAGGATTAAAGCAATCAAGCTTGCAGGTTGAAGTTCACTGGTGATGCCCCGGGATAAACCGACGGTACATGCAGCAGAAACCGCCTCAAAGAGTAAATCCAGGAAGTTTTTATCGCGTTCTAAAATAAGCAGGGTAAAAAATCCACAAAAGATTAAAATTGCTGTGATTGAAACGACGGCTAAGGCTTTAAATGAGGTGGTGTTGGGCACTGAGTGGTTAAAGATCCGCAACTCTTCAGAACGGCGTAAAAAAGTGATCACGCTTAAAACCACAATAATAAAAGTACCGACTTTAATCCCGCCCGCTGTACTTAAAGAACCTCCGCCAATAAACATCAAGATCATGGTGACCAAGGTTGAAGCATCGGTCATGCTAGACATATCCAAGCTGTTAAAGCCTGATGATCGTGGAACGGTAGCATGGAACCAGGCATTTATCGCTTGATCGCCCAAGCTCATGCTGGCCAGTGTTAGAGGATTATTTGCTTCCAGTGCCCAAATGACGATAAAGGCAGCCAGGTTTAGCCCTGCAATAGTGGAGAGGATTAATTTGCTATTGGTACTCAATTTTCTCCAGCGATGGGCACGTTTAATGTCCATCAGTACTACAAAGCCAATTCCGCCAATAATGTAGAGCATGCTAATGGTAAAAGTAATCAAATACTGATCGGTAAAACTCATCAAGCTATTCGGGAATAGGGAAAAGCCGCCGTTATTAAAGGCAGAAACACTATAAAAAGCGGCATAAAAAAAGGCATGGGAGAAATCATATTCCTGCATCCAGGCAATGGTAAGAATAACTGTACCTACAGCTTCAAAAAACAGGGAATATAGAAGCACGCCCTTAATGGTGAAAGATACTTTGGCCAGACTGGTTTGACCAATGGTTTCTTGCGCCATCATTTGCTGTTTCAATTTGATATTGGAAGACAGGCTGAGTGCGGCAAGGATGGCAAACGTCATAAAACCCAAGCCGCCAATCTGCAATAAAAGCATAATCACCACTTGGCCAAAGGTGGTATAAGCCTCTCCAACATTGACCACAGAAAGTCCGGTAATGGTCACGGCAGAGGTCGCAGTAAATAAGGCATTGAGCCAGCTTAATTCCCCATGATGAGAAATGGGGAGTTTGAGTAATAATGTGCCTATAAAGATAAAACTCAAGAACCCAAAGGCAAGTAAGCTGGGGGGGCTTAAATTGACATTACGAGATTTGTTGTTCTGGGGTTGATTCATATTTTATTTAAACCGGGCAGATAGTTTTCGTAAAGGCTCGAGCTCACCTTCAACCACCACAATATCACCTTCTTGCAGAATTAAATCGGGATCAATATTAAACAGAACTTGATTGCCACGTTTAAATAAAAGTGTTTTTATTTCCGAAGCATGATCCATTAAATGATTAAAATGTTTACCTTGCAGGCTAGCCTTGATTTCGATTTTGACAATGAAATGATTGTCTTCCAAATCCATATAACGACTGACCATCGGGTAGCTTAAAGACTGGGCAATACGGGTGCCCATATCTTCTTCTGGATGAATGATTTTATTGATGCCAAGATGGGTGAGAATCATGTGGTGGGCTTTGGATTTAGCCTTGGCCCAAATCTTGTTCATTCCCATATTTTTTAAATGCAGCACACATAAAATACTGGCTTCTATGTCCTCGCCAATTGCTACCACAACGGCTTCACAGTTTTGAATATTGAGTTCTTTGAGCACATGTTCATCGGTGGCATCTGCAATCACAGCATGAGTAATTTGATCTGAAATGTTTTCCACATATTTTTTGTTGTTGTCGATCCCAATCACATCGTGATTTAAACTGACCAATTGGGTTGCAACGGTGGCACCAAAACTACCTAAACCAATGACTGCAAATAATGCCATTCGAAGTATTCCTTAACCCATTTTTTGTGGATTTGATTCAAGAGGGGTATGTAATTCTGCATTCATTTTATAATTTTATTATTTATTCAGCTATCAGGCTTACAAAATTGCATATAACAACGGTTTATTTCTAAATGAATAGAATCACATGCGGACAATATTAATATGCAGGACTTTATAAGTATTTGAAATTTTTATTGCTTAATTATTTATGCAGATAAAGATGTGTTTGCTGATTAAATAAGCTGATAAAAGCTTCAAAAAAACGTAATATTTTATACAAATAATTTTCTATTTTTATAACACGTTAATATCGACGCTAAACTGATTTTTAAGATATGACAGGCAGGATTCTTGCTGGGGGGAGCAGCTGGAAATCTAAAAGAGGAAAACCAGAATATCTTTCAGTACTGTGTTTGGCGTAAAGTGCAGCAGAAAAAAGGGCTAAGCATGTCCAGATATTAATGGTGTATAAAGTCTGAAAAGCCTTATGGAAATGGATAGGGCTGAGATGTTTTACCGTAGCGTAATATCAACATAAAAATAAGAAAAGAGCCATTTTTTTGGCTCTTTTCTTAATCTCTAAGTCTTATTTTAAGAAACGCTGATAACCCAAGTTATTGGTAATTTCTGCATATGGATAAGTGATATTTTCCAATGTTTCAATTAAACCATCCGGATTCTGTTTTGCATCGCTTGCTTCCAAGCCAACGAGTACCCGTCCTTCCGCTGCGCCATGGTTGCGGTAGTGGAATAGGGTAATGTTATGTGTTGGACCCAGGCGTTCAAGGAAAGTCAGTAATGCGCCTGGACGTTCCGGGAACTCGACACGGAATAAACGCTCATTTTCAATATCCGCATGACCACCGACCAAATAGCGGATATGCAGTTTTGCCACTTCATCATCAGACAAATCATCAACATCATATTGCGCTGCCAAGGTGTCATAAATGTCATGACGTTCCTTTTCGCCACCTTTTAAGCTGATCCCGACAAACACTTGAGCGGCACTAGACGTGCTGGCACGGTAGTTAAACTCAGTGATATTGCGACCTTGCAGAGCACGGCAGAAGTTCAGGAATGAACCTTTTTCTTCAGGAATAGTGACTGCAAAAATAGCTTCTTTGCGTTCACCCAGTTCAGTACGTTCAGCAATATAACGTAAACGGTCAAAGTTCATGTTGGCACCACAAACAATTGACACCATATTTTTATGTTCTAAGCCATGTTCAGCTACATATTTCTTGATTCCTGCAAGTGCCATAGCACCAGAAGGTTCAACAATACTACGGCATTCATCATAAGTGTCTTTAATGGCTGCACAGATTTCATCTGTGTTGACCAAGACCACATCGCGTTCAACAATTGGACCTGAATTATCTGATTTTTGCAGGCGAATCACGTCGAATGGTTTTGCACCAATTTGTGCTACCGCCGTACCATCAGCAAATAAACCTACAGATGGCAGAATCACACGTTCATTGGCTTCAAAGGCTGCTTTTAAACACGCAGATTCATCATATTCCACAGGAATGACTTTGACATGTGGCGCAACATCGCCCAGGTAAGCAGCAACACCCGCAATTAAACCGCCACCACCTACAGCAACGAATACATATTCAACATCACGCCATTGACGCAAAATTTCATTGGCAATGGTGCCTTGACCCGCCATGACCAGTTCATCGTCATAAGGCGGAATAAAAGTCATGCCTTCATCTTGCGCACACTGAATGGCATATTTATTGGCAACATCGAAAGAATCGCCATGTAATACCACTTCGCCACCTAAGCGTTTTACTGCTTGGACTTTAATGTCAGGGGTGGTTTTTGGCATTACGATAATTGCACGAATTCCCAGTTTTTTACCAGATAGAGCCACACCTTGCGCATGGTTGCCTGCTGAAGCTGTAATAACGCCACGTTGCAACTGAGATTTCGGTAATTGACTAATACGGTTATAGGCACCGCGTAGTTTAAAGGAAAAGACAGGTTGTAAATCTTCACGTTTAAAGCGAATGTTATTGTTTAGCTTCTCACTAATTCGTGGCGCTGCTTCGAGTGGAGTTTCGATTGCAACGTCATACACCGTTGCTTGTAATATTTGTCGAACCAAACGAGACAGCATGTTAATTTTCCATCTAACAGTTTAAAATAGGCCTTTATTGTAACAAACCCCTGTACATTTGGCCTGCTTAATCAGCAACAAATGTCAAAAAATAGTTGAGCCAAGTTATGAGTCTGTATGCGACCCAAGATGAAAAGAAACAAGCTGCCGCGAAAGCTGCTTTAAAGCACTTGCCTAAAGGCGGGATTTTGGGTGTAGGTACAGGAAGTACTGTGAACTTCCTCATTGAATTATTACCTGAATTGCAATTGGAAGCTGCGGTGGCAAGTTCTGAAGCGACTGCACAACGCCTTAAAAAATTAGGTATTGAAGTGGTCGACATGAACTCGGTTGGCGGTTTGGATGCGTATGTAGATGGTGCAGATGAAATTGACCGTCATATGCATATGATTAAAGGCGGTGGTGCTGCGCTAACTCGCGAAAAAATTGTCGCTTCAATTGCGAAAAAATTCGTGTGTATCGTTGATGATTCCAAATGGGTTGAACAATTGGGTCATGATTTCCCATTACCTGTAGAAGTCATTCCAATGGCGCGTTCTGCTGTAGCACGTAAAATTGTGTCTCTCGGTGGTGATCCGGTTTACCGTGAAGGTGTAGTAACTGATAACGGTAACGTGATTTTAGATGTGCATAATTTCAATATCTTGAATGCGCTTGAACTAGAAAAAACCCTCAATAACATTCCGGGTGTGGTGTGTAACGGTATTTTCGCGATTAATAAAGCGGATATTGCTGTTGTTGCAACTGATAATGGTATTGAAGAACGTACTGCGATTTAATAAATCCTCCCTGAGCCTTCTTTGTAAAAAAGGGGGGAGCTCCTCTTTTCCTTGCGCTAAATGTTAAAGCAATACTTTAACATTTGCTCAGGGTTGGGAGGATTTAGACAACTCTAAATAAAAGAAAAATGACTCTAAACGAATTACCAGAAATTAAAATTGTCCGTCATGCGCGAGCGAAATGTTTACGCTTACGTGTTGACTCGACTCAAATTCGTTTAACTGTACCGGTACTTTGCAGCAAACGAAAAATTCAAAATTTTATTGATCAAGCCGAAGAATGGTTGCTAAAGACCTGGCAACAACAAACACAGAATATACAGCAACAGACTTTACCCAAAGAATTAAAGCTTTTTAATCTAGATCAGCCTTTACAAATTGTTTATGAAACCCAAAAGCAGTCATTTATTTTTGATGAAGTAAAAAATCAACTTTTAATTAGCGATCATCAGCCCGAACAATATTTGAAAGCTTTTGTGATTGATTATGCCAAGCATCATTTGCCTATTTGTTTAGATCAAACAAGTCAAGAATGTAATCTGAGTTTTGGTAAATGTGCGATTCGTCAACCCAAAACACGTTGGGGGAGTTGTACCTCCAAGCATGACATTATGTTGAATAGTGCTTTGGTGTTATTTCCGAAGCATGTCGCGCGTTATGTTTGTGTACATGAGCTTGCGCATACTAGACATTTTGATCATAGTGCGCGCTTTTGGTCATTGGTTGAAAAGTTTGATCCACAGTATAAACAACACCGCCAAATATTAAGAAAAACACCCATGCCATATTGGTGGTGTGAATCATAAGTGGTTAATAGTACTAAAGCATTTTTAGTGCTAAAAAAACGACAATAAAATATAACTCGCCATGGAATAAATTCTTCATAACTTATCTGTTTTGATTGTTTTTAAATCAATCTCGCCTTTTCTAGAATAGCGCCAAATGGAGCATTTCTTAGTTATTGATTTGAAAAATAAGAGTGCTCATTCAAATGTGCTTTAAAGGGGTTAAGTCGTGGTTCGATCAAAGCTATTATTCACTTTTTCAATTATTTCGAGTTTATTTTTAACAGCGTGTAATAACACAGAAGCACCACAAGCAAATGAACAAGTGGCTGAAGCAAGTTATAAAGCCGATACCGTGCGTATTGGCTATCAGCGTTCATCGACCTTGATGACATTACTGAAAGAAAGTGGCGAACTGGAACAGAAATTAGCAGATAAGAAAGTGAAAGTGAGTTGGCATGAATTTACCAGTGGTCAACCGCTTGCAGAAGCACTCAATGTGGGCAGTGTAGATGTTACAGCAGATGTGGCGGATACCGTTCCTGTATTTGCGCAAGCAGCTAAAGCCAATCTGACCTATTATGCAAAAGAAACGGCATCGCCAAATGCACAGGCGATTTTAATTCCTAAAAACTCAACAATTCAAACGATTGGAGATTTAAAAGGTAAGAAAATTGCAGTCACCAAAGCGGCAGGGAGTCATTACTTACTCATTGCTGCATTAAATCAAGCGGGTTTGAACTTTAAAGACATTCAACCTGCTTGGTTAAGCCCAGCCGATGGTCGTGCAGCATTTGAACATGGTGGTGTAGATGCATGGGTGACTTGGGAGCCTTATGTATCTAGCGGCACGGTGGTACAGCATGCCAAAATTTTAGCATCAGGTCAGGGCTTGGCAAGTTATACCCGTTACTACTTAACAGGACATCAATTTGCTCAGGATAATCCAGCAATTTTGAATGATATTGTCAACACATTAAAAGAAAAAGCCACTTGGGTAAAACAACATCCTGATGATGCCGCGAAAGTACTTGCACCGCTTTGGGGGGATTTACCTCAAGGGGTGGTACTCAAAGCCAATGCCAACCGTAGTTACGATGTACAAGGCGTTGTATTGGAAGATATGCCTGAACAGCAAAAAATTGCAGATGCATTTTTCAATGAAAAATTGATTCCCAATACCATTGATGCTAAATCCTCAGATATTTTTCACATTCAGTAATTTAACTCAGCCTCGAATCATTCGAGGCTTTTCAACTCACATAAATAGCCTAAGCAAATTAGAGATTTTCCATGTCTAACCTTCCTGAACTGAACTTTGTTCAAATCCGAGAAAAATTACTCTCACGCGAAGAGATCGCCATCGTCGATTTACGTGAAGAGCATATTTATGCCCAAGCGCATCCTTTATTTACCAGTAATATCTCACTTTCTCGATTAGAAGTCGAAGTACTTAACCGTATTCCACGTTTAGACACGACAATAGTAATCTACGATGATGGTGATGGTCGAGTAGAACGTGCATATGAAAAATTATTACGTTATGGCTATAGTCAAGTGTACGTGTTAAATGGCGGTGTAGAAGCTTGGCAGCGAGATGGTGGAGAGCTTTTTATTGATGTGAACTCTGCAACCAAAGCTTTTGGTGAATGGGTTGAGTACTTTAAAAATACACCGTCATTGAGTGCTGAAGAAGTTCAGGCAAAGATAGATGCTCACGAAAATATTGTCATTTTAGATGCGCGCCGTTTTGATGAATACAACACCATGAGTATTCCAACGGGGCAAAGTGTACCGGGTGCTGAGTTGGTGCTTCGTGCGCCATCATTGGTAAATAATGAAAATACCACCATTATCGTCAATTGTGCAGGGCGTACACGCAGCATTATTGGTACGCAATCTTTAGTGAATGCACAGATCAATCATCCTGTATATGCACTTAGAAATGGAACAATCGGTTGGACACTTGCTGGACAGAAACTAGCGCATGGACAGCAGCAATCTTTTAAAGATAAAGAAACTCAGCTTAGACCTGAGCTATTAGATAATGCTAAAGATTTGGCTAAGCATGCGAATGTCAAAACCATTTCTCTAGAAGAGTTAAATACCTTAAAAGCAGATCGAACACGTACAACCTATATTTTTGATGTACGTGATGAAGATGAATATATTGCAGGGCATTTAGCGAATTCACGTTGGGTAGCAGGTGGTCAGCTCGTTCAAGAAGTCGATCATAATGCTGCTGTTCGCGGGGCACGTATTGTTCTTGTGGATGATCAACTGATTCGTGCCTATATGACTGCTTCTTGGTTAGGACAGATGAATTGGGAAGTCTACGTCTTAGAAAACGATTTTAAAACCGCGCTCACAGAACAAGGTGCTTGGCAACCTAATGTTCCTGCTTTAAAGCACATCCAGATCATTACGCCACAGCAATTGTTTGAGCTGCAACAACAGCAAAATATTGCAATCTGGGATGTCTTACCTTTTGCACAGTACAAAAAAGGACATATTCCAGATGCTGCATGGTTACTTAAAGTCGATGCTATTAAGCTGATTCAAAAGCCAGAATGGCAAGCCAAAGAAGCGATTGTATTGACATGTGGTAAATCAAATTTAGCGAAGTTTGCTGCTGAAGACGTCGCGCCGTATCTAGCAAAAAATCAAGAACTGTATGTACTTCAAGGAGGAAATACAGCTTGGAAAGCGGCTGGGTTTGAGTTAATTGAAAACACTGTTATTGCATTGTCAGCGCAAATTGACCGTTATAAACGTCCTTATGAAGGCACGGATAATTCTAAAGAAGCTATGCAAGCCTATTTGGATTGGGAATATGGTCTAGTGGATCAACTTAAAAAAGATGGAACACATGGTTTCTTTGTCGTCTAACCGAGTCATCATCAAGCCGCTTTGAAGCGGCTTGATTCTTTTTGAGTTAATCAAACGACTCATCTCAATTTTTGTATTGCTAATAAAACAGCCAATTACCCCTAAAACAGTTCAGAAAACCAAAACTTCCTGTCATACTACGCAGTTATGAAATGAACACTTTAAATTTGAGGTAGTGATCGTGATTACTGTTGGTATTGTCGGTGGTACAGGTTATACAGGCGTTGAATTGTTGCGTCTTTTACTACGACACCCAAATGTGCAAGTCAATGTACTAACATCACGTACCGAAAAAGGTCGCCGTGTAGATGATATGTTCCCAAGCCTACGCGGTCATACCGATCTTGAATATTCAGATTTAAGCATTGATGAACTAAAAAAATGCGATGTGGTTTTCTTTGCAACCCCTCATGGCGTGGCAATGAAACATGCGGCAGAACTGGTTGCAGCAAATACTAAAGTCATCGACTTGGCAGCGGATTTCCGCTTGCAGAACTTAGAACAGTTTGAAAAATGGTATGGCCTTGAACATGCCTGCCCAGATATTTTAAAAGATTCAGTTTACGGTTTATCAGAACTCAATCGTGACAAAATCAAACAAGCCAGCGTGATTGGTAACCCGGGTTGCTATCCAACTACGGTACAACTGGGTCTTGCGCCATTATTTAAACAAGCTGAGGTGTTAGTAAAACCTGAAAGCATTATTATTGATGCGAAATCTGGTGTTTCTGGTGCAGGTCGTAAAGCAAGCCTCGGCATGATTTATTCTGAAAATGCCGATAACTTCAAAGCTTATGGCGTGGCAGGTCACCGTCACCATCCTGAGATTGTGGAAGCCCTGGAAAATATTTCTGGTCTTAAAGATGTGTTTAATCACATTTTATTTGTGCCGCATTTGGTTCCTATGATTCGTGGCATGCTTAGTACCATTTATGTCGATTTAACCGATGCAGGCGATGCAGCAGATCTTCAAAGCTTATATGAACAGTTCTATGCTAATGAACAATTTGTTGATGTGATGCCAGCAAACAGTTCACCTGAAACGCGTTCTGTGCGCGGTGCAAACCAGCTTCGAATTGCTTTGTATAAACCACAGCCGAAAAAACTGGTTGTTTTATCTGTACAGGATAATTTAGTGAAAGGCGCTGCGGGTCAAGCTGTGCAAAATATGAACTTGATGTTCGGTTTTACTGAAAATACCGGTCTGGCAGGGATTGGTTTATTACCATAAAAAACGTTTTTCAGCTTCCCACACATTTGGATTTGGATTTAAATGTGTGTTTTGAATGAATCAAAATAAGAGATGACGATGTCGAACACTGAATCAAATACTTCCTCACAACATGCTCTACTGAGTAAAAAGCTTTTTGCTAAGGGTAATTTACCTTTAGCCATTGGGGCTGCAATTCTGGTTGCGGGGAGTAGCGTGTTGGGCTATTCAGTTGGGCATCGGCAAGGTTTGACTGTTGTTGGCTATGAGGCAGATGCTGAACAACTGGTTGAAGTTGTGCAAAAGCAAAAGGCCAGCTTGGAAACATTGAATAAAAATTTGAATCTGGCTGTGCAAGAGCGTGATGTTGCCGTGAGTAATTCAAATGATCTGTTTACTGCGCTGAATCAGGCTCGTGAAGATAAAGCTCAGGCTGAAGGTTTAGGTGCGATTTATCGTGAAGTACTCCGCCAACGAGGTGGTTTAAGCTTGACGATCCAGAATATCGGAATTAAACCTTTGCCCGACAATGCTTATGAATATCAGCTGGATTTGGTCCAGGTTAGCCCGAATAAACGTAGCATCTCTGGAGCGGTGGAATTGCGCTTGATTCAGGGGATAGAAGTTCTGGTTGTTCCAATGGAAGACAAGAACTTTAATTTTCAGGATTATGAGCGTTTAACTGGGCGCTGGACTATGCCTAAAGGTTTTACTCCACAATTTATTGAAGTCCGTTTAACAGGTGGAACCAGTACGCCGGTAATTAAACGTTTTAGTTGGGGCCGTGGTAAACCGATTGAGAGTCAATCTGCATTTATTTCTGAAATTCCTCAAGCAGAAGCAAATGCACAATAAATGTGAATTTTAAATCCTATGCGAATGAATAAGCGTCAAAATTGTTTAAATGCCATCAAAAGTTCTTTTCATCAATCAGGATATGTCGATTGGCATATTAGTCCACGCTTGAGCAATGACTCGCAAGATGATTCTGAGGGTGAAATCGCGATACAGACTGCACCACCCGAATTAAAACGTCCGCCTATGTATGCTGTTGTTTTGATGAACGATGATTACACTCCAATGGATTTTGTAATTGAAATTTTACAACAATACTTTGCTTTGAATCTTGACCAAGCGACCCAAGTAATGCTAACTGTACATTATGAAGGGAAAGGTGTTGCAGGCGTTTATCCACGAGACATTGCGGAAACGAAAGCGAACCAAGTCAATAATTACGCTCGGTCACAAGGCCATCCATTGCTTTGTCAGATTGAGCCAAAAGATTAAGGGGATTACATGCTCAGTCGTCAATTAGAAGTATCTTTACGTTTGGCTGTAAGCATGGCTCGTCAAAAGAGACATGAGTTTCTCACGGTTGAACATTTATTGTTGGCTTTACTTGATAATGACTCTGCTGTAAATGCGCTTAAAGCGTGTGGTGCGGACATTATCGTTCTTCGTAAAGAGCTAGAAGAATACGTTGAACAGCACACCCCTAAATTAAGCGAACATAGTGATCAGGCGCCACATCCGACTGAAAGTTTTGATCGTATTCTGCAGCGTGCGATTTTTCATGTGCAATCCAGCGGTGGTGATCGAACTGTGGAAGGTGCAGACATTCTGGTTGCAATGTATTCTGAACGAGATTCTTTTGCTGTTTATTTGCTTAAACGTCATCAAATTAACCGCTTAACTTTAACTCAATATTTATCTCACGGTACGCGCAAAGAAGAAGCACAAGCCGAAGAAGAAGTGGAAGAGTTAGATGGTGAAACATCGGGTTCTTCAAATGCAGGACCCCTGGATTTATATACCACTAATTTAAATGTTGAAGCTCAAAAAGGAAAAACCGATCCTTTAATTGGGCGTGAAAAAGAAATCGAACGTACTGCCCAAATTTTATGTCGCCGTCGCAAAAATAATCCTTTGTTGGTCGGTGATCCGGGTGTGGGTAAAACCTCGATTGCTGAAGGTTTGGCTTGGCTGATTGTGAATGGTAAAGCACCTAAACCACTTGCGCATGCAGAAGTGTATAGCCTGGATATTGGCGCATTGGTTGCAGGTACAAAATACCGTGGTGACTTTGAAAAACGCTTGAAACAATTGTTGAATGCGTTGAAAAAGAAACCAGAAGCGATTCTGTTTATCGATGAAATTCACATGATTATTGGTGCAGGCTCAAGTATGGGCAGTACCATGGATGCATCAAACCTGATTAAACCTGCCTTGTCGAATGGTTCATTGCGTTGCATCGGTTCAACGACTTTTCAAGAATATCGTCAAGTGTTTGAAAAAGATCATGCTTTATCACGCCGTTTCCAAAAGATTGATGTTAATGAGCCCTCTATTGCTGAAACGATTGATATTTTACGTGGCTTAAAGTCTAAGTTTGAAGATTTTCACCATGTTGAATATGACGATAAGTCCTTGGTTGCAGCAGTAGAGTTGTCAGCGAAATTTATCAATGACCGCTTCCTGCCGGATAAAGCCATTGATGTGATTGATGAAGCCGGTGCACAGCGCCGTTTGAAAGCAGAGCAGGATGATACGTTAATTACAGTTGAAAATATTGAAGATATCATCTCTAAAATTGCGCGTATTCCACCGAAAACCGTATCGAAAGATGACAAAACTGTATTGAGTAATCTTGAGCGTGATCTTAAACGTGTGGTATTTGGCCAGGACGATGCAATTCAAGCGCTTAGTTCTGCGATTAAATTGTCGCGTGCAGGCTTAAAATCACCAGATAAACCGGTCGGTAGCTTTATATTTGCAGGTCCTACTGGGGTGGGTAAAACTGAAGTCACTAAGCAGTTAGCTAAACTGTTGGGTGTGGAGCTGGTTCGTTTCGATATGTCTGAATATATGGAACGTCATGCTGTTTCGCGTTTAATCGGTGCACCTCCAGGTTATGTTGGTTTCGATCAGGGTGGTTTGCTGACAGATGCGATTCATAAAAATCCACATTGCGTATTACTACTCGATGAAATTGAAAAAGCACATCCCGATGTATTTAATCTGTTATTGCAAATTATGGATCATGGTGCATTGACCGATAACAATGGTCGCAAGTCTGATTTCCGTAATGTGATTCTTGTTCTCACTACCAACATTGGTGCAGAAAGTATTTCTCGCGCGAGTATCGGATTTATGGAACAAGACAACAGTAATGATAATAAAGATGCAATGAAAAAAGCATTTTCGCCTGAATTCCGCAACCGTCTAGATGGTGTGATTCAGTTCAATGCATTACCAACCACGGTTATTGAAAATGTGGTGGATAAATTCCTAACTGAACTTCAAGCACAACTTGATGATAAAAAAGTGATTCTTGAAGTCGATCAGAGTGCACGTGAATGGATGGCAGAACATGGTTATGACCGGTTGATGGGTGCGCGCCCAATGCAACGTTTGATTCAGGAACATTTGAAGAAACCGCTTGCTGAGATGATTTTATTTGGTGAGCTCGCTGAACACGGTGGTAATGTTGCTGTTTCTGTGAAGAAAGAAAATGGTAAAGCAGTCGGCTTGAAACTGGAAGTGTTTGAAGATCAAACTGCTGAACCTGCATAATCGCTCTTATTTCAAAAATAACCCGTGCTCGCACGGGTTATTTTGTTTCAATCCACCCTTATTTCGACCTTCTCGCAAGCGAGAGGAAGCGAATCAAAATGATATAAGAATTTATGGATATTCAAATTACTAAGGTGGTTACCACTTTTTTTCTTTTTTTTATTACAGCAATCGCAGAAATTTTAGGCTGTTATTTTCCTTATCTCATTTTAAATCAGGGGAAATCGCACTGGTTCTGGCTTCCTACGGCTTTAAGTTTGGCAATGTTCGTATGGTTACTAACTTTGCATCCTGCTGCATCAGGTCGAATTTATGCAGCTTATGGCGGAATTTATATTTTTACCGCCTTGATGTGGCTACGTTATGTCGATCAGATAGTCTTAACGCGCTGGGATTTGTTGGGTGGGCTAGTTGTCCTGTTGGGAGCACTGATGATTATTTTACAACCGCAAGGTTTGATACGTTAGAGAGCTAACGTATCAATACTGAAAAAATTAAAGCTTACACTCATCATTTTTAATTTTCAGCTTATAATTTTTGTTATCTGAACTGAGTTTGATTGCCACATGATAGGGATTTATACGTTGGAATTCATGCTCAAAGAATAAATGACAATTTTGCATTAAATTTTTTTTAATCAGGTTTTTTACTTTTTTATCACCCAAATCTTCAGCAAACTGAGTGAAATCTGATGTCGTAATGATGCCTTGAAGATCTATATGATCGGTATATAGACGCAATTGTTCAATCACCGTATTTTGATCAACTTGATAGGGCATGGTACGAGAGTCTTCACTATTGATGACATCTAAAATTTCATTCAATGCTTTGGTGTCTTTAATTTTATAAGTTTGGTCAAGAATTTGTTTTTTAACTAAATATTGGTCAAATTCTGTGGCTTGTGTTGAAGTGGCTAACAGTAAACTGCTGAGGTATAAAACGATTATTTTTAAAGACATGGTTATAAACACTTATAAATTTTATGTGATTTATTGTAGTCATTTGAATTTAAAAAAGCACCCGAAGGTGCTTAATTTTTAAGGTTTTTTCTAATCAATTAGTCTTTCTTTAAATTTTCATTCAGTAAAAATTCAACCAAAGCTTTTTGAGCATGTAAACGGTTTTCTGCTTCATCCCAAACTACTGCATTTTTATGATCAAGCATGTTTTCAGAAATTTCTTCACCGCGGTGAGCAGGCAAGCAGTGCATGAACAGGCAATCTGGATGTGCTAAATCCATGAGTTTTTCATTGACCTGGAAGTCAGCAAATGCTTTTTCACGAATTTTTTGCTCTTCTTCTTGCCCCATGCTTGCCCAAACGTCAGTCACGATCAGGT
Source organism: Acinetobacter sp. (assembly GCF_045628685.1). Taxonomy (GTDB): domain Bacteria; phylum Pseudomonadota; class Gammaproteobacteria; order Pseudomonadales; family Moraxellaceae; genus Acinetobacter. Next base: position 106,240 of record NZ_JAZQPV010000040.1, read on the forward strand.
CGGCATTCACAGCGGCATCTTCAGCTGAATCAACAAGTTCTACACAGTGTGCAAACTCAGACAAGAATCTCTCTTGTGGTTCATAGCCTTTAGGTGCAGCGACTTTTAATTTAAAGCCCCACATATGTGCGGCTTCAATATAAGAGTTACACATATTGTTGCCATCACCAATCCATGCAACCGTTTTACCTTCAATAGAACCACGGTGTTCTAAATAAGTTTGCATGTCTGCAAGCAGCTGGCAAGGATGATGATCATCAGTTAATGCATTGATGATCGGCACTTTTGAATAAGAAGCAAAGCGTTCTACGATGTCATGACCAAAAGTACGGATCATAATAATATCAAGCATGCTTGAAATCACGCGTGCAGAATCTTCAATCGGCTCGCCACGACCTAGTTGGGTATCGCGAGAAGAAAGGAAAATTGCACTGCCACCGAATTGACTCATACCTGCTTCGAACGAAACACGTGTGCGGGTACTCGATTTTTCAAAAATCATGCCCATAACTTTACCGACAAAAGGTTGGAACACCTCATTGCTCTGTTGTTTGCGTTTAAGTTCAATCGCGCGCTGCAAAATTTGGTTAAGTTCTAAAGTCGATAAATCGCGTAAGGTCAGAAAGTGACGTAGAGCCATGGTTACTCCACAATAATTGCTGAATAGAAAACAAAACAACAATTAGTTGTTGGTTGGTTAAGTAAAAAGGGAATCGATTAATATACTATAAGCGAGCAGAATTGCAAAAAAACTAGACTTTTTGATGGCCTTCTAGGAAGCGATCAACACAATATTCGATGTATTTGAACGTTTCCTGATCATTTTCTTGAATTGGAATGCCCATTAAAATCCGCCATTCCAGATTTCGTAAAATACCAAAATAGAATTGGGCAGAATAAATAGGGTTTTCACATTTCAATAGACCCTTGTTATGCGCCTTTTCCAAGGCACAAGCAATAGCCGTTTGAATATGTTTCGGGCCTTGTTCATGAATATACAGGGCAAGTTCTGAACTATGCTGGGTACGTTCTAAAATCAGGCGCATAAATGCTGCATTTTCTGGTTGTAATAAATGATTATGAAAATTAAGCAAGGTATTAATCAGATAGGATCTTAGATTATCTTTATCTTGTTCAAATGGTAGGCAGATATCTTTAAAAAATTGCTCACGGCGATAATCACAAATAGCAGTAAACAAGCCTTCTTTATTGCCAAAAAATTTATAGATTGATGCTTTTGAGCCTCCGGCATGATTGACAATATCATCTAAAGATACCGCATCATAACCGCGTTCTAGAAATAGCTCATTTGCGCTAAGCAAAAGTGCCATGCATCGTTCATGACCACGTTTGGTTTGTGGTATGTCGCGACCTAATGGTTCTAACTGAGCGAGTTCTTGCATATGGGCTATAGCGTCAATAATCAAAGAAATGAAATCATTTGCAATGATAGCAAAAATATTTACACATTTTTTTAAAATAACTGTTTTGTCTTATTTTCTCCCAATTATGAAGAATCAAAATAATACTATAGCTTTGGTGAATATTTGACTAAAGTTTTAGAGTATAAGTTCTAAATAGCCATAGATATGAGGATGTTTATAGATATACTCGGATTTCGATAAGTAAAGTGAAAACTGTGGAAAGGAATATGACACAACAAATGTCTGCAGGCTTAAGATTTAGACAAGCACTGGAAGTGGAAAAACCATTACAAATTATCGGCACAGTAAATGCCTACGCAGCCATGATGGCGAAGGAAGTGGGTTACAAAGCGATTTATGTTTCGGGTGCAGGTGTTGCCAATTATTCTTATGGTTTACCCGATTTGGGGATGACCAGTTTAGACAATGTTCTGGAAGATGTCCGACGTATTACTGAACGGGTAGATACTCCCTTGTTGGTGGATATAGATACGGGTTGGGGCGGGGCATTCAATATTGCCCGCAGTGTTAAGCAAATGATTGCAGCTGGCGCGGCCGCAGTTCATATTGAAGACCAGGTGGCACAAAAACGTTGTGGTCACCGACCAAACAAGGAAATCGTCACCCAGCAAGAAATGGTCGATCGTATTAAAGCAGCGGTAGATGCCAAAACCGATTCAAACTTTGTGGTGATGGCACGTACAGATGCCTTACAAAAAGAAGGCTTGCAAGCGGTCATTGACCGTGCCTGTGCCTGTGTTGAAGCCGGTGCGGATGCTATTTTTGCTGAAGCAATGACTGACATTACCATGTATCGCACAGTCTGTGATGCGGTCGGTGTTCCAGTATTGGCAAACATTACCGAATTTGGTGATACACCTTATTACACCGTCGATGAGCTGGGTGAACAAGGCATCAGCATGGTGCTTTATCCACTTTCTGCAACACGTGCAATGCAAAAAGCAGCATTGGAAGTGATGCGCTCTATTCGTGAAAATGGTACGCAAGTCAACGTACTGGACAAGATGCAACAACGTAAAGAGCTGTATGAATTCCTTGATTATCATACCTTTGAAAATACTTTGGATAAATTGTTTAAATAAATAATTCAAAATGGAGAATTAAAATGGCTGAAGGAAAAGTACTGACAGGTGCAGGATTGCGCGGACAAGTGGCAGGTAAAACAGCACTATCCACAGTGGGTAAGAGCGGCGCAGGCTTAACTTATCGTGGTTATGATGTGCAAGATCTGGCTGAAAACTGTCAATTTGAAGAAGTGGCTTACCTGATTTTCTTTGGTGAATTGCCAACAGCAGAACAGCTTGCCGCTTATAAAGCCAAATTAAAATCTTTACGTGCGATTCCACAGGCATTGAAAGAAGTATTGGAACGTATTCCAGCAGATTCGCATCCCATGGATGTGATGCGTACCGGTGTTTCTATGCTCGGTAATCTGGAAACAGAAAAATCTTTCGATGAGCAGCAAGATGTTGCAGATCGTATTTTAGCGACTTTGCCTGCAATCATTTGCTATTGGTACCGTTTTAGCCACGATGGCATACGTATCGAAGAAAATACTGATGATGATTCAATCGGCGCGCAATTCCTGCATTTACTTCGTGGGGAAAAGCCGAATGAATTGCATGAACAGGTGATGAATGTATCGCTGATTCTTTATGCTGAGCATGAATTTAACGCTTCAACATTTACTGCACGTGTATGTGCTTCGACCTTATCTGATATGCATTCATGTATTACCGGTGCGATTGGTT
>NZ_JAZQPV010000041.1:0-11560 GCF_045628685.1 Acinetobacter sp.
ATTTCGGAAAATAGAAAGTAACTTAGACCAGTGTTGATTATTCAGCATTGTACGAGGCATAGCGAGAGTAAAATTGGGTTTGGCGATTTAATTTTACTACCTCGCTATTTTTTTAAGCAACAAATGTCAACAGACCCTAATTATTTTATGTTTTAAAGGAAAAACTTTATCCGCGATTCGGGTTATGTAGGATTTCCTGGCTAGACTTTACCAAATTATGATCTTAAGTGCTTATAGGTGTGCTCTTAAGCTGAACCAACTTAAATAGATGACATCCAAAAATTATTCTCAGGCCTGTACTTTTTTGGTGATGATTATTTTTTTGCAGATATTTTAAAATTTGTTGATTTATATTTGGCTTAAAAGAACTCTAGCGGCTCAGAATACTCATATTTTCTTCATTTGAGCTTAAACGCATTTATTTTAACTTTAAGCTGTATTCACCAATGCGCCCACTAAAAAACACCCTCTCGCAAGAAAATGAGAGTGTTTACAACCCATACTCAGCTCAACCTTATCCATACTTAATGTTTCCCTGATTTATATACTTCAATACGATCAAAATTAATTTGATCTGGTCCATGTTTCTTCTTCTGATAGATCCGTTTTTTTATAAAATTACGTTACTGGAGTGGGATGCGAAAATAATCAAAGTAAGCGACAAATATAAAGACATCGATTTTTTAATAATATTCATCAATTTTAAATTTTATTTACCCTAATCACTATGTTCAAAAGTGCATGACTGGTTTTAGCTCAAAACAAGTGTAGCAAATTGCTACACTTGTTTTTTTGAGGGCACCAGCATTTTTTTCAGCAGATTTTCCAGTTCTTGTAAGTTTTGATCATCAAATTCAGTCATTTTTACTGACACTTTTAAGGTGTTGTGATCAAATTTAATATTCCCTGCAACCTTTCCATCATATTCAATTTTATGCACGATTGAGGTTTTAATCGGCTCTTGTGTTTCGGTCGACTTGAGTATTTTTTCAGCCAACAAGGCCAATTTTGTTTGTTCTACTTCTTTTTTCAGTAGTTTCGCCCAAGCTTCTAATAATGCTTTTTTAGCATTACTGTAATTATCTTCATAGTCGGATAAAAACTTTTTTACTGCCGTGGCGGCAGTACGTGCCAACAAGGTCGGTTGTTGCTCTAAATCTGCAATCAGTTCTGGAGGCAATTTTTCGAAAGACAAATATTTATACATATCTTCACGGTTCATGCCTAATGATTTTGCGAGTTTTTGCTTGTTCTTTTTTAATTTCTCATTCAGAGAACTCAAACCGACATAGATTTCATAATCAGTTAAATCTTCTCGTTTTAAATTTTCAGCTAAAGTTAACAGTGCCACGTCTTCATCTGATGCGTCTATGACAATCACTTCAATGGTATTTTTATTCAGAACTTGATGTGCTTTCAATCGTCGTTCACCCGCGATCAACTCATATTTATCCTGTACTCGTCGAACTGCAATTGGTTGTAATAAGCCAATTTCGTCAATCGAAGCTGCCAAGTCTTCAATATCTTGTTGATTAAAGATTTTTCGCGGTTGATTGGGACTGGGCTGAATATCTGTAATTTGTACATTACGACGTAGTTCTTTTACATCATTGACATGCTCTTTTTGAGCTTGCTGATGCTTTTGAGTATTTTGCTGCAGACGCTGTGCCAACAGTTCTTTTGTACTTACCATAATATTCTCAGAATACTTTTATTCAACACGATGGATAATTTCTTTCGCTAATTCTTGAAAAGCTTTACGAACTTTAGCGTTTTTCTCTACCGCCAATAAGGGTTGTTGCAAAATTGCGGCTTGATTTACTTTAGTGCTCATCGGAATTGTGGTTTTTAGCAATTCGCCGACTTGGCTTAAAGCTTCATCCCGGATAAGTTTACATACATTTTGACGTTCATCATGTTTAATCAATAAAGCGCCTAAGAGTTTTAATTCCGGATTAACACGTCTTATTTTAGTTAAATGGTTAATTAAATCGGTTACACCGTATAAACCATATTGTGAACCTGATTCAATGGGTACCATGACATGCGTGGATGCAGCCAATGCATTACTGGTGAGAAGCTTTAGGCTAGGAGGACAGTCAATCAGGATGAAATCATATAATCCTTTTAACAGTTCCAATTTGCTTGCCAATTCTTCCGATGGTCTTGGAGAATCATCTTTGAGTTGATCTTCAGTTTTACCTAAAGTAAGTGAACCATAAATTAAAGAGACATTTTTAAAATTGGTTTCTTCTTCTAAAGCTTCCGATAACAGACTTAAATCACCCACAAGTAATTCAGCAGAGGTGGTTTCAACTTCACTTGGATGTCTTGATCCGATATGTAGACTTGCATTGGCTTGGGGATCTAAATCAATCACCAATACTTTGTTGCCCAAGTCTGCCAGTTCGGATGCCAGATGAACAACTGTGGTGGTCTTTCCGCAACCACCTTTATGATTTGCCACAGCAATAATTTTAGTCGACTTACTTGTCATAATAAACCTCGCTTGAGTTATTGTAATATAAAGAACTTTGTAGCAACTTGCTACACCTTCTTTTAGTTAGCTTAAAGTTATTCTTTAACTTGAAGAAAAAATAAACACATTCTTTTTTTTATTAAATATAGCTAGCTAATTATAATTAGTATTAATTTATATAATTAGTTAATTATAATTAGAGCACTTTTTTATTCTTTTAAATCAATATCTTAGGATTTTAAAAGTGGAAGGTTTGTCACTGAAAAGTGGAAGGTTTGTCACTGAAAGGTGGAAGACCTGTCACTGAAAGGTGGAAGACCTGTCACTATGGTGGAAGACTTGTCATTAGGTTTATATAAAGTTTGAATTTAAACTATAAAATTATTTAAAAACAAATTGTTAATCTGTTGATAAGTGAGTTTATTTGGCTTTAAAGGTGGAAGACTTGTCATTTTGGTATTTTAATACTGTGGATAACCTGTTTGTTCGTAATTTCATCAAGGATAGGGTCTGTTTTTAGTTCTCATTCAGCTAAAAGTGGAAGGTTTGTCACTATTAAGGTGCATTTCAAATTATTTTTTCCACTTTAAGGGCTGGTTTGGCGCATTATTTGGCTTTTCACGCCTATTAAAAATGATTGATAAATACTAAAAGTGGAAGCTTTGTCACTAATAAGTGTAAAATAATTTTTACTTTCCACCTTTAGTTTAAAAAGTGTTTTAAATAATAAAACAAAGTGACATGGCTTCCACTCTTAGCCTTTGCTTTGATTGCTTGTTGTTCATTTCTATCGTGGAGCGAGTTGAAAGGGTGGATAATTTGCATAGAATTCCACTTTTGTGTATAACATATAGAAAAGTACTTTTATTTTCCACTTATGAACAAGCTGAACGAAAAAGAAGAAATCGAATATTTACCCTATTGTATTGGGAATATTCGCCATAATGGCGTGGTCAGTACCAGTAATCGCTTGATTCGACCGATTGAACTGTCATCCAATGAGTATAAGGCACTCCTTTATGCGATGGCTGTTGCAAATTACGGTGAGAAAAATAATCAGGATCGAGAAATTACCGAGCAAACCTATATTTATTTGCATAAAGATGATTTAGGCGAATTGCTGGGTTTGGATAAAAAAAATTCTATCAATGTTGCAATAGATCGGATCTATAAAGAACTGTCCTCTCGTGTTGCCCATTTTGTTATTGAAGAGCCTTTGGATGACAGCAAGCGGAAAGTAAAAAAAGTCCACTCTGTGGTCCCAATTATTCGAGAGCTACGTTGGGAAGATGACGCTAAAAATGCCTTACAGATTCGCTTTACCAGTGAAGTACTGCCTTATTTTACCCGTCTGGCGAGCGGTAATTTCACCACCTATCAATTAAAAGATTTATTTGCTCTAGACTCTGTAACCAGTATGAGCCTGTATTCCTACTTTATTAAAAATGAGTTCAAGTATGCCAATCAGGACACTTATGAAGTTGAACTGTCATTGGAAAACATCAAAGCATTGACCGATATTGGTGAGAAGAAATATGACCGTTGGGTTGATTTCAGACGTTATGTATTAGATAAAATTGTTGAAGAAATTAATGAAAGAACCAGCCTCAAGCTCGAGTATGACACTATTAAGAAGGGGCGGCCTATTGTCGGTGTGCGGTTTAAGATTACCAGTGGACATAGTGAAGTTGTTATTGCTCAAAGCAATGAAAATACCCAAATCTATTTGGATGTCGATTTTGATGATAACGCCATCGTGAAAGAGCTGGGCGCAAAATTCGATATGACGGTTCGGTCTTGGTATATTCATGCCAATGATCCGAATTATAAGCAGTTCAGCAAGTGGTTTAAGGCCGAAGGCTGTTTAACCGATTCCCAAGCTAACTTGATTGTAAACGATATCATGTTTCAAATGGATTTTGCGGTGGCTGGCGTATCCATGAATGATTTCAAAAAAGAGATGAAATCTAAGCTAAAAAATGATCCCGCCTTTGTACAAGGAAATCGCGAACGGTTAAATGAAATTTTCGGAAAAGAGATTATTTAAAAGGTGTAGCAACTTACTACACTTTTTTTATTGATCACGCTAACTTAAGTTAGCTTAATGGTTAAGCCTTCAAATTGACACGAAAAATTATGGTATATGCGGGGGAAATCCTATCAATAAGTCACCTAAAACTCTCATTAATAAAATAGGGACGAGACATTCAAATATCCTAGTAGCAGCGTAAAGGCTATAGAAATAATTTGGCAATATTGCATTTTTTAGTGGGAATGAGGGGACAGATACATATTGAAATTATATTTCTACGTTTAATATTAAGAGTAAATTTGTTGTACATTGAATAGCCTAAGCAATATGATAAATTTTTAAATAATCGCATTCTTATAGAAATATTTGAGAACACGTCAATAATCCTTTAAAAATAAATAAAGTGTCTTAAAGAATTGTTGTTTTTAAAGCTGATCTTGATTTATAAAGTCGCATGGCTGAGTACATTCAAAATTATGCGTCCAGCCATGGGTAAGGCTTATTTTAACAACTGAAGTAGGGCTTTGGCGGTTGCTTCAGAAGAAGACGGGTTTTGTCCGGTAATGAGCAATCCATCGACTTCAACATGCACTTGCCAATCATCGGCTTTGGAATAGTTGCCCCCATTTTCCTTCAGAACATCTTCGACCAGGAAAGGAACTATTTCAGTCAGACCGACTGCAGCTTCCTCGGTATTGCTAAAACCGGTGACTGACTTAGCGGCGACCAAGGGCTGGCCCTGTTCTGTTTTGACGTGACGAAGCACCCCAGGCGCATGGCAAACCGCAGCAACCGGTTTAGCTGCTTGAATGGCTTGTTCGATCAGGGCAATTGAATGGCTGTCTTCTGCCAAATCCCATAAGGGACCATGACCGCCTGGATAAAACACAGCATCAAAATCTGTGATAGAAACTTCACTCAGCTTTTTGGTGTGCGCAAGTGCTTGCATAGCAGAGGAATCTGCCTCAAAACGTTGCGTTGTTTCGGTCTGGGCATCGGGTTCGTTGCTTTTAGGATCTAACGGCGGCTGGCCACCTTTGGGAGAGGCTAATGTGACTTCTGCACCTGCATCGATAAAGGCATAATAAGGGGCTGCAAGCTCTTCAAGCCAGAAGCCTGTTTTCTTGCCTGTGTTGCCAAGTTGGTCATGTGATGTAAGAACGACAAGAATTTTCATAGTGTTTACCTAATGGTTGTACTTTTAAGCTCTGCTGATGTGCGGTAATTTGGTAAAGTAATACCCTTTATTAGACTACGTTTATAAATCAAAAAAAGATGATCTTTTTGGTAATGATCTGTACCGTAAATTTTAAGAGATTCATACTTAGCTTCTGCATAAAAGATATCGATATAAAAAGCTTTCTGGCTCCAGTCTAAGCGACTTATGGGCAGCTTATAATTTTTATGTTGGGTCATGAAAACCTCATATTCATCTCATGAATTACTCTATTTTCTGAAGAAAAATAAATAGGTCTGATGGGGGAGGGTGAAAAAATGAAGTCAGTTGCGAAATGAATCGACCTATATTTAAAAATATCAGGAGCTTAACACCCTGAAAAAGAAATTCAGCCCCGTATAAAATAAGTAATTAACCTTTAAGAGGAAAATTCATAAAATTTGTTCTTAACCAAGATATCCTGCTTGCGGCACTTACTGTAATCTTGAGCCTAATTTTCGGTACAGCTACGGGTGAAAAGGCGGCTCAAGCTGTGGGTATGAATGTTGAAGTTCGATTTATTCTGGGATGAGGAGAGGTAATTCAAAAACAGAATAATGCTCATTCCTTTAAAGATTTCGACCCTAAAGCAGAGGGTTTCCGTAACTGGTTGAAAGAAGACGATGTTGCATAGCTAGAAACTGGCAGGCAAGAATAGTGGTCAGCTCGTAGATATGTACGACTGGTGCAGTGAAATGAACTCTGATAGTCCACTAATTTTTTAGATACCAGTTATTTAAAGAAATGGCTCATTAATAAGGGATTTATCAACGATAACACAAAGTATTCAAAATTGATGATCCGCTTATAGAATCCTACTTAAAAAGATCTGCAAAGTATTATATGTGGGCTACAGATGAATAATAAAAAAAATACAGCGCAGCCCCAAAAATCACAAAATCTTCATGTTCCTTTTTATAAAATAACATCAGTCGGTTTGATCTGATCAGGAAATATGGAGAGATATGAGTGTGAACGTAATCAACGACTTTCTAATTTTTAAACAAAGTAGAGCTTGTGCACGGTGTAATTGAATATTGTTGAACAGATCTATCACGGATTATTGAAATGACTTGGGAGGATAGAATACCTTTTTGAAGCCATTCAGCAAGAGTTTGGTTTGAATGAATCTGCAGTGATTCGCTTAATGCGTCAAAATATGAAACCAAGTAGTTTTAAACTGTGGCGTGAACAAGTGTCAGGACGTAAAACTAAACATTTTCAATTGCGTTCACCGGATGTGATTCGGGCCTATTGTTCGCGGCAGTACAAACGTTTCTAGCAGCATTACGCTAGGATAGAGGTTATTTGGATTGATGTTTACATCTTTCAGAATAATATCTGACCTCATCCCAGCAGCGGTGCCATTTCTTGCGCCAGTGAAAGGGACAACCGGCAGTCAGCACATATCATTCAGTTGAGGGGCGGTTAATAAATCCAGTACTAACTCAGATGGCCGACATAATTTAATACCAAGATCCGTTACTACAAATGGGTGGTTTTAGAATTGGATATTCAAGCATAAAACCAATTAACTGATCATCAGTCCAATGTTCTTGCGCTAATTCCAGTTTTTCGTAAGGTTCAACATTTTTTCGAATGGCTTCACGCACAGAAAGCCCTGATTTATCAATTAACGTAATTAGCTCTTCTTTACTGGGAGGTGTTTGCAAATACTCAATCACTTCAGGTTCTTGCCTTGTATTTCGAATAAGTTCAAGCGTATTTCTTAAAGTTCCACAGGCAGGGTTATGATAAATCTTAATCTTATGTGACATGAGTTTTCTCAGGGTAAAACAATATTGCATATACATATGGATATACGTATATTCGAAATAGTGAATATAGGGAGTTATAAGAAAATGAATCAAACAGATTTCTTTAAATGCTTATCTGACCCCACTCGTTTAGATATTTTGAAATTGGTGATAGTTAAGCAAAATATCTGTGTTTGTGAACTCACCGAACGTTTGCAGCTCAGTCAGCCTAAGATTTCCCGACACTTGGCATTGCTTAGAAACCTTTCAATTTTGCTAGATCAGCGGCAAGGACAGTGGGTGTATTACCGCTTAAATCCCCATCTTCCAGAATGGGCTAAAGCTGTTCTAAACATCATCTCAGCTCAAAGTGACGCCATGATTAACAGCAACGCTACCTCTACCTCTATTTCAATACATTGTGATTAATAACCATGAAGTTTCTATTCTTATGTACAGGCAATAGTTGCCGCAGCATCCTTTCAGAAGTGCTATTTAACAGCCGTGCTCCTAAAGGATGGAAAGCTTATAGTGCTGGTAGTAAGCCTACAGGTAAAGTTCATCCATTAACGATTAAGACTTTGGAAAACTTAGGTCTATCTACAGAAGGCTTATCCAGCAAAACAATAGATGACTGTGAACAGTACCAACCTGATGTCGTGATTACAGTATGTGATTCGGCCGCTCAAGAATCATGTCCTTTATATTTAAAGGATGCAATTAAAGCGCATTGGGGATTAGCCGACCCATCACATTTAGATCTTCCTGAAGAAGAAAAACTCCAGGCATTCTTAAAGACTGTTGATCACATCAATAGACGTTTAGACGCTTTATTTGCACTTGATCTAAATAGCTTTTCTCATCCTGAATTAATCAATGAAATCAAAATATTTCTAACCTCGAGTAAGCCATGTTTACTTCCAGACTTTCATTTTTAGATCGAAACTTAACGCTATGGATTTTTATTGCTATGGCATTAGGAGTAGGCATTGGCGTGTTCTTTCCTCAAGCTTCTGTTGCATTAGATCAGCTGAGTGTTGATTCAGTGAATATTCCTATTGCAATAGGACTTATTCTGATGATGTATCCACCACTCGCTAAAGTTAATTATGCAACTTTGCCAAAAGTGTTCGAGGATAAACGTACCCTGACCTTATCCCTTGTTCAGAACTGGCTTATAGCGCCATGTTTGATGTTTATCCTGGCAATAGTTTTCCTGCATTCCTATCCTGAATATATGACAGGTTTGATCCTGATAGGATTGGCTCGATGTATCGCTATGGTCTTGGTATGGAATGGATTAGCCTGTGGCGATAATGAATACGTAGCGGCATTGGTTGCTTTTAATAGTATCTTCCAGATCTTATTCTTTAGTACCTATGCTTGGCTTTTCCTCACCTTCTTACCGCCTTATTTCGGTGTCGAAGCACAGGTTATTGATGTAAGCTTTTGGACAGTTACTCATGCTGTCCTCATTTATCTCGGCATTCCATTTCTACTTGGTTTCTTAACCCGACTGATTTTAGTGAAACAAAAAGGGTTGCTATGGTATCAAACCAAGTTTATTCCCAAGATTAGTCCACTCAGCCTGATTGCGCTTTTATTTACGATTGTGGCTATGTTCAGCCTTAAAGGTGGTGAAGTCGTTCATTTACCTCTAGACGTGCTGAGAATAGCAATCCCCTTAACCATCTATTTCATTATGATGTTCTTCATTAGCTTCTTTATGAGTAAATGGATGGGCAATGACTACCCTAAAACGACTGCTATTTCCTTTACTGCGGCAGGAAACAATTTTGAATTGGCACTTGCGGTAGCTATTACCACTTTTGGTTTGGCTTCACCTGTAGCCTTCACCACAGTTATTGGCCCATTGGTAGAAGTTCCCGTATTGATCGCTCTGGTTACGGTATCTTTATGGCTGAGAAAAAAAGTTTTTAAAGAGGTATAAATCTGATGAATTTACCGAATATTGATTTAAGTCTTTTAGAAAAGCCTACCTTAGAAAAAGTTCAAGCAAAAGACCTTGATCATCCACCAAGAATACTGCTTCTGTACGGCTCAAATCGTGAAAGATCATATAGCCGTTTAGCTATTCAGGAAGCAGGTCGAATCCTAGAGTATTTCGGTGCGGAAGTTAAAATTTTTCATCCTAAAGGTTTACCTCTACCTGAAGATGGCGATATGGAGCATCCTAAAGTTAAAGAGCTACATGAACTCTTAGCATGGTCAGAGGGTATGGTCTGGTGCTCTCCTGAACGTCATGGCTCAATGAGTTCAATCTTGAAAGCTCAAATCGACTGGATTCCACTGGCCGCAGGTGCAATACGTGCAACTCAAGGTAAAACTTTAGCTGTAATGCAAGTTTGTGGCGGTTCTCAGTCTTTTAATGCAGTTAATCAATTGCGTATTTTAGGACGTTGGATGCGGATGATCACTATTCCAAATCAATCATCAGTACCCAAAGCATTCATGGAATTTGAAGAAGATGGTTATATGAAGCCTTCTTCTTATTACACTAGGATCGTGGATGTGATGGAAGAGTTATTTAAGTTTACGCTGCTGACACGAGGTCAAAGTAAATACCTGACTGATCGTTATTCAGAACGTAAAGAATCGGCTGAAGAGTTATCTAAGCGTGTGAATCAGCGTGGTTTATAAGTTTAAGTACTTATAGAAATACCTAACTGATTCAATATGATTGGTAAGTTGTTAGCATTTAAATAAGTAAATATCCGGTCTTAAAGACTGGATATTTAGCTTATATATGAGAAATAAAAAAGGGAACAGATTTGAACCAGAAACAATCTGAAACTGACGTAGTAATCATTGGTGGTGGACAAGCAGTGTTATCTACTGCTTATTTTTTAAATCTTAAAAAAATACCATTCATCATTTTAGATGATTAAAAACAAACAGGGGGGTGCTTGGCTACATGCGTGGGAGTCGTTACGCCTTTTTTCTCCGAATACTTGGAGTTTGTTATCTGGTTGGATGATGCACTACCACTGAACAGAGCTATCCCCCAAGAAATGAGGTCATTGGATATTTAGCGGCTTATGAGCAGCGATATCAGTTTCCCGTGGTTCGGTCCAGTACATGTGGATCGCATTGATCCTAACGACCAATATCTGGATGTATGTGCAGGTGAAAAATATTGGTGAGCTAAAGTTGTAGTAAGTGCAACAGGAACTTGGAGCCAGCCTTTTATCCTTAATTATGATGGTCTAGAACAGTTTCAAGGCGTACAAATTCATTGATCCGATTATAAAAATGCCGACTTATTTAAAGGCAAAAAAGTCATGATCGTAGGTGGTGGAAATTCAGGAGCACAAATACTTGCTGAAGTTCCTCAAGTTGCGGAAACGATTTGGGTGACAAAAACTCCTCCGCAATTTTTACCTGATAATGTTGATGGTTGAGTACTGTTTTTAAGAGCGACTGAGCGTTTAAAAGCACAACAAGAGGGAAGAACAGTTGACCAGCCAATAGGTGGACTCGGTGATATTGTTAAAGAGGCAAGGGATAGAGGAGTTTTGCATAGCCGTCCACCTTTTCAATCCTTAACTACAGATGCAGTTATTTGGTCTGATGGGGAAAAGAGAAAATTGATGTGATTATTTGGTGTGCTGGATTTAAAGCATCATTAAATCATCTAAAAAGTCTGGGTATAGTAGAGCAAGATAATTGGGCACTGTTGCAAATAGGGGCCTAAGTCGATGATGTTCCCTTTAAAAGTGGACTGCCACCACTCTTCTAGACAAATTTCGTCTATTCTTTTTGCATAGGAGAGAACATCATGAGTGGACAACGATATACCCCAGAATTTAAAGATGAAGCAGTAAAGCAAGTGACTGAAAAAGGTCATAGCGTAGCTGAAGTTGCCGCGCGTTTAGGTACAACCCCGCACAGTCTTTATGCCTGAATTAAACGTTATGATCCTCAACAGCCTAAAATCATAGAATCTGGTGATCCACTTGCGGAATTGGCAAAGCTAAAAAAAGAACTTCAAAATAAACCTGCATCTTGTTCCATCAGGAGTTTTTATCCTTGCAGATAAAGGCGATCAGGGGATT
>NZ_JAZQPV010000042.1:0-61351 GCF_045628685.1 Acinetobacter sp.
AATAAACTTCGAGTCATTTCTACCATCAATCAATGAAAATAATTTCGATCGATCAACCGGTAAAAATCCACACAAGTTGTTCTTCATAATCTCTTAATGATCTTCTTGCTGATTCGTCACCAGCAAGCTAGGTCGGCTATATTACTCTCTATCTCTAGAAAGTCAACCAGTAATGCAGACTATTTTTAAACTTCCTCAAGACTTCCAGATTTTACCCTTTAGGCTAAATCCTTGTTTCTCAACAAGTTTTAATCAACATCACCGCCGATGGATGTGCATTCTACAGTATTTCAGGTCAGGCGCAACCCCTTTTTCTATCTTTTTTCACCATCAGGATGTTTTTTATTCATTTTATCGTTTTTCCCTACATATTTTGATCAAATTTGTTTTAATACCCTACTCTCAAAGAACTGTTAATATACTTTATTCAGTATTTTTAGCTTTAAGCACTGGCTTATTTATAAAGCTCTAGGATTTTTTATGCGTCACTTTCATTATGTTTGGGCTAGCCTTTTATCTCTTGGACTTATTGCTCCTGTTTGTGCAAATGATTCGATAGAAAGTCCTGAATCTCCTGCAACTGAAAACAAAAACATAGAAACTTCCACAAAACCAAGCCAAGCTGTCCAGCATCCACGTATTGAAGCGTTAAAAGAATTAAAAAATATTACCGCTAAAGATTTAAAAGTAAATGCCAATGCAACTCAGCCGGAAAGTCAAAAAGATCCTCTGCAGCCCTTGAATAGACAGATTTTTGCTTTCAATGATGTTTTAGATCGCCATGTGGCTCGTCCTTTAGCTCTTCAATATAAGGAAAAAGTACCCACTGATATACGCGGTTCATATCGTCAGTTCCGCAAAAATTTAGGCGAACCCTGGAATATGGTAAATCAACTAATTCAAGGCCGACCTGTTCGTGCTGCAGAATCTTTAGGCCGCTTCACCATTAATACCATCACCACTTTAGGCTTTGCCGACCCTGCCCGACGTATTGGATGGTCTGCTGAAGAAGAAAATTTTGGTACCACATTAGGTTATTACGGTGTTCCTTCGGGCGCTTATTTAGTACTTCCCCTTTTCGGACCAAGTACATTTCGTGATGGATTGGGTACCATAGTAGACAGTCAGGCACGTCCACAAAAATACATTTTAGATGATCAGGATGGTGTTTATTGGGCAGACCAATCTTTACGTGGCATTGATGCCCGCTCACAAATTTTAGATATAGAAAATGTATTACAAGGTGATAAATATGCAGCCATTCGTGATATTTACTTGCAGCGTAAGAATTTTGCTATTGCAGAAAAAAAAGGGCTAGAATCTGAAAGCATGTTCATTGAAGATGAACTCGATAGCACTGAGGACGATGTGCCAGAAAATAATTCAGATAGTACTGCTGATGAAATGCACACTGATGATGCAGACACACCAACCAAATAAGTCTCTGCCCTTTATAAAGAATATGATCCTTAGAGTCTCTTTCTTTGCTGATCATTAGCTTGTTATAGTACAGCTATACATTATTACCTTAAGGATCATACAATTTCTTTATGTATTTCATTCAACCGACTCGCAATATTCCTTATTTAGATCAGGTTCTAAGTACACTTCCGAGTGTGCAAATGATTCACATAGATGATATTGATTTGTATGATCCCACAATTTTAGCGATTGCGGATGTACAAGACTATCTGACGCGTCAGTGGTTATTACCCACGATTGTGCTGGCGTTTGAAAATGAAGGTACAGCTTTAGCCCAAGCCTGGGAACTAGGTGCTTTAGCCGGCTGGATCTGGAATAAATTACCCGGTGATCCCGAAGCGTCATTACTCAAAATTGATGCACAATATAAACGTAATCAGGATAGTCGCGACCTGCCCTCAGCTGCACATTTGCAACAGTGTTTACTTCCCAATCCAATTGAACTGATCAATTATAAAGTTGAAACCTTGTTTCAACCTTCTGCATATTTGTCAGGTGACTGGTACGATTACTGGAAAATCAGCGATAAAGAAATTATGTTTTATCTAGCTGATGTTTCTGGGCATGGCGTTACCAGCAGTTTATTAACGTCCTGGATGGCCGCTTTTCATGGTCGCTCTAAAACACCGCGCGAGTTGATTAAAAAGCTCAACGGAATGTTGGTTCAAGAAAATATCGAAAAACATATTACGATGATTGCTGGGGTCTTAAATTTAGAAACACATCAACTGCGCTGGTCCAGTGCAGGACATTATCCTCCTGCCATTATCTTTGAACCGAATCAACCACCGCAAATTTTAAATACCAGCAGCTTTCCTTTAGGACTCACTGAAGATCTTGAAGTGGAAGAGTTCGAATGTGTGTTAAATCGCCATGCGCGGTTTATTATTTGTTCAGATGGTGCACTCGAGCCTTATAACGGTGGACTCAATGAACAATTCGAAAAATTGGTCTTCGATTTACAGAATCACTCCTTCCAGGCGCCTGAACATGTTGCAGACGACATTGCGATCCTAAGTTTACGCCGAATGAATTAGCTATATAATCAATGCATTAACTTTCAACCAAGGGATATACGACCCTTGGGCACTTGAGTCTATAGTAGCCCTATGTGATAATTTTAGGATCCTTCTCTGCAAATGGCATTTATATGTCAACAGGTCATGTTGAATATGCAAGCTTGAATGGAACGCATATTTTTAAGCTTATTGGCGAAGTGCGTGCCCAATCTTGTATTAGTCTAGACAAACTCCTTAGTAAAATTGAACAGCAATCGAATGTCGTTGGGGCAATTGTAGATTTAACCCAAACCACATTCATTGACAGCACTGTTTTAGGCATACTTGCCAAGCTTGGTTTAAAGCTCAAGCAAATTCACCACATTCAGGCTGTCATGTTATCGACCAATCCAGATATAACCACCTTGGCCAATAGCATGGGCTTGGGTCAAGTTTTTGTGATCTTAAATTACTGTGATGATCCGAAAGTATGCACCCGCGAATTGATGGAAGAACACATTACCAATAATGCCATGTTAACCACTGTTCTAGATGCACATAAAACATTGATGAAGTTGAATGAAAACAACCAAAATATGTTTGAGCCTTTGGTTAAGCAGCTGCAAAAAGAACAAGACACCATAGAACAAGTGTCTCAACAAAACGTATAAAATATTATTTAGAGCCATCACATGACTTTACTCTCTGTTGTACAAATGAATTCCCAAGATGACATTGAAGCCAATTTCATCCTGATCGAGTCCTTGATACAGCAAAGTAAAGCAGATGGCGCAGAACTGATTGTTTTCCCTGAAAACTTTGTCTGTTTTGCAGCTGGAAAACAACGCGAAACCGCTACGCAGTTTGAAGCCATTCAGCAGCGCCTAGAAAAACTTGCGCATCAATATCAAATCTGGATTGTTGCAGGCACTCTTCCATGCCCGTTCCGTCCAGATGGCTCTGTGATTGCCGATGGTCGTGTACGTACCGTAAGTTTATGTATTGGCCCAGAACGTACCGAAGCGCGTTATGACAAAATTCATTTGTTTGATGTACAAGTTGGTGATGCCGTAGGTGGATATCAGGAATCTCAATTTTTTGAACCTGGAACAGATGTTGTGGTTGCAAAAACACCTTTCGGCAATATTGGGCTAATGGTGTGCTATGACTTGCGCTTTCCTGAGCTGGCTTTAACTTTACGCAGCCAAGGTGCCAACATTCTGACTGCTCCGGCAGCTTTTACTTACACTACAGGTCAAATGCATTGGCAATTACTCCTACAAGCACGTGCGATGGATAGCCAATGTGAGGTTTTAGGGGCTGCTCAACAAGGCTGGCATGGTGAAAAACGCCAAACTTGGGGTCATGCCGTTGCAAGCAATAGTCGTGGTCAGATTTTAGATATTATTACTAGCGAAGGTGCGAGCTTAATTACCGTTCCTTTTGACCTTGCCGAGCAAGAAGCTGTTCGTACTTCCATGCCTTTAATGCAGCATCGTAAAATTATCAATTTCTAATTCAATTTAGCTTTATATCGCAATTTTTTCTTCTATAAAAATTACAAAATCACTGCTTATTCTTTTATCAAAATCCCACACGATAAAAGCTCAATTCAATTCACAGGGATCATAACAATGCCTTTAGAAAAAGCAGTCTATACAGCAAAAGCGAAAGCAACCGGTGGACGTGATGGGCGTGCGACCTCATCCGATGGAATTTTGGATGTTCAATTAGCGGTACCTAAAGAAATGGGTGGACCAGGTGGTGGCACCAATCCAGAACAACTGTTTGCAGCCGGTTATTCAGCGTGCTTTTTAGGTGCGATGAAATTTGTTGCCAACCGAGATAAATTGAATATCAGTAAAGAGGCTTATATCGAAGGTGAAGTCGGCATTGGTCCGATCCCGACCGGTTTTGGTATTGAAGTGACCTTGAATATTCACTTAGAAGGTATGGATCAGGCAGAAGCACAAAAACTGGTCGATGCTGCACATATTGTCTGCCCTTATTCCAATGCAACACGTGGCAATATTAATGTAACGTTAAATCCAATTACCTAAGTAGAAGCTAAATCTATCCTAAAATGAATCAGGTCATTTTAGGATAGAGTCTATTCATCACATCTCAAATATCTCATCTACATAAATTATACCTGCTGATCTGATTCATTTAGAAAAGCGAGATAAATCTCAGGTGAATCTCGCCATGTAGGGAATATCTCCAAACCCCATAAAATATATTGAGTTTTATTAAAAGATAATTTGCTGAGAAAAAGTCTTAACAGCATCATTAACAGATATAAAAAGCTCAGATATTTTTACTTTAGAGATGCTACAAACTTGGCAAAAGTTTTATGAAAATGAAACTGAGTACAATCCAGATAATCCAACTGCCCCAGTTCTTGCTCAACTAATAAAAAAATTACCGAATTTTACTAAGTTCAGCAATTTATCAAATCATACAGGGTCAAAGGACTTCGCTAATCTGCTGCTTCATTGGTGACTCGAAGCACTTCTTCCAAGGTGGTTTTTCCTGCGATTACTTTGCGTAAACCATCATCCCGAATAGAACCCGACTGTTTACGCGCATAGGTTTCAATTTCATATTCCGCAGCATTGCCATGCACCAGACGGCGCATTTGATCATCGACAGGGACAATTTCATAAATGGCAGTACGCCCGATAAATCCGGTATGTGAACAGTGTTCACAACCTTTCGGTTGCGGTAATTTCAGTTCAGTGTCGACATCTAAATGGCGGAAAATTTCTGTTTCAAAAGCATCCGCTTCATGCCATGTTGCACAACGTGGACATAAGGTACGAACCAAGCGCTGCGCAATTACACCAATCAAAGAACTGGCAAGTAAAAACGGCTCAATCCCCATGTCTTTTAAACGCGTGACCGCGCCAATTGCCGTATTGGTATGCAGCGTCGAAAGTACCAAGTGCCCTGTTAAAGAGGCTTGTACTGCAATTTCCGCTGTTTCCAAATCGCGGATCTCACCGACCATTACTACATCCGGGTCCTGACGCAGCATGGCTTTTAAAGCCCGGGCAAAGGTCATATCCACTTTAGTGTTGACCTGAGTTTGCCCTATCCCTTCCAACTGATATTCGATCGGATCTTCAGCCGTTAAAATATTTTTTGAGCCGTCATTCAGGTCGGACAAGGCCGCATATAAAGTTGTGGTTTTACCCGAGCCTGTGGGTCCGGTCACCAAAATAATGCCATGTGGACGATGCACCAGATGGGTTAAACGCTCATAATCCGGTTGCATCAAGCCCAAATGCGTCATATTCAAACGCCCAGCTTGCTTGTCCAGTAAACGCATCACCACACGTTCACCATGCGACGAAGGTAAGGTCGAAACACGGACATCGACTTCACGCCCTGCCAGCCTTAAAGACATACGCCCATCTTGTGGAACGCGCTTTTCGGCAATATCCAGTTTGGCCATGACTTTAATACGCGATACCAAAAGTGGTGCCAGTTCACGGCGTGGCTGGACAATTTCTCGAAGTTGCCCATCAACACGTAAACGCACAGATAATTTTTTTTCAAAAGATTCGATATGAATATCGGATGCGCCGACGCGAATGGCTTCTGACAATAATGCATTGATCAGCCGTACAATCGGTGCATCATCTTCCTGATCCATCAGGTCTTCAGCTTCAGGCACCGAATCTGCCAGACTCAGTAAATCGGGATGATCTTCCAGACCTGCAGCCACTTGTTGCGATTCGCCAGTATCTCCGGCAAAGCTTGAACTGAGCAATTGATGAAATTCTTGTTCGCTACATAATTGATGCTGTGCAACATGACCTAAATAGCGACGTGCTTCTTGTATAGCCAGCAATGGCGTATTTTCACGGCGCACAATAAAGGCTTGATCACCCTCGTATCGAAGCAATACGCCATGACGCTTGGCAAAACTATATGGTATTTGTAATTGTTTAAGTATTTGCATCAAAGTTTATAATGATGAATAAATTGATTTGAGTGTACTCTAAGCATCAGACAGCGTGAAGTCTGTTTTTACTGATTAAGCAATAAAGGAAATGTGCCGTTGTCTAAAATCAATGAATTGATCGAACCAGAGCACCCGAATTTAAAATGGTGGGGTGAACACACTTTTGAATTGAATCAGCCCAAAGCATGGCAATTTGGTTCGCTGTTATTTCGTCTGACCCGGGGTATACAAGAATGGCGATTGGAATTTCACCGTCCCCAGGTTCAGTATGACTATGAACAAAAGTGGCATCAGATTGACGATCCAAATTTTGGTTTTCCTCATCCGGTAAAAGTAGAACGCTACATGTTCAAGTCCACGCAAAATAAGTTGCAGCTTATGCCGCGTCTGGCAGACCGTTCGGTGGTAATCAAACCGGTTGATCCAATTTATATTCCTGCGGGACAACGCGGGACGTTGTACATCAGTACCCCGCTATGGATTGCCGGCTTTGTAGAAGGACAAAAGGATCCGCTGTTTGATATTCCTGTGATTTTGCCTAAAGATACCTGGTTTGGACCCAATCATCGTATGGGAGAAATTTGCTATGCCACTGCGGTCGATGGTCGAACTGAATTGCATCAATTAAAACCGCGTGCTTTTCGGGCTGTGACCCCAATTGAATTTCATAACACCAGCCATCAACAGTTACGTTTTGACCGGATGAATGTGCCTGTTTCTGCACTCCCGCTGTTTTATAGTGAAAGTACCGGACGCTTATGGACTTCACAAATTAAAGTTCTGCATGAAAGTTTGGAACGACCGCCGCGAATTCGGATCGAAAACCGGACCCCACCGCATGCAGGCGAAGTGATGTATCTGCATCCGCCACGCGCTCCCGCAAGTGCTTTGTTTAATATGTTTGATTCATTTTTCTAGGGGGCAACATGGCAGATTCAAATATTCCAAAAGAAATTACCCAAAGCGTCAAAGGCATTTTTACCAATATCAATACGGAACGCCTGACTGAAATTATCGTTGCAGTGGTGCTATGTTTTATCGGTTTTTTAATTGCCCGTTTTGTTTCAAATACTTTTATCCGTACCATCGGCTCACGTTTTAATGCGCACCAAAGCCTAGTCTGGCGACGCGGTATTTTCTATTTCATCTTTCTGATTTTCGTGATGGCCAGCCTTAAAGAAGCCGGCTTTAAACTGAGTGTGTTTTTAGGTGCTGCAGGTATTTTAACCGTAGCCTTGGGTTTTGCTTCACAAACTTCTGCCTCCAACTTAATCAGCGGCTTGTTCCTGATTGGTGAGGGTTCTTTTGAAATTGGCGATACCGTGCAAATGACCCTGATTCGTGGTCATACCATCGAAGGTGAAGTAATTTCAATTGACCTACTTTCGGTAAAACTGCTGACTCAGGACAATGTCTATGTACGCGTACCGAATGAACAGCTGATTCGTGCGCCTGTTTATAACCTGTCCAAGTTTCCGATTCGGCGTATTCCAATTACCTTAGCCATCAACTTTCATGAAGACATCATTAAAGTACGTGAAGTGCTACTCGATGTTGCCAACAAATATCCACTGGTTCTAGCCGATCCAAAACCTGCCGTGACCGTCACAGCCTTCCGTGAATCCTCGATTGAGCTCTTATTTGCGATTTGGTGTGACCGTGAAAACTTTTTAAAAGTGCGGGATGAGATGCAGGAACGCATCCGTAATGGTTTCCTGGACAACCAGATTGAAATTCCTGTGCCGAAAATGGGCTTTGTCGATCGTCCTGCGAATGTTCAGCCTTTAACTGAAGAAGATATTGACCCATATGCCAATGCCAAAGAAGTGCAGCGTGAGGCGGGGTTAAAATAGTTTTATTTAAATCCCTACTCACCCTCACCGGATTTGTTTTACCTCAGCTTCAGTTGACCTTCGTTTTAAAAGCAGGGCTATAAAGCTTGCTCAGGGAGAAGGTCGGGATGAGGAATTAGCTTTATTCCCCATCAGGAATCGGAGCAATATAAGCAATCACTAACATTACAAAACCTGCGCCCAAGAATGAAATTACCCGGGTTAAGGTCCCAATATGCGATAAATCAAACAGCACCAACTTCAAGGTGACAATCACCAGAATACTGCCACCCAAAATCCAGACTGAACGCAATTTTTTTCGGTTGGCGAGGCTCATGGCCATAAAGGCCAGACTGACCCACAATAAAGTCAAACTGAGTTGAACGGTTGCATTGCCCCATAAAGCAAGTTGGTTAAACGGCGTACCCAAATACATATGTAATGCACGTAGCACAATATAACTACTGAGCCAAAGCAGACTGAGTACCATCAGCACCGCAACAATGCCTTTATCTAAGCCGGTTTTAAGCTGCAAAGACAACATCCAGATAAAGCCTGCCAGCATGGCAATACTCACCAGATCAAATGGATTGATGA
The DNA here is from genome assembly GCF_045628685.1 of Acinetobacter sp. GTDB lineage: Bacteria > Pseudomonadota > Gammaproteobacteria > Pseudomonadales > Moraxellaceae > Acinetobacter. The sequence goes on from NZ_JAZQPV010000042.1 coordinate 8,880, forward strand.
TCGGCAGGATATAACTTTGGAAGGCTTGTTGGGTAAACAGTTGCGAGCAGATTATCCAGGTTGCCATCAACAACAAAGTACTGCGCGCTTGCCAGAACATTTTCCAGTCCGGATTATTCACCTGCCAATAACACCAGGCACAGAACAGCAAAGGTAAGATCACGACACTGATATAAGGCATGCTCGGAAGCAAAGTTAGGCTGGTCATGGCAAGACTGGTTAAGGTCCCAAAACTGACCCATTCTTTTTCATTCCGTACACCCAACATAGGACGCAGCCATAAGGCAGTTAACATTAAGCCAGAAAATGCAAAACCGATTCGATCAAAAGCAGATTCCCACACAATAATGCCCTGCTTGCTCTGATCAATCACAATAATCAGGGCAAAAACAAAAACAGGAATTAAACCCAGCCATTTTGGAAATAACCACGACCACGTGGCTTTGCAACGCAACATGGCTTCATTCATCAATAGATAGAATCCACTAACCATCAACAGACTAATCACAAACTGCTGAGAACCCTTAATTTCATCCAACAATAGTACAATGAACATCGTAGTTGCAGAGAGCATCTGCAAACAGTGAAAAGCGATGGTTGAGTTACTCAGCTGACTTCTAAAAGATGCTTGGCTATTGGCGACCAGGACCACAGCAAAATAGCTTAGGCAGAGTCCCCAATACATCTCACGTGGGAATTCATTGAGCTCGACCAGATAATAAAAACTGGATAAGCCAGCCACAATCAGCAAGCCCATGGCCAAATAGCGACTGATCTCAGACTTGCGATACAACGCATAGCTAAAAATGATCAGCCCTTCAACTGCCCAGCCAATCACACTCCATTGTCCAGATAGCAAAATAGGCGGAATTACAGCCAGAAAGATCAGCATTAAACTAAAATAGCTTTGTGAAATCAGTTGCACTGCCTGATTACGTTTAGACAGTTGATACAACCCTGCATACACGACTGCAAAAGCCAGACTGCTACCTGCTTGCCAAAGCATTTCTTCAAAATGCATTAAATAAATAAAAATATAACCAACAATTGGTGCACCAAAAATCAGGGCAATATCTAAAGCAGGTTTCAGTTTAAATTGTGCCAGATCCTCTTTGGCAATCAGCTGGCTAAAGCGGAAACTGAGCCAGACAAATATGGCAGTATGCACAATCACCAATAAAGTTAGAGTATTTCGTTCCTGCTCTTGCCCCTGATAAAAGGCATAACCTCCTCCAACAATTACGGTCATTAAAAAGGCAATTTGATTGAGGGTTTTCCAGGGCCGTAATGTACTTAACACGGCAACAGCAAGATTAATCACCACATAATAAACAGTCAATTCAATGGCGGTCGCATTCCGAACCGGCAAGGTGAACGGTGCAATATAGGCAATGATCATCGCCATCAAGGCGAGTTCAATTGATTGCTGTTTTAAGCTTAGCGCCAGTGTCACGCCCATAATGACAGCAAAGCACAATGCAGCCATGCCTAAAGTCGGAATCAAGGCATTGTAATAGGCAAAGAATAAAGTCAGAAATAATGCAGCCAAGCCCAAGCCTTCCAAGGCCAATGCAAAACTGCGATTTCTGGCCTGTAACCCATAACCAAGGACAGTCACTGCGGCACTCACACCGGCCACAATTGTCAGTTTCAAGGCCAGACTAAACTGCCAATGTTCGGTAGCAAAACGCAGCAACAATACAATGCCCATCACCAGCACTACGATGGCCACTTTTAAAACCGGATTTCCTTGAAAGATCCACTGCTTTAACTGATCAATCAGTTCTAATGAATAAGGTGCAGTTTGAGAATCAGAACGTTGAGCAGGGGGAGTTTCGTTTTCGATATTAGAAGACAGGTTCATAGGCGTGTGCTGTAACCGCGTTTGAATTTGAGTTAATAAACCTTCTAAACGGCGCAACCACCTCAGAAAGAAAAAAATCCACGCTGTGATGCCCAGACCCACGACAAAACTCCATTCCATTGCACCACCGACAAGGGCAACAATGGAGGAAATATATAAAGGAACTTTTGAGGTTTCCTGAACTGAAAGACCTGTTTCTGCAGAAATTTTCACTGCAGATGTCTGGATGGCATCGACATATTGCATCACGCTCATGACAAAGGCCAGACCACATAAATAGGTAAATATGCGTACATCTAAAAACCACGCTCCGACCCCGACGATAATCAATACCATCAGCCAAATCATCCGGATTTCGCTCTGCCCTTTCCCCATCTTTTCATGATCTCAATCCCTAGGGATTTGATCATACAACAGCTCTGACCTTGATTTTTAAGCATTCATCAGATATTCGGTAACACGCGACTTTCATGATGTGACTATGTTCATGTTCAAAATCACGTACAATAAGGCCGATATTTGAATTAGGAATCTTTCAATGCCACCATTTGTTTTGGTCGATGGCTCATATTTTTTATTTCGTGCGTACCATGCACTGCCACCACTAACCACTTCGACTGGTTTACAGACCAACGCAATTCGTGGTGCCATTTCTGCAATTCAAAAGTTGATGCGTCGGATTCAACCGACCCATATGGCTGTGATTTTTGATACGCCTGAGCCAACTTTCCGTCATGCGCTTTCATCGATTTATAAAGGTGACCGTCCAAGTATGCCGGATGAGCTTTCTCAGCAGATTCCCTACCTTCACAACCTGATCCGGGCTTTGGGAATTCCTTTGCACACCCTTCCGGGCGCTGAAGCAGATGACGTGATTGGGACACTGGCTAAACGTGCTGAGAAAGCCGGTTATCAGGTCCTCATTTCCACTGGCGATAAAGACATGGCTCAATTGGTCACTGACAAAGTGACTTTGGAAGACAGCTTTAAAGACAAGCCGATGGATGTGGACGGCGTATTTGAAAAATTCGGGGTGTGGCCGAATCAAATTATCGATTATTTAACCCTGATGGGCGATGCCTCGGATGGCATTCGTGGCGTACCCGGCGTGGGTGCAAAAACTGCCGCTAAACTTTTGAACGAATATGGTTCCATTGGTGGAATTTTAGAAAATGTCGATAAAATCAAAGGTAAAGTCGGCCAAAGTATTAAAGACAATGTCGAAGGCATTACTCTCGATCATCAGTTGGCGAGTATTGTCTGTGATCTTGATATGGGTCTTACTTATGAAGATCTTAAAGTGCTTGACCCAAATGTCGAAGAACTGCGTCGCTTGTATACGGAACTTGAATTCCGCAATCAGTTACAGTCTTTAGACCATCCCAATAATCCGAATAATTCAGCTTATAAACAGGCATCTAAAGGAATTGAAACTTCTGTAGATACTGCAGTGGTAATTAATACCGAAGATGAGGCAGAGCTGACCAGTGTTGATGATCAACTGGGTAAAGCCACTTATCATACTATTTTAACTCAGCCAGACTGGGAGCAACTTTTCCAACGCTTAAGTCGCGAAAAACGCTTTGCTTTTGATACTGAAACCACCAGTCTGGATTATCGTATTGCCAAGATGGTCGGTTTTTCAGTGGCTTTTGATGCCAACGATGCCTACTACATTCCGCTTGCACATGACTATGAAGGTGCACCTGAACAGCTGAATCGTGAAACCATCCTTGCGCAAATCAAACCCATTCTAGAAGATGTTAGCATTGAAAAAATTGGCCATCATCTAAAATATGATGCTCATATCTTGCAAAATCATGGTATTGAATTACAGGGTTGGTATTTCGATACTATGCTTGCTTCCTACGTTTTAAACTCTGTGGCAACACGTCACGGCATGGATGATGTGGCGCGAGTCTATTTAAGCCATTTGACCACTACCTATGAACAGGTTGCCGGTAAAGGGGTTAAACAAAAAACCTTTAATCAAGTCGAGATTGAAACAGCTGCGCACTATGCCGCTGAAGATGCGCATGTGACTTATCGTTTATATGAAGTGCTGTCTAAAAAATTAAAAGCAGTGCCTGAACTTGATAGTATTTTGCATAATATTGAAATGCCGGTGGCCCGTGTTCTGACCATTATGGAAGAAAACGGTATCAAGCTGGATCTAAAATTCCTCGATCAATTGAGTGTAGATTTTTCCAATACTATTCAAAACCTGGAAAGCCAGATTATTGAAATGGCTGGACAAAGCTTTAATGTCAGTTCACCAAAACAGGTCGGTGAAATTTTATTTGATAAACTGGGACTCAAAGGAGGCAAAAAAACCGCGACCGGGCAATACAGTACCAGTGAAAGTATTTTAGAAAAAATTGACCATCCAATAACAGCTTTAATTCTGGAATACCGTGGCCTTTCCAAACTCAAAAGTACCTATACCGATGGTTTGCAAAAACAGGCCAACAATGACAGCGGACGTGTACATACCAGCTATCATCAGGCTCTAACCGCAACCGGGCGTTTGTCTTCAACCGACCCCAACCTGCAAAACATTCCGATTCGTGCCGAAATTGGCCGTCAAATTCGTAAAGCTTTTATTGCACCTGAAGGTCGTGTCTTGCTGGCAGCCGATTATTCACAAATCGAACTGCGTTTAATGGCGCATCTTTCCCAGGATGAAGCCTTGGTGAATGCCTTTAATCATGGCCAAGACGTACATCGCCGTACCGCGGCTGAAGTATTGGGCATTGCGCTGGAAGACGTGACCAATGACCAGCGTCGTCAAGCCAAAGCCGTCAATTTCGGACTTCTATATGGTATGTCGGAATTTGGCCTGATTCGTCAACTGGGCTTTACCCGCCAGGAATCACAAGACTATATCAAACAATATTTCCACCGTTATCCGGGTATTTACGAATACATGCAACGTACACGCCAGATTGCTTTGGAACAGGGTTTTGTCGAAACCATTTTTGGTCGCCGTTTATATACCCCCGATATAGACGCCCGTAATATGATGGTGCGTAAAGGTGCTGAACGTGCAGCCATCAATGCACCTCTTCAAGGCAGTGCAGCCGACATCATTAAAATAGCAATGGTTGAAGTCGATAAAATGTTACCAAAAGATCAGGCTAAAATGCTGTTGCAAGTACACGATGAATTGGTGTTTGAAGTCGATGCTGACATTGCTGATGAACTGGCACTAAAACTGGCTGAAGTGATGCAATCCGTGGTGAAACTTTCTGTTCCATTGATTGTGGAAGTGGGTAAAGGCATGAACTGGGATGAGGCGCATTAATCTTGCATTAACTCTTTCTCACTTTTAAAACTCCTTCTCCCTTTGGGAGAAGGCTGGGATGAGGTTATTCCAAAAGAGATTATGCCTCACATCTTCTAGAGGAAGAGGAACCTCCAATCTTCTCAACTAACTTCATGCCATTTTCTATTTCCATAAAAAATAGAGCGTTTCAATAGGCAATAAAAAAGGACTCCATCGAGTCCTTTTTTATTGAACAAATTTTAAAGCCCTGTTAAAAGTACAATCGCCACTTGATTCATGATGATTTCAGCAATATATAAAGTCAAAAATGCGATGATTGGAGATAAATCAATCATTCCCATATTCGGCAGAATACGACGGAATGGCGCCAACAAGGGTTCTGCCAGTTCTTGAATCACTTCAATATAAGGTGAGCGAGACTGTGTAAACATCACTACCCAGCTTAGAATAATGGTTGCAAAAATTAAGTAACGACAGAAACGAATCAGGTCCTGAATCATGGTGACAAAAGTCAAAATCACCAAATGCACTGGACTATTCGGCATGGCACCGGATAAGTACATCACCCCAAAAATCTTGAGTAAATATAATAATACCACCAAGGCCAAAGCCGCTAAATTGACGCGACCTTTTGCTACAGTGGGAAAAATACGACCAAAGACATCAACGATTTTCGTGGCTTTTACCGTAGACATGACCACCGGATTATAAGCATTCACCGCTGCCAACTGCATGAGAAAACGGAAGAACACGAGCAAAATCGCTACGTTAATGATAATGCCAAAAATTAGCGCAGAGTTTGCACCCATACTGGAACTTTCCTAAATAAAAACGAGTTATTTGCTACTTTCACTTAGCTCTTGAGCAAGTTCTTGACTGCGCTTTTGAGCTGCAGCCAAAGCGGCCTGAATATTTTGAGAAATTTGTGCACGATCAAATACTTCAAGTGCAGCCTGAGTTGTACCGTTTGGAGATGTCACATTTTTACGTAATTCTGCAGGTGAATTTGCACTGGTAATCGCCATTTGTGCCGCACCTAAGGCCGTCTGTAAAGTCAGCGCTGTCGCCACTTTCTCATCCAGACCCAAGTTTTTGCCCGCACGAATCATGCTTTCCATCATATAAAAGAAATATGCTGGACCAGAACCAGACACTGCAGTCACTGCATCAATCTGCGCTTCAGAATTTACCCACAGGGTTAAACCGGTTGCGGCTAGAACCTGGCTTGCAAGCTCACGGTCTTTGCTATCTACTGCATCAGTCGCATACAAACCATGTGCCCCAGTTTGTACCAAAGCAGGTGTATTCGGCATTACCCGAACAATTCGATCGGTGTCTAGCAGATTTGCGATGGTTGCAATTTCAGCCCCTGCAACAATAGACATCACCAATTTACCGTCAAACAACCCCTTCAACGGCTTTAATACATTTGCCAATACTTGTGGTTTCACCGCAAAAAGGACGATATCGGCATCACGAATGGCAGCAATATTGTCATCGGTGACATGCACATCTTTTTCTTCTAATAAAAGACGTACTTTCTCGACCGGATCGGAAACTGTAATACGTGCTGGTGGCAAACCACGCGAAATGAGTCCGCCAATTAAGGCTTGAGCCATATTACCGCCACCAATAAAACAAATATTACAATTTAAAGCTGCACTCATGAATCATACTCGACTTAGAATTTTTTAACTAAGAGATCAAATTTGGTTGCCAACCACCTACTTCACAATATTCAGATTGAGCTAACCAAAACCCTTTCGGGGTAAAAACACCAAGCATAACATTATCTATGCTTAATATTTGAATTGTATAACGCTGCCAAGGAAAAATTTGTGCTTCCTGAATGGCTTTTTTTAACGGCCAGGCCCCCATTCGTCCATGCAAATGAATTTTTTCTCCGCCTTGGCGCATTAGCAGATTCAATTCTTTATTTAACAACTTTGTAGATAAGCCTATTTTTGCAGTTTCCGCAATGTACTGTCCTGAAAGCACTTCAATATTGTTATTGAAGTCGAAACAGATTACTTGTGCTGAAGTATTAGCTTGGCTTTTTTCAGCCCGATATTCTGCTGAACTTAATCTATAAAGTTTTTGTTGATAACGCACATAATAATATTGGTTCCAGTGCAAGGCTGCCTGTGCATCAGATTTGGAATCAATCACTTCATGCAATACACGTTCCACCATCTCAAAACTCGGACGATAAGTATCCTGCCCTTTCATCCAGGCAGATAACAGTTGTCTTTGACGTGCATTTGATAATGGGGATAATTTTTTTAAATCAAGTTCAGTTGCCGATCCGCAAAGTGCTAAATCCTGTTGTAATACCTCTTGCAAGATTTCATCAGCATCCTGCATTAAATAGCTGGTACGACTCAATGCCTGCTGCATTTTTGGATAACGATTTTGCAGCACTGACCATAATTCATGACGGCACCAGGCACGATCATAATGGGTATCTAAATTGGTGGGATCGTGAATATTTTGCACATTCAGTTGGGCAGCCCATTGGCAAATCTGCTCACGCGAGAGATTCAGCAGCGGTCGCCAAATGGTAAATTGCTCACGCACATCGACCTGTTTCATGGCGGATAAACCGTGTACTCCAGCACCCGAGAGCAAACGCAAAATCAAGGTTTCTGCCTGATCTTGCTGATGATGGGCCAGAACCAGAATTTCATTGGGTTTTAAATGTTTTAAGTAGGCTTGATAACGTGCCGTACGTGCCTGATGTTCCAAATTGCCTGCTTGTACCTCGACAAGTTCAACAATACAAGGAATATTCAGCACAGCACATTGATCTGATACAAACTGTCCCCAATCTGCACTCACACTTTGTAATTGGTGATCGATGTAGATGGCACGGATTTTTTCAGGGCATAAACAAGACATTAAATGCAGCAGCAACATGGAATCCATGCCACCGCTACATCCAATTAAAAAAGTGCTCTCAGGAGGAAAGCACTGAATTTGCTTTAAGACGCCAGACCTAAATTGTTGCTGCCAAACTTCATTAAACGCTGGTAACGTGCTTCGCATCTTTCATTCGCATCCATCGATTGCAATTCCTCTAAAGCCTGTTGTAACACTTCTTTAAGAGCTTGCATGACTTGTTCAGGCTGCAAATGTGCGCCTTCACCTTCATCTACCACATATTCCACAATGCCCATTTTTTGTAGTTTTTCCGCAGTCAATGCAAGCGCTTCACTGGCTTGTTCAGCTTTTTCCGCGGTTTTCCACAAAATGGATGCACAACCTTCAGGAGAAATAACTGAATAAATACTGTGAGACAGCATCACCACACGGTCTGCCACACCAATACCGAGTGCACCACCTGAACCGCCTTCACCTAATACAGTTGCAATTACAGGAACTTTCAAGCTTGAAAGTTGTGCAAGACTGGTCGCAATTGCTTCTGCCTGACCACGTTCTTCAGCCCCTACGCCTGGATATGCGCCCATGGTATCAATAAAAGTAAATACCGGCAGATTAAATCGCTCGGCCATGTCCAGCAAACGCTGTGATTTACGATAGCCTTCCGGATTACTCATCCCGAAGTTATGTTGCAATTTTTCACGCGTGCTACGGCCACGGTGTTGGCCAACAATCATGACTGGCTGACCATTAAAACGTGCCAAGCCACCGATCATTGCACCATCATCACCAAATAACCGATCACCGTGTAAAGCATCGAATTCAGTGAAAATTTCACCAACATAATCCAAAAATTGCGGACGTTCCGGATGACGTGCAATTTTAACCGTTGTCCATGCTTTAGATTGAGCAGCTTTATTTTTCATAGGTCGACCATTATCCCAAAACTAACAATAGCTTGTTAACCAATAACTTGTTAATAGATAAATTGTTCCGACTGAATATTCAATTCAATATCCCAATGCTTGAACTGCACCTGTTCATCGTGCAAGTCTGCTACAAGCAAAGGCCATTGTTTGGCATCGCCAGAAACGCTTAGTTGCCATTGTTGCTCATTGTCGACACTTAATTCAATGGCAGGAAGCATCTCATCGCTACGACTATGATTTAGCAAAACAGCTAAACGCAGTAATAGACTGAGGTAAACTAATTTGCGACCACCTACCTTCATCACATCTACACGGCTGTCACTGCGTAACTTACGACGATGATGCGCCACCAAGTGTGAAAGATGGTTTTGATCAATTTGCGAGAAGCCGGCGATATCTGAATGTTGCAACAAATATGCCCCGTGACGGTGATAACCTGCATGACTAATGGCCAAGCCAATTTCATGCAAATATGCAGCCCGGCGCAATAAATCACTGTCTTCGCTGTTTAAATTCAGTGTTTTAGCGACACCTTCAAATAAATATTGTGCAGTTTTCACGACACGTTCTGCCTGTTTGGGATCTGCGTTATAACGCCCCATCAAAGCTTGCACACTTCGATCGCGAATATCTTCATGCTGGAACCGTCCTAGCAAGTCATACATCACACCTTCGCGTAATGCACCATCGGAATACACCAACTTGTTCAACTCAAGCACATCAAATACAGCGTATAAAATGGCAACCCCTGCTGGCAAAACTGCTCGGCGGTCTTCTTTTAAACCATCAAAATCTACATCAGAGATATGTTTAAATTTGAGTAATTTTTCTTTGAGCTTTTCCAGACCCTCGCGAGTCAAGTTCTCTTGTCCATCGCTCCAGCCCATGTTTACAGTAATTTGACGACAGGCTTTAATGGTGCCACTTGAACCGACAACCGTGTCCCAACCCGCTGTTTTATAGGTATTGGCAATACCTGAAAGTTCTTTACGTGCAGCAACGACCGCTTTATCAAAATTTTTCTGGTTAATTTCCCCATCACTAAAATAAGCTTTGGTAAATGCCACGCAGCCCATTTGTAAAGATTCAGTATGAATGGGTTCGAATTCTTCTCCAATAATCAATTCTGTCGAACCGCCACCAATATCAATGACTAAACGACGACCGCTATTGGCCATGGTATGTGATACGCCCAAATAAATCAGACGCGCTTCTTCACGACCGGCAATAATTTCAATCGGTTTGGGTAAAATCTCTGCGGCTTTTTGAATAAACTCATGACCATTCTTGGCTTGACGTAAGGCATTGGTCGCTACAATTCGCATACGGTTCGCTTGTACCGAACTTAACCGTCCGACAAAGCGTGCCAAACAGGCCAGGCCACGTTGCTGTGCAGCTTCAGTCAGATTTTTATTTTCATCAAGACCTGCAGCCAATTGCACTTTTTCTGACATTGAAGCAACTTTCTTTACTTCGCCGTGATCTACACGCGCAATAGCAAGATGAAAACTGTTCGACCCCATATCGATGGCAGCAAGCAACTCTTCATCAATCAAAAAATCAGACATTATTCAACGAACCTATAAGAATTATGCTTAGAGTAATTCACATAACTGCAATTTAAAAGCCATTTATAAACACAAATGAAGCAGTTTTTAGGTTTATATGGATTGACAATTGCATGACACGATTACCAATATCGTGAGCATCAATTAGACAAACTCAATATAATGTTTGAAAATCTATATATCCCCCTACATAGTTAAACGAGGCTATGTAATACTTATAGATATAAAACTATCTTAAAATCTTATTTGGAGCATATCCATGTCTGGCAATATCGTAAACACAACTGATGCAAACTTCGAAGCTGACGTTTTACAATCTGACGTTCCTGTACTTGTCGATTTCTGGGCAGGCTGGTGTGCACCATGTAAAGCGATTGCACCTGTATTAGAAGTACTTTCTACAGAATTCGAAGGCAAAGTTAAGGTTGTTAAAGTTGACGTAACTGCTTGCGAAGCAACAGCCGTGAATTACAACATCCGTAACATTCCTGCATTATTGATGTTCAAAAATGGTGAAGTGGTGGCGCAACAAGTAGGCGCGGCTCCAAAATCTAAGTTGACTGCATTTATTGAAGAAAACATCTAATTTAAAAGCCGTCCAATTTAATCCGATACGCTATCTCCGGATAGCGTATTTTTTTCCTCTATAAATTGACAAAAGCTGTATTCTCTCTTATATTATATGTTCAAGAAATAAAGGATTTTCAATCCGCAATTTTCTTACAAGACACAACACATAAGATCGCCGCTCGGCAACAGAAATTGTTTTTATACTTTTTTCTTCGAAACAATGAATCAGACCTCTGAATTGTTATTGTGCAAATACAATTACGTTACTTTTATTGCGTGCAAGCGGCTGAATGTTGCTCCCTTTCCTCATCTCTATTCCAGAATTTTGATTCTATCTGACCCCCTATGAATTTAACTGAACTCAAGAAAAAACCGATTGGCGAACTCATCAAGATTGCCGAGTTTATGGGCCTAGAAGGAATGGCTCGTAACCGTAAGCAAGACATCATTTTTGCCATCTTAAAGCGCCATGCAATGAATGGCGAAGAGATTTTTGGTGATGGTGTTTTAGAAATTCTATCTGATGGTTTTGGTTTCCTCCGCTCTGCAGCAGGTTCATATCTTGCAGGTCCTGATGACATTTATGTCAGCCCCTCTCAAATTCGTCGCTTTAACTTACGTACGGGTGACACCATCACAGGTACGATTCGCCCACCGAAAGAAGGCGAACGTTATTTTGCTTTATTAAAAGTAAATCAAATTAACTACGACACGCCTGAAAACTCACGTAACAAAATTTTATTTGAAAACTTAACTCCATTGTTCCCAACTGAACAATTGATTATGGAGTTGGGTAATGGCACCACGGAAGACTTAACCTCACGTGTGGTTGACTTGGTTGCACCCATTGGTAAAGGACAACGTTCAATTATTGTCGCACCGCCTAAAGCTGGTAAAACAATGCTATTGCAAACGATCGCACAGTCGATTGTTCGTAATAATCCAGAAGTATTCCTGATTGTTCTTCTGATAGACGAACGCCCAGAAGAAGTTACTGAAATGGAACGTACCGTTCGTGGTGAAGTTGTTGCCTCAACATTTGATGAAGCACCTGCTCGTCACGTACAAGTCGCTGAAATGGTGATTGAAAAAGCAAAACGTCTGGTTGAACACAAGAAGGATGTAGTTATTCTGCTTGACTCAATCACCCGTTTGGCACGTGCATATAACACGGTTATTCCTTCATCAGGCAAGGTACTTACTGGTGGTCTGGATGCACATGCACTAGAACGTCCAAAACGCTTCTTCGGTGCAGCACGTAATATTGAAGAAGGAGGTTCACTGACGATCATTTCCACTGCATTGATTGAAACCGGCAGTAAAATGGATGACGTGATCTACGAAGAATTCAAAGGTACAGGTAACCAGGAAATTACCCTTGATCGCCGTATTTCTGAAAAACGTGTGTTCCCTGCGATGAATATCAAGAAATCAGGTACACGCCGTGAAGAACGTCTCATGAGCGAAGATAACCTGCGTAAAGTATGGATTCTGCGTAAGCTGCTTCACCCTATGGATGAATTGGCGGCAATGGAATTCTTGCTCGACCGTATGAAAGAAACCAAAACCAATGATGATTTCTTTGATCAAATGAAACGCAAAGCAACCAGCTAATTCGATTCATTATTGTTTTTATGTATAAAAGGCTATCTATAACGATGGCCTTTTTATTTGGTTGACTTTACTTACATAAAAATACAATTGGTTTTTGGGATTGTAAACTTTTATGCAAGTTTCTGATTATTAAAATAATGAGACAAAAAAATGATATTTTTTAGCAGCTTATTTAGTACTTATCCAATATAAACCCACTACTTGATTGTTATTTTCTGTTAATAAATTGCCCATTTTGCATCCTTTTTCGCATTTTTTGCTCGCGCAGTAGTAGTAATTAAAAATGCGCAGTGATAGCATATTTGCAGACCAGTTAGACTGCCTTTGCATTGTTACTGCCTAACAAATATTAGGAAGAATAAAAGCACTCAACAGGCTAACAAAGGTTTTTTTTTATCTCATATTTTAGAGAGTGATGCCATGTTATTCAAAAAAATCGCTATTGCTGCTGCAGTTGCTACTACTTTAGCTTTCGTTGGTTGTGCTAAAAAAACTGAAGAAGCTGCTGCTGACGCTAACTCTGCTGCATCTGAAGCTGTAGAAGCTGCATCTGAAGCTGAAGCTGCTGCTTCTGCTGCTACTGTTGAAGCTGCTCCTGCTGACGCTGCTGCTGCTGACGCTGCTGCTTCTGAAGCTGTTGACGCTGCTGCTGTAGCTGTTGACGCTGCTGCTGATGCTACTGCTGCTTCTGATGCTGCTGCACCTAAAGCTCAATAATCTTTACGATTATTAAGTAAAAAAGAGAGCCATTTGGCTCTCTTTTTTATGGCAAAAATAAAGATTAATAAAATAAAAAATCTCTCATCTTATTCAGCTAAAATCTTACTTTCTGCTATAGCCAACTCCACCCTCACTTAAGTGTTAAGTGAGAGAAACTAAGCAAATTTAAAATAAAAAAAGCAGATCAATCGATCTGCTCATTTCCTACGCGCTGGCGGAATTTCTGCCCTGCGCGGAATGTGACTACACGGCGTGCAGAAATTGGAATCTCTTCACCCGTTTTCGGGTTTCGACCTGGACGTTGACGTTTATCACGCAACTCAAAGTTACCGAACCCCGAAAGTTTTACTTGTTCGCCTGAGATTAGCGCTTGGCTAATCTCATCGAAGAACAACTCGACCATTTGTTTTGCTTCACGACGGTTTAAACTCGTGAGCTCACTTAAATGATCAGCCATTTCTGCTTTTGTTAATGCTGTCATGAAGCCCTCAATGTCGCCTGATAAGTGTTTTGCAACACTTCAATTATTTGATCCATACCCGATTTAATTTCAGCATCTTCAAGTGTACGTGATGGATGTTGCCATAAAAGTGCAAATGCTAATGAGCGTTTACCCTGTTCGACACCTTGTCCAGTGTATACATCGAACAACCAGGTCGAGCCTAATAACTCTCCACCCGTTTTCTCGATAAGTTGCTGAATTTCGCTAACATTAATCTTATCACTAATTAAAAGCGCAATATCACGTCTAACCGATGGAAAACGTGATAATTCTGTAAAATTAGATACATAAGTTTGCAAAACAGCCTGTTGATCGAGTTCTGCCACCCAAGTGATGCCCAGATCAAGCTCATCCTCTAAAGATGGGTGTAAACGGCCTAGGTAACCTACCGACTTGCCATCTATCAAAATTTCAGCAGATTGACCAGGATGTAACCATGCACGTTCTGAACGAACATATTCAACCTTGACACGACCAGCAGCTAAAATCTCTTCAACTTCACCTTTGAGATCAAAGAAATCCATCGGCTGTGCTTTCTCATGCCAAGATTCAGCCGTTTTAGCACCTACCGCGATTAAAGCCAAAGTCGGGATTTGTTTCAGATCATGGATGCTTTTTGCATCCTGATAATCAAAACGCAAACCCAACTCAAAGAAGCGTACGCGGCTTTGTTGACGGTTGATATTGTATTGCACACAAGGGATCAAACTTGAGAGTAAAGTCGAACGCATTGCAGCCAATTCACTTGAGATCGGATTTGCCAACATCAATGGATTAACGTTTGGATTTAACTGCTTTTCAAGTTTGGCATCGGCAAAGCTAAAGCTGATTGCTTCTTGATAACCTAAAGTCACCAAGGTTTGACGAAGCTGAGGCAATTCAAACTGATCTTGATGTTTTGCAAGTTTCACATCAATCACAGGCAGGCTGATTTGAATGTTGTCATAACCGTGAATACGGGCAACTTCTTCAATCAGGTCTTGATAAATAGCCATGTCATAGCGATGGGAAGGTGGAACAACAGTCCACTCGCCTTGTGCTTTTACCGTTACGATACAACCGAGACGTTGTAAAGCATCGGTAATAAAGTCACTTTCAACGCGATAACCCAACAATTGATCCACTTGAGATTGATTCAGTTCAATTGCATCACGTGTTGGTAAAAGCTCAGTTTTTTCTGAAACTGTAATTGGACCAAACTCACCACCTGCCAATTCAGCAATAAGCTGTGATGCACGGTTCATGGCGATACTTGGCAATTCGAAATCCACACCGCGCTCATAGCGTTGTGATGCATCGGTATGTAAACCATAACGACGTGCACGACCTGCAATGTGTAAGGGTGCAAAAAATGCAGCTTCTAGGAAGATTTCATTAGTAGCATCAGTCACTGATGAAGACAAGCCACCCATGATACCGGCAATCGCTAATGCTTTTTCATCATCAGCAATCACCATCACATCTTCAGTCAATTCAACTTCTTGTTCATTTAATAGAACAAGTTTCTCTTGAGCTCTTGCCTGACGAACATGGACTGAACCTTGAACTTTAGCACTATCAAAGGCATGAAGTGGTTGACCAAGTTCAATCAATACATAGTTGGTGATATCAACCAAAATACTGTGCTGACGGATACCGGAACGAGCAAGCGCACGTTCCATCCATTCAGGTGTGGGTGCTTTGGTGTTGACGTTTTTGATCACACGGCCCAAATAACGGGGACACCCTGCTGTATCAACCACCACATTTTTAACGTCGGTAATTGTTGCGGCAACTTCTGTAATTTCAGGTGCGGTCACAGCTAATTGGTTAATCACCCCAATTTCACGTGCGATACCACGAATGCTGAAGCAGTCACCACGGTTTGGTGTGATGCTAATATCAATCACATTGTCATCAAGGTTTAAGTATTCACGTACATTTACACCCACTGGTGCATCGCTCGGCAATTCTAATAAACCATCAATTTTATCTTCAAGGTCAATTTCAGAAGCACCACAAAGCATCCCTTGTGATTCAACACCACGAAGCTTGCCTTTCTTGATTTTGAAATCACCCGGTAAAACCGCACCAATCGTTGCTACTGGTGCTTTCATCCCTGTACGTACGTTCGGTGCACCACATACAATCTGTAATGGCTCACCTGAACCAATGTTTACTGTGGTGACATGTAAACGGTCTGCATCTGGATGTTGCTCTACAGTCAGAACCTCACCTACAACTACACCTGTAAATGGTTTTGCTGCTGGCGCCAACTCATCGACTTCCAGACCCAGCATAGTCAATTGATCAGATAATTTTTCACTATCGATGGCTGGGTTTACCCATGTGCGTAACCAATTTTCGCTAATTTTCATTTCTATAAAAACCTGTAAATTTAATTTCTTGAATCCCCCTAACTCCCCATTTTTAAAAGGAATAGAACTCCAATCATTTCGCGGAGTCCCTCTCCTTTTTTAAAGGAGATGAGAAGCACTGCTTCGCAAGAGAGGTTAATAAATTCGTTTAAGCAAATTGGCGTAAGAAACGCACATCATTTTGGAAGAACATACGCAAGTCATTCACACCGTAGCGAAGCATTGCAAAACGTTCTACACCCAGACCAAAAGCAAAACCTTTATATTTTTCAGGATCGATGCCCGCAGCTTGAAGCACATTCGGATGCACCATACCGCAACCCAAAACTTCTAACCAACGACCGCGCTCATCCATAATGTCTACTTCCGCACTTGGTTCAGTGAACGGGAAGTACGATGGGCGGAAACGTACGGTTAAATCTTTTTCAAAGAATTCATTTAACAGGTTAATCAACAAACCTTTCAGTTCCGCAAAACTGGTATTTTCCGCAATAAACAAGCCTTCAATTTGGTGGAACATTGGTGAATGGGTTTGATCCGAGTCACAGCGATAGACACGGCCTGGGCAGACAATGCGAATCGGTGGCTGTTGAGTTTCCATAGTACGGATTTGCACACCAGAAGTATGCGTACGTAGTAAATGGTTTACATCAAAATAAAAGGTGTCATGCATGGCACGTGCAGGATGATGACCGGGAATATTCAATGCTTCAAAGTTGTGATAATCATCTTCAACTTCAGGACCGGTCGCAACCGTAAAACCTGCTTTGGTAAAGAATTGGCAAATACGTTCTTGCACTTGAGTCACAGGGTGGATGCTTCCCACGCTCTGACCACGACCTGGCAAGGTAATGTCGATCATTTCGCTAGCAAGTTTTTGTTCTAGTGCAGCTTTTTGTAATTCCGCCTGGCGTGTCGTTAACGCACAGGTAATGGTCTCACGTACAGCGTGAATTTTCGCCCCAAAAACTTTACGTTCTTCAGGATCCATTTTACCCAGTGCCTTCGATTGTTCCGCAAGCTGGCTTTTCTTCCCTGTAAATTGCACTCGTACTTGATCGAGTGTAGCAAGGTCTTGAGCTGCTGCAATCGCAGCGAGCGCTTCAGTGGTCAGGGCTTCCAGTGACATAGTAACTCTCAAAGCAACAATTTAAAAATATAATAAAACCCCATATTCTAACAGTTTTTGAACGTATTGATGAAGTTCCCTGTAGAGGAAAATTAGATTGGCATCCAGATTTATAAAAAGTATAAGATAAAGGCATTATTCATGAGATCAATAACAATGGCACTCGATCCAATTTGGAAACAACAATTGACCTTGGTCACCTATGGTAATGAGTATCTCAGCCAAAATTTAAGCTTTAATTATTGGGTACAACATTCCATTTTTAACCAGCATAACTTGCGTTTCCGTGATCTCATGTCACAACATTTACTGGCACAACATTTTCAAATCTGGCTTGAAGGTCTAAAAAAACAAGGCAGTCATCGCATTAGCTTACATAGTTCAAGTCTTTTAATTGATGAAAAAAATCCCAATGTCAATGTAGAGTTACTCGCCATCCCCCATTTTATTGTCAGCCATGAACATCATAAAAAAACCGCATGGATCTTTGGTAAAGAACTACCCGAATGGTATAACGCTGACAATGATTATGAAGCGCCAAAACCGCAACGGGAACACTGCCGTCAAGAAACATTTTGGCGTTTTGAGTTGAATCCCAAACTTGCAAAACGCCTTGATGCCGATTTGCAACAGCCCAATTGGGATGACATCAAGACCTATACCGACAACGAGTTGTTCGATAGCAAATTTGCACAAGGCTTTAGCGAACCGGCAAACCGGGATTTCCCTTATTACGGCCTCACTCAAGCCGAAACCGAAAATGCTGATGGCTCGCCTTTGCTCGAAAGTAAGTATTTGCCCTTGCTGCCGACTGAGTATCAAGCAGATTATGCACATACCACCCTACATCGTTTAGACGCACTATCCACTTACATTCAGCATAAACAACACCATCCATTTCATGCCGATGGCAGTGAACTTAATCCGGAAGAACAACTGAATCTGCGCCACTTTTCGCAAAAACTGGATGATTTAAGAGCAAAATTTATTGTCAAAGTGGCCAATCATTATCAGTCTGCAAGACTCACCCAAGTAGAAATGGCCAACCCCCTGGATGGAGCACATACGGCTATCCCGGCAGCAGCACATTTAAAAACCCACAAAGCACCTGCTTCCCATAAAGTCGGTACATCAGGAGTAATTAAACTGATTTTGCTGACCATTGGGATTTGTATATTGGCTTATTATTTTGGCCTTTAATTTTGATAGCGATATTAAAAAAATCAGCGCAGCAAATATAAAAAAGAACACGTATTTTGCTCTATACGTGTTCTTCATGCTCACTCTAAAAATACTTAAACTATATTTTCAGCACCTAATAGCGGCGGATTATAAATCCAGCTTTTGATGATCCGAATCTACTTCACCGGCATGCCCTGTAATATTGCCTTTCAGCAGTTTGAAGAGCTGAGTCACTTTATTGTCGGTCACGTTCCAATATTCTGCACTAACTGCTTCAGCGACCAAGACCCGCACGCTTGGATCATCTTTTCCTGCAAACCAGTTTTCAGCCCACGGATTCCAGAGTAAATCAATCAAAGCTGGATCGGTGCTGATATGTGCATGGGCGCTGATCGAAACATAAATGCCATCCGACGGTTTCGCAAAAGATAATCCAATCTGATGACGCCCCAAATTGACTGCACTCACCAGATCATTGCTATCTTTCAAGATAAAATATAGATTATGACTTGCACTTATCTGCTCAGTCTTCTTAGAATTGAGCATGGTCATGGGTTGTGAATGTAATTCCTGCGTTTCAGTCGTATAACTAATCATGGCATATCGTACATCCTGAATGAGTTGCCATAATTTTTCGCGATTCTGATTATCCGTCATGACTCTTCTCCTGAAGCTAAACTTTAGAAATAAGAAATAAAAAAATATTTAATTTTCTGCTTTTCCTGTTTTCTAGAGTAGTGATATTTTTCACTTTGAATATCCCACCTTACTCAACTTATACATTTGAATAATAAAAGATTGGCTTAAAGCTCAGAAGAAACAACGAAAAAGAATTTGCTTATAAAGAGAGTTAAGAAGTCTAATTTCTCTTTAGATTTCTAAAAGGCTCATTAGCGATAAATTTTATAGTTGCTCAAGTACTTGAACTATTTTTAACTTGGTTAAATGTCTTTGCCTCAATTGTTTTAATTTTTATAAATAGCAGGAATGGCTGCTGAAATTTAATAGGAGCGTCCAAATGTATTTAATGCTCAGCTTAAAGATCAACAGACTCAGGTTTATATCATGATTGTAATGCTTCCGTTTTTGTTTTTTTAGCCGTCAGCTTTTTCAATACCTCTGACACAGCCACCATAGCAAAACTTGAAGTGACCACAACGGCCGAACCATAACCGCCACAACGTAGGCCAGCACTTGGACAAACATCTGCACTTGAGAACGGATTATCAATCGAATACACACAGGTAATACCGAACTTTTCTTTGGTTTTTTTACAGATGCCTTTGGCACGCAACTGACTGCGCAATTTGGCCAGCATCGGGTCTTGTTCAGTCTTAGATAAATCTGCAACACGAATTTTCAAAGGATCAAGCTTGCCACCTGCCCCACCCGACACAATCAAGGGGATTTTATTAAACCGGCAATGCAGCATTAATGCAAGTTTAGCTTTGACATCATCAATGCAGTCCAAAACCACATCAGGTTTGTTTTCTAACAGTTCTAGAACATTGTCAGACGTTAAATAATCATCCACCAGATTAATTTTGATCCGCGGGTTAATCGAATGACAGCGCTCTGCCATCACTTCAATTTTTTCACGCCCTAAGGTCGAGCTCATGGCCGGTAACTGACGGTTAATATTGGATGCTGCCACCACATCCATATCAATGATAGTCAACTCCCCAATACCGGTACGCGCTAAAGCTTCAACCGCCCACGAACCGACACCGCCAATGCCAATCACCATTACATGACTGTGTTCATACTGACGGAAAGCTTCCTCTCCATAAATTTTTCCCACACCTGCAAAGCGGCGGTCATATTCATCATCTTCAGGAAGATCAGCCATTCATCATCTGGTATCAAAAAACACCGGTGCATTTTATCAAATTCTAGCCGTATGCGATAACCTATATCTTCAGCATTATTCAATGAATGAAATATAAAAAATATTTATAAAATAGAAAAAGAATTTTTAGTTATAAAAAAAGAGGCTTCCGCCTCTTTTTCTCACTCTTTATTTAATTGGTAATAAAGAAATACTGGCGATAATATTTGAGTTCAACAATCGAATCACGAATATCATCCATGGCTAAATGTGAGGCATTCTTTTTCAAGCCGCCCATAATTTCTGGACGCCAGCGTTTCGCCAACTCTTTCACTGAAGATACGTCAAGATTACGGTAATGGAAAAACTGTTCCATTTCCGGCATTAAACGGTGCAAGAAACGACGGTCTTGGCAAATGGAGTTGCCACACATCGGTGATGATTTTGGTGTTACCCATTTTTTCAGGAATTCTAGTGTTTGTTGTTCGGCATCTTGCGCAGTCAATTTGCTGCGACGTACACGTTCAATCAGACCCGACTGTCCATGTTGACGGGTATTCCATTCATCCATCGCATTTAACACGCGATCTGACTGGTGAACAGCAAGCACAGGGCCTTCCGCCAAAATATTGAGGTTATCGTCCGTCACAATGGTTGCAACTTCAATAATTTGGTCATTATCAGTATCGAGACCTGTCATTTCAAGGTCAATCCAAATCAGGCGTGTATCAGGAGTGCTGCTCATAAATGTGCAATCTTATTAGGCTTAAAAACCGCTATAGTAGCAAATTTATTGCATCTTGGCTGTAACTCGTACCCCGCTTCATGCTATTTTTGACATTCTTAATTCATGGTTTTTTTAGGATATGAATGGCTTTAATTCGTAAACGTCGTTTAACTGAACAGCAGCAACGCCGTATTCAGAAACAACATCAAACACGTCAAGAAGAACTCGACACTTCAAGTGATTTAGAGGGCTTGGTGGTACAGCACTATGGTCGTCAACTTGAGGTTCAAGCCCTATCAATGCCTGATGAGCATCCGATCAAACCTGAAGTACCTGCAGGTGAACCAGAACCGTTTTGGAAGCCAATTGAGCTCGGCAGTGTCTGGCGCTGCCATACCCGAACCAATTTAGAAGCACTGGTTACAGGTGACCGGGTCAAATGGCAGGCTGACCCCAATACCGGACTTGGCATTATTACTGCGATTCATCCACGTCAATCTCTGCTGACCCGTCCTGACCGTTACCATAAAGTTAAACCGGTCGCTGCCAATGTCAGTTTAATTGTGATTGTGTTTGCATCCTTCCCAGAAGTTGCACCCAGCCTGATCGACCGCTATATCGTGGCATGTGCCGATGCAGAAATTCCTGCACTCTTGGTGTTAAACAAGGCCGATTTAATCAAAAAAAATGATCCAATTTTGAACTTAATGAAAGAGTATCAAGCATTGGGTTATGAAGTAATGCAAACTCAATCTGATGGTGATTTAACTGAACTGGCCAATCGTTTGGCGGGCGAAACCGTGGCCTTTGTGGGGCAGTCGGGGGTCGGGAAAAGTTCCCTGATTAATGCTATGGTTCCAGATGCGGCGCAAAAAACCAACATTATTTCGGAAAATTCTGCGTTGGGTCAGCACACCACCACCTCTACGCGTTTAATTGCATTTG
Source organism: Acinetobacter sp. (assembly GCF_045628685.1). Lineage (GTDB taxonomy): Bacteria > Pseudomonadota > Gammaproteobacteria > Pseudomonadales > Moraxellaceae > Acinetobacter. Next base: position 30,981 of record NZ_JAZQPV010000042.1, read on the forward strand.
GTGAAGGTGCAGCCCTGATTGATTCCCCCGGAATTCGCGAATTTGGTTTATGGCATTTGAACCCCGACAAAGTTCAGCAAGGTTTTCCTGAAATTGAGAATCTGCTTGGACATTGCCAGTTCCGTAACTGTACCCATAAGCATGAAAAACAATGTGCTTTACGTCAGGCAGCCGCGAATGGTGAAATTTTACAGCGTCGTTTGGACAGTTATTTGCGTTTAAGTGATGAAATTGCTGAGGCACAGCAAAAAAATTAGTTTTTCTTAACCCTTAGCCCTTGAAGCGGCGATTTTGATCGCCATATTTATGAGCTATACTCTACGCAATTTTAAATTGTAATTAGGTGACTTGTGGAACGTTGGTTGGAATTTATGGGGAATCATCCCTTCTTGTTTGGAACACTTGGGGTTCTCATTGTTTTGTTCTTCGTTTTAGAAGGACAACGTAATGGTCGTAAGATTTCACCACAGTCTTTGGGTATTTTAGTCAAAGCTAAAAATGCCATGCTGATTGATTTACGCGATGCGAAAGACTTTCGTGAAGGTCATATCAGCGGTAGCCGTAACATTCCATATAGCCAACTTACAAGCCATATTGAAGAGTTAAAATCTTCGGATCGCCCACTGGTGTTTATTTGTAACCTCGGTCAAATCGCAGGTACAGCTTTGCAACAAGTGGGTCATGCTGATAGTTACCGTTTAGATGGCGGCGTAAACAACTGGAAAGTTCAAGGTTTGCCCCTCATTAAAAGTAAATAATTCGCTTAAGGAGATATTTTAATGGCTGAAGTCGTAATTTATTCAACATCTGTATGCCCTTATTGCGTTCGCGCGAAACAACTTCTTGAGCGTAAAGGCATCGCATATAAAGAAATTAATTTATCTAAAGAAGCGCCTGAAGTACGTATGGAATTGATGCAACGCACCAATCACCGTACTGTTCCACAAATTTTTATTAACGACCAATTTATCGGTGGTTTTGATCAACTTTATGCTTTAGAGCGTGAAGGAAAACTCAACGAATTATTGGCTTAGTAGTTTTATTAAGTCACCCTCATATTAAGGATTAAAAAATGAGTGAACAACAAGCTCAACCGCAATTAGCACTTGAACGTATTTATACTAAAGATATTTCTTTTGAAGTACCTGGGGCTCAAGTATTTACCAAAGAATGGCAGCCTGAATTAAATATCAACCTGTCTTCTTCTGCAGAAAAAATTGATGCAACCCATTATGAAGTTGCGTTACAAGTGGTTGTTCAAGCGAATAACGCTGGGGAAACAGCATTCATTGTTGATGTCACCCAATCAGGAATTTTCTTGGTGGATAGTGTGGAAGAAGAACGTCTTCCTTATATTTTGGGTGCATACTGCCCAAATATCTTGTTCCCATTCTTACGCGAAGCTGTCAACGATATGGTAACTAAAGGAAGCTTCCCGCAATTGTTGCTTACCCCAATTAACTTCGATGCTGAATTTGAAGCAAATATGCAACGTGCTCAAGTTGCCGCTGCTGAAGGTCAAGCTTAATCATTTAAGCCGACCTCATATAAAAAAGACCGTATATGCGGTCTTTTTTATTGGCTAAACTCCCTCTCCTTTTAGGAGATGAGAATCCTCAGAATATATTCTGAGTTCGCAAGGGAGAGGGAACTAACAGATGATTATTCAGTATCCGCCATCAAACCTGCGCTCATACCCACTGTATTAAAGCCTGCATCAACATACATAATTTCGCCAGTAATACCGTTTGCCCAAGGCGAGCACAAGAATAATGCTGCATTACCCACATCTTCAATCGTCACATTACGTTTAAGTGGCGCAACTTTTTCATTTAAATCGAGCATTTTACGGAAAGATTTAATGCCTGATGCAGCAAGTGTACGAATTGGACCTGCTGAAATAGCATTCACACGAATACCTTCGCTACCCAAGCTGGATGCTAAATAACGCACACCTGCTTCCAAAGATGCTTTCGCCATACCCATCACGTTGTAGTTTGGCATCACACGTTCAGAACCTTGGTAAGTCAACGTCAGCAAGCAACCTTGGCGAACCTTGAGTAAAGGTTTCGCAGCGCGTGCCATCGCAACAAAGCTGTATGCACTAATGTCGTGGGCAATGTTAAAACCTTCACGGTCGGTAACATCGGTAAAGTCACCATCCAAAGTATGTGCTGGTGCGAAACCGATGGAATGAACTACGCCATCCAAACCATCCCAATGTTTCGCCAAGTCTAGAAAAGCCTGGTCAATTTCAGCATCAACGGCCACGTCACAAGGGAAAACTAAAGTTGAACCAAACTGTGCAGCAAAATCATCAACCCGTTTTTTTAATTTTTCATTTGGATACGTAAATGCAAGTTCTGCACCTTCACGGTGTAATGCTTGAGCAATACCAAATGCAATGGATAATTTACTTGCAACACCCGCGATTAAAAAGCGCTTACCCGCCAATAGTCCTTGTGCCATGTGAATCTCACTCAAAATAATTTATAAGCATAATGCCAAGTCTGGAGCATTTGCGAAATTGCATAATGCACCTTTTTTACCATGTTCTGTAAAAATCATAAAAATGCCCCTAGATGTAGGAGCATTTTATTTAAATTCATTTCGCATTAAAGAGGATCAATCATTACTCTGTAATAAACCAAGCAAACGCAGGAAGGAATAATACATCCAGACCAAAGTTGCTAATAAGGCAATACCACACAGCCACTCCATCGCTTTCGGTGCGTACTGCGCAGCTGATGATTCAATCAGGTCAAAGTCTAGAATCAGATTTAAAGAAGCAATCACGGCGACAAATGCAGCAAATCCGATCCCCAGCCAGTTGCTTTCAAAAATATAAGGAATGCTTGAGCCAAAAGCCAGACGCATGACAATTTGCACCACAAAGACAATTGCGATCGCAATGGATGCAGACAACACTACCGCTTTAAATTTTTCTGTGGCACGAATAATCTGAAAGCGATATAAGGCAAACATCACCAATGTCGTAACAAAAGTAGCCAGTAAAGCTTGTAATGGTACGCCGGGGAATTTCATCTGGAAGATCACTGAAATCCCTCCTAAAAAGGCACCTTCAAACAAGGCATAAGGAATCGCCAATACCGGTGCCGTGTTCGGCTTAAATGTCGCGATGAGTGCCAGAATCAATCCGCCAATCGCACCGATCATTGCCCCGGCATAGGCCAGTGATAAATTTAGGGTCATGAAGCTATAAAAAAACAGAGACAAACCCACCGCAGCAGCAATCACTGTCAGTAATACAGATTTTTGAATCGCGCCTTGTACCGTCATGGTCTGGTTAAAATCACTTTGGGTTTCCACCCGGGTCAAAATGGGGTTATTACTTTGCATAATTCACTCATTCTTTTTCATTTGGATTTTTAAAATAGTATAGACAGGTTTTAACAATAGAAAATGGATCTTTGCAATATTCCATAAAAACCGCCGAAACAAGCAAAATATATTCATAGCAAATGATGAAATCAAATACCAATATTTATAGATAAAAGGTTATTTCATAACATCTTTTAAGAATCAAGATGTAAAGCCTGAAGTGAATTTTGCCATAATTTTGTGGCAAGAATATCGGGTGTAAGATCAAGAAATTGTGCCACGCCCATTAAAACATGCGGTAAATTGACCGGGGTATTTCGGGTACGTTGCTCGGTAGAACTTTGACAACATAGGGGCGTCATATCCGGACAGTCGGTTTCCAAGACCAAATGTTCAGCCCCAATTTCTTGGATTACGGCATGTAATTTTTTTGCATTCGGGTTGGTGATTTGCCCAGTGATACCAATTTTGAAACCCAGTTTGATAAAAGCCTTGGCTTCTTGTAGGCCGCCACTAAACGCATGCGCAATACCGCCCAGTTTAAACTGATGCTGTTTCAAGATAGACAAGGTTTCAGCATGCGATTTACGGATATGTAATAACACGGGCTTATCAAATTGTTGCGCCAATTCAAGTTGTGCAGAAAAAAAATCTTGTTGCTTTTGAAAAGCACCAGCTTGCTTGTGCTGTTTTAAAAAAGTATCCAGACCAATTTCACCAATGGCTACACACAATTCAGCTTTTAAAAGTCCCTCTAAATCGGCAAGATGGGATGCTTGGTGCTGTTCAATATAAAAAGGATGCAGACCTGGTGCCAAATAGCTTTTAGGCGCATCTTGTAATTGATTTAAAAAATGCTGAGTCTGAATTAAAGTTTGAAAGCGAGACTGTACAAAACCAATTAAAATCAACCGTTCAACCCCCCCTGCTTTTGCTGCATGCGCCAGTTGTTCCCGATCATGATCAAAATCGGCAACATCAAAATGGGTGTGGGTATCAAACAATGGATAAGGCATTAAGATTGAACTTTATTTTCCATAGCTGCACTTGCTGGTGCTTCAACTGGAGGTAAATACTGTTTCTTGAGCACAGTTTGTAATTGATCATAAGGAATGGTCAAACGCGGCAATCCCACCACATAGGGGCCAATTTCATATTCACCATACTGCAAAATCAAACCTTGGGTGGATAAATAAAAATTATCCGATAAGGTAAATTTCCATGCCTGTTCATATTCTTCAATGTTATTCGCCAACTTGGATTCAATCACCCAGTTTTTAAATATCTCATGCGCTTTCTTTTCCAAAGCCGCTTTTTGATTTGGCCCTAGAATATCATTCAGCACAACCTGCTTTTTCTTTTCCAGATCAAAATTATAGTAGCGCTGTGATGATGAACCATGTGCCCCACCCAAATAACTACTCGAATTTAAAACCACAGTCGCTAAAGGCAAGTCAGCATTTAAGATCTTTGGTTTAATCATTAAACTGATTTGATGATTGGCACTTAAAGCCTTCAGCTCTTTATCCAAAGCTAAAAAATTCGCCAAATAAGGGACAACCTGTTGTTCCATTTTCTGCTTTGGTGTTTCAACCGCGAGTGATGCGGATTGTTCAGCAGCTTGAACCTGAGCTTTAGAATCTTTTGAACTTACTGCTACTGTTGCCTGCTGATTTTCTTTCTGCAACTTTGGAGAAATCTCTAAAATCTGATCCAGCTGCTTTAAAATTTGCTGGTCAATAATGTCATCAATAAAAGCCTGATTACTGAAAAGACGTTCAATCGAAATTTCAGGACAATTGTTGCCATCACATTCCGGCAAATCTAAAGTTAACTTTTCAACGTCCCCTACCAATTTTAATCCTTCAGCTTGAACCGCTTCAAATGCTGCTGCTTGATCCTGTTTAGGCTCAGTAGGTTTAGGCTGGCAGGCACTCAATGCAATTGCTGCTGCAAGCATACTCATGGTAAAGATTGTTTTATTTTTTAGCATCATCTGACCTATCATTTTAATCGGGTAAACTGATTTCTGTTAGAAATCTGTATTTACTACGGATTACTAGAACATATGCTGATACACATCAGCTTTCAATATCTGTTGCGTTTGTTCGTTGCTTAAATAAATATCCAGTTGTTTGCCATCCTGAACAATTTCATGGGTACGATAATGCAAACCTATCCCTTCTTGATCAAAGAACCAGTCAGCCTGCCCCCAATACAGTTTTTTAGGTGCTTTCTGTTTCACTTCTGTGGTTTGATCTTTTAGCCATTTTTGATAGGCCTGCTGCACAAGGTTATTCATCGTGTTTTGCTGCTTGGGCTCAATCACTTCCAATAAAGCCACTGGTTTATGTTTTTTACGGTCGGCCACAAAGAAGTAATAACGTTCCTTAACCTTAATACCTTCTTGATTGGTATCCACACCTAATTGCATCAGCACATATTGATTACGCTGATAGGCAATTCGAGTATACATCGAGAGTTCATAGGCTTTATTTTTGGAAAATTCTGCTTGCCATGCATCCGATTTTTTTACGTATGCATTGATGGCTTGTTGCAGGCTCATATTTTGTTTCATGCCGACCTGATCCTGGATCACCACCGCTTGGCTTTTTGCAATCCAGTCATTTAACCAGGCATCTTCGGTATGTACGGTTTGAATACTCAGATCAATACAATTTTTGGTTTCACAAAAGGGTAAAGCAATTTTTGCCTCTTGTTCTTGAATATTTAAATACGGTAAAACTTCTGCTTTCTCAGTTTTCAACACTGCAGATTCAGACTTTTCATGTGATTGATCTGGTTGTTGTTTTTTTGAAGCATCGCAAGCACTGAGTATCAGACCGATGGCGATCACTGATGCGCCCACTATTTTCCCATTCATGCTTACAACTCTTTTTCTAAAGTGACTAATCTGTATATATGTATCTATATTAATGATTCTACATAATAAAACAGCTTCATAAAGAAGCTGTTTTATTTTTCGTTATGTTTAGTGTTCGCGTGTAGCACGGAATTGAATATCTGGATAACGCTCTTGCATAAGTTGCAAGTTCACACGACTTGGCGCCAGATAAGTCAAGTGACCACCACCATCAATCGACAATTGGTCATGCGCTTTTTTCTTAAATTCGTTGAATTTCTTTTCATCCGCACATGTCACCCAACGTACGGTATTAATGTTTACCGGCTCGTAAACACAGTCAACCTTGTATTCTTCTTTCAAGCGATACGCGACCACTTCAAACTGAAGTACACCGACTGCACCCACAATCAAATCATTACTGATTTGCGGCATAAATACCTGAGTCGCCCCCTCTTCAGAAAGTTCTTTCAAACCTTTTTGCAATTGCTTGGATTTTAGCGGATCTTTTAAACGTACACGACGGAACATTTCTGGTGCAAAGTGTGGAATACCAGTGAAGTGAATATCCTCACCCGATGTAAAAGCATCTCCAATCTGAATGGTCCCGTGGTTATGCAAGCCAATAATGTCGCCCGGCCAAGCTTCTTCGAGCTGTTCACGCTCCCCAGCCAAGAAGGTTAATGCATCACTAATCCGCACATCTTTACCCAGACGGACATGATTCATTTTTAAACCTTTTTCATACTTACCTGAGCAGATTCGCATAAAGGCAATACGGTCACGATGTTTCGGATCCATATTGGCCTGAATTTTAAATACGAAGCCGGTGAAACCTTCTTCAGTCGCTTCTACAATACGTTCTTTGGTTGGATGCGCCTTCGGTTCAGGTGCCCATTTAATGAAAGCATCCAAAACATGATCCACTGCAAAGTTGCCTAAAGCGGTACCAAACAAGACTGGGGTTTGCTTACCTTGCAAGAATAGCTCACGATCAATCGGATCATTGGCCATTTGCACCAATTCTAAAGATTCTTCAAAGGCAGCAAAAGCAAGATCACCGACTTTTTCACGCAAGTCTGGATAATCGTAACCATCACGGATTTCAATATCGGTAATGGTCGAACCAAACCCGGCTTTGTAAACGTAAAATTTTTCTTCTAAAAGATTATAAACACCGGCAAAATCACGCCCTGTACCCATTGGCCAAGTCAATGGTACACAACGGATTTTCAACACGTTTTCAATCTCGTCAAGCAATTCTAATGGCTCGCGAATTTCACGGTCCATTTTGTTGACGAAAGAAATGATTGGCGTGTCGCGCATACGACACACTTCCATCAATTTAATGGTACGTTCTTCGACACCTTTTGCACCGTCAATCACCATCAGTGCAGAGTCAACTGCAGTTAAGGTACGGTAAGTATCTTCCGAGAAGTCTTCATGCCCCGGGGTGTCAAGCAAGTTAATGACATGCTTTTTATAAGGAAACTGCATAACCGAGGTCGTGATGGAAATACCACGTTCTTTTTCCATTTCCATCCAGTCAGACGTTGCAGCACGGTCTGACTTACGGCTTTTGACCATCCCGGCAACCTGAATCGCTTTACCCCACAACAACAGTTTTTCTGTCATGGTGGTTTTACCAGCATCGGGGTGGGAAATAATCGCGAACGTCCGTCGCTGCGCGACCTGTGCCGCTAATTCGTCTTTAAAACTCATGAAAGATACCTACTGCAGAATGGCAGTGTAAAAGATCAGAACTGATCAATATAAAAATTTGGCGATATTGTAGCAGATCATCAAACTTTTGAAATGAACTAAACTTGTTCAAAATTGACCAATCTTAAATAGGTAGCGCGTATTTGCTCTTTTCCAATCGATCCACATTCACCGGCATTCCCAACAGGTAACCTTGCAATTGCTGGCAACCTAAACGGGTTAAGATATCTGCCTGCGATGGTGTTTCTACCCCTTCCGCTGTGACCACCAAGCCCAATTTTATCGCTAACTGGATAATACTTTCTAGAATCATTTCATCTTTTGAACCAACGGACAGATCACGAATAAATTCTCGGTCTATTTTCAATTCATCTACAGGCAGGTTCTTTAAATATAAGAAACTCGAATGTCCCGTACCAAAATCATCAATGGCCAGTTTAATGCCCATCTGACGCAGGCGCTCAAAACTTCGGATACTGGCATCGATATGATGCATCGCAGTAGATTCAGTAATTTCAATGGCTAAATGATTGGGATTAATTGGATACTTTTCAAATAAGCGCTCAAGCGTTGAAAACAGATGTTTATGTTCAAATTGCACCGCTGATAAATTGACCGCGAGCGGAAAATAATTTGTATCATTTCGTTCCCAAATTTGAATTTGTTTACAGGCTTGCTCGAGTGCCCAATAACCCATTTGAATAATCAGTCCGGTTTTTTCCGCACCCTCGATAAACATATTCGGAGGCAACAACCCCAAGCTCGGATGATTCCAGCGGATTAGCGCTTCTACACCACAAATTTCATGGCTTTTGGTACTAAATTTGGGTTGGTAAAATAGCGTAAACTGTTTTTCTTCAACGGCTTTATATAAATCATTGATCAGTTTGGTTTGGCTTTTAGCTTCTTGTTGACCCACACTATAACTAAATACCGAATAGGTATTTCTACCTTGATATTTAGACATCCGCATTGCAGCATCAGCATTGATCAACAAATCTTGTAAATTATTGCCATGGTCGGGATACATCGCAATTCCGATACTGCTCGAAATATTAATTTCTTTGCCGGCAATTAAAAAACTGTCTTGGATCAACCTCAATACTTGCTCTGACTTTTCGACGGCTTGTTCAATGCTTGCACTTTCGAGTACCATCAAAAATTCATCACTACCAATACGCAACAATTTTTCATTTTCTGCGAGTATATGCTGAATGCGTGCAGCGAGTTGAACCAACAATTGGTCACCGACATGATGTCCAAATACATCATTCACTGCCTTAAAGCGATCTAAATTAATATAAAGAAATGCAATTTTTTCATCTCGATAACGATGCGCAGTAAAGAGCAAATGTGAATATTCAGCCAGAAATAAACGGTTGGGCAATCGGGTTAAGTTATCCTGAACTGCTTGGTTGGCAAGTTCACGATTGGCTTCAGCAAGCTGTTTATTGCGCGCTTCCAAGCGCTGTTCCAAGACCGCTACGGTAAATGCACCCACCAGAATTAAACTGCTTACAAAAATAATGCTAAATAAAATTAACCCTTGTCCATTTCTATAATTTGAAACCAGTTGATCCGCATCAATCGAGTAAAAAGCGGCAGAAGCCATTCCCATATAATGCATGCTAACAATCGTCAGTGCCATTATGAAAGCAATGAAAGATTTAATATGCAGTCTTTTATGCACTGCATTTTTATATTTGAAAGTCAGCCAAAATGATAAGCCTGAACCACTTATGCTGATCAAGACTGAAAAGATGACTAATAATGGATCATAATAAATTTCATGTTGATCCATGACTAAACCCATCATTCCAGTATAGTGCATCCCCGCGATACCCAATCCCATCAGTACCGCACCTAAAACAAGGCGTAAAAATGGCAAGGTTGCTCGGGTAGTAAGCCACACCGCAAAGGTAGAAGTGATAAATGCGATCACATAAGATAGAAAAGTCAGGCTGTAGTCAAAAGAGTATTCAGCAGGCAAATAACAGGCAAGCATGCCCACAAAATGCATGCACCAAATTGCAGCACCCAGCATACAGCCACTTATAACAAGAAGCGTCTTTTCATATTGTTGACGTAAACCACAGAATAATGATTGTTCAATCGACACTGCAAAATAACAGGCCAAAACAGCAACAATAACTGAACATACCACGAGGCTATAATCATAATGCATATGAGCCATATCAAGCTTCCGTATAGGTTATCTTTCTTCTTTTAATCCACGTTATTAATACCATTTACCTTTTCACAAAACTTCCACCCTTACAGAATACTTATAAAAACAATCAATTAAAACAAGCATCTAATACTATTCTATTTTGGTCAAGTGCTATTTACGCCATTCATTTTTATTATGAATTTATTTATTTTAATTATAGAAAAATAGATCAACCTTTTGACTATTATCCTTACACCGTTCATCTTTTCTGCTATTCAAGTCGTTTTTTATTTACCGATTAAACTGAGCATTGATCAAAAAAACTTTTCGTCAGCTTTAATCAAAAAACAACCGGATGGATTTTATACATGGTGTTTATCGCTTGATTTGAAAAACAGTGATTCGATTCAAAACCAGCGATATAAGGATAAATAAAAAAACCAGTCAGACGAACTGACTGGTTTTTTCGGAATATTGAAAAAATTAAGATGTAATGAGTAAGCCTAGTTTGCTGCTGTTTTACCAGATTGCAATTTTGCATAATCTAATAAAATATTGGCTGACTCTATGACAAACACTTCTTCTTCAGGTAAAGCAGGTCTTTGTGTAGCCTTCATTCTTGAACGTGATTCAATCAACGCATCCATAGAGGCCTGGTAGCTTTCCCAGTTAGGATACGGCTTTTGACCGGTTACAGCACGACGCTGATTCTCTGACTCTAAGGTTTTTTGTTCCAGTGCCTGCAACTCTGCTTTACGCTGATCAATATCAAGAACTACACGTTTTTGCTCTTCTGTTTTTTTGGCAATTGCTTTGCGTTGTTCTAAATATTTAAATTGTGGATCAGCCAATACGCGCTGTTGCGACATTTGAGCCAGATTTTGTACATAGGGTTGTACCGAACCTTCACGCTTAAATGGTGCCGTTGGAATGGTGTCCCATTTCAAGGCATTCTTGGCTTTACGCTCACCAAATTCTTCGTTGTAGATATCTACCAGTTTAATATCAGGCACTACGCCTTTGTTTTGGGTACTTCCACCTGTAATGCGATAGAACTTACGTTGCGTCAAGGTCGCTTGACCATGTGCCAAAGTATCCAGTTGAACTTGCGCTGTACCCTTACCGGTAGTTGTACTGCCAATCACGATACCGCGTTCATAATCCTGGATTGCTGCAGAATAAATTTCACTGGCAGATGCCGATGCTAAGTTAACCATGACGGCAAGTGGACCTGCATAAGTTTGTGCTCCACCATCATCATCTTCAAATACACTGACCTTACCATTGCCGTCACGAATTTGTACCACGGGACCTGACTTGATCACTTGGCCCAGCATGCGCGCAACTTCTTCAAGTGAACCGCCTGGATTATTACGTAAATCAATAATAATCCCGGTCACATTTTTAGCAGCCAAAGCTTTTAAAGCGTTGTTGGTGTCTTCAGAAACCGAGCGATAATCTGTGCCTGCACGGCGCGCACGATAGTTCAAATAGAATGACGGGATTTCAATTACACCAAAAGTATAGTTTTTACCATCACGTTTAATATCAACCGTACGTGAACGCACACCGGCATCCTCTTCCTGAATCACATCACGAACCAGACTTACGGTACGCGCCTGACCCATCGATGCACCAGGACCCAGTAAACGCAAGCTGACTTTGGTTCCGCGCTTACCCCGGATTAAGCCCACCACTTCATTACTTGCCCAACCGATCACATCAACCATTTTGTCGCCGTCTTGCGCAACACCAATAATGCGATCGCCTGCTTTAATCTGACCTGATTTGCTGGCCGGGCCCCCTTCAACAATGGTTTCAATCTTGGTGTAATCTTCATTACCGCGTTCAGGACGAATTGATACCCCAATCCCCTCTAACTGCAAGGTGGTTTGACGGTTCAACTCCATCGCATCTACAGGCGGGAAGTAATTACTGTGCGGATCATAAGTCAACATCATCGCATTTAAAGTTTTGTCCAATACATCATCACTTTTAATTCGGCTAATGCGTTCAAGCTGGCGGGTATAACGCTTGGTCAAGGTTTGTACAGGGGTTAAATCTTCAGGACTGGCTAAATCCTGACCATTGGCTAAAGCTGGATCATCTTTTAACGCTTTTTGCTTCGCAGCCTCTTCCTCTTTACTGATGTTTAAATTGATGAGCTGTGACACTAGCATTTTTTGCCAATGGGCTCGTTGTTCTGCAGCAGTTTTGAAATAAGGTGCTTTTTCACGATCGGTATCAATATACACATTCGGTTGTTTCAAGTTTTGCGGTTTCTTCAACTCAGCCAGCATGAACTCATAAAACTGTTTTAAACGTTCACGATATTGAGCATGAATTAAATATGGACCCGATAAATCCCCGGCTTTAAGTGCAGCACCAAAATTGGCACCATAATTTTTCTTATATTGTTCAACTTCAGGGGCCAAAAATAATGAATGATCAGCATCTAAGCTATCTAAATAAAAATCAAGAATTCGATTAGAGGTCGCTGCATCTAAACGTTGATTTAAATAATGCTGACGGTCAACCAACGTCGCCAATTGGCGAGATACAAGGGCTTGTTCTTGCGTAGGTTGGATAGCTTGAGAAACTGCAACTGTATCATTAGCTGCAATAGCCTCGTTCACTACATGGGAAAAGAAAAATCCACCAGTCGCAATTGCAACTGCACAAGCTAATGTTTGAAGTTTCATAAATAATTCATAATTCCTTGGTCTTTGACCAATATTGCAACGTCGTTTTTCAACCTGAATGCAGTATATTCAAAATTTTAAACAACTTAATATGTGTATGACGTGTAGTTTTATCATATTCTGCACTGTCAAAATGTAGCAAATCATTGCAGAATTCGGGTATTGTTTTTTCTTTATAAAATTCCAACACGGACACCGATATGATTGGCGCATTGATGCTAGACATCGCTGGCACAGAACTTACTCAAGAAGATATTGAACTATTACGAACACCGCAAGTAGGTGGCATGATTTTATTTTCACGAAATATAAAATCACCCCAACAAGTTCGTGCTTTAACCGATCATATGCGTCATATCAGACCAGATATTTTAATTGCGGTTGATCAAGAAGGTGGTCGCGTACAGCGTTTAAGACAGGGTTTCACCCTACTTCCTGCCATGGGACGTCTGGGTGAACTCTACCTCACTGAGCATGAAAAAGCAGTTGATTTGGCTGAGCAATGCGGTTGGTTGATGGCAACTGAAGTGCTTGCTGTCGGTATCGATTTTAGTTTTGCACCGGTATTGGACTTAAATGATGTCAGCGATGTAATTGGCGATCGTGGCTTTGCCAAAAATATTCAGGATATTGTCCCGCTTGCCAGCGCCTTTTTAAAAGGAATGAAACGTGCAGGTATGGCCAATACAGGCAAGCATTTCCCAGGTCATGGTTCAGTTAAAGCGGATTCGCATGTTGCAGCACCAGTAGATTCACGTTCTTATGAGGAAATCTACAATAAGGATATGCAAACCTTTATTCAGCTCATGCCGCAGCTGGATGCACTCATGCCGGCGCATGTGATTTATGATCAGATTGATCCTAACCCTGCCGGCTTCTCACCCTACTGGATTCAAAACATTTTACGCCAAACGTTGAACTTTGATGGCATACTTTTTTCAGATGACTTAACCATGCAAGCAGCCTGTTTGGCAGGTGGCGCAGATGCCCGTATTCAGGCTGCGCTTAAAGCCGGTTGTGACATGGGTTTGGTATGTAACGACCGCTCTGCAGCATGTACAGCTTTAGAGGGGATTCGTGACTTAGCTTTACCAAATCAGGAACGCCTGGAACGTATGCGTGGGAAAATTCCTGAACTTACGGTTGGCGAAGCACTAGACTTGGGTAGTGAATGGAAAAAAGTTCGAGATACTATCGAAAACTTTAAAAATTCATTTAATTAATGCAACAAAAGGAACACGACAAGGTGTTCCTTTTTCTTTATGATAATCAAAAATAAAGCCATAGACTTGTTATATATATTTGCTGATGTTAACTTTTAACAGATACGAATCAACCATACCAGAGATCTATCAAACAGCACTTATACATTTAAAACTACAAAAACATACAGGTCAGGATGACATGACACAACCGCTTTCAGAACATCGACACATTTCATTTACTGCACATTACACCGGCTATATTTGGTACACCATGGGAATTTCCCACCCGGTCTTTGCGACATCCAAAGGCAAAATGCTCGCCAAACTGGTTCACCCTTTAGAAAGTTGGGCTGAAAAATTTGTCGGTGGCAGTATGCGTACCACGCTAAAACAGCGTCACCGCATGATTGATCAGCATCTCACTCAACTGATCGAGCAACACCCAGATTTACAGGTCCTTGAAATCGCCAGTGGCTTATCACCACGCGGCTGGAACTTTCGACAAAAATATCCCAGCATTGATTATCGTGAACTTGATTTACCCGGTATGGCAAAAGTCAAAACTGAAGCCTTGAAACAAATCGATGTGAATAGCCCTGAAGTTTTATCGGTTGATTTATTCACTGCAGATTTTGAACAGGCTTTTCACGTATTTGACCCCACTCGCCCATTGTTGGTGATTAGTGAAGGTTTGATTAACTACTTCAACAAAGACATGCTATTGCAATTGCTGCAAGCGATTATACATTACGGTCAGGACTTTAAAGAACTGCAGTACCTGACCGATATTTATCCGGAACCAGTCAGAAATAAACTGGCCAATTTTATTTGGGCTAGCAGTAAATTATTGAAATGGATGTCGCGCAGCGCGTTTAGTTTCCATTTTATTCATCCTCAGCAAGCGCAAGACTTTTTCCAGCAAGCGGGTTTTAAAAATATCACTATTGTTCAACCTCAACAGTATTTTCAAGACCAGACGATGAATGAATTAGCTAGTGATGAACATCTGGGTGATTTGGTCTGGATGATTCATGCAAGTATAAAAAAACAGCGTTAAATACGCTGTTTTTTTATACTCAGTAGAAAGTCGATTAACTGACTGATTCCAGTACCAGCATCGCTTCTTTTTGTCGTTGTACATAACGCAATAAACGTTCTGCCACTTCAAAACTGCCATGTTTAAATAAGGCGCGAATTTGTGTTGCACCTACCTCAAAAATCAAACATTCAATCTTGAATTGACCTTCTTCATCTTCCAGATGCAAAGCTAAATCACGTGGATATTGCTCCGCTTTTGCAATTAAGCCTTCCGCAAACTCAAGTAGAACCCCAAAGAAGTTTAGATCAATAATATGAGTGGGCAGTTGCAATGCTGAATGACGATGAGTCAATATCGTCATTGGATTTTGTACTGTAATACGCTCTTCACCGCGACGTTCTAAGGTCAGTAACTGCGCACGTGTCATCGGGATAATCCCTTCTACAGTGTGAATCGGCTGAGCCTGTAAGAAAGTTGCAAACAAACTCATGGTTTCTTTACGACGCTGCAATTGCGGTACGTGATCTGCATTGGCAATCAAGGCAAATTCCATGTCAGGACATTGCAAGGCAAAATTTGCATTTTCATGGGGCAAGGTGAAACTGTCATATTGCCCACATGCGACCAGTACTTTGCATTGTGGAATAGGCACATCCATTAAACGCAGTAAGCGGCTACAGTTGATTTCATAGCGATCTTGCTCTGTTGCAGTAAATTCAGCCATCTGTTTAAAGAATAAACGTTTTGCAGTCGGTGACATGCGGGTTTTATCCATTTTGGCATGATTGACCAAATACAAAATCACCGCCTGACCAAACTCGTCCATACGTTGTTCTTTCATTAAATGCAAAGACTCTTCCAACAACATGCGCCAGCTTTTACGGGTTTTTTGCATCACGCCCATTAAAATCATGCGGTCAATCAATTCAGGACGTTGATGTGCTAAGCCTGAAGCCACCACTGAACCGAGAGACATGCCCATCACCGAAACCTTGGACAAATTTTCTATATCCAGCCATTCACCGAGCATACGTGCCAAGTCCGGCAATTCCAGAGTTCCGGCGGAAACCCCTGTATCACGATTGGCAATTTGTTGATTGGCACCCATAGAAGGCAAATCAATGAGAATAATCGGACCTGCACTGAGCAATTGTTCAACACAATATTTATAAGAATTGAAGTTTTGAAATGCCCCGCCAACAATGACGATTGGAGTGTTGTGAATCGTTTCAGGTTGAGTAATTGCCATATACTCAATTTTCCAACCATTGATCCACGTTGTACGTGCAGGCTCTTTAAAACTGTTTCTATGGTAAAGATCAAAAAAGCCAAAACTCGTGTTCGATTCTTGTACTTCCGAGTCCATTTGGATCATGGAATTCATATCCCTTCCTCCACTCTTGCCTTATTGTTATTTTGCAAGAAAATAAATATAGAATTTCTGCACTGCACTGCGTCCATTCATTTGCTTTAATTATCAGACATCAATGTCATTATTTTTTATAATATACAGAGGATCATTTGACACGCAACTTATTCCACGACCACTCATCTAAATTTACAAACAAAAGAATTTCAAAATATGAATGGCTTGAAAAGTTTCAAAGATTTTTTCTATATGGATGCTTCATTGTCTTGTTCCAGACTGTTACTATCGAATGTGTAATTTTTAAGTGATCAAACCGCTATGCAAGATTCAATTGAACAATATATGCAAACGGTAGGACAACAAGCACGCCAAGCTTCTCGCGTGTTAGCAAGCGCTTCTACTGAAACAAAAAACAATGCTTTATCTGCTATTTACACTGCTTTACAAGGCAGTGAAGCTGCAATTTTAGCTGCGAACCAAATAGATATGACTCTAGGTCGTAACAATAATTTGGACAGTGCATTACTTGATCGCTTAGAACTTACGCCCACACGCTTTAAAGCTATGCTGCATGGCCTAAAAGATGTTATGAATCTGGTTGACCCCATTGGTGAAATCACTGATTTAGCTTACCGTCCTTCGGGAATTCAGCTCGGTAAAATGCGCGTGCCTTTAGGCGTGGTTGGCATGATTTACGAATCACGTCCGAATGTGACCCTTGAGGCAGCATCACTTGCGCTCAAGTCTGGAAATGCCATTATTTTGCGTGGTGGTTCTGAAGCATTGCAATCCAATCAAGCCATTGCTGAGGCCATTCAGCATGGTTTAAAAACATCGGGCTTACCTCAAACTTCAGTACAAGTGATCAATACTGCGGATCGTGCTGCGGTCGGCCATCTGATTACCATGTCTGAATATGTGGATGTGATTGTTCCACGTGGGGGCAAAGGGCTGATTGAACGTGTGAGTAATGAAGCGCGTATTCCGGTGATTAAACATCTGGATGGAAATTGTCATGTCTTTGTTGAAGCACAGGCAGATTTGCAAAAGGCGTTACCGATTGCGCTGAATGCCAAGACTCATCGTTATGGTGTATGTAATGCCATGGAAACCTTGCTGGTCGATGAGAAAGTTGCTGAAGACTTTCTGCCTAATATTGCAGAATTGTATGCAGAAAAACAGGTTGAACTGCGTGGCTGTCGTGAAACACGGCGCATTCTAGGTTCTTCAAGCGTTAAACCTGCCAGCGAAGAAGACTGGTACACCGAATATTTAGGTCCAATTCTGGCAATTAAAGTGGTCAGCGGGATTGATGAAGCGATTGATCATATCAACAAATATGGATCACATCATACCGATGCCATCATTACTGAAAACTATAGTCTTGCCCGCCAGTTCCTGGCGCGTGTAGATTCAAGCTCAGTCATGATTAATGCCTCTACCCGTTTTGCTGATGGCTTTGAATATGGTTTAGGTGCAGAAATCGGCATTTCTACCGACAAAATTCATGCCCGTGGTCCTGTGGGTCTTGAAGGTCTGACTTCGCAAAAATGGGTGGTATTTGGTGACGGCCAAATTCGCCAATAATTCCTGAAATTAATAAATACATTTCGTGTTCAGCTTCAAAACGAGGCTGAACACACTGACTGCATGCCCCAAGCTAAATTTCATAACATGATAAAATAACCATAAAAGGGAAAAATTGATGTTTTATTATTTAATGATCAGCACATTTGTATTGGCATTAGTGGTTTCCTTTGCCGTAATGAAAATTTTTTCCAATTCTATTAATCAGATTCTGGCTCGAATCATTAACGATCCGATTCATGAAGCCTGGGCAAAATATACCAAGTTTGCAGGCATGGTCGTCGGCACATCTTCCGGCATTCGTATTTACGATATGGAAAAATACATAACTCCACTCACCTATACCGACAATGACAAGAAAATTGTTATTGAACTGACCCAGGAACGTTGGGTACTCGAGATTTATCGAACCATTATTGAAACGCTACAGGGCTTGGCCTGGATGATGCTGGTATTTTTTATGGTGGCATTGATTGCTTATGTGATCGTGCGTTGGTCAGAAATAAAATATCAAAAGTAAGCATTAAAATAACGTTTATAGCCTGCTCAAAATTTACCACCCATGTTATTTTTAAAATTCATACAAAAAAATACTTTAGGATTCAGTACTATTTAATTATCAGTACTATTTAATAAATGAAAACTATCAGCTGATAAATTTTAATTATTATTATCGTATTGGTCGATAGTGCTTAAGTCTAATCACCTAAAGTCTAGCTTGTGGCTATAAAAACTCACATGGTACAACTATTAAACAGATCGGATGATGCCTAGCAAAATGAATATCAACGATCAGGGGTAATACAACAATTCAAGTACGATAATTTTCAGTTAAGGAATACGTCATGCCTAAGTCAGTACTGGTCATCAATTGCGGATCTTCATCCATTAAATTTGCATTATTGCTTGAAGATCAAGAATTCCGCATCCATGGTTTGGCTGAGAATTTGGGTACACCTGAAGCGCGGATCAAAGGTGTGACTGTAGGCAACGAACCTGTTGATATTCGTATTCCGAATGCGGATCATAAAGAAGCGTTAGAAGTGGGTTTAGAACGTCTGGCCAACTATAAACCTGACGCCATCGGTCATCGTATCGTGCATGGGGGCACGCTCACCAAAGCAGAATTATTGACTGATGACATTATTGAAAAAATTCGTCAGGCAACACCACTTGCACCGCTACACAACCCTGCACATTTAGTCGGCATTGAAGCTACCCAACGTCTTTTCCCTGATTTACCACAAGTGGCAGTATTTGATACGGCATTCCACCAAACCATGCCGGAACATGCTTTCCGTTACGCCTTACCAAAATTCTTATATACCGAACACAATGTTCGCCGTTACGGTTTCCATGGTACAAGTCATGCTTATGTATCTGAACGTGGTTCAGAACTGGCAGGCAGCTTCAAACAAGGGGGCTGGTTAACGGCTCACCTCGGTAACGGCAGCTCGACTTGTGCGATTTGGAATGGCCAAAGTGTTGATACCTCTATGGGCTTAACCCCACTTGAAGGTATCGTGATGGGAACCCGTAGTGGGGATGTTGACCCAAGTATTCATAGCTTTCTAGCAAGCAATTTGGGCTGGGACATTTATAAAATCGATAAAATGCTGAATAATCAAAGTGGTTTATTGGGTTTATCTAATCTGTCCAATGATATGCGCACCCTCATTGAAGCCTCTGAACAGGGCAATGAAGATGCCGCGATTGCCATTGAAGTATTCTGTTACCGCCTGGCTAAATCACTTGCCGCTTTAAGCTGTGGCTTGCCGCGTATTGATGGCCTGTTCTTTACCGGTGGTATCGGTGAAAACTCGGCTTATATCCGTGAAAAAACTTTGACCTACCTCCCGCACTTCGGCTTCAACTTAAGCAAAGAACAAAATAACAGCTTGAAACGCGGCACAGAAGGTCGTATCGATGCAGGTAAAGGTCCGCAAATATGGGTGGTTCCTACCGATGAAGAAGGTCGCATCGCGCAAGAAACCGAACACGTTGTGAATGAGGTCTGTCAAGCGGCTGCAAAAAAGTTTGAAGCAGATGTGGCGATGGCTTAAGCCATCGCAACATTTTATGCTACTCATCACTGAATCCTTTTATTTAGAATCAAGCTATGAAAACAATTTTATTGGTGCCAACTGGGGAAGGTGTAGGATTAACGTCAGCCAGCCTAGGTCTAGTCTACGCTTTGGAATGCCAAGGGGTGAAAGCCGGTTTTGTTAAACCTTTTTCACAAGAAAAAAATCAAACAACGGATCGTACAACAGCGCTGTATCATCATTTATCGAATAGTGAAACAGTTGAACCAATTACTTATGAAAGGCTTATTCAGCAACTAGGTCTGGGTGAAAGTGACGAGTTACTTGAAGAAGCTGTACGCCTACATCGCCAAATTGCAAAACAGCATGATGTCATTATCGTTGAAGGTTTGGTTCCGACCAGTCGCGACGCTTTTGCATCCGAGTTTAATGCAACTTTAGCCAAAGCTTTGGATGCCCAAGTAATTGTGGTGAGCAATGCAGATGTGAATCAGCCTGTCGCGACTGCGGACAAAGTGGATACACAGTTACGCCATTTAGGCGGCACTGCCAATGACCGTATTGCTGGTGTACTGTTCATGCGTACCAAAGGTTTGCCAGAAGATTCTGCACAAATCCCTGTTACGTTGGATCCAAGTCTGCGACTTATTAGCGACACCAATAAATTTGTTGCAGCAATTCAAAAAAACCATGCGTATATTGGTTCTGAATATCTTCCAGTGATTGGTTTAGTGCCGTTTAGTAATACCCTGAGCGTTCCGCGCATCTCTGATCTGGCAGCGCATATTTCCGCAGAATGGATTAACCAGGGTGAAGCATCACAGCGTCGTGTGTTACACAGCAGTTTAATTGCTTCAAATATTGAACATGAACTAAATAAATTTGTGGCTGGTGAACTGATCATTAGCGCATCTGACCGAATTGATGTTTTATTGGCAAGTAGCTTGGCCAGCAGTAACGGTATTCCCCTAGCAGGATTGGTGCTGACGGAACACCATGAACCGAATGCAACTGTTCTAGAATTTTGCCAAGCTGCGATTAAGAATGGTTTACCGATTCTGCATACCTCATTAAGTACTTTTGAAACTGCACAAAGCCTGTCAAATTTAAGCAATGAAATTCCAGTTGATGATACTGAGCGCGCGGAACAGGTGACGCGTTTCGTATCCAGTCACATTAATGTGGATTGGCTGGTACAAATCCTGAATGGTTCATACAAACCACGCTTGTCCCCTTCGGCTTTCCGTCATGAATTGGTGCAAAAATCCATTGCGGCAAAAAAACGTATTGTCCTGCCTGAAGGGGATGAACCGCGTACCATTCAAGCGGCAGCAATTTGCCAATCACGGGGGATCGCCCACTGTGTTTTACTGGCGAAACCTGAAGTGGTAATTGAGGTTGCCAAAGCACGTAATATCGAATTGCCGCACGATCTTGAAATTATCGATCCAGATCTGATTCGTATTAATTACGTTGAAAAAATGGTGGAGCTTCGCAAAGGTAAAATTAACGAATTACAGGCACGTGAACAGCTACAAGACACCGTTGTACTCGGCACCATGATGTTGGCACTTAACCAAGTGGATGGTTTGGTCTCTGGCGCAGTCCACACCACTGCCAATACGGTTCGCCCTGCATTCCAGCTGATTAAAACCGCACCAGATTACTCACTGGTATCCTCGGTGTTCTTTATGTTATTGCCAGATGAAGTCTACGTTTACGGTGACTGTGCAATCAATCCTGATCCAGATGCTGAACAGCTCGCTGAAATTGCCATTCAATCGGCAGATTCGGCCAAAGCCTTTGGTATTGAGCCGCGTATAGCCATGATTTCTTACTCAACTGGTACTTCTGGTACCGGTGCAGATGTAGAGAAAGTGGCTGAAGCCACCCGGATTGCTAAAGAACGTCGCCCTGATTTATTGATTGATGGTCCATTGCAATATGATGCGGCCTCGGTTGAAAGTGTAGGTCAATCCAAAGCCCCTGGTTCACCTGTTGCTGGCCGTGCTAATGTGTTTATTTTCCCTGATTTAAATACTGGCAACACCACCTACAAAGCCGTACAACGTGCTGCAAATGTGGTAAGTGTGGGACCAATGTTGCAAGGTTTAAATAAACCGGTAAATGACTTGTCTCGTGGTGCATTAGTGGATGATATCGTGTTCACGATTGCTTTGACTGCGATTCAGGCGGAACAGCAAGCTGTACAATAACGCTTAAACTAAGTTCTCCATGCCATCTGATTGAAAAATTGGATGGCTTTTTTTATGTAAATTTCGTATACATCATTAGATTAAATAAAATGGAACTCAGCTGAATTAATCAGTTAAAGCTATTTTTATTTTTGTTAAAGTTGGATTATTAGTCTTAACGATAGAAATATTTCCATTCGATTTTACACAAGCCATTTTGCTGTTAGCGTCAAAAAAACTCGATCGAAAAATTTGCTGAATTTTATTGCCGCTAAAGGCTACCAGGTAAAGACTCTGGTCGGGATAGGATGGTATTTTTTCCAAATATTTTTGCTGATCTTGGATAATATTTTTTGAAAAATATTGATGAAACTTAGGATCAATGAGAGTTTCATAGACTCCTAATATACAAACAGTATCACTATCAGGAAAAATCGAGCTTATTTTTAATGGTTCATCCAGTATTTTTAGTTTCCAATAGATGTGCAATGCTTTTTCAAAAGGCTTATCCAAATATATCGGCCAAAATTTAACAAATAAATATAACAAGCCAAAAGTGATATACCCTAATAGTAATATTCTAATCATGCTAACTGCTCTTTTTATTTTATAAAGATCATTTATTTAATCATTGTTCCACATTTTTATTTAGTCTGGCTTAATCAATTTTTTGTGCCAACCACACCGTATATCCTGCACATTCCCCATCTTCAGCAACCATTTTTATGACCTGAAAACCATGATCATTCAATAACTGCTTATATTCTTCAGCTGCAAGACTTGCATAATATAAAGCATCTCCAAACAGATCTCCAACTGCCTCACCATGACGTGGACCACTGGTAAACATCAATGCCGCTCTTGGCTCAGCATGTTTTTGGAATATCGAAAACATTGCACGCTGATCATTTTGGGCAAGATAAAAAAAACTATCCCAAGCTAAAATCCCTTGAAACTTTTGCCTTAAATTCATCTGACGCATGTCTGCCTGAATTCAGTTCTGTTCAGGAAAGTTTTCCTGCGCTATTTCAATCATGACCTCAGAACTCTCTACACCCACCAATGAATGACCTTGTGCAATTAAATAGGCTGCAATAGGCTTCGCTGAAGCACAGCCTAAATCAAGAATTATTGAATGTTTGGAAGCAGTAAAAGAAAATGATCGAGCCATGTTTTTTCATAAACGAATTGATCACGTAACTCTGTCCATGTCCGTGCATGTTTTCTATAAGTCTCAATAATATTTTGTGCAAGTTCAGACTAATCTTTCATTCCCAAAGGTATCAAGTTTTTAAAATAGTATAGTTAGATTTAGATCGAGATTTGAAGATTTGAAGATTTGAAGATTTGAAGATTTGAAGATTTGAAGATTTGAAGATTTGAAGATTTGAAGATTCAGAATGTTTTTATTTTGATAAAATTTAAAGCAAAAAAAAGAAGATAGAGCTTAAGCCTGATCTTCTTTTTGACCGTAGAACCATGTCGCTACGATATATAATGAGAAACCAACCACGGAAACCACTGCAGTAATCATATACTTACACTCTAGATTTGATGAGCTCATTATGTAAAAGTTTTATGACAACTTTATGACAATGCTGTCATATTTAACACGCTTTAAAATAATTAAATTAATTATTAATTTTCAATAATTTAAGATGAAAAATAAATTCAAACCATTCTGATTAATGTAATAAATGACATATTTCTAATCAGATAGAACTTTCTTTTATCATATTTATTACAGAAATATGCACAAAATGACAACTGACCCACAGCTGAAATTCACTATTAAACTTTCGGCCAAAAAGCAGTCAAAATGCCCACAAAACTTGCTTTTTATCTTATAATTTAGCCCGCTAGCTAACAGCCCGCTCAAGAGATATTTGATATGACAACTATTATCAAGCAAGATGACTTGATCACATCGGTAAAAGATGCGCTTCAGTTCATTTCTTACTATCATCCACAAGACTTTATCCAAGCGATGAGCCGTGCCTATGATCGTGAAGAGAACAAAGCCGCAAAAGATGCTATTGCACAAATCTTAATTAACTCTCGTATGTGTGCAGAAGGCCACCGCCCGATCTGCCAGGATACCGGGATTGTTAACGTATTTCTTGAAGTTGGTTTAGACGTTAAATTTGATTTAAGCATGAGCTTAGATGATGCAATTAACGAAGGTGTACGTCAGGGTTATCTAGAAAACTCGAATATTCTTCGTGCATCAGTTTTAGCCGATCCTGCTTTTGGTCGTAAAAATACCAAAGACAACACGCCTGCGGTCATCCACTACAAACTCGTACCGGGTAACAAGGTAGATATTACTGTTGCTGCTAAAGGTGGCGGTTCAGAAAACAAATCTAAACTTGCGATGTTGAATCCATCCGATTCAATCGTGGATTGGGTACTTAAAACCGTTCCGACGATGGGTGCAGGCTGGTGTCCTCCAGGTATGTTGGGTATCGGTATTGGTGGTACTGCTGAAAAAGCCATGATGCTTGCAAAAGAAGCATTGATGGAAGAAATCAACATGGACGAATTGCTTCGTCGTGGTCCACAAAGCCAACTAGAAGAACTTCGTATCGAAATCTTCGAAAAAGTAAACGCCTTGGGTATTGGTGCACAGGGTCTTGGCGGTTTAACGACTGTTCTGGATATTAAAATCAAAGATTACCCTTGTCACGCTGCGGGTAAACCAGTCGGTATGATTCCTAACTGTGCGGCTACACGTCACGCACACTTCCAGCTAGATGGGACGGGTATTGCCCATATTCAAGCGCCTAAACTTTCTGACTACCCTGCTGTAACCTGGGATTCTTCTACTTCTAAACGTGTTGACCTAGACAACATCACGCAAGAAGAAATGAACTCTTGGCAGCCAGGTGACACATTACTTCTTAACGGTACAATCTATACCGGTCGTGATGCTGCGCACAAACGTATGGTTGACATGATCAACAATGGTGAAGAACTACCTGTTGATTTGAAAGGTAAATTCATTTACTACGTTGGTCCTGTAGATCCAGTGGGTGATGAAGTCGTTGGTCCTGCAGGTCCGACCACTGCTACACGTATGGACAAATTCACACGTCAAGTTTTAGAACATACTGGCTTATTCGGTATGATTGGTAAAGCGGATCGTGGTCCTGCTGCTATTGAAGCAATTAAAGACAACAAAGCGACTTACTTAATGGCTGTAGGTGGCGCTGCTTACCTGGTGTCTAAAGCTGTTCGTCAAGCTGAAGTAGTTGCATTTGCTGACTTGGGCATGGAAGCAATCTACAAATTTGTAGTTGAAGATATGCCGGTATCGGTAGCAGTAGACGTGAATGGTACTTCTATTCACGCAACTGCACCAAAAATCTGGCAAGCGAAAATTGGTAAAATCCCAGTAGTTGATGCTGCTGCAGTTTAATTTTCCAAGCTAAAAAAGCACCCTTTGGGGTGCTTTTTTATTTCTAAAAAAATATTTCTGATTCAACCCACAATAAGTTTTGTATTTTAAATCCAGAGATGTGTATTTACCACGTTCTCGGATCCCATGGTTTAAAGGGTGTAGTCAGTTGCACATCTTCCGCAGGATCATATTTCCCTGGTTTTAGTTTCTGAGCTTTTTTACGTACCTTACCTGTATTTGAATCTTGGGCCACAAAGTTAAAACTTTCCGACTTTAACTGGGTAAATGCGATTTCATTTAAGCCTGTTTTTTCAGACACGATCATTAACGGTCCAGAAACTTCACGACGGGTACTTAAATTTTCTTCATCATATTTAATAAAATAGGACTGCCCCGCTTCCACGGTAAAATCTAAATATTTAGGCTTTTGAAAATGCTGTGTACCCAAAGGACGACTACTCGACAAACGATACGTTCCTGCGGGTAATTCCATCCAGTAATAGTGATTATTCAATAGACTTGGAATACGCTCACTATTAATAAAAAGACTGGATGCCACAATTTCTAGACGGTTCCATTTACTGTCAGGTCGGTACATGTACACAATGGCCGCTTGATCATTTTGTACTTGTACAGGCTGAAAGCGCTGTCCTAATTTTTGGTTGACCCAAGCTCCAATAGTAAACATACCCAGACGGTGCTGCTCAATAAAGCCAGGTTCGCTGTTAAAATCAACAGGTTTTAAGGTTGATGTAGCTTGAGCATGTTCAACAGCAGATTTACCATGGCAACCCATTAAAATAATACTTGCACAAACCGCAATACAGATTCCACGCATGATTTTCCCTCACCGCGTATTTTTTATTTTTGTACTCAATTAAACACTTAATTTTTCGCTATATTGATCGCGACATTAATTTTATTTCATTGATTTTATTTAGGCATCCACACCTAGTAATTTAGATTAACATCGGGTTTTATTTTTGGAAATAAAAAACGTGCGAAAACACTAGTTTTCCGCACGTTTCAGACGAATAACGAATTAAGCAGATTTAGAGTTTACAACTTTCAAATCTACTTTAGGCGCAGTTTCAGTCTCTGCTTTAGGTTGACGCTCTGCCTTTAACTCTGGCTTTCCTTCACCGCTGATCACTGCATCATTTACAATCACAGTACCGACATCGGTACGGCTCGGTAAATCATACATGGTTTCAAGTAAAGAATTTTCCAGAATTGAACGCAGACCACGGGCACCTGTATTACGTTCTAATGCTTTTTTGGCAACAGCACGCAATGCAGAATCTTCAAATACAAGGTCAACATTTTCCATGCCGAATAAATATTGGTATTGGCGGGTTAAGGCATTTTTCGGTTCAGTCAAAATTTGCATTAATGCTTCTTCATCCAACTCTTCCAAAGTTGCAATAACCGGTAAACGACCAATGAATTCTGGAATTAAACCAAATTTTACTAGGTCATTGGCTTCCACTTGACGGAATAAATCAGACAATTTTTTAGTTTCGTCTTTTTTCTTCACATCTGCCGTGAAACCAATACCGCCTTTCTCTTGACGTTGTTGTACGATTTTCTCAAGTCCTGAGAATGCACCGCCACAAATGAATAAGATATTTGAGGTATCAATTTGAATGAACTCTTGTTGCGGATGCTTACGCCCACCTTGTGGTGGAATTGAAGCAACCGTACCTTCGATCATCTTCAATAACGCTTGCTGAACCCCTTCACCCGATACATCACGGGTAATCGATGGGTTTTCAGACTTACGGGTAATCTTGTCGATTTCATCGATATAGATAATACCCTTTTGCGCTTTTTCTACATCATAATCAGCTTTTTGCAAAAGTTTCTGTACGATGTTTTCTACATCTTCACCCACATAACCTGCTTCGGTAAGTGTGGTTGCATCTGCCATGGCAAATGGAACATCGAGAAGACGCGCCAAAGTTTGAGCAAGTAAAGTCTTACCTGAACCTGTCGGTCCAACCAGCAGAATATTACTTTTCGCAAGTTCTACAGCATCATCAGGTTTATGGCCTGAATTGGTGACTTTTAAACGTTTGTAATGGTTATAAACTGCAACTGAAAGTGTTTTTTTCGCAACATCTTGACCAATAACATATTGATCAAGCGCAGCACGAATTTCATGTGGTTTTGGCAAAGGTTTAGTTGCCCAATCACCAGATTCGACTTGCTGACTGGTCTGGACTAAATCTAGGCATACGTCCACACACTCATTACAGATGTAAGCGTCCTCACCTGCAATCAGTTTCCCGACTTCAGACTGCGTTTTACCGCAAAATGAACAATGCTTTTGTCCTTGAGGATGTTCGGACATATTCACTCCAATATTAAAATCTGAAAATTATGGACGTTTACTTAACACTTCATCCACGAGACCGTATTCTTTAGCAGCTTGTGCTGTCATAAAGTTGTCACGGTCAGTATCTCTGGCAACAGTTTCATAGTCTTGACCACTATGCTCTGCCATTAAGCGGTTTAAGCGTTCTTTAATGAATAGAATTTCACGAGCGTGAATTTCAATATCCGATGCTTGACCACGGAAACCACCCAGTGGCTGGTGAATCATGACACGGGCATTTTCCAAGCAATAACGCTTACCTTTTGCACCGGCATTTAACAAGAATGCACCCATAGATGCCGCTTGTCCCATACAATAAGTCACCACATCTGGTTTAATAAACTGCATGGTGTCATAAATCGCCATACCTGCAGTTACAGAACCACCTGGTGAGTTAATATAGAGGTGTATATCTTTATCTGGGTTCTCTGCTTCTAAAAACAACATCTGCGCAACAATTAAGTTGGCCATGTTGTCTTCAACTTCACCGCTCATAAAGATGACGCGCTCACGTAAAAGGCGTGAAAAAATATCAAAAGAACGCTCACCACGAGAAGATTGTTCTACGACCATTGGTACTAAAGCGTTATCAATTGTTGGAACATACATACGTTATTTATTCCTAAATTTTTTGTTACTCAACTCATAGTCACAATATGAGGGATAATTGTCGAAATTGCAAAATATTCCCAATTAAATAACAGATATTTTTTGCATCAGCATTGTTAATTCAGTACATGTTCAGTATATGCCAATGCATAAAAAAAGGCGCATGACGCGCCTTTTCTCGATCAGCTAAACTTAGCCTTGTTGACGAGCTTGTTGCTCTTTCAACAATTCTTCGTAGCTTACAGCTTTATCAGTCACTTTAGCAGATGCCAAAATGTGATCAACAATTTGATCTTCTAACACAACTGCTTCGATTTGAGCACGTTGTTGTTTGTCATTTTTGAAGTATTCAATTACTTCAGTAGGATCTTCATAAGAAGAAGCCATGTCGTCGATGTAAGCTTCAACACGAGCAGGATCTACTTCAATTTTAGCATCAGCTAAAACTTTGCTGACCAACACACCCAATTTAACTGCTTTTTGAGCTTGTTCTTTGAACAAGTCATCTGGAAGCATGCTGCTGTCAAATGCTTGCGCACCTTGAGCACCAAACTGTTGAGTGAATTGTTGAATCATTTGTTGACGTTGACGGTCAATTTCTTGAGCCAACATAGACTCAGGAACTTCAACTTCGTTTGCAGCTACAAGCGCGTCAAAAGTCGCAGCTTTAACCTGGTTACGAAGACCGTTTTTCACTTCACGATCCATATTTTTGCGAACGTCAGCTTTTAATTTTTCAACGCCTTCTTCTTCCGTCAAACCAAAGATTTTTAAGAATTCAGCATCAATTTCTGGAAGTTTTGGTTTTTCAACGAGTTTTACAGTGATTTTAAACTGTGCAGCCTTACCCGCAAGGTTTTCAGCTTGGTAGTCTTCAGGGAAAGTTACATCAATAACTTTCTCTTCGCCTTTCTTCATACCAACGATGCCGTCTTCGAAGCCAGGGATCATACGACCAGAACCTAAAACAAGTTTAAAGTCTTCAGCAGTACCACCTTCAAACTTCTCACCGTCAACAGTACCTTCGAAATCGAAAGTTACTTGCATGTCTTTTTTAGCCATGCCTTTGGTTTCAGCCCAAGTTTGACGTTGTTTTTGAAGGTTTTCAATCATTTGGTCAACGTCTTTGTCGTTAACTTCAGTTGTTTTACGTTCAACTTCCAAAGCGTCAAAAGCTTTCACTTCAACTTCTGGATAAACTTCTACAGTTGCTTCATAAACAAGAGCGTCTTCTTTGTTTTCAACTTTATCAATGTTTGGCATGCCAACAGCATTGATTTTTTCTTGCTGAATTGCTTCGAATACTGTGTCACGAATTACATCGTTCACAACTTCTTGATAAATGCCTGCGCCATATTCACGACGTACAACATTTAAAGGCACTTTACCTGGACGGAAGCCGTTGATCTTCACAGTTTTAGCAGTGCGTTTTAAACGAGCTTCAAATTGCTCGTTCACACGGCTCGTCGGTACAGATACATTTAAACGACGGGCAACGCCCGAAACCGCTTCAGAAGTTACTTGCATGGCTTCCTCGATATAGAAATAGTAATTGCAATTTTGAAAGTGCCATATTATATGACAACATTGGAAGATATACAAAACAGGATGATTTAACCATTAAATTTTAAGCTTTCTTTGGATAAAAATCCGTTTTTATTTCAATTTCCTAATACTTTATCTGCCAAAGACGCTCAATTCATATGCATTTTAGCTAAAAGCGTAAATTTTCTTAAGTTTGAGTTC
>NZ_JAZQPV010000043.1:0-3458 GCF_045628685.1 Acinetobacter sp.
TTCACCTGTTTTTTTATATCCTCCACCATTGGATAAGTAGGTTTGAACAACTTTCAGTTTAAATTCTTGAGAATGTTTAGCCATAGAAAAGCACCCTTCAAATTAGATTAAGTGTCTAACTTTCGGGGTGCGGTTCAAATCACTGGGCTTTTTTTTATAAATAATTAATCTTTTACTGTAGTATGCAGTCTAGAAATTACAGATGCTGCTACATCCTGTTTTTCAAATTTGGCTCTATAAAGCTTTATGGTAAAGAGAATGAGACCAAACATATTACCCAAATATAATACATTGTACTCATATTGTTATACATGCTTAACCATGGCAGCAGTGGCAAAGTAATAACCGCCAGCTACGGCATAGGCAACATTATAGAAAAATGAAATGCCCGAGAAGCGGATTTGAGCCGAGAACATTTTAAATTTATGAATAATCACGCCTGATCTATCTGCATATTAGAGTCTTATGAAGTAGGGCAAAATCGAGAGGAGGATACCGATGGTAGTTAGCATCGTGGTATTTCCCACAAAATAGGGGAAAATCATCAGGGCTAAACCACAAACCCAGGGCACAGTCACTTTTTGCTTCTTTCCATAGATAAAATAGCCTAAGCCTATAGAGCTAAATAGAACACCAAGCAGGAGTTGAGCTGTCATCATGTTTTTTTATTTATAAAGAATTTTAACCAATTATAAGCAAGTAAAATTAAAATGGGCTTAAAAGATTTCATTTATGAATAGCGAGCCTTGGTTTGTAGAAAAGGTGAAATATAAGTATCAACAACAGAATATGAAAGTCTGCTTTTTAGAGTTAAGATTTATATAGAATTTGTGATTTAAAATAGGGTGGGATGTGGCTTTTAACTCTGTTTATAACTCACTTGATATCTAATAAGGGAATGATTTATGAGTACCATTTTACCTGTCGCGCAACGTAGTGAAACTATTTTGACCTTAACAGCGGTTGCAGTTGCAAAGTCCGAGCTGAACAGTGAATGGCTAAATCAACTGGTTGAAGCTATGTATGCCACCATGATGCAGTGCAATGGTGTAGGTATTGCAGCTCCTCAGATTTATGTCTCTAAACGGGTAGTTATTGTTGCTTCACGTCCTAACTTGCGTTATCCCGATGCACCTGAAATGGAGGCGATAGTGATGGTAAATCCTGAAATTTTAGAAAGATCTAAAGCAACTGTTCTGGGAGAAGAGGGCTGTTTAAGTGTCCCGGATGAGCGTGGACAAGTGGCTCGAGCAGAAATCATTAAAGTCCGTTATTTAACTCTGCAAGGTGAACAAATAGAAACGGTCTACAACGGTTTTCCTGCAAGGATTGTGCAGCATGAAGTGGATCATTTGGATGGAATACTGTTTATTCAGCGGATATAGATCTCAATTGTTTGATTTTTGTGCTATAAATAAAAAATGATAAAAATTTTTAAAAATTATAAATATAGTAATTAAATCTATGAAATTGTTTATAAAAATATACACACTAATTTTTCATTATTGGGGCAGATTTAAGTTTCATATGCTCGAGTCAGATAATTTAATTATTAACTGGCCTAATTTTGATAAAGGGGTATTGCTGCTGATTTTTGGGGCATTTTGCCAGGTCAGCGCAATTAAATGGTATCTTGTCAGCTATTTCTCCGTTGAAAATGCAGTCTGGATTAATGCAGAATTTTTTTTCTTTCGTATTGTCGCTTTGATTATCACGCTCATCATTTTTATTGTGATGATTGTGGTTAGCTTCAAATACAAAAAAAATAGAAAATTCCGTAGATTTATTTCTTATCTTTCACCGATTTTTTTTGGTGGAACCATGATTTATGCGGGCTATACCATTGGTATTTACAGCCCCGCTACTATTGCCGGATTTGTTAATATTGTCCTGATTGGGCTGGTTTTTTATTCAAGAAAAATTATTTATAGTATTGCGATTCCTGCGCTTGTTTTTACTATTGTTATTAGTTATTTAACTTTTAATGGGATAATTCGTTACGCACCCGTGTTTAGTGATCTACTCACAGAAGGTCAGTTTTATCATAATGAATTCTGGATCCAAAGTATGGCAGAAGTTTACCTGCCGATCTTGCTGGTCTCGATTTTGTTTTTTGAAATTTTACTTTCGCAATGGCGTCGCCGTGAAAGAAATATTAAAAGAATGAGCCAAACCGATGTCCTGACCAATGTATTTAATCGCCGTTATATTGGCGAACAACTTGCCGCTTTAGAACGCAAGAAAAAAACGGCTTATGCGGTCATTTTACTGGATTTAGATCATTTTAAACAAATTAATGACCAATATGGTCATGAAGTCGGAGATATAGTTTTGCAACGCGTTGCAGCCATTTTATCCGCCACCACGCGGGAACAGGATATTGTGGGGCGTTTTGGTGGTGAAGAGTTTATTCTGATTTTAAAAGAGCAAAATTTACAGCAAGCCATTGAGATTGCAGAACGGTGTCGAAAAATTATTGAGCAAGAAGAAATTCAGCTAGAGACGGAAGACATTTTAAAAATGAGTGCAAGTTTTGGGGTAGCACTTTCTCAAACCCATTTAAATAAAGAACAGACCATTCGTCTGGCCGATCGAGCTTTATATTTGGCTAAAAGGCAGGGCCGAAATCAAGTCAGAAATTATCTGGAATTGGTGAATAATATGCCCGCACCGATTTACTGATTGTAAATGGAAGGTTTATTCTTTGATAGAGATTTCAGAGTTTGAAGGAACTATTTAGCGGATTTGCCAAAAGAGCTATTACAAATTAAAAATTCCTTTCAACCTGCCTTTAAAAAAGGGAGGGATTATGAATAAAGGTTTAGAATCAGAGCAGATGAAGATCACACGGTATTATTTTTAGGCTAAAAAAGCACCGAATTAATCCGATGCTTTTTGGATGCTGTTCTATAGAGACTACTTAATATGTTCTGCAATGTCGGTAAAGATCACACCTAAACCATGTGCGCCAGCGTCTGGATAGCCCAAGCTTCGGTCACCAACTGTGCCTGCACGACCCATGCGAGCGACGATGTCTTTGGTCGACTCTGCACCTTGAACGGCAGCTTGTGCACCTAACATAAAGTTTTCTTTAAAAGTTTTATCTGTATTTGATGACCATGTATAGGCACAAGGAACCAAGGCATCGATTAAGGTTTTATCACCTACCACCGCACCACGACCGAATGAACGCTCACCTGTGGTTTGAATACCTTTCACTGCATCTTGTAGCATCATCGCAAAGTCGGCAACGGATAGTATTGCTTTACCTTTAATTGATTTACTTGCTGCACGGAAAGCTGAACCCCAAATCGGACCTGAAGCGCCCCCACAATGTTCCATAATGATAATTGAGCAGTTAAACAGGAAGTCATCCATGTGTTGATATTGCACAAGCGCGTCCCATTGACGTTTAAGCTGTTTAAAGCCTTTGGCCACACTCATCCCAAAGTCGCCAT
>NZ_JAZQPV010000044.1:0-36680 GCF_045628685.1 Acinetobacter sp.
GGAGTATCAATTAAAGTAAAACCTTTTTGCATAGCGTTCATAACATTCTCCACAAATGTTTTTGTTTATTTATAAGCTTTATAAGCTAATTTATAGTTAGCACTAACTGTGCCAAATTTGATTATAATAAAATTAACAGAAAAAACAGCACTTTAAAAAAATAAAATTGTTACAACGTAGCTTTATTGTTTATTTTGGTAAAAAAATGACATTTTTTGTCACTTAGCTACCATTTCCTAGCCCAATATGATTGGCTTATTACTTAATTCATTATGCTGATCCGTTGTTGAGTGCGCGTAAAACGCATTTAATACTTCGCCTATGCTAAATACACCTGTCATCACAGCATCTCGATATTGATGTCGTGAAAGTTGCTTAATCATTTTTTGACAAATCTCATCCCAAACGACTTGTTCCGTTGCTTTCCTTATTCCCCGATCAATCACGATTTCTACTTTTCGTTCACATAAATTAAGATATAAAAGCACACCACTATTATATTCAGTATCCCATACACCCAGTTCAGCAAACAGTTGTTGTGCACGCATCCGTGTATTTTGGTTATAAGCTTGATTAGCTGGAATACAACCTTCAATCACGACCTGAATTTCACCCACATGTCCATGCTCTGCCTCAGTAACAGCTTGGGCAATTGCATGTTGATCTTGCTTGGAAAAATAACGTTTAGCCGCAGGCATATAAAGAAAATGCTTTAACCAGCGCTTCAAGCTGGGTTGAGCTAGTTCTTCTATTTTAGGTTGCGTGACAATCTCTGTCGTTTCTGTTTTTACTACCATGAGCCTGATGCCCCTCCTCCGCCAAAACCACCGCCTCCTCCGCCAAAACCACCGCCACCTCCAAAGCCGCCGCCACGTCCTCCACCGCCACGACCTGCAGACGCTAAAAACAGCTGAAAAATAGTTTGCGCAATAGCAGTAATCAGTAAAAAGAAAATCCCACCACCAATCAATAAACTGGTGACCAGTCCAGCTCCATTCACCAAACCCGCTACTGTTCCAGCAACTGCAGCAGTAGATGCACTTAAAGGTTTGCCCACAATAAACGAGCCAACAATTCCTGCGATTAAAATAAACAAGGCAGTACTAAAAGTTTTCTCTTTGGCTTGTTGTTCATGCAAAGCTTTTTCTTGACGCTCTTTCAGCTCTTGTGCAGCTTTCTGGGCTACTTCGGGATCCATATTGAGTATTCGTTCTATTTCAACCAGACCCGCATCAATCCCTTGGGCATATTGCGCCTGTTTAAAATAAGGAGTGATCTGATTTCGAATAATCCGACTGGCCACAATATCAGGGATTACACCTTCCAAGCCGTAACCCGTCAGAATTTGGATACGATGATCATTCTCTGCAATCGCCATCAGCAAACCATTGTCTTGCTTGGCTGAACCGAGTTGCCATTTTTCCGCAATACGCATGGCAAAATCAAAAATGTCTTCTTGCCCTGTAGTAGGCACAATCACTACCCCAATTTGTGCCTTGCCTTGTTGATGAAGCGCTAGAATTCGCTGACTAATTTCCTGCTTCTGGCTTTCAGTTAATATATTTGCCTGATCAACAACTGGCTCATTTAAGGTCGGCAATCCACGTATGGATTCTCCTTCCGCCATATCATTGGCAATTTGCGGGGATTGAGCCGTTGTTTCAGTATTTTCTTTTCTGGTTGTTTCATTTTGAGACGTCTGCTGTTGACCTTGAAGAATTTTGCCGACCACGACAGCATCTGCACCCTCATCTGTAGCAGTTGCAACTTCACTCCAGCTAAGTGAACACATCAGCGCACTAAAGCCCAGTAAGAAAACTGCAACTATCCTTTTTATGCGCAAGATGTATTGTTTATAAGAATCAGACATCGGCAATCCTTATTCAGCAATCAATGATTTAGTCGAAAGATACTTTAGGTGCATTTTGTGCGCCTGGTTCAGCACTGAAATTCGGTTTCGGATTCATGCCAATGACTTTAGCCGTCATGACTTGTGGGAACTGGCGCGAATAGGAGTTAAAGTCTTGAACTGTCGTAATATAACGATTACGCGCGACTGCAATCCTGTTTTCAGTACCTTCAAGTTGGACTTGTAAATCACGGAATTGTTCATTGGCTTTTAAGTCAGGATAATTTTCAGACACCGCAATTAAACGTGATAATGCACTGGTCATCTGCGCCTGTGCTTCTTGATATTTCTGGAATAAGGCAGGATCTTCCAAAACTTCTTTATCTACTTTTAAGCCTGCTACATTAGCACGTGCTTGAGTGACTTCTGTCAGCACTTGCTCTTCATGTTTGGCATAGCCTTTCACCACATTGACCAAATTTGGTACAAGGTCTGCACGGCGCTGATATTGGTTTTGCACTTCAGACCAGGATGCCGTCACTGCTTCATCTTTCACCTGCAAAGTGTTATAGCCACAACCCGATAATGTCAAAGTACTCACTAGAGTCATAGTGACTAAACTTTTTTTCATTACATTCATTTATCTATATCCTCTATATTTCTTTGTATTTGTTTGAATATTTTTATTGTAAACATATTTAGGCCTAGTTCTGTTTATTTTCAGTATTTCAATATCTTCTATAAAAAAAGGGCAATATTTCTATATGCCCTTTATTATTGCATGCATCGATTCAAACTGGCTTTAATTCAGGTTGGAAACTTTCCATCTGATAATCTCCTGCCAAGCGCTCTTTCCAATAATTCACAATTTTAGTGTAATCAATTTCTGAAGGATGAAAATCAGCTTTAAAGTAAGACAAGTATTCTGGCAAAAGCTGGATAAACATCTTGCCGAGCAAGTAAAGACCAAAAAAATTTCCGCCCACCTTAGGCAAACTTTTAGCTTTGTCTTGTAGAAATAATCGTGTTGCGGAATAAAAAGTGAGACTGGCAAAACCTGTGGTGACACTTCGCATGATCATACGTCGAATTTTATCATCGCCATATACGGTTTGATACACATCGAAAGCCACTGCACGATGTTCAATTTCTTCAATGGCATGCCACACCCAAAGCTTCACCGCATCCTCATCTAAAGTAGCTAAAACTTCCGGATGCCTCAGAATATAGCCGCCAAGTAAGGCAGTGAAATGCTCAAAAGCACAGGTAATTGCTAGTTGAATTTTAGGATGCAGTTTTTTGACATACTCATTTTTACGCGCGAGCCATGTCTGAAAGCGATCTAAATTATAATCATCACTTCGCCAAGCCTTATTGAATTCGGCATGCGCTTTGGAGTGCATCGCTTCTTGTCCAATAAAAGCCGTGATCTGTGCCTGCAACTTTTCATATTTGACTTTATCACGCACATTGCGAACGCTATGCACAAAGAATTGCTCCCCAATGGGAAATGTCGAAGAAAGTGCTGTGAGCATATGTGACATTACTGGAGAATTGGCGAAATAATGCCGGCGAATGGCCTTTGGGTTAAATTGTAGTTTTCTGACTGTAATCCCGATCGCTTTGGGACGATTTAAATATAATTTTTCTGTCGTCAATTCTGTCATGTAGTTAATCCTGAAAATTTGATCGGACAATGACATCAGTATGGACAGCAATTTTTAAAGCAGATATGGCAAAAGCGCTTGTTGAATTAGCGAAAAGGTTCAAAAGTTTATTCTTGTAAAACGCTTCCTGTTCTTCACCCGATGTGTTTTCAGATTCTCACAAGCCACTTTTTAGATTCGCTCCATCTCTCTAACTCTCTCCCAAAGGGTGAGAATCTCCATTACATTTACTGCTTTTTCATTTCCTCAATATAAAAAACCCACCGAAGTGGGTTTTTAAAATTCATTTAAAGCTTAATCAGATGAGAAACCCTGCTTATATATCCAAGTAATCCAAGATACCTTCAGCTGCTTCACGACCTTCCCAGATTGCAGTGACAACCAGGTCAGAACCACGAACCATATCACCGCCGGCAAATATTTTCGGATTAGAGGTCTGGAAGCGGTATTGCTGCTTTTCAGCTGCAACCACACGACCTGAACCATCCAGACCAATATTTGCACTCGCAAACCAGTCTGCAGGGCTTGCACGGAAACCGAAAGCTAAAAGCACTGCATCCGCAGCTAAAACTTCTTCTGAACCTGGAACGGGTTCCGGGCTACGACGGCCACGGCTATCAGGCTCACCCAATTGGGTAGTGACCACTTTAACGCCAGTCACTTTGCCATTTTCACCCATAATTTCAATTGGCTGACGATTGAACATAAAATCCACACCTTCTTCGCGTGCGTTTTTCACTTCGCGGCGAGAACCCGGCATATTTTCTTCATCGCGGCGGTAAGCACATACCACTGATTCAGCGCCTTGACGAATTGAAGTACGGTTACAGTCCATCGCAGTGTCGCCACCGCCCAGTACAATCACCTTTTTACCTTCAACACTGATGTATTCAGCTACGTCTTTTTCCCAGCCTTGCGTACGATTCACGTTGGCTATCAGGAAATCAAGCGCATCATACACACCATCAAGGTCTTCACCGGCGAAACCGCCTTTCATGTAGGTATATGTTCCCATACCCATGAACACGGCATCGTAATCGGCAAGAAGTTGCTCAATGGTAATGTCTGTACCAATTTCGGTATTTAGACGGAATTCCACACCCATTCCCGCGAAAATTTCACGGCGGCGTTTCATGACGTCTTTTTCCATCTTGAATTCTGGAATACCGAAAGTCAGCAAACCGCCAATTTCAGGACGTTTATCAAATACAACCGGTTTAACACCATTACGTACCAGAATGTCTGCACAGCCTAGGCCTGCAGGACCTGCACCAATAATTGCGACTTTTTTATCTGTCCATTTCACGTTGGACATATCTGGACGCCAGCCCAAAGCAAAAGCGGTATCATTGATATATTTTTCAGCATTACCAATAGTAACTGCACCAAAACCGTCATTTAGGGTACAAGCACCTTCACATAAACGGTCTTGCGGGCATACACGACCACACACTTCAGGCAATGTATTGGTTTGATGACAAAGTTCAGCTGCCTGAAAAATACGACCTTCAGCAATTAGTTTTAACCAGTTTGGAATATAATTATGTACCGGACATTTCCATTCACAATACGGATTACCACAGCCTAAACAACGGTGCGATTGATTACTCGCAATTTCCGCTGTAAAAGGTTTATAAATTTCCACAAACTCTGCTTTGCGGACAGTTAGATCTTTTTTCTCTGGATCTTGGCGTGCTACATCCAGGAATTGAAAGTCATTGTTTAGGCGCTCTGCCATGTCTCTCTCCGTGGGTAGGTGTAGTCGGTTTATTTATCCGCTACACCTGCCTATCAAATCTGCAGTAGTGGAATTATTGTGGATCAGCTTTAGTCGTTTTCAAAAGCGTTTGCAAATTAGCAGCTTTTGGTTTTACAAGCCAGAATTTACGGCTGTAAAAATCAAACTCGTTGCGGATCTTGTACGCCCAAGCACTACCTGTTTCTTTAATGTGTTCATCCAAGATGCGGCACAAGAACTCTTGATGTTCTTCCATCGCTTCTGTAGAAATACGATTTAACTCGATCAACTCATGGTTATAGTGATCCACGAAGTCATTATCAAGGTCAAGTACATAAGCAAAACCACCTGTCATACCTGCACCGAAGTTATGACCAACTTTACCCAGTACAGTCACAATACCACCAGTCATATATTCACAGCAGTGATCGCCCGCACCTTCAATCACGGCAAATGCACCCGAGTTACGCACTGCAAAACGTTCGCCTGCAGTACCTGCAGCAAAGATTTTACCGCCAGTTGCACCATACAGGCATGTATTACCAATGATTGCGGTATTTTGAGTCTGGAACGGCGAACCTTTTGGCGGGAAGATCGAGATACGACCGCCAGCCATACCTTTACCGACGTAATCGTTGGCATCACCTTCAAGTTTGATATGCAAACCACCGGCATTCCAAACACCCAGTGACTGACCTGCAGTACCTTTCAAATTCATAACAACAGGATGTGCTTCCATACTCAAGTTGCCATAACGACGCGCAATTTCACCTGAAATACGTGCACCAATTGAACGGTCACAGTTCACAACATTGAAGCTAAACTCACCAGTCTTACCTGCTTCAATGGTCGGAAGCATCTCATCAACCATTCTCTCTGCAAGCAGGCCTTTATCAAATGGTGCATTACCCTGAACTTGGCAATATTGCGCTTTACCTTCAGCAGAAGGATGAGAAGTTAACAATGCACTTAAGTCCAAGTGAGCATGTTTGTCCGTTTCACCGGGTAATACTTCAAGCAAATCTGTACGGCCAATCAAGTCTTTCAAGCTTGAAACGCCTAAAGCCGCTAACCATTCACGGGTTTCTTCTGCAATAAAGTGGAAGAAATTAATCAGCATTTCTGGTTCGCCAATATAATGCTCTTGACGTAAATGGTCTTGCTGAGTTGCTACACCGGTTGCACAGTTGTTCAAGTGGCAAATACGCAGGTATTTACAACCCAATGCGATCATTGGCGTTGAACCAAAGCCGAAGCTTTCTGCACCCAAAATAGCCGCTTTAACCACGTCTAAACCAGTTTTCAAGCCACCATCGGTTTGTACGCGTACTTTGCCACGCAGGTCATTTACGCGAAGCGCTTGATGTGCCTCACTTAGGCCCAATTCCCATGGCGAACCTGCATGGTGAATTGAAGACAATGGCGATGCCGCAGTACCACCGTCATAACCAGAAATGGTAATGAAATCGGCATATGCTTTTGCTACACCTGCCGCAATTGTGCCGACACCGGGTTCAGATACCAGTTTCACAGATACCATCGCTTGAGGATTGACTTGTTTTAAGTCAAAGATCAATTGTGACAAATCTTCAATTGAGTAGATGTCATGGTGCGGTGGCGGTGAAATAAGGGTTACACCCGGAACGGAATAACGTAAACGTGCAATTAAGCCATTCACTTTACCACCCGGTAACTGACCACCTTCACCCGGTTTCGCACCTTGCGCCACTTTAATCTGCAACACTTCAGCAGAAGTTAAATAAGCCGGTGTAACACCAAAACGACCTGATGCAATCTGTTTGATTTTCGAGTTGCGGATGGTGCCATAACGTGCAGGATCTTCGCCGCCCTCACCCGAATTTGAACGACCACCAATAGTGTTCATGGCAATTGCAATCGCTTCATGCGCTTCAGGAGACAACGCACCGAGTGACATCCCTGCAGAGTCAAAACGTGGCAGAATTTCTTCTACAGATTCCACTTGATCCAGTGCAATTGAATTGTCTGTTTTTAGTTTGAATAAATCACGAATCGTGGTAATCGGACGGTTATTTACCAACTGTGCATATTCTTTAAAGTCAGCATAATCGCCTGAGCGTACTGCTTTATGAAGCGAATTGATCACATCTGGATTAAATGCATGATATTCCTTGTCAAACACGAATTTCAGCAAACCACCCTGATCGATTGGCTTACGGGCTTTCCACGCATTTTCAGCCAATTTTTTAAGATCATTTTCAAGGTCTGCAAATGTTGCACCTTGAATACGGCTTGGCACGCCGGTGAAGCATTTATCAACCACTTCATTCGACAAACCAACGGCTTCAAATAACTGACCACCACGGTAAGAAGCAACAGTTGAGATGCCCATTTTAGAAAGAACTTTGAGCAGGCCTTTCTCAATGCCTTTACGGAAATTCGCTTGGGCATGAATTGGATCACCCAACAATTCACCTTTGGCAATCAGGTCATTGATCACGTCATAAGCTAAATATGGATAAATTGCAGTGGCACCAAAACCTAAGATCACCGCAAATTGGTGCGCATCACGTGCCAAGGCTGTTTCTACAATGATGTTTGCATCGGTACGTAAACCGGCTTGAATCAAGTGATGATGCACCGCACCTGTTGCCATCAAGGCATTGGCGGGTAAATAACCTTCACGAATTTTCTTGTCAGAAAGCACCAGTAAAGTTTTGCCATCACGAATCGCTTGAGCCGCTTCCTCACAGATACGTGCAATCGCAGCCTGCAAACCTTCGCTTGCTACATAGTTCAAGTCGATGTCTGCAATTTCGTAACCTTTACGACCCAAGGTACGCATCTGATGCATTTTTGAGTTTGAAAGTACTGGACTTGAAATGATCAGGCGATCTGCATGTTCAGGGCTTTGTTCAAATACGTTTTGCTCACGGCCCAAACAAGTTTCCAACGACATCACGATCGATTCACGTAATGGATCGATCGGTGGATTGGTAACTTGCGCGAACTGTTGACGGAAGTAATCCGATACATGACGAACCTGACGTGACAATACCGCCATTGGCGTATCATCACCCATTGAACCGACTGCTTCCTGACCGCTTTCTGCGATTGGACGAAGCAATTGATCACGCTCTTCAAACGTTACCATGAACATTTTCTGTGAGGCTTTTAGGGCATCGCCTTTTAAGCCTTGATCACATAAATATTCTTCAAGTTCTGGGCTGCCTTGTAGACGAATTGAGTTTTCACGTAACCATTCACGGTAAGGACGCATTTTTTTCAAATGGTTGCTGACATCTTGAGTATCAAGCAATTTACCCGTGAGTGTATCAATCACCAGAATTTGCCCTGGCCCAACACGACCTTTAGAAATGACATCTTCAGGCTGATAACCCCAAACCCCAATTTCTGATGCAAGTGTGATGTAACCATTTTTAGTAATCACCCAACGTGCAGGACGCAAACCATTACGATCCAGCATACAGATAGCATGACGACCATCCTGAATCACCAGACCTGCAGGCCCGTCCCATGCTTCCATGTGCTTAGAGTTAAACTCGTAGAATGCACGCAGATCGGCATCTAGTGTTTCCACGTTCTGCCACGCAGGTGGAACCAGCATGCGTAGTGCACGGAACAGGTCCATACCACCACCGACCAGGATTTCAAGCATATTGTCCAGGCTTGAAGAATCTGAACCGGTACGGTTTACAATTGGATTAAGCTCAGTTAGACCCGGAAGCAATGGATTTTCAAACTTTG
Organism: Acinetobacter sp.; assembly: GCF_045628685.1. Lineage (GTDB taxonomy): Bacteria > Pseudomonadota > Gammaproteobacteria > Pseudomonadales > Moraxellaceae > Acinetobacter. Next base: position 9,002 of record NZ_JAZQPV010000044.1, read on the forward strand.
GCACACGTGCCATTGCCCAGTTACGGTTTGCAGTAATGGTGTTGATTTCACCATTGTGTGCAAGATAACGGAATGGCTGTGCCAACGGCCAGCGCGGCAAGGTATTGGTCGAGAAACGCTGATGGAAGACCACGATGTGCGATTCCAGACGCGGATCGGCTAAATCGGTATAAAAGTCTGCGATTGCTTCAGGCATCATCAAACCTTTATAGGTGATGACTGTTGAACACAATGTGGTGACATAGAATGAAGAATCATTGCTCAGTAATTGTTCCGCACGACGACGTGCCAGGAATAATTTACGGTTAAATTCAACTTCAGTGACACCCATTGGGCAATTGACAATAATCTGTTCAAATGCCGGCATCGACTGAAGGGCAATTTCACCCAACGCATCAATATTGGTGGGGATTAGACGCCAAGCAAGAACTTTTAGACCTTCAGATTCAATTTCTTTGGCTAAAACCTGTTTCGAATGCGCTGCAATTGCTGGATCAAGATTTAAAAATACAGTACCGACTGCAAATACTTCACTTAAAGTGATGTCACTGAGTTTTTTTGCTTCTTCACGGAAAAATGCTTTCGGCATAGCCAGCAATAAACCACAACCATCTCCTGTCTTGCCATCTGCGGCAATCCCACCACGGTGGGTCATACAACTTAAACTATGAATCGCGGTCTTGACCAAATCATGGCTTGCATCACCCTGCATATGGGCGATTAAACCGAAACCACAGTTATCTTTAAACTCATCCGGTTGGTATAAACCTTGAGCGGGAGCTACAGTATTAGGCGATGGCATGTGCATAGCGTACCCTTCTTTCAACATGGCCCATAAAGCGGGCATCTAACAATCAAATATCTTCTTTGTGATTTAGTCCAATTTACTCACACTCAGATCAAGATTGGGCAGAATCATTTTCTTCACATACTTAAGATAGTCGCATTTCATCTTCTATGCATGAATCAATTAAAAAATGTTTTTTGCTGATGTTACGCACTCTTTTAAAGCAGGAAAATTCAGCAACTTCGCACAATCCTTGAATCTTTTCGCGCCAAAATAGGGACAATAACTCAATTCATGCACCAATTAAGCAAAAATGATGCCAATTTAAAAAAGACAAAGCTAAATGTTTTAAATATAGAAATATTCGTGTTTCATCCGCTTCATCTTATTTTCTTGAACACATTTTTCGCACCATATTCGTGCGTATAAATATTTTTATAACTTAATTTGCTCTATTTTAGAACTCTATTTTTTAATTAAATGGATCACTAATTTCAGTTTCTGCAAGTTTATTGCCATTTTTTTTCGGTGCAGATTCAACTGAAGAATATGATTGCTGCGTATCAACCACATTACCATCTTCATCGCGACGTGTAACCGTTGTAGTTGTGGTTGCTGCTTTAGGCTCAGCTACAGGTACAGTCGGCTTAGGTTTAGGTACGACAGCCAATAGACTCTCGTCAACGCGAGGTAAGGGTGCAGCTTTCAAATTGATTGCATACAATTTTTTATTAGAACCCATTTCATCTGCGCCCATGTCGTTAACCAAGGCAGCATAAGTTTCCATATCCTGAACTTGAGGCTGAATAGACTGGGGAAACTGGAATGGTAATTGTTGCAGGGCTTGTTTTGCTTGATCGCTATTTCGATAGATACCATAAAGCAATACATATTGTTCAATGTGATTTTCGCCACTTAAGCGAATGTAGTAAAAATTGTTACGATCAGGCTGTTTTTTTAGGAAACTTCGAATTACATCGTCTTTGGTCGCTCGAAACAGTTCAATAGTCGCCGCATTTTTATTGTCATTGATAAATTTGCTGCCACGAAATTCAGGTTCATAGCTTCCCGTATTGACCACACGCGTGGTCATTTCTAAAGGTCGGACTTCTTTTTGAAGTGCGCCAAGAAGGCTGGTTGCAGCCACTTTTTCCGGTTGGATTTGCAATTCAGATTCAGTTTCAGCAGATTTTTCTACTTCTACCAATGCCTCCCTATCTGTGATTGCCCAAAAAATAAGTGCTGCAAACAGGCACACCACCCCACACACCAGCCAGATATAGTTTTGAATACGTTGCCATTGTGTACGGATGGTTGTCATAAATCATGCCTTCTGTTGATTCGCTAAAATCGCTTGTTTCATCAATTCCACATCGAACTCTTTGGCAATTATCGCCTGTCCTAAAGATTTCATGAGAACCAGACGTAACTGTCCATTCAGCACTTTTTTATCATGTGCCATAAATGCGAGGAATTCATCAAGTGGAATAGCGGGGCATTTTACGGGTAAATGGGCACGTTGAATGATTTTTTTTGTACGTTCTAGATCTTCAACTGAAATCCAGCCCATGCGTTGCGACAAATCCGCAGCCATCACCATACCGGTTGCAACCGCTTCACCGTGTAACCAAACGCCATATCCTAAGTAAGATTCAATCGCATGACCAAAGGTATGCCCCAAATTAAGTAAGGCACGCTCACCTTGTTCTTTTTCATCATTAGCCACAATCCTTGCCTTATGTGCGCAAGAACGGTAGACCGCTTCAGCCAGTAATGCTGAATCACGCCCAACCAGCCCATCCATATTTTTCTCAAGCCACTCCAAGAAATCCAGATCGCCCAATAAGGCATATTTAATCACTTCTGCCAGACCTGCTGATAATTCACGATCAGGTAAAGTAGAAAGCTGCGACATATCGGCCAACACGACTTGCGGCTGCTGGAAAGCACCAATCATGTTTTTACCCAAGGGATGATTAATACCGGTTTTCCCTCCCACACTTGAATCCACTTGGGACAGAAGCGTAGTCGGAACCTGAATAAAATATACGCCACGTTGAAAACATGCAGAGGCAAAGCCTGCCATATCGCCGATCACACCACCACCCAGCGCTAAAACTGTAGCATCACGATTAAAGCCTGCTTCTAACAAGGCATCAAAAATCAAATTTAAATGTTCAATGTTCTTGTATTGTTCCCCATCAGGCAAAATACATGTTGCAACTGTTTTTCCTACAGCTTCAATCGCAATCATATAATGCTCCAAATACAACGGTGCAACCGTTGTATTGGTCACAATCATGACCTGTTTGCCGTGAATATACGGTTCAAGTAATGATTGTGGATTTAAATCACTGCCAATAAAAATAGGATAGCGGCGATCACCGAGTTCAACATATAAAGTTTGCATGAAATTAAAACCGTTAATTAGACTAAATCTGCTTCTTGAGAAACAATCATATGTAAGATTTGCTGGGCTAAATCACGAGCAGCCCCCTCATTGGTTTCAATAATATAATGTGCAATTTCCCGATATAAAGGATCGCGAAGTGCCAATAAATCACGTAACTTTTGTTCAGGGTTTTCAACTTGCAATAAAGGACGGTTTTTATCCCGGTAGGTACGCTGTAGTTGGATTTCAACAGGAGTATAGAGGTAAACAACAATTCCACGTTGTTTTAAAAATTCACGATTGGGAGCTTGGGTCACTGCACCACCACCAGTTGCCAGAACCAGTTGCGTACGAGCTGTAAGTTCATCGATCACCATGGTTTCACGGTTACGAAATCCCTTTTCACCTTCTTTTTCAAAAATCCAAGGAATTGTCGCTCCTGTTTTGCGTTCAATTTCATGATCACTATCAAGAAATTCCCGACCTAACAGTTCCGCCAAATGTCGGCCAACAGTTGTTTTCCCAGCCCCCATTGGCCCTACCAAATAAATATTTGGTAGGGTTTCAAACTCATTGCTTGGCAAGGAGTCACCTATTTATTTTGCTAAATTCAAAATATATTAATGATTTCTTGAAACACTGTCATTAACAATTCGTGGTGTAACAAAAATCAATAGCTCACGCTTATTGTCAGACTTGATATCTTTACGGAATAAACGACCTACGTAAGGGATATCACCCAAGAATGGTACTTTGGTTTGACCATTACGAGTTTCTTGCTCAAAAATACCCCCAAGAACCACAGTCTCTCCATTATCTACCAGAACATTGGTATTGATTTGATTTTTGTTAATCGTCAATTGACCGGTCGGTGTTGGATTTCCTGGAGTATCACTGGTGATGTTAAGTAGCATTTGAACTTTACCATCAGGGGTAATACTTGGTGTTACATCTAAGCTTAGGGTCGCATCAATAAATTCAGTGGTTGAAACTGCATTTGCACCACCACCTTCTGAAGATTGATATGGAATTTGCGTACCTGATGAGACTTTGGCTGTTTGTTTGTCTGCAGTGAGGACTTTAGGTGTAGAAATCACTTCACCATAACCGTCTGCTTGCAATGCAGAAAGTTCCAAATCTAGCATAAAGTCAGACAAGCTGATTAAGCCAAAGGCAATTTTACCTGCTGCATTAGCTACACCTAAATCCACATTTAAGTTATCTGGACGTTGAATGGTATATTTACCATCATCATCAGGTGTTTTTAAATCCCATAAAGTTTGATCACTACCCCCCACCAACAAGTCATTATTTTGGTTAATCCCTTGCGATAAAATGCCCCACTTCACGCCCATCTCTTTACTAAACTCTGTTGAAGCACGAACAATACGGGCTTCCACCATCACCTGCTTCACTGGGATGTCTAGCAAGTCAACCATTTTTCGGACTTTATCAATATTCTGTGCAGTATCATTAATAATCAGTGTATTGGTTCGTGCATCAGCAGATATAGTGCCGCGTGAGCTTAATAAACTTTCACTTGTATTATTGTTGTTACTAGTCCCAGAATTTGAATTTGAATTATTTGAAGATTTTGTTTGGGTAATCAGTTTTTCAATATCGGCAACCTTTGCATAGCTGAGTTGCATATACTCGGTTTGTATTGGTGCCAGTTTTACACTTTGCTCGATCGCTTTCGCCTGTTCTTCTTCTGCTTTAATTAATTCAGAAACGGGTGCAATCCAAATCACATTGCCATTACGGCGTTTATCTAGATTCTTGGTTTTTAGAATAATATCTAATGCCTGATCCCAAGGTACATCTTTTAAGCGTAAAGTAATATTCCCTTGTACTGTATCGGCAGTCACCATATTGATTTCAGTAAAGTCTGCTAACAATTGAAGTACACGACGCACTTCAATATCCTGAAAATCTAGAGATATCTTTTTACCGGTATAACTATTGGCGGCTTTAGGTTTGAGCGGATTTTTATCTTCAGGTCGTTTTAAACTAATGGTGAGTTTATTGTCTGCCTGATAAGCCATATATTCATAGCTACCAGAAGTCTGAATGGTAATTACACCATTTCCCCCATTATTATTTGCATCAATCGTAGAAACTGGCGTAGCAAAATCATTCACATTTAAACGACGTGCCAAATGTGCAGGCACTTTATTCCCTAAAGTACGTACAACAACTTTACTGCCTTGCTGTTGTACATCCACCTGGGTGTTTGCACCGAGCAAATCAATAACAACCTGCCCTTCACCTTGACCACCGCGCTGGAAGCCAATATTGGAAATGCCTTGGGCTAATCTTTGGCTTTGAGCTGCTACCTGCTGAGGTACAAATGCATTACCCGCAGCCGAATTAATTTTTAAAATAAAAGTATTGCCTTCTACGCGTGTGGTAAAGGCACCGGCATCCGCCAAATTCACAGTTAAACGTGAACGCTGAGCATCAGAACTCACATCAACAGAACTGGCTTCTTTGGTTGCAACTGCAATGCTATTTTGCTTTAAATTTTGCTGTGCTTTATCAAAATCCAGAATCAGACGTGATGGCTGCTCTAATTGATAAGCTTGCGGCTGTGGCGGCAAACCATTAAACATGACACGAATTTCAGTACCCTGACCTGCAACCTGCATCGGTACAATATTGGTAATACTGACTTGTGCATTGGCAACTTGCATTACTGCGATTGCCACCGCACCCATAGAAAATTGACGGAACAAATGGTTCATCGTATTGCCATCCCCAAATATAAAATCTTTAAAACTATTATTCATTTTTATTCCTTTAAACTTAAGGCGCGGGTCCAATTAATATCAGACTTCTTGGACGCTCTACATATCCTTCCCGTCCATCTGGAATAATTTCCATAAGATCGATTTGTGTTGGCGTGATACGCACCACACGACCATGATTCACACCCATGTAGCTACCACGTTGTATACGCTCTATTTCACCATCTGGCGTTTGAATTAATGCCAGAATCTGCCCCGACTGGTTACGCATGCTTCCTTTCATGTTCAAGGATTCGATGGCATAGCTTTCTAAAGGCTGCAGTTGACGTGACAGGTTAGGATAGACACGTTTTCCTGCCATAACCCTTAATTCAGCAGCCAGTGAGCTCGGCAAAAAAGGGCTTTTCAGCTGATGCGCTGCATAGTCAAATGTTGGTACAGGTGGAAAAACTGGGGCCGGTTCAATCGGTAATGGTGGCTGATTACGAATACTGGCCATTTGCTCATTGACTGCATCAATACGAGAATCACACCCCACCAATAACAAGCCTAACATCAGGCTCAAAGTCATTTTTTCTATTTTCATTACTGTGCTCCTCCAGCTGGAGCAGCTGAATTCGCATCTGCTGCTTGAGTATCCGTAGCACCGATATAACGATAGGTTTTGGCTTTAACGCTATAGGTAATTTGAGGAATATCGGTTTTTTTCTCTTTATTTTCCGTTCCCGTAATATCAAAATCATGCAAAGTGACAATTCGTGGAAGTGCCGCTATGCCACTCACAAAAGAACCAAAGGCATGATAATCCCCAGTTGCTTCAATCGAAATGGGCTGCTCAATAAAGAACTCTTGCTTAATTTCATTTTCCAAACGGATATTTTTAAATTTCAGACCTGAATTCACCCCACTGACATTAATGTCTTCAACCAGTCCGGGGATTTCAGTTTCTTTAGGTAATTGTTCAAGTTGCTGATTAAAATTCGCTTCCATTTCCTGCAACTGCGCTTGCAACTGTTGTAAATTACGCAGCTTTGAATCTTTTTCACGAAATTCATTGAGCAAATTTTGTTCTTGAGCGTTGGCATTGGAAATTGCATCTATTTGACCTTTAATCAGCGCAAAATATCCCAGAATACCAAGCATCGCCACAATTAAAATCCAGCAAGTGATTTTAACGGATAATGGCCAGCTCCCGTAGTTATTCATATCCAAGGTATTGAACTGCTGAAGAAACTTATCTAAGGTCATCTTCTTTTTAGGAGTAACAACACCTTCTTTTGGATTTAATTCATCAAATTCGTCGAGACTCATTGTGCTGCCCCCGCTGTTGAATTAGCTGGATTTTGTGCTGCTACTTCGGGTATTACCGGTTGTGCAATTTCATCTAAATCTGCAGTAATCACGAATGCACCATAACGCTCTTCCACACGCGGAACTACCGAACTCGGCGCTTTATCTTTTTGTTCTTCAACGGCTAAGAAAGAATTCATAAAGGCGTTTCTATACCAAGCCGATGCTTCCAAACTGCGCAAGAATTCTGCAACTGTGTTTGGACTTTCTGCCTTACCTTCAATGGTAAATTTATCACCGGTGCGGACAAATTTAGTAATGAACAAATTGCTTGGCGTAACACGTACCATTTCATCAATCAGGCGAACCGCAATCGGTCGCTGCCCTTGCAAGCCCTGAATCAACTTCATGCGTTCAATGATGGCATTTCGTTGAGCTTCCAAACCTTCCAGGGATTTTAATTGTACATCCAGGTTTTGGTTGGTACTGGTAATGAGTTGATTGGCTTGTTCTTGATCCTCAAGTTTATGACCATAATAAAACCATGCCAATGTGACTGCTAAAGCCCCGATTAATGCCATTCCTATACAAATTGTAATAAATTCTTTTTTTCTTTTCTCTCTTAGCTCATCACGCCAAGGGAGCAGGTTAATTCTCGCCATTAATCAAAACTCCTCAATGCCAAACCACATGCCACCATGAGTGAAGAAGCATCGTTCTCTATCTTTTTAATATCAATTTGTGGAGAAAAGCCCATTTGTAAAAATGGGTTGGCAATAGTCACTCGATAACCCAATTTTTGTTGTAACAGTTTCGCGAGTCCCGGAATATTGGCATTACCCCCTGCCAATAAAATATGATCGATCTCATTAAATTGAGAAGATGAGAAAAAGAACTGCAATGATCGTGCTGCCTGCTGAACCACTGCTTCCAAGTAGGGCTCTAGAACTTCAACATCATAATCATCAGGTAATGAGCGACTTTTCTTGGCACGGCCAGCTTCTTCAAAAGACAAACCATAGCGATTTTGAATTTCTTGAGTGAGCTGTTTACCGCCAAATACCTGCTCGCGGGTATAAATCACCTTATTATTTTGCATCACAGATAAAGTTGTCATGGTATGACCGATATCTAAAATACCGACTGTATTTACACCCATAGGCAAAGTATCGGAAAATACCTGATACGCATTTTCGATTGCAAAACTTTCAACGTCCGCAGTTTTTGGTATTAAGCCCGCAAGCTCCAATACTTCAGAACGTGCTTCGACATTTTCAATACGGGTTGCAACCAAAAGCACATTTACCCGATTCGGGTTTGCCAGACGTTCAGGCATTACCTCAAAATCAAGACTCGCTTCATCTAATGGGAAAGGAATATATTGCTCGGCATCCATGCGAATTTGAACTTCTCGTTCATCATCCGTCATATCCGCATCCATCTCAATTGTTTTGGTAATAACCATTGAAGTTGGAATTGCAAGTGCTGCAGCTGTAGATTGAGTATTTGCCAGATTGAATGCTCGCTCTAATGCATCCCCTACCGCTTCTGGATTTAATATATTTTTTTCGACAACACTACCTTCAGGTAAAGGCACCAGCGCATAGCTTTCAACCCAATACCTGTTACCACTTTTAACAGAAAGTTCTAACAATTTAACAGAAGTAGAACTAATATCTACTCCAATTAACCCCTTATTTGGCTTACGATATAACCTGAACACAATATAATTCCTATTATTTTTTTATCCCCAATAAAAGTAACCTACTAATTAGTCTTGGTCTATAATTTTATACAGATACAATAACGCATCTAACAATCTGTATGGGTAAAGGCTATACTGACCGCCAATTAGTTTGCCATTAGCTCTTATTAAAACTTACTTGTTATGAAAAAGCTATCTTGTTCGGGCCAGGTTCATCCATTTTTTTTGATCATAATTATAGTCTTGGTCGCAATTCCCATGGGATTCTATGGCATGTATCTCTATATTGCCCCATCCTTACCTAAAATGACCACTTTAAAAAAGGCGCCGTTACTTAAGCCTTTGCAAGTGTATAGTGCCGATAATGAACTTATTGCAGAGTATGGTGGCAAGTTATCTGTCCCTGTAGAATACAAGCAAATTCCCAAACCCTTCGTTTCAGCCTTCCTCGCAGCCGAGGATTCTTCTTTCTTTGAGCATAGCGGCATTAGCTTTAAAGGCTTAGGACGAGCAGTCAGTGAAACAATCACGGGATCAAATGTGCAAACTGGTGGTTCAACCATCACCATGCAAGTCGCAAAAAATTATTATTTAAGTCCTGAACGCACCCTGAAACGCAAACTCACAGAAATCTTCCTTGCTCGAAAAATAGAACAGAACTTAAGCAAAGAAGAAATTTTAACCCTCTATGTAAACAAAATTTTCTTAGGAAAAAATGCTTACGGGATTGCTGCTGCAGCGAAAATTTATTACAACAAAAATCTGGATCAGCTAAGCATTGCCCAAATGGCGATGATTTCTGGTCTGCCCAAAGCACCGTCTAAATATAATCCCGTGGTCAATCCAACACGCGCCTTGGAACGTCGAAACTGGATTTTAGGTCGTATGCTGCAATTGGGTTATATCAATCAGTCTCAGTATCAAAAAGCCATTGCTGAACCCGTCAACCTCGATATGCCAGATCGCAGTATTAACAACAAACATCCGTATGTTGGAGAAATGGTTCGTTCTGAACTGGTCGAAAAATTTGGCGAACAAGCCATTGATTCTGGTTATAAAGTTTATACAACCGTTGACAGTAAGCGCCAAGCCTATGCAGAACAGGCAGTACAAGAAGGGCTAGAGGCTTATGATCGTCGCCATGGTTGGCGCGGTGCTGAAGCAAACGACAAACCGCTGACTGAATTCAAGGCCTATGCAAATACATATCCCGCGAAAGTCATCAAAGTAAATAGCAATTCTTTTGATGCACTGATGCAAGATGGCTCTACCGTAACCGTGCCTTGGTCAGGTATGTCGTGGGCTTATCCTTATCGAAATGCCAACAGTGTCGGCCCTGCTCCACGTCAAGCGTCTCAGATCGTTAAAGTTAAAGATATTATTCGATTACGTCCTAATGACAATAAAACCTCATGGGCGCTTGTTCAAGTTCCTAAAGCTCAAGGGCAATTAATTGCAATTAATCCAAACAACGGTGCAATTGAAGCCATTGTCGGGGGATATAATTTTTACCAATCCAAGTTTAATCGTGCCTTACAAGGTTGGCGTCAACCGGGTTCAACCATTAAACCGTTTGTCTATGCTTTAGCACTCGAACGTGGCATGACACCTTATAGCATGGTCAATGACAATCCGATTACCATTGGGAAATGGTCACCAAGAAACTCGGATGGACGTTATTTGGGAATGATTCCTTTACGTCGTGCCTTGTACTTATCTCGAAATACCGTTTCTGTTCGATTGTTACAAACTGTCGGGATTGAACGTACACGCCAATTATTCATGGATTTTGGCCTGCAGGAAAATCAAATCCCTCGCAACTACACCATTGCATTAGGCACACCACAAGTTCTTCCCATTCAAATGGCAACAGGTTATGCAACTTTTGCCAATGGTGGCTACCGTATTCAGCCGCATTTTATTGATCGCATTGAAGATGCTTACGGCAAGGTGATTTATCAAAGCAATCCGGAATATGCCTGTATTTCATGTATCAATCAAAATAATGCAGAACAGGAATCAGCTGAACCCGTGACTCCAGATGACGAAGTGATTGAAGTCACCAATCAAACCTTGCAAGCTGAAAAAGAACTGGCGCAATTGCAGTTAAATGAATCAAAAAGTAAATATCGCCAAGCACAGCGTATTTTAAAATCCAGCTCTGCTTATGACATGGCCAATATTCTGCGTGATGTAATTCAACAGGGTACAGGTCGTGCAGCACTTAAAATTGGTCGTGGCGATATTGGCGGTAAAACAGGTACCACCAATGATGCTAAAGACGCCTGGTTTGCCGGATTTAATGGCAAACTGGTTACTGTAGCATGGGTCGGTTTTGACCAGCCCACTACACTGGGTCGTCGTGAATATGGTGGCGTTGCAGCATTACCCATCTGGACCAACTTTATGGGTAATGCCTTAAAAGGTACACCAGCAGCATGGGTTCATTTCGACAAAAATGCAAAAGCACCGACTAACCACACCCAGACTATAACGGTTGGCGAACCGGCGAGAGAAGATCGCTCTTCCCCTCCACTGGCCCGTCCATTATACCGTCCAGCACCTGTTGCTCCAGCACGTGCACCTGAACGTGACTTTGATGACCTGCCTGGAGAAGAAATACAGGCTACAGATCCTGCAGCGTCTTCAAACGAGCAAAACCGGAATAATAAACCAGATGCACTTGAACGTTTAATTGATGTATTTGAATAAACTCATAAAGAGCCCTCAAATGAGGGCTTTTTATTTGGCTTATTTCTTTTTAAACAAATAAATTTGGAACTGCCCTTTTAACTCGAATTGCTCATTCTGCTCTAAAGCCTGACGACGCTCAGGTTTTGCTTTATAAGCATACGGTGTCATCGCAATCAGGTTTTTCAAGTCCGCTTGTTGCACGGTAAAAGGCGTTTCAACCACACGCTCATCAATCAATTCAAAAACATCTGCCAACTGATCGACAAACTTATGCGGTTCATGGGGATTCACTTCTTCAAACAATGCCTCACGCATCGCATATAAGTGTTCAGTTGCGGGGGTCACGACCATCAAATAGGCATTGGGCTTCAATACACGCAATATTTCCTGCTTGGGAATAGGGCTAAACAAACTGGTACATAAGTCAATTGAGGCATCCAGAACAGGAAGTGTTGCACCCGCTCCCACCACCCAAGTCACTTTTTTATTTAGCTTAGCCGCAACCTGTACAGCATTTTTGGCAATATCCATACCTACACATTGCAACACTTCTGCCTGCATGGCATTGGTGTAGTAACCCTCGCCACAGCCAATATCTAGCAAGTTTTCAATGTGTAATTCACGAATTTTTTTGACTACCGCCTGTTGCAGCGGTGCATAAAAACCGGCACTTAAAAATGCACGGCGCGCCTGTACCGATTCCACGGTATCGCCCGGGTTTTTACTGTGTTTATGCTGAACCACATGCAAATTAACATAGCCTTGTTTTGCCACATCATAACTGTGGTTATTGACGCATTGCCAGGTTTTCTTGGTCAGTTTCAGCGCTTCATGACATACAGGACACATCAGCAGATTCATACTTTTCTCCAGTACCTGAAATCAGGCGTTAAAAAAGCCGGCAGATGTGGGAGCAAATGCCGGCTCTTTCGAATATTTGCTTAGCGCAATTTTAAGGTCATTAAGCCTAAAACTACCAGCATAATCGTGATAATCCAGAAACGAATCACCACCTGGGTTTCACGCCAGCCTTTTTTCTCATAATGGTGATGTAAAGGCGCCATCAGGAATACACGTTTATTCCGCATACGCAGTGAACCAATTTGCAGGAATACAGAAATGGCTTCGACCACGAACACACCGCCCATAATCGCAAATACGATTTCCTGGCGAACCATGACAGCAATGGTACCGAGCATTGCACCCAAAGATAATGCACCGACATCACCCATAAACACTTGAGCCGGATGTGCGTTATACCAAAGGAAGGCCAAGCCTGCACCAATCATTGCCGCGCAGATCACCACCAGCTCAGATGAATATTTCACATAAGGCAGATGCAGGTAATTGGCAAAACGAACATCGCCAGCAAGGTAGGCAAACACCCCCAGACCTGCAGCAACAAGCACGATTGGCATAATCGCCAAACCATCCAGACCGTCAGTCAGGTTGACCGCATTCGACGCACCGTTAATCACCAGATAAGTAAAGATAATAAAACCGATACCGAGAGGAATGGCGGACAAAGGAATACTGATATTTTTAAAGAATGGAATCAGCAGATCCAGCATATTCGCGGTATGCACAGGATTCGCCTGCTGCGTTGCAATCACATACAGTGCAATACCTGCACCTAAAGAACCCACTGAAGTCCAGAAGAATTTTTTCTTCGCAGGCAAACCGGCATTGTCTTTATAGCGGACTTTAATCCAGTCATCTGCCCAGCCAACAGCTCCAAAGATCACCATGACCGCGAGCACAATCCAGACATAGGGATTGGATAAATCAGCCCAAAGCAAGGTTGAAATGCCAATTGAAAGCAGGATCAAAACCCCACCCATGGTTGGCGTGCCCATTTTCTTGGCATGACCTTCAGGAGCAAATGAACTGACTGCTTGGCCATATTTGAGTGCTTGTAGCTTGCGAATCATCACCGGGCCCAAGACTAGTCCAATGGTCAATGCGGTTAAGACACTGAGCAAAGCACGTAATGTTAAATAACGAACCACCTGAAACGAGCTGTTGTAGCCCGCCAGTTGTTCAAATAGCCATAACAGCATTAAAGTTTCTCCATCAAATCAGCCATCAATGTTTCCATATGGGTATAACGAGAACCTTTAAACAGGAAACTCATGGATTGAGGTTGATGTGTTTCAATTAGACTCAGTAAAAAAGGAAGGGCTTGTTCCTGATTCAGGAAAGCCTGCATTTTTTTACCATATTGGGTACTGCGCGCGCCTTCTTGAGTGGCTGGTGAAAACTCACCCACAGCCACCACAAAATTGACGCCTGTCGCAACCAGATCTCGGCCCAACATATAATGCTGTTGTGCCGCACTTGCTCCCAATTCACCAATGTCACCAATCACCATCACTTTCACCCCATCTTGCTGAGCAAGCACTTCAGCTGCTGCACGCATCGAGGTCGGGTTGGCGTTGTAGGTATCATCAATAAATAAATGTTTTTTAGCTTGAATGAAATTCAAGCGACCTTTGGCACCTGTCGCTTGTTCTAATCCCATCACGATGTCATCAAGAGCAACCCCAATTGCGAGGGCAAAAGCGGTCGCTGCAGTGGCGTTTTGCACATTATGCTCACCTGCAAACGGCAGGTTGACCTGGCGTACACCATTCGGGGTATTTAATGTGAACGTAGAGGATTGCGGGTGTAATTCAATTTCTGTAGCAAAAATATCCCCATTTTCACCAAAACTTAATATCTGTTCGGCTTGTACAGCTTGACGGATCGTATCGGCAAAATCATCTGCAGCCGGTACAATCGAGGTACCGGTTTTGGCAATATGCGCATAAATTTCAGATTTAGCCCGACAGATACCATCGCGTCCGCCAAATTCACCCAAATGCGCCGTACCAATATTAATGATCCCGGCGACATGCGGTTGAACCAGATTCGAGGTGTAATCAATTTCACCCTGATGACTGGCACCAAGCTCCATCACTGCATACTGATGTTCAGTGCGAAGCTCGAGCAACATCATCGGCACACCCAAATCATTGTTCAAATTACCGCGAGTAATAAGTGTCGGTGCCAAGCGCGATAAAATACTGCCGAGCATTTCTTTGGTGGTGGTTTTACCGCTACTGCCGGTCAGTGCAATCACTTTCAATTGTGAATTTTGTGCGCGGCGATAAGCGCCTAAATGACCAAGAGCCAAACGCGTATCTGCAACCACGAGTTGACAAATATCTGCATCCACTGGATGACTGACAATGGCAATTTCGCAACCATTTTCCGCAACTTGCGCAACAAAATCATGTGCATCAAAACGTTCACCTTGCAACGCTAAAAAAGCATCGGCTTTTTCCGCATCACGTGAATCTGTCAAAATCCGTTTAATGCTGCCTTGAGGCACTTTCTCATTCAACCAGTAACCTTGAGTGGCGGCAGCAAGCTGTACAGCTGTCCACGGCTCTAAAGGCACTGTACTGGTAGTCGATGTATGCATTGTTGTTTCCTATTGAGCCGGATAAGCTGAATCTGGGGTGTGATGCTGTGTACCGATTGCCGATTGCACTTCGATCACATCATCAAACCAGTGACGCACACCGTCAATTTCTTGATAATTCTCATGACCTTTACCGGCAATGACTACAATATCGCCTGCCTGAGCATTTTGTACGGCAAATTTAATGGCTTCACGTCGGTCATGAATTTCATGTACAGCATGTGCTGAAAAATCGATACCGGCTTTCATGTCCGCAAAGATTTGTTCAGGATCTTCAGTACGTGGATTATCTGAGGTAATCAGCGCAATATCAGCCCCACAGAGTGCCGCTTGAGTCATCAATGGACGCTTGCCACGATCACGATCCCCACCACAGCCAAATACCGCCCACAACTGATTGGACACATGACGTTTTAAGGTTTTGAGCACCTGAATCAAGGCATCAGGCGTATGGGCATAATCCACTACAAATAACCGGTCTGCATCACGAATCACCTGCATACGGCCCGGCGCACCTTTCAATTGTGCAACGGTCGAAATCAGTGCTGCAAGATCAAAGCCGGCTTGCTCTGCACTCACCAAACTTGCAACCAGATTTTCGATATTAAAATGACCGAGCAATGGGCTCTGAACTTCAAATTCACCCTGTTCAGTGATTAATTTAAAGTTTGCGCCATTTAAGCTGTATTGAATATCGTCAACCTGATAATCCGCAGTTTGCGTGGTTGAGTAGGTCAGAATTTTCGGTTGTGCAGGATTGGCTTTTGCAGCATCAATCATGACATGGGCATGCTCATCATCGATGTTGATGATGGCCACTTTTAAACTCGGAAATTTAAATAAGCGCGACTTGGCTTCAGTATAGGCTTCAAGCGTACCGTGATAATCCAGATGATCGCGGCTTAAATTACTGTAGGCCGCAATTTCAATATCGCAGCCATTCAAACGTCCTTGTTCCAGACCATGTGAACTGGCTTCAATCGCGGCGAATTCAGCACCTTGCTCTGCATAATCATGCAAGGCATTTTGCAAATGCAATGCATCTAATGTGGTATGCGAAGATGCTTCCAGATTAGGTAAAATCCCGTTCCCTGTGGTTCCCATTACTGCACATTTTTTGCCTTGCAACATCAATAATTCAGCAACAAGTCGTGAAATGGTGGTTTTACCGTTGGTCCCCGTGACTGCAAGAATTCGTGCGGCTTTTACAGGCCGAGTCGCTTGTAGATATTGTTTTTGCCATTGCCCAATCAGATGACGGACATTCGGTACAACCACACTATTAGCCACACCTAAATCGGCTTCACTCACTACAGCTATGGCACCGTTTGCCAAAGCTGACTGTGCAAACTGCAAGTTTTTTTCAGGTTGAGAAAAACTATTCAGGGCAATAAAAATTTGCCCTGGTTCAACTTTACGACTATCTAGACCAAAGCCACTGAATGGCTTGGTCATCCATCCAGTGATTTCTGCGGCGCTGTAGAGATCTTGAAATGTAATGGACATTCATCACCTGTTACTGGATTTTGGGAGTATCTAAAGGTTTATCTAAAGGCACGTTCATTAAACGTAGCGATTCTTGCATTACGCGTGCAAATACCGGAGCTGAAACTGTACCGCCATAGTAAGAACCTTGAGGGTTTTCCACCACGACAATCATGGCCAAGCGTGGGTCACTCACTGGTGCGACACCGGCAAATAAAGCACGATATTCGTTGGTTGAATAACCTTTGCGGTCAGCGCGCAGTTTATGTGCTGTACCTGTTTTACCCGCCACACGGTAGCCCGGAATAGTGGCACGTGTAGCAGTTCCGCCTGGCAATGTCGCTGTTTCCATCATCAAGAGCACTTGATCGGCAATTTTCGCGTCAACAATTTGCTCACCCTTCGGTGGCTGTTCCAATTTATATAAACTCAAAGGAACCTTGACGCCTTTATTGGCAAGCATGGCGTAGGCATCCGCAATTTGCAGCACTGTCGCATTCAGACCATAACCATAAGCCATGGTGCCCACTTCAGAGACATTCCATTTGCTTGGTGGCAAGATCAAGCCTCCACTTTCACCTGGAAATTTCACTGCCGACCGCTGCCCCATTCCTACACGCTTATAAAAAGTCGGCAAGGTGGAATACGGCAAGGATAATGCAAGTTTCGCAACACCCACGTTAGATGATTTCTGAATGATGCCACCCAAAGTCAGTGCACCATAGTTATGCGTATCACGAATGGTATGGTTACCAATACGCATACTACCCGGTGTAGTATTCACCACTGAATTTGCGGTGTATTTACCGCTTTCCAGAGCCATGGCGACCGTCAAGGGTTTCATGGTTGAACCCGGTTCAAATGAATCCACTGCACCACGGTTACGCATGGCATCTTTATTGCCTAAACTTTTTTTATCATTCGGGTTGTAAGACGGCCAACTGGTCATGGCCAGAATTTCACCCGTTTTGATATCTACTGCAATAGCAGTTGCTGAACGGGCATTATTGGCCACCCCAGCAGCGGTCAATTCACGGTACATAATATATTGCAGACGTGAATCAATACTTAAAGTGATATTGTCCCCGGCTTCAACTTCCTTAATCACTTCCGGATCTTTAAAACGATTGCCTTTTTTATCACGGACGATCTGCTGTTCACCATCATGACCGGATAAAGCAGTATTTAACTGCATTTCCAGACCTTCAATTCCGATTCCTTCACTATTGGTTAGACCAATAATCTGTGCATTCGGCTGCGGCTGCGGATAGTAACGTTTATAGTTTTTCTCGGTATAAACCCCTTGGAACTGACGTTTGGCAATCAGCTCAGCTTGCTGCGGTGGAATTTCTTTTTGTAGCACCAGATAACGTGAACGAGGTTTCTCATTCATTTTCTTTTTCAACTCGGCACGATCAATTCCGACCGCATCGGCGATTTCATCCAGGTTTAAGTTTTTATCGGGTAATTGACGTTTTAATTTACGGTTATTGGGGTCTTTAACCAGTTCAGCGCTAATCTCATCAAACTGTTTTTTAGTTTCAAAATAATCGCGCGGATCAATCACCACTTTCATGACCGGTGTACTGATTGCCAAGGGCACCCCATGACGGTCATAAATTACACCGCGCATTGCCTTGATTTTTTCAGTTCTTAAAATGTTGGCATTAGCTTTGTTTTGCAAAAAGTCTTTATTAATCACCTGTACATAAAATGCACGACCCACCAAAGCTAAAAAGCAGAGTAAAACCACACTCCACATCAAATAAAAACGCCACATATCTACGCTCAGGGTGTTTTTATTCGTAACAGACTGCTGTTTTTTACGCACTTGCTTATTTCTCTTGTCCACCATATTACAGCTAGCCTTATTTTTTATCTTCTGAAGTCATTGGTAAAGAAATCACAACCGTTTGCGCTGCAGGTGGCGAATACATTCGCAACTGAGTCACAGCGCGTGTGCCAATTTGTGCTGTTGCGCCAAAGGTCTGCTGCTCGATGAGCAAACGCCCCCACTCGGCATTCAGATCATCTCTTTCTCGGTTAAAGGCACTTAATTCACGGTAATCATGACGGTATTCAAAGACTTGAAACACCACCATAATTGCGCTAAGAAAGACCAATGCCAGTAAAACGATATAACTGATGATTTTTTTCATCGCCAATTTTTCTGTTTTCTTTTCAACAACTTCAGTTTTCATTATTCGCCTTTCGAAGCTAATCGTTCTGCAACTCTAAGCCATGCACTACGTGAACGAAAATTGGCTTTAATCTCTTCTTCACTGGCACGCACTCTGGAAATTTTCTTTAACCGACGGGTGTCTTCCCGTTCTTGTGGCATACCCCAACTGGTATCTTCCGCTAAAGTTGATTCTTTTTGAATAAATTGTTTAATTAAACGATCTTCTAGTGAGTGGAAACTAATAACGGCTAAACGTCCCCCAGTTTTTAACACATCCACCGCTTGTGGCAAGAAAGCTTCAATATCTTCTAATTCTTTATTAATGGCAATACGAATACCTTGAAAAGTTCGGGTTGCCGCATGTTTATTTTTTTCCCATTTCGGATGGGCAACTTTCACAATTTCAGCCAGTTGCGCAGTCGTTTCAATATAGCCAGCAGCTTTAATGGCTTTGGCGATACGACGGCTATAACGCTCTTCACCATATTGGAAAATTGCATTGGCCAAGGCTTCTTCTTCAATATTTACCAACCATTCAGCTGCGGTCGGACCTTTGGAATTATCCATACGCATATCCAGCGGGCCATCTTTCATAAAGCTAAAACCGCGCTCAGCCTGATCCAGCTGCGGTGAAGATACCCCTAAATCTGCCATCACCCCATCAACCAGACTAATGCCTCGTGCTTCCAGCTCTTGTTTTAAATCAGCAAAGCTGGCATGAATGATTTTAAAACGTGAATCTTCTTGTTCCAGTATTGCCGCAGCTTCCAAAGCTTGTGGATCTTTATCAAAGCCGTATACACGTGCATTTTCATCTAATTTAGAAAGCAAGAAACGGGTATGACCACCTCGGCCAAAAGTGCCATCGACATAAATTCCTGTATTTCGATCTGCCAATAAGGCATCAACAGTTTCGTGGAGTAATACAGAAATATGCGACATAAGGGTTCAATCAATACTATGAAAAATTTAACTGCACATTATTACCTTGTTTTGATAAAGCTCCAAACGACTTTTTGTAGGGAAATATTACTTTTCATAGGGAAAACCGTTTTGGCATTTATTCCATCCAGATTTAAGACATCTTTCATGTGCTTTTATCTCATTTTAAAACGCAACGCTGGTGCGGATTCTTTATTAAGATCAAACTCGTTCCAAAACTTTAAATCAAAACCAAGCTGAATATTCATCTTGTTTAGCTTTGATAGACCATCAATATGTTTATTTATCTTATTTCAAAATTAGACTTAGAGCATATAATTCGAGCTTATTTAAACATCAGTTCAGAACAGCAAATTCAGACTAAACATACTGGTCATTCATTTAAAAGTCTGGCCGCTAATCAATAAAAGAAAAATCATATTTTTCAATTCAAAATTTGATTTTAAAAATGTGCGATCAAAAAAAAGCCCCCTACATAGGAGGCTTTTTAAATTATAAATCAATCATTTATTTACGTGTGTTATAAATTTGATCAAAAGTCGCACCATTCACAAAGTGAGCTTTCTGTGCTTGAGCCCAACCACCAAACACTTCATCAATGGTAAAGGTTTTAAGTTTAGGAAATTGAGCAGAATATTTAGCGAGCACTTCTGGATTACGGGGACGGTAGAAATATTTTGCTGCCATTTCTTGACCCAATGGTGAATACAAGTAATTGATATAGCCTTTGGCTAACCACTTGTTACCATCTTTTTCAACATTTTTATCAACAATGGCCACTGAAGGTTCAGTTAAGATGGACATAGAAGGATAGATAATGTCGAACTTGTTTTTACCCATGGTCTTTTGAGTCACTAAGGCTTCATTTTCCCAAGTCAGCAACACATCACCAATGCCACGTTCAGCAAAAGTGGTCATCGATGCGCGCGCAGCCGAGTCCATCACTTTTACGTTGTGGTACATTTTGCCCACGAACTCTTTGGCTTTAGCATCATTACCACCCGGTTGCTTAAGTGCATAACCCCAAGCAGATAGATATACCCAACGTGGTAAACCACCGGTTTTTGGATTTGGAGTAATAATTTGTACGCCAGGTTTGGTTAAATCAGACCAGTCTTTAATATGCTTTGGATTGCCTTTACGCACCATAAATACAATGGTAGAGGTATAAGGTGCAGAGTTATGTGGAAACTCTTTTTGCCAACCCGGTTGAATTTGACCTGATTTCACAATTTCTTCAATATCATTGGCCAAGGCTAGAGTCACCACATCGGCTTTTAAGCCATCTACGACTGAACGTGCCTGTTTACCTGAACCGCCATGAGATTGTTTGAAATTTACACTATGACCAGTACGTTGTTTCCAGTAAGTACCAAATGACTTATTGAATTCATCGTAAAATTCACGGGTTGCATCATAAGATACATTTAAAAATTCACGATCTGCTGCCTGAGTAGGGGTTGCAGTAAAAGCAATGCCGGTTGCCAGCAATGCCGCACTGAATAACGCTTTAAATTGGGTTTTCATTACCGTACAAACAAGTTATCTTCATTACTGCTAAATATATGAAATAAAATCATAAATCGCAATAAATTAAACCTTTTCGCATTTAACCCAATACTTTCATTATAAAATTAAACCCATGTTTTTATTAAAAATAAATTAAACAGTTTACTTATTCACTATATATACTGTTTTCTGAATTACATATCCAAAAAACGGATAAGTATACTTATCCGTTTCTTTTAAAATCTTTACTCATCAATTGGATTTATTTTTTCTCGCTATAAATCTGATCAAAAATTGCACCATTCACAAAATGGGTTTTCTGGGCTTTTGCCCACCCCCCAAAAACATCACCAATGGTAAACAGTTTAATTTTTGGAAATTGTTCTACATATTTTGCTGCAATTTGCGGATGACGTGGACGGAAGAAATGTTGTGCAGCCAAGTTCTGGCCTTTGGGTGAATACAAATAGTTGAGATAACCTTTGGCTAAATTACGGTTGCCGTCTTTATTCACGTTTTTATCAACAATCGCGACCGATGGCTCTGCCAAAATTGAAATGGAGGGATAAACAATTTGGTATTTATCTTTACCCAAACCTTGGGTTGCCAGTAAGGCTTCATTTTCCCAAGACAACAACACATCGCCAATGCCGCGCTCTGCAAAAGTTGTTAAAGAACCGCGTGCACCCGAATCAAGCACTTTCACATTTTGGTAAAGTTTTTTCACCAATTCTTTGGCTTGAGCATCGTTACCGCCTGGCTGTTTTAGCGCATAGCCCCAAGCTGAAAGATAAATCCAGCGTGGCGCGCCACCTGTTTTAGGATTTGGTGTGATAATTTCCACACCCGGCTTGGTTAAATCATTCCAGTCTTTAATATTTTTAGGATTACCTTTGCGTACCAGGAATACCACGGTCGAGGTATAAGGCGCTGAATTATTGGGGAACTGTTTTTGCCAGTTTTTATTAATCAATCCTGTATTTACAATCTCTTCAATATCATTGGCCAAAGCCAAGGTCACCACATCGGCTTGTAAACCATCAATCACGGAACGCGCTTGCTTGCCTGAACCACCATGGGATTGTTTGAAATTCACGTCTTGGCCAGTACGCTGTTTCCAAAATTCACCAAAGGCCTGATTATACTCTTGGTAAAATTCACGCGTCGGATCATAGGAAACATTGAGAAAATCTTTTGCAGCAAAGCTAGGTGAAGTGATGCCCCCTAATACCGCAAGAATTGTAGATCCTATTATTTTTTTCATCTGCTTTTAAGCTCATACTTAATAATGAATGCACTATATAAAGATAAAATATTTTTAACAATCATATGATTATATTGTTTTTTTGATTAAAAATCAGTTTTATAGATATCCACTAAAATGCTTTGCTATGCATTTTTCCTACTAAAAGATGCACAAACTAATGCAAATCTCCATCATTTGCTCCAATCTCCATGCTGTCTCCATAGTTTTTTGATACAATTTTTCTACATTGAATGAGTTTCTTATTAATGTGTAAAAAAGTGTGACCTAGTTCTGCTTTTGTGTTTTTTATGTGTTTAAATGGTATCGCTAGAATATAAAAAAAATACCTACTAGAGAAGTCCAGTACCACAAAGGGGGATATGGAAATGAAATATACACCGGTTATCACAGCATTGAGTTTAACGCTGACTTTAGGTTTTATGACTCAAGTTGGAAACGCGGCCGCTATTAAAAATACAGATAGCAAAACCAGTCTTTCACCTGAAAAATCATCACTAATTGAAAAAGCGTTGCAACAACAAAAGCAAGGTTCGCAAACTTTTCGTAACGACAATGATTTAAAAATCCTGACTGAAATTAAAGCTGCTCCCACCCAAAGCTTTTTTGCTGCTCAAAATCAAAAATTTACCCGTTTTGTTCAAGTGTTTTTCCCACAAAACAACTCTTAACTGAATAACTGAACTTCCCGCCCCTTTAGAAGTTCAATGAAGCCTAATCATTGCAATGTTGAATTTAACATTAAGTGATTAGGCTTTTTCGTTATAATACTTTCCATTCACATTCTGAAAAATATTGATTATGACTGTTCGTACTCGTATTGCCCCTTCTCCTACAGGCTTCCCACATGTAGGCACTGCATATATTGCCTTGTTTAACTTATGTTTTGCCAAACAGCATGGTGGTGAATTTATTCTTCGTATTGAAGACACCGATCAACTTCGCTCAACCCCTGAATCTGAGAAAATGATTTTAGATTCATTACGTTGGTTAGGTTTAAATTGGTCAGAAGGTCCCGATATCGGTGGTCCACATGCGCCATATCGTCAATCGGAACGAATGGACATCTATAAAAAATATGCTTTAGAACTAGTTGAAAAAGGTCATGCATTTTACTGCTTCGCAACGAGCGAAGAACTGGATCAGATGCGTGCTGAACAGCAAGCTCGCGGTGAAAGCCCACGTTACGACGGTCGTGGTTTACTTTTGTCTGAAGATGAAGTGCAACGTCGTTTAGCTGCAGGTGAGGCACACGTGATTCGCATGAAAGTACCTGCTGAAGGCAGCTGCAAGTTTGACGATATGCTACGTGGCGAAGTGGAAATTCCATGGGCTCAAGTGGATATGCAAATTTTGCTTAAAACGGATGGCTTGCCAACTTACCATTTGGCCAATGTCGTCGATGACCATTTAATGGAAATTACTCACGTGATTCGTGGTGAAGAATGGATTCCATCTGCGCCTAAACACCAGTTGTTATACCAGTACTTTGGCTGGGATATGCCTGCGCTTTGCCACATGCCATTATTACGTAATCCGGATAAATCAAAATTATCGAAACGTAAAAATCCAACCTCAATTAATTATTACAAAG
The DNA here is from genome assembly GCF_045628685.1 of Acinetobacter sp. GTDB lineage: Bacteria > Pseudomonadota > Gammaproteobacteria > Pseudomonadales > Moraxellaceae > Acinetobacter. Next base: position 33,059 of record NZ_JAZQPV010000044.1, read on the forward strand.
ATATTGGTGTACTTCCAGAAGCGTTGTTGAACTATTTAGGCCGTATGGGCTGGTCAATGCCGGACGAAAGTGAAAAATTCACTCTGGCTGAAATGATTGAACATTTCGACATTAAGCGAGTATCTCTCGGTGGTCCAATTTTTGATGTCGAAAAACTCAACTGGCTCAACGGTCAGTGGATTAAAGCGCTCTCTCCTGCTGAATTACTCAATACACTTTTGGCCTGGAAATCAGACCGTAAAACGTTGGAAGATATCGCGGCCGCAATTCAACCGCGTATCAACTTATTGTCTGAAGCGGTGAACTGGGCAGGTTTCTACTTCAATCAATTCCCACAACTGTCTAAAGAGCAGTTCGAAAGCAAGAAATTATCTGAAGAACAGGTTCGTCAAAGCCTGCAATTCGCAATTTGGCGCCTGGAAAGCTTATTTAGCTGGAACAATGACACGGTTAGCCAAACTTTAATGGACTTGGCCAGCCAGATGGAAGTCAAGTTACGTGACTTTATGCCGACTTTCTTTATTGCAATTGCGGGTTCGACCAGTTCGACTCCGGTTATGCAATCTATGGTGACGATTGGTCCTGACTTAACATTCGCTCGTTTACGCCATGCACTTGAAATTGTTGGCGGTCCGAGCAAAAAAGAAACAAAAGTGTGGGAAAAACTCAACGAAAGCCTAAAATTGCCGAAAAATGATGCAGTTGATGAGGCATAATTGATTTTATAGTTGACGTGTGAGCACAATGCCCCTAATATTGCGCTCACACAGACTGGGGGTTATAGCTCAGTTGGTAGAGCGCTACAATGGCATTGTAGAGGTCAGGAGTTCGATCCTCCTTGACTCCACCATATCTAGTTTTACCTGTGTTGCCTCGATAAGTCCCTATCGTCTAGAGGCCTAGGACATCGCCCTTTCACGGCGGTAACCGGGGTTCGAATCCCCGTAGGGACGCCAAATTCAAAAAAGCCACTGACCTATTCAGTGGCTTTTTTATTGTCTAAATTTTTTATTCACGGGATTTTATGAGCGGTATTTTTGCTTTCCGTGACATTCAGATTAGAATAACCCATAGATTAAAATTCTGGAGTTGTAATGCAATACCGTTGCCCAAAATGCCAAAGCCCTAAAATTATGCCAGTTGCACAGTCTGGCGGACCTGCGGTACGACCAGTGGTACCTAAAAGCTTAGTCTTGCTAATTCCTGCTGTTTTCATCTTATTGCTGTTGGTTTTAATTAGTATTGCAATGTGGATTTTTGGTGATGGTGCAGGAACAACATTACAATCTGCAACTGTGGTTGTATTTGTGCTGTGCTTGATTGCAGGCTTTATGTTTTACCGTGACCTGCCCGACTTTAAAATTTCGATGCAAGGCTTTATGCAGTCGCAAAAGAAATGGAAATGTCGTGAGTGTAATCACGAGTGGGAAATTTAAAATAAAATTCGTTTCACATCAGCCACAGGTTCAGTCTCTGTACTGATGTGAATTTTCATCATGATGATGCGGATGTTGTTCTGGAATATATGGCCGACAATTTGAATGCATCAGGCATTCATCTTCTTCAATCTGTAGTGTCATTTCAGTAATACCATGCTGATGACTTAACATTTCTAGAGCTTGCTGATACAGAGCATTACGATCAGCCTGTGGCGCATATAAATGTACAGTCAAATGTACATTTTTCGAAGTAATAGCCCAAACCTTAAGTTGATGAATGCTTTCAACACCTTCTAACCCAAGTAAATCATTACGTAATTTTTCAATATCAATTTCTTCAGGTACGCCTTCAAGCAGAATATTGATACTCTGCTTTAATAAGACCCATGTTCTAGGCAACACCCAAAAACCGATCAATATCGCGATCAAGGTATCGACCCAAACCCAGTGAGTGAAATAAATAATCACCGCACCAATCAACACGCCTGCAGATCCCAAAGCATCACTCAAAACTTCTAGGTACGCCCCTTTTACATTTAGACTTTCTTGACTGCTTGAAAATAGAATTTTCATCGAAATCAAATTAATAACCAACCCAATAATTGCGACAATCATCATTCCCAAACTTTGGATTTCAGGCGGGTTTGAAAAACGCTGATAGACTTCATACAGAATATACATCGCAACTACAAACAGCATAGATGCATTGAACAGGGCCGCCAAAATCTCAAAACGCTGATAGCCAAAAGTACGTTTATCATCGGCAGGAAGTTTGCCTATTTTTATGGCGACAAGCGCTATTGCAAGTGCAGCAACATCGGTAAACATGTGCGCTGCATCAGAGAGTAAAGCCAAACTTTGGGTAATAAAACCTGCTACCACTTCTACAATTAAAAATGTGGTGGTCAGCACCAAGGCAAAGGTTAATTTCCTGACATTATTTTCGGTCACAACAGCATGGCTATGGTCATGGCTGTGTCCGTGATGATCACCCATAACACCTCTAGCTAAATTTCAGTGTATAAAAACTCAGCATAGCAATAAAGCCAAGTGTTACAACATGACAATCAACACTTGCATAACACAAATATCATCACTGCCGGACCACTAGAGCTTACTCTGACCATCTGACCCAGTACCTGATACTTCATCGCCTTGGTGTGTGTTTAATATAAATATGAGAGACAATGTAAAAATCAGCACCGATCTCACTCTTGTTACAGATCGACTGAACAGACATCAATAAAAAGTCAAATCATCAGAGTATCAAATGAATTTATATTTTAGACAGCGTACAACAATTGCGTTATTAACCAGTGCCCTTCTGTCTACAGGGTGTGCAACAGTGTTGTTATATGCAGACTATAAGCCTAAAAGCTATAACAGCACTGTGCAGATCATCATTGAAGATGAGATCATTGCCATGGGTGAAGCAGTCAAGCACGGGCACTCAGAAAATAAAGAGAATAAGAAGATCGTTTTTATCGGTCGACAATATACCTATTTGATCGATAATGCCGAGGAGTTTAGGTCTATTGTCAAAGAGATTCCTGCTGAAAAATTACAGATCACCCATCCCACTCTGCAATTTGAATTACAAAATGAAAATGAATTTCAAGGCTTTATATCTTTAGGCTATGTAGATGCTTTAGAGGATATTCCTGCACATCAATTACAGCGTCTAAAAGATTTAGAATTTAAATTGCCAGGGTTCACTCCAGCACACCAAAAACAGTATTTGACTTATAATGTTATGTTTAAGGGTACCGTGCACGAACCTTTACCAGAACAGGCGATTCAACATCGATTTTCTAAGCCTTACCCCTTTAAAATGGTTAAAAATAACAAAACCACAACCATCAATACAGGCAATATTCTAAAAACAAGACTACTCACCCCTTTAGCAGTCAGCTTTGATGTGATCACCTCACCCATTTGGGGTGGCCTGTTGCTCATCTGTTCTTTGAACTCAAAATCCTGTAAACCCAATTTTCAATAAGATCATTTCAGTTCACTATACATAAAAAAAACCAGCCCGCAGGCCACTGCTGTCCCATAGTTTGATTTGAATAAAAAAACCTGAGTCCGAACAGTTAAAATATGAGTGCAAACAAACACTTTAACGATCAGGATTCAGGTTTTGTCACATCAGAATACCGTATTTCATCAACTGATTAAACCTG